>DATKQE010000012.1:0-47761 GCA_035532935.1 Allostellaceae bacterium
CATCCACGTGAAGCTGCTGTCGTTCAACATCTGGGGCGGCGGACGGCAGACGCTCGACCAGGCGACGAGCTATGCCCACACCATCGGCGGCAATGCGCCGGCGCTGTCGAGCGTCGGCGCGCTCGGGCTCTATACCGATCTGACGCCGGGCGCGGCGACCAACAGCGTCAGCGCGTTCGTCGCCGGGCCGGTGACGTACACCTATTTCTCGCCCGCGCTGCAACCGCTCACCGACGCCTCCATCACGACGATCGGCGAGCCGGTGCTGGTCACGCTGAGCTTGAGTGCCAACGGCAGCACCACCGGTGCCAATGACGAGTTCACGATCTCGCGCGGACCGATCGGCGCGGGGGTGATGTTCGTGGATATTGTGTCGGTGCTGGTGGCGCAATCGCCGGCGCAGACGCCGCTGACATGGACCTTCCTCGACGCCGCGCCGGCCGGGACCTGGGACTATTCGGTGGGAGTCGCCAATAACGGGACCGGAAGCGCCTATTTCTCCTCGATCAGCCTGACCGTGACGGAGCTGAGGCGATGATGTGCTACGTCGTGTACGACCCGGCGACCGGCGCCATCCTCAAGAGCGGCCATTGCGGGCAGCCGGCCGACATGCCGCGCCAGGCGAAAGCCGGCCAGGCGGTGATGGCGGTGAGCGAGATCTGCCGCGGCGACAAGCAGCGGATCGACATCACGAAGACACCGCCCGCGGTGGTGGCGATCGCGGCGCCCGCGGCGGTTTCACAGCCGTCTTGAAGCCCCGTTTCAGCCCGCGATTTTTTTGCTATGGGGAGTCCAGAAGCGGCTGCAAATCTGTCCAGAAACGATCGCCGCGCTACATTCGGCCGTGCGTCCTTCGACTCGCGGCTTTGCCGCGGCTCGCGATGAGGCGCCTTTCTCAATGTCATCGAAGATTTTTCCTCACCCTGAGCATCGTCGAAGGGCGCAGGATGGCGGTGCCGCATCAAATGCGATTGTCCGCGCGCGGGTCCCTTGCGATCGCGCGCCGACCCGATTAAGAGCAGGCCAGGAGAATGCGCGATGACGGCTCGCGACGAGAACGAATTTCTGACGCGGACGGGGCCAGGAACCCCGATGGGCACCCTGTTCCGCCGCTATTGGATCCCGGCGCTTGCCGCGGCCGAGCTGCCCGAGGCCGATGGTCCGCCGGTCCGGGTCGGGCTCTTGTCGGAGCAGCTCATCGCGTTCCGGGATTCGCGCGGCCGGCCCGGATTGATCGACGAGTTCTGCGCCCATCGCGGCGTCTCGCTGTGGTTCGGGCAGAACGAGGACAGCGGACTGCGCTGCGCCTATCACGGCTGGAAATACGACCTGACCGGCCAGTGCGTCGAAATCCCGTCGGAGCCGGCCGAGACCGGCTATTGCAAGCGCGTCAAGCTCAAGGCCTATCCCTGCATCGAGCGCGGCGGCGTGATCTGGACCTATATGGGGCCGCCCGAGCTGCAGCCGCCGGCGCCGGAATTCGAATGGACGACGGTGCCCGAATCCCATGCCTATGTCTCGCGCCGCTTGCAGGCGTGCAACTACCTGCAGGCGATGGAGGGCGGCATCGATTCGGTGCATGTCTCGTTCCTGCATCGCGCCGAGCTGAAAAGCGATCCGCTGCATCGCGGCTCGAAGGGCGCGGAATACACCGGCAACGGCGACGGCCGGTTCGAGGTGGTGGAAACCGCGGGCGGCATGATCATCGGCGTGCGCCGGCCGGCCGAGCCCGGCCAGGTCTATTGGCGGATCACGCAATGGGTGCTGCCGTTCTTCACGATGATCCCGCCCTATGGCGATAACGCGCTGAACGGGCATGCCTGGGTCCCGGTCGACGACGAGACCTGCATCACCTGGAGCTTCACCCATCATCCGACCCGGCCGCTCACCGCGCGCGAGATCGAGACGATGCGCGAGGGCGGCGGTATCCACGTGAAGCTCATCCCCGGCACGCTGCGGCCGGTGGCCAACAAGGACAACGACTACCTGATGGACCGCGCCGCGCAGAAGAGCGGCGCGACCGCGAGCGGCGTCAGGACCATCGCCATGCAGGACGCCTCGATCCAGGAAAGCATGGGGCCAATCCAGGACCGCACCAAAGAGCATCTCGTGTCGAGCGACAACGCGATCATCGTGGTGCGACGGCGCCTGCGGAAACTGGCGCTCGCCGCGGCCGAGGGCGCGCGGCCCGATGCGGTCGATCCGGCAACGCATCGCGTGCGCTCGGCCTCGCTCGTTCTGGCCGAGGGCGTTCCCTTCCACGAGGCCGCTGCCGGCGCGCTCGCGGTGCAGGAAGGCGTCGCGCACGCCTCGGTCTGATCCTTATGATTGGCCGCCGCTGCAATTGATCGTCTCGCCGGTGATGAAGTCGGCGTCGTCGGAGGCGAGAAAGGCGATGGCGGCGGCCTGATCCTCGGGCGTGCCGCGGCGCTTCAGCGCCTGCTGGCTGCGGATGTCGGCCCGCATCTCGGCGGCATAGGCCTCGGCGCCCTCCACGTCCTCGACCATCATTCCCGGGCGCACCAGCCGGCGCGGGGTGATGCGGTCGGGAATGTCAGTTCCGCCCGGCGAGACGGCGTTGACGCGAATGCCGTGGCGGCCGTACTCCATGGCCAGCACCTTGGTGAGCGCGATGATGCCGCCCTTGCTCGCCGCGTAGGGCGCGCGATAGAGGCCGCGCACCGATTGCGAGGCGAGGTTGACGATGGCGCCGCTGCCCTGCTGCATCATCACCGGCAGCGCCGCGAGACAGCACCACAGCGTCGGATGGAGGCTGCGCTCGAGTTCGAGCCTGACCTCGTCCTCGCCGTAGAGGTGATAGGGCTTGATCCAGATCGTGCCGCCGACATTGTTGACGAGCACGTCGAGACGGCCATAGGCGGCGAGCGTTTCCGCCACGAGGCGCTGGGCGCCGGCGAAGCTGCTCACATCGGCGAGAACCTTGACGGAAGCGGCGCCGGCGTCGCGCAGCAGCGCGACAGTCGCCGCGGCGCCCTCCTCGATGCGGTCGGCGACGACGACGCGCGCGCCCTCGGCGCCGAGACGCAGCGCCGCGGCGCGGCCGATCCCCTGGCCCGCGCCGGTGACGACGCAGACCTTGTCGCGCAACCGCCGCACGCCGGCCGCGCCCTTGTCCTGTTCCACCGCCATGCTTCCCTCCGCGCGTTGCGCCGCCGATGGGCAACGCTAGCGCGTGATCTGACGGAACGAAATCGATTGGGATCGTCGTCCCGGCGAAAAGCCGGAGCCTTGGGGCCATCGACATGCTGCCGCCCTGGACCCCGGCTTTCGCCGGTACCTGGCTGATCGACGTTCCGTCCGCGGGTTACATCGAGGGAACGATGGATTCGGTGTACCCGGTGCTGCGCTTTCCGGTCGCGATCAAGGATGGTCGGGTGAACGCCACGCTCGAGCGCGACCCCGTCCGCTGCCGATCCCGGACATTGGCGCCTGTTTGCGCGACGCGGCGCGGAGCGGTACGATTTTCGCCGGTGCGTGAAGCGCGCCGATCGGCGAGACCCGGTGACATGCGCGAGATGCCTGACCGCGACCCGACGACCGGCGCGGCGCCCCTGCCGGCGGACGGGAAGCGCATCGACCGAATGGCGGGAGGCATGATCGCCTCGTCGGCGCTGCATCTCGTGGCGGCGCTGCTGCTGGTCTTCGGCCTGCCGTGGCCGACGTTCGTGCCGCCGCCGGTGCCGCAGATCATGTCCGTCAATTTGGTTCGGCTCGGCGCGAAGACCGCCGCGCCACCGGCGCCGCAGCACGCGCCGGTGCCGCAGGCGAAGGCCACGGAGGTCGCGAAAGCGGCGCCGGCGAAGGCGGTGCCGGTCGCACAGGCGCCGCCGCCGCCCGCGGCACCACATCCGGCCAAGACGAACACGGCGCCCGCTCTCGCGATGGTGGTGATGCCGGCGCGGAAGCCCGAGGTCCCGCGGCCGACGCACGGCGCGCTGGCGTCCGCCAAGTTGCGGCGGCAACCATCGCCGGCGGACGATTTCCATATCCGGCTCGAGCGGCTGGCGCGGCTGCGGCAGCCGGCGGCGCGCGTGCCGCCGAGCCCGCGACGGCAGGACGGGCCGGGCCTCTCCAACCTGACGGCGACCAGCGCCGGCGCCGCGCGGGCGCGCGACGCGAGCTATGGCGTCAAGGATTTCATCCGTGCCCAGGTCGAGCGGCGCTGGAATCTCGACGGCAGCGCGGTGAAGGGCGCCCACTGGGTGGTCGCCATCCATATCGTGCTCGACCCGGACGGCCATGTCCGTCGCGCCGACATCGTCGAGACTCAGCGCTACCGCTCCGACAGCGCCTATCGCGACTTCGCGCTGAGCGCGCGCAACGCCGTGCTGCTGTCCTCGCCGTTGATCGTGCCGCCCGGCGATTACGACATCGCCAAGGACATCGTCCTCGATTTCGATTCGAAGCAAGTGCTGCAGTGATCGCCGTCACGGGAGCGTCCGCGCGACCCGGAACCCGGCATAGCTCGAATAGTCGAAATCCCCGCCCGCTGCATCGGCGCGGCTGCGCGTGGCGGCGCGGATGAACACCGGCAGATTGCTCCACGAGCCGCCGCGCAGCACGCGCTTGCTGCAATCGCCCGTCGTCCACGCGCTGCCGTCGGTGGGCGCTCCGACATAGCTATCGTTCCAGCAATCCTCCACCCATTGCCAGACGTTTCCCAGCATGTCGTAGAGGCCGAACGGATTGGGCGCGAAGCTGCCGACCGGAGCGATCAGTTTGTCGTCCCATTGGCTGCCGCAACCGTCGCAATTGGCGTTGCCGCGGCCGATGGCATGGCCCCACCATCGCGCCGCCGTCGTTCCCGCGCGCGCCGCGTATTCCCATTCCGCCTCGCTCGGCAGGCGATAGGGACCGTCCCGATATCGGCGCGACGGATCGCGACTGCGCGCCTTGCCGTTGAGCCAGGCGATATAGGCCTGGGCATCGTTCCAATTCAGACAAGCCGCGGGTTCGAGCGGCGGGTCGGTCAGCCCCGGCGGATAGGCGAGGCCGTGTCCCGGTGACTTCCAGCTCAGGACGAGAATCCGGTCGCACGGCTTCGGCTGATAGGCGGTATCGCGCAGAAAGGTCAGGAACTCCGCATTCGTCACGTCGTACTTGCCGAGCGCGAAGGCCCGCACCGAAACGGTATGCTGCGGCCCTTCGTCGTCGAAGCGTCCGCGCTCCGTCGCCGGACTGCCCATTACGAATTTTCCTGCGGGAATGGCCACCATTTCGGGGCATTTGGTGCATTCCCGAAATTCGCGGTCCGGTCGCTCCTCGGCCGACGCCGCGTGCAATACGACGAAAATGTCGGCGAGCAGAAAGAGTGCCAGAAGGACGAATTGGAGCCGCGCCATCCGGTCGCCATCCGTCGATCGGAACCCCTGCGCGATCATGCGATCAACCAAATTCATGGTTGCAAATCGATCTGTCATGTCACTATGGTTTCACAGTTTCGAAAGAAGCTGCGGCGCATGCTCGCGAGCGAGAGCGGGCGCCGACGAATGTATAAATGACGAATCGGCGGCGTGGCAGGGATGAGGGATCGGATCATGAGCGACATCATACAGGACCGCCGTCGGATGTTACGCTCCACCGCCGCCTGGGTCGCAGGCGGTGCGGCCTTTGCGCTCGCACCGCGCGCCAAGGCTTGGGAGGTGCAGAAATTGAATCCGGCGAGCCCGCTTGGGCTCGCCGTGGCTAACCGTTGCGGCGGCCCGACGGATCACGCTTGGCTGGTCGCGGAGCTCAAGGCCGAGCTCGCCAATGATCCTTCGGCGCAATCCTTGTCGAAGAACTGTCCGCTGTGCGGCTGCCCCGTCATCGTGACGCGTTAGACCGGACATGCGGGGGGACAGACGGCTAATCGGGCTGGCGCTGATACTTTCTGTGTTCGCGATCGGCCTGTCATCGCATACCAACGCCAAGACGCGCCGCAGCTTGGCGCGCGGCGCGAGCCACGTGAAAACGCTGGTGCATCGGGACGTCGTGCTGAGACGCGGCGAGTCCCTGGATCTCATCCTCACCCGCGCCGGCATCGACTCGAATCAGCGGCGCGCCGCCGAAACGGCGCTGCTCGAAAGTCCGGATTTCCGGCCGCTGAAAGTCGGGTGCCATATTCTTCTGACGCTGCGGCGCACGCGTGCCCGCCGGTCGCGACTGGTCGCGTTGCACATCGACCTCAACCGGAACACGGACGTGACGGTGGCGGCCCGCGACAACGGGAAATTCGATCCGGCGGACCAGCAGCCGGTTGCGTTTGCGCCAGACAATGGCGGCGATCATCCCGATCTGCGGTCCGTGACCGGCGTGGTCGGACCGAAGCTGGATTCGTCGCTGCTGGCGGATGGGGTGCCGATCAACGTCGTGCGCGAAGTCCGTCAGGCCTTCATCTATGATCCGCACGTCCCCGCCGACCCTCCCGTCGGTTCGCCGTTCGACATCCTCTATGATCCCGCTGCCCGTCCCGACGCCGCGGGTACGAGCGACGCCCTGCATAGCGTCGCGATCACCATTCACGGCCACGAGCACAGCATTTATCGCTATCCCGTCGGCAACGGACTGGTCGCCTTCGTCGCGCCGAACGGCCGCGGGGTATTGCGGGCGCGACTGGCCACGCCGGTTCACGATGCGCGAATCAGTTCGCCCTGGGGCTGGCGCATCAACCCGGTGCTCAAACGCCCGGAATTTCATAAGGGCATCGACATGGCGGCGCCCATGGGCACACCGGTGCGCGCCGCGGCCGACGGCACCGTCGCGTTTGCCGGGCGGCACGGCTATAACGGCGTGCTCATCAAGGTCAAACATACCGCCCAGCTCGTGACGGCCTATTCCCATCTGGAGCGGATTGCCGCGCACTTGCACGTCGGCTCCCATGTCGCCAAGGGACAGATCATCGGCTATGTCGGAGAAACCGGTCTTGCAACCGGACCGCACCTTTATTACGAGGTCTACGTGTCCGGCGAACGGGTGAATCCGATCAAGACCAAGCTTGCCGTGCCGATCGATCTCGCGGGTTCGAATCTGCGGCGTTTCCGGCGGTTCGTCGTCGCCGATCTGCCGCACTCGCTCGAATAGGCGGCCGGTCCCGGGCTTGCCGTTCGCAGCGAACGCGGCGGGGCGAACGTAGCCCGGACCGCGCTCTAATCCTTCTGCTGGGCTTCCAGTCGAATGTCCTCGGCGCGCAGCCGCGAGGGGCCGTAGGGCAGCAGCTTGATGGCGCGCGCCGCCTGATGTTCGGCCATCGGCTTGTCGCCCTCGGCCATCGCCTCTTCCGCCAGCGCGAGCGCGCTGCCGCCCATGTCGCCGAGGCGGCCATAGGCAATCGCCATGAAGCGCCAGGTATCGGGATTCTGGCTCTCGTAGGTGTCCGCGCTCTTGAGTTGATTCAGGGCGTCGCGGGTCAGCGCCAGGTCCTGGGTTTCGATCTCGGCGTGCGCGAGCTCGACCCGCAATAGCGCGACGTCGGGGGCCAGTCGTACCGACTCCTTATAGGGCTGAACCGCGTCCTGCACGTGGCCGTTCTCGAACAGCATCTGGCCCTTGAGCTCGTAGAAATACGGGTTCTTCGGTTCGGCTGCGATCAAACCGTTGATCAGGCCCAGCGCCTTCGGGAGATCGGGCATGCGGTAATAGGCGATGGCGCGCGCATAGCGTGCCGCGATCGAGGTGTCGCTGTCGGGATATTGCTCCAGCACCTGCGCCGGCGGCTGCAGGAACGCGATCAGCTTCGCCTTCATGCGCTTGTGCAGTTCGATCCACTCGGGCGGATCGGGATTGTTGGAATAGGGCGAGTGCTCGACGTGGTTGCGGATCATCTCGATGCGCTCGCTCGTCAGCGGGTGGGTGCGGAGATAAGGGACCTCCTTGATGCCCGACAACAACTCCTGCTGCTGGAGGATCTCGAAGAACTGCAGCAGCCCGCGCGCCGACTGATGGGTGCGGTCGAGGTAGGTGAGGGCGGCCCGGTCCGCCGTCGCCTCCTGCGCAACCGAGAAGGCCAGGATGTGCTGCAGGCCGACTTCCTGGCCGGCCATGAGGGCGCCGCCGGCGGCATTGGAGCCATGGGCCAGCGCGGCGACGCCGGCGCCCACCGCCATGGCGATGATGCTTTCGATCGAGGCATTGTGCAGTTCCGCGTCGAAGCGGGCGAGATGACCGCCGGCGATGTGGCCGGTCTCGTGCGCCACGATCCCGATCAGTTGATTGGGGGACTCGCTGCGCATGATCGTGCCGGTATTGATGAAGATGTTCTGGCCGCCCGCCACGAACGAGTTCAGCTGCGGATCGTTGATGATGTAGACATGCACCGCGTTGGGATCGAGACCGGCGGCCTTGAAGATCGGGTTGTAGAACGTCCGGAGCGTGCTCTCGATCTCGGCGTCGCGGATATAGCTGACGCTGTCGTCGGCCCGCGCGCCGTTGGCCGCCGCGAGATAGAGCGCGACGATCACGACAAGGAGAAGCGGCCGCAAACGATGCGGCAGCAAGCGCACCGCTTTCCGGTCGCGCGTCGCCGACCGGGCCGCGTCGCCGCCGTTAGCGCGGTGCAACTCGAAGGTACGGCGGAAAGATGGCATCCCGATCACGGCAGCGGCAGTCCATCCCCCATGCGGTCTCGTGCTGAGGATCGGTGCAGGACGATGCGAACGCGGGCGTCGAAGACGGGGACAAACGAACGGCAATCCTCTGCGGTTCGCAAAGAGCGCCATATTGCGAGCGCCTCCACCAGCATGGTCGAGCATGTCGCGCACCGCATGACGTGTCAATCGGCAATGGCACCGGAAATCGCACGGAGCCGGACCCGGATCGTCGAGGACAAGGGAACGCGAGGCGGATCGTTCCGTTAGCGTAGCAGGGCTATTTCGCCCGTCGCAGCGCCGGCCCGTGCCCGCTGCACTGCGTCGAGAATGCGCTCGGGCGTGGCCGGGGCATCGAGCGTCACCGCAACGCGGCGGTCGGCGACGCTGCCGATCGCGTCCTTGAGCGCGGTCCAGATGCAGGTCGCCAGCATGATCGGCGGCTCGCCGATGCCCTTGGAGCGGAAGATGGTCGCGGCCTTGGCCGGCGCGTTCTCCAGCATGCGCACGTTGAGCTGCGGCGGCACGTCGCGGCTGCCGGGGATCTTGTAGGTCGACGGCCCGACCGTGCGCAGCCGTCCCGCGGCGTCCCACCACAATTCCTCGTTGGTGAGCCAGCCCATGCCCTGGACGAACCCGCCTTCGATCTGGCCGAGATCGATCGCCGGGTTGAGCGGCCGCCCGCAATCCTGCACCAAATCCGCGCGCAGCACCCGCGCCTCGCCGGTGAGCGTATCGACCGCGACTTCCGCCACCGCCGCGCCGTAGGAGAAATAGAAGAACGGATGTCCCTTCATCGTCGCCGGGTCCCAGTCGATGTCGGGCGTGCGGTAGAAGCCCGTTGCCGACAGCGCGACACGGCCGAGCCAGCATAATTTCGCAAGCTCGCCGAATTCCAGCACGCGATTGGAATCGGGCGTCCCGATGTGAACGTGATTGTCGCGGAACGCGATCCGGTCCGCCGCCGTGCCGAAATGCGCGCCGGCGAATTCGATCATGCGCTGCTTGATGGCGCTGGCGGCCTCGTAGGCGGCCCAGCCGTTGAGATCCGATCCGGTCGAGGCCGCGGTGGGCGAGGTATTAGGCACCTCGCCAGTGGTGGTCGCCGATAGCGCGATGCGGTCGAGATCGACCTGGAATACCTCGGCGACGACTTGCGCGATCTTGACGAACACGCCCTGGCCCATCTCGATGCCGCCGTGGTTGAGGCGGATGGAGCCGTCGGAATAGACATGCACCAGCGCGCCGGCCTGGTTGAGCATGACGGCGTTGAACGAGATGCCGAATTTCAACGGAAACAGGCCGAGGCCGCGCTTGATCACCGGGCTCGCGCGGTTGAAGTCGTCGATCGCGCGGCGGCGCGACGCCCAGTCGCTGTCGCGCATCGCCTGGGCGACGCAGCGCTCGATGAGATTGTCCGCGACGATCTGCCCGTAAGGGGTCTCGTCGCGGCCCGCGCCGCCGTAGAAATTGACCGCGCGAACCGCCTCCGGCAATTTCGCCAGCATGCAGGCGATGTGCTCGATCGCGTCCTCCATGACCGTCACCGCCCGCGGCCCGCCATAGCCGCGGAACGCCGTGTTGGAGACGGTGTTGGTCTTGCACGAATACCCGACCGCGCGGACATGCGGGATCCAATAGCAGTTCTCGACGTGGCACAGTGCGCGGGTGACGACGCTGGGGGTGTGGTCGACCAAGTGTCCGCCCTGCGCCGCCAGCGTCGCGTCGAGGGCGAGGATACGGCCCTCGGCGTCGAAGCCGACCGCGTAGTCGATGAGAAAGCCGTGGCGCTTGCCCGTGCTCAGCATGTCGGTCTCGCGCGGCAGGCGCAGCTTCACCGGCCGTCCAGTCTTCCAGGCGAGGAGCGCGGCGGCGCCGGCAACCCACGAGGCGTTGCTCTCCTTGCCGCCGAAGCCGCCGCCGATGCGCCGGACGATGGTGGTGATCTTGTTGAACTCGGTGCCGAGGAGCCGGGCGCAGACATGCTGTACCTCGGTCGGATGCTGCGTCGACGAATGGACGGTGAGGTCGCCGTCCTCGCCCGGCACCACCAGCGCGACCTGCCCCTCGATATAGAAATGCTCCTGGCCGCCGACCGCGAAGCGGTTGCTGAGACGATGCGGGGCGGCGGCGATCGCGCGCGCCGCGTCGCCGCGCGCCATCGTCATCGGCGGCACGAGAAAGGACCGGCGCGCGAGCGCCTGCTCGACGGTCAGGACCGGCTCGAGCGGTTCGATGTCGAGAACCACCTGCCGCGCCGCTTCGCGGGCCTCGTCCATCGTCGCCGCCGCCACCGCCGCGACGGGCTGGCCGACATACTCGACGCGTTCCTCGGCGAAGAGCGGCTCGCTGGACAGGATTGGCGCGATGTCGTTGGCGCCGGGAATCTCCGTGGCGGTGATGATCGCTGCCACGCCGGGCGCGCGCCGGGCCGCTGCGGCGTCGATCCCGCGCAGCCGGCCATGCGCGACCGGGCTCAGTACCAGCGCGGCATGGAGCAGCCCCGGCGGCGCGGGCATGTCGTCGACGAAAACCGCCGTGCCCGCGACGTGCCGGGCCGCGCTGTCATGCGGTTGGGCGGTGCTGACGCCGGTGCGGAAACTGCCGCGGACCTTGGTCGTCGTGGTCATAGCGCATCGACCTCGAGCGCGAGGGCTGGTTCGGCGACGCGCAGGCGCAGCCGGCGCAGCAGATTGCCGGCCACGGCAAGGCGATAGGCGGCGGAGGCGCGCCAGTCGCTGATCGGCTGGAAATCGGCGGCGAGCGACGCGGCCGCCGCCTCGCAGGATGCTTCGGTGAAGGCGCGGCCGCGCAGCGCCGTCTCGGCCCCGCGCGCACGCAGCGGCGTCGCCGCAAGGCCGCCGAAGGCGATCCGGATGTCGCGCACCACGCCCGCATCGAGCGTCAGCAAATAGGCGCCGCACAGCGACGAGATGTCCTGATCGCGCCGCTTCGAGATCTTGTCGACGAAGAACAGAGCGTCGTCCGCCAACGCGGGCAGCGCGACCGAAACGATGATCTCGTCCGCCATCATGGCCGAGCGACGATAGCCGGTGAAGAACGCCTCGGCGGCGAGCGTGCGGGCGCCGCGCGCGGCGGAATGGAGCGTGATGCCGGCGTCGAGCGCCAGCAGTACCGGCAGGAAATCGCCGATCGGCGACGCGGTGCCGAGATTGCCGCCGATCGTGCCCATGTTGCGGATCTGGCGCGACCCGAACCGCGTCAGATAGGAGCGAAGCTGGGGATAGCGGGAAATCAGCAGCGCGAACGCCCGCGCATAGGTCACGGCGGCGCCGAGCGCGAGCGCCCCGTCGTGCACTTCCATGGTATTGAGCGCGGCGACGTTGCCCAGATAGATGATGTGCGGGAGCCGCTCGCGCTGCCGGCTGACCCGCAAGCCGAGATCGGTCCCGCCGGCGAGGAGCTGAGCCTGCGGCCAGCGCGCGCGCAGCGCCGCCGCCTCGGCGAGCGAGCGCGGCACGTCGAAGCGACGATCTCCGGCCTCGAACGAGACGGCGCCGCCCCGCGCCAGAGCGGCGAGCGCGGCGCCGAGATCGCCGGCATTCGGTGCGACCGGATCGGCGGCGAGCGGCGTCACGCGCGACACCGCCTCGACGATCGGCCGGTAGCCGGTGCAGCGGCAAAGATTGCCGGCCAAGGCATCGTGAATGAGGGCCGGCTCGGCCGGTTCGCCACCCGCCGCAAACGCATAGGCCGACATGACGAAGCCCGGCGTGCAGAATCCGCATTGCGTGCCGCCGCTGGCGACGAACGCCGCCTGCACGGGATGGAGCGCGCCGTCGGGCGCCGTCAGCCCTTCGACCGTGCGCACGCCGAGCCCGTCCATCTGGCCGACCATCGTCAGGCAGGCATTGACGGCTTCGCGGACGATGCCGGTGGCGCCGGCGCGGCGCTCGACGACGACGGTGCAGGCGCCGCAATCGCCCTCGGCACAGCCTTCCTTGGTTCCGTGCAGCCCGGCATGCTCGCGCAGCCAGTCGAGCAGCGTCGTCGTTGCCGGCACGCTGTCGAGCGTGGTCGGAACGCCGTTGAGCAGAAGGCGAGGCGCATCCATCATGTCATGATTCCTGCCGGCTCTCCTTCCGATGAACGATCAACAGGTTCGCAGCCATGCCGGCAACGTCAATCGCAAACTGCGAACGGACCGGTGCACGATGTGTGCCATGCCGGCGCCGGCGGATCGGGCCTGATTCCCCTGCGCCGCCCCCTGCGGCGCCATTGAAAGACGCCGTTTCGTACCGCTATTGTCGGTGGCGGCGCGATCCGGCGCTCGAAGCCGGCGAGATTCGGGACCCGTTGCGGCCGAGAGCGGTTCGGCCGGGATAGGCCAATGGCAAGGCTTTCGGTCGATATCGGTGGTGAGCTGCTTGCGCGCGCATGCGAGCTCGCCGCGTTCAGCGAGGACGGCGCCGCGTTGACCCGCGTGTTCCTGAGCCCGGAGCACCGCCGGGCGAATGCTCGCGTCGCGGAATGGATGGAAGCTGCGGGCATGTCCGCGCGCATCGACGCGATCGGCAATGTCGTCGGGCGCTACGAGGGCGACCGTCCCGGCCTGCCGGCGCTGGTGCTGGGTTCCCATCTCGACACGGTCCGCGATGCCGGCATGTTCGACGGCATGCTCGGCGTCATCACCGCGATCGCGTGCGTCGATGCGCTGGCGCGCGCGGCGCGGCGCCTGCCGTTCGCGATCGAGGTGATCGGTTTCGCCGACGAGGAGGGCGTCCGCTTCGGCACGGCGATGATCGGCAGCAGCGCCGTGGCCGGCAGCTTCGATCGCGCCTGGCTCGCGCGGCGCGACGGGCAGGGCGTCACCATGGAAGAGGCGCTCGCCGCCTATGGGCTCGACCCCGGTGCGATCCTGCAGGCGGCGCGGCGGCGGCAGGACATTCACGCCTATGTCGAGCTGCACATCGAACAGGGTCCGGTGCTGGAGCGGCAGGGACTCCCGGTCGGGATCGTGACGTCGATCAACGGCGTGACGCGGCTCGAGATCACCGTCACCGGCCGGGCCGGGCATGCGGGAACGGTGCCGATGGATGCGCGCCAGGACGCGCTGGCGGCGGCGGCCGAAGGCGTGCTCGCGGTCGAGACGCGATGCCGCGCCGAGCCCGGCATCGTCGGCACGGTCGGGATGCTGCGGGCGAGCCCCGGCGCCATCAACGTCATCCCCGGCGCGGCGCAGTTCACCATCGACCTCCGCTCGGGCGAGGATGCGCGGCGCCGCGCCGCGGTCGACGACGTGCTCGCCGCCATCGCTGCCATCGCCGCCCGCCGCGGCGTCGGATTTCGCAGCCAGGTCGTGCACGAGCTTGCCGCCGCGCCGTGCGCGCCCGGGCTCATGCGCCAGATCGAGCGCGCGGTCGTGGCCGCGGGGATCGTGCCGTTCCGCCTGTCGAGCGGCGCCGGGCATGACGGCATGACTATCGCCGCGATCGCGCCGATCGGGATGATCTTCGTGCGCTGCGCCGGCGGCATCAGCCATCATCCCGACGAGGCGATCACCGCCGCCGACGCCATGGCGGGCGCACGGGTCCTGCTCGGCTTCATCGAGAACTTCACGCCCGAGGCGGCGCGATGAACGAGGCCGCGCGCGCCGCTTTGTGCCTGGCGGTGGACGCGATGCACGCGGCGCAACGGGATTTCCTTGCCGAACTCGTCAAGTTTCCCTCCGGCAATCCGCCGGGCGATTGCGCCCCGGCGGCGGCGCGCGCGGCGGCGCTGTTGCGCGGCCTGGGCTTTGCGGTCGAGACCCATCCCGTTCCCGACGCGATCGTCCGCGCCAGCGGCATGGTCAGCGTCACGAATCTCGTCGTCCGGCACCGCTTCGGGCCGGGTCCGGTGGTCGGGCTCAACGCCCATGGCGACGTGGTGCCGCCGGGCGCGGGCTGGACCGTCGATCCCTATGGCGCCGCCGTGATCGACGGGGTCATGTATGGCCGCGGCGTCGCGGTGTCGAAATCGGATTTCGCCACCTATGCCTTCGCGCTCAAGGCGCTGATGGAAACCGGCGTGGCGCGCGCCGGCGCGGTCGAGCTGCATTTCACCTATGACGAGGAGGCCGGCGGCGCGCTCGGTCCCGGGTTCCTGCTGGAGCACGGCATCGTCAGGCCCGACGTCGTGATTGGTGCCGGCTTCGCCTACAACATCGTGGTCGCGCATAACGGCTGCCTCCATCTCGAGGTAAGCGTCAGGGGCCGCTCGGCCCACGCGGCGCAGCCCGAGAGCGGCGTCGATGCGCTCGAGGCCGCGACCGCATTGCTCGCCTCGCTCTACCAGTTGCGCGACGGCCTGGCGTCGCTGCGCTCGGCGGTGCCGGGCATCGCCCATCCGACATTGGTGGTGGGGCTGATCGAGGGCGGCATCAATACCAACGTGGTGCCCGACCGCGTCGCCCTGCGCCTCGACCGCCGCATCATCCCCGAAGAGGATCCCGACGCGGTCGAGCGGGCGCTGGTGCGGCATATCGAGCAGGTTTGCGGTGCCCTGCCGGGGATCGCGGTGAGCGTTCGCCGCCTGATCCTGGCGGTGCCGTTCAAGCCGCAGGCGGCGCAGGCGCGTCTTGTCGGACCGTTGCAGCGCAACGCGCGCGCGGTCCTGGGCGAGGACATCCCGGCCAATGGCGTGCCGCTTTATACCGATGCGCGTCACTATGCCGGCGCGGGAATTCCGACCGTGCTCTACGGCGCCGGGCCGCGCTCGCTGCTCGAAGCCAACGGGCACCGGGCGGACGAGAAGCTGGTGCTCGAGGATTTGCGCAAGGCGACGCAGATCGTCGCTCTGACCGTCGCCGATCTCATGTCGGGCGAGGGACGAGGATGATGGCATGACCGACTATCCCCGCGACCTGATCGGCTATGGCGCCCATCCGCCGCACGCCCAATGGCCCGGCGGCGCGCGCATCGCCGTGCAGATCGTGCTGAACTACGAGGAAGGCGGCGAGAATTCCGTGCTCCACGGCGATGCCGCGTCGGAGACGTTTCTCTCCGACATCGTCGGCGCCGTGCCCTTCGTCGGCGAGCGCCACATGAGCATGGAGTCGCTCTATGAATACGGCAGCCGCGCCGGGTTCTGGCGGCTGCTGCGGCTGTTCGAGGAGCGGCGCATCCCCATCACCGTGTTCGCGGTGGCGATGGCACTCGAGCGCAATCCCGACGCGGCGCGGGCGCTGGTCGCGCACGGGCACGAGGTGGCGAGCCACGGCTGGCGCTGGATCAACTACCAGGACATCGACGAGGCGACCGAACGCGAACATATGCGCCGCGCCATCGCGGTGCTCGAGCGCCTGACCGGCGAGCGGCCGGTGGGCTGGTACACCGGGCGCACCAGCCCGCGCACGCAGCGCCTCGTCGTCGAGCATGGCGGATTCCTCTATGACGCCGATTCCTACGCCGATGACCTGCCCTACTGGGTCAAGGTCGCGGGCCAGGACCATCTCGTCGTGCCCTACACGCTCGAAGCCAACGACATGCGCTTCGCCACCGCCCAGGGGTTCAATTCGGGCGAGCAATTCTTCGCCTATCTGCGTGACAGCTTCGACACGCTCTATGCCGAAGGCGAGCGGTCGCCCAAGATGATGTCGGTGGGGCTGCATTGCCGCATTGCTGGCCGCCCCGGACGCTGTGCGGCGCTGCGCCGCTTCCTCGATCACGTGCAGAGCCACGACAAGGTCTGGATGTGCCGCCGCATCGACATCGCGCGGCATTGGCGCAAATTTCATCCCGCGCCTAAGAAATAGGCTCGATGCGGCGCCGCGCGGACGGAGCCGAAGGGCGGCGCCGTCGTGGCACGAGTCTTGCGCCGCGGCGCAGGGTGCGGACGAGGCGGGTGGAGGGCCATGGACGTCGTCCTGATGGAAGGGTTGAGCGCGCTGGTGCGCTGGCTCCATGTAATCGCCGGCATCGCCTGGATCGGCAGCTCGTTCTATTTCATCCATCTTGATCTGAGCCTGAAGCCGCAGGCCGACAGGCCCGAGGGCACGCAGGGCGAGGCCTGGCAGGTCCATGGCGGCGGCTTCTACAACATGGTGAAATACATGGTCGCGCCGGCGCGCCTGCCCGACCACCTCACCTGGTTCAAATGGGAAGCCTACACCACCTGGCTCAGCGGCTTCGGCCTGCTGGTGGTGACGTATTACATGAGCGCCGATCTGTTCTTCATCGACCGCTCGGTCTTCGCCATCTCGGCGACGGCGGCAATCGCCATCAGTATCGCCGGTCTGATCGGCGGCTGGATCGGCTATGATCTCCTGTGCCGCTCGGCGCTGGGCCGGCACGAGAATCTGCTGGCGGTGGTGGGGTTCGTGTTCCTGGTCGGCCTCGCCTATCTGTTCGCGTATCGCTTCAGCGGTCGGGGCGCGTTCATCCAGATGGGGGCGATGATCGGCACGATCATGGTCGCCAATGTCTTCTTCATCATCATCCCCAACCAGAAGAAGGTGGTGGCGGCGCTGCTGGCGGGAAGGGCTCCGGACCCGGCGCTCGGCGCGCAGGCGAAGCAGCGCTCGGTGCACAACAACTACCTGACGCTGCCGGTCGTGTTCATGATGCTCAGCGACCATTACCCGCTGCTGTTCGGCACGCGCTACAACTGGGTGATCTTCGCGATCGTGCTGGTGATCGGCTTTCTCATCCGCCACTTCTACAATTTGCGCCATGCCGGGCGGCCGAACCCGTGGTGGACGTGGGTCGCCGCGGCCGCGGGCGCCGCCGCGATCGCGTGGCTGTCGCTCCTGGGCGCGCATATCTCGCTGGCCGCCGCGCGCCGGGCGCTGCCGCACGCCACCTTCGCGCAGGCGCAGGACATCGTGCTGTCGCGGTGCAGCATGTGCCATGCGGCCCAGCCGGTGTGGGAGGGGATCGTGACCGCGCCGCACGGCGTGCGCCTCGACACGGCGGCGGAGATCCGCCGCCACGCGCGCGAGATCGAGATCTACGCCGTCCTCACCACTACCATGCCGCCCGATAACGTGACCGAGATCAGCGCCGCCGACCGCCGCCGCCTCGGCGCCGGGTTGCAGGCGGCGAAATAGCGGCGGCCGATGGCCGAGCCCGAAGCCGTTCCGCTGCCGGTGCTCAACGCGCTCGGGCGGGCGGCGTTCGTGGCGCTCCTGGGTAATGTCTACGAGCACGCGCCATGGGCGGCCGAGGCGGTGTGGCCACGCCGGCCCTTCGCTACCGTTGCAGCGGTCCTGGCGGCGCTCGGCGCGGCGGTGCGCGCCGCATCGCCCGAGACGCAATCGGCGCTGGTGCGCGGGCATCCCGATCTCGCCGGCAAGGCGGCGCGCGCCGGCGCGGTGACGCGCGAGTCGGCCGAGGAGCAGGGGAGCGCCGGCCTCGATCGCCTGACGGATGAGGAATTTGCCGCGTTCCACCGCCTCAGCGACGCCTATCGCGCGCGGTTCTCGCACCCCTTCATCATCTGCGTGCGGCGCCACACCCGGGATTCGATCCTCGATGAATTCGCGCGCCGTCTCGGCAACGCGCCCGAGGCCGAGCGCGCTGCCGCCCTGGCCGAGATCGATCGCATCGCCGCCTTGCGGCTCGCCGCGCTCGTGACCGGGCCGGGGCCGGTGGCGGTGAACGGGCAGCTCTCGACGCATGTGCTCGATACCGAGCGCGGCGTGCCGGCGGCCGGGGTCGGCGTGGAGCTGCGCGAGCTGCGCCGCGCCGGCGATCATCGCGCGATCTGGCAGGGCGCGACCAACGCGTCCGGCCGAACGGAAGCGCCGCTCGTCGCCGGGCGACCGGTGCCGATCGGGCGCTATGAGCTCGCCTTCGCGGTCGGTGCCTATTTCGCGCGGCGCGGATCGATCGCGGCCGATCCGCCGTTTCTCGATATCGTGCCGGTGCGCTTTGCCGTGGCCGAGGCGGAGGGCCACTATCACGTGCCGCTGCTGATGACGCCGTGGAGCTATACGACCTACCGGGGAAGCTGACGGGCAGGCAAGCCATGACGGACACCGACCGGTTCATGCGGCGCGCGGTCGCGCTCTCGCGCGAGATGATGGACAAGGGCGCGGGCGGGCCGTTCGGCGCCGTGATCGTCAAGGACGGGGACGTCATCGCCGAAGGCTACAACCGCGTGACCTCGTGCAACGATCCGACCGCGCATGCCGAGATCGTCGCGATCCGTGCCGCGTGCGCGGCACTCGCGAGCTTCAGCCTGCGCGGCTGCGACATCTATACGAGCTGCGAGCCCTGCCCGATGTGCCTGGCCGCGATCTATTGGGCGCGCATCGGCGGCATCTATTACGCCAACGACCGCGCCGATGCCGCGCGCATCGGCTTCGACGACGAATTCCTCTATCGCGAGATCGGCCTGCCGCTCGAGCAGCGCAGCATCGTCATGACGCGGCTGCCGTCCGCCGAGGCGCGCGACGCCTTCGACGCCTGGCTGCTAAAGCCGGACAAGACGCTGTATTGAGCCCACTCGGTGCGTCCTTCGACCGCGCTTCGCTCCGCTCGGGGTGAGGCGATTTTCTTGATGCCATTTACAGCTCTGTCTCATCCTGAGCGCGCCCGTTGCTCAGGCGTCGTCGAGCTCGGCATAATCGGGCGGGCCGCCCATGACACGGCGTCCCCGGTCGATGACGATGCGGTCCGATTGCGGCCGGCAGACGAGTTCGTTCAGCGTGCGCGCCGCGAACAGCACGAGCCGGGCCGGCCCGCCCGGTGCGAGGCTTCCAAGCGGCGCGGCGCCGATGATCGCCGCCGGAACCGGACCGGCCATCGCCGGGACATCGCCGAACGGGTGATCGAGATGGGCGATCTTGATCGCCTGGCGCAGCGTGTCGACCATGTCGTGATCGCCATAGGCATAGAACGGGTCGCGGCAATTATCGCCGCCGACCGCGACCGGAATGCCGGCGTCCCGCATCTCCTTGATGAGGGTGACGCCGCGCCAGCGCGGCGTGCGCCCGCGCTCGCGGTCCTGGAGATAGAGATTGACGGTCGGGAGCGTGACGACGGCGACCCCGGCCTCGGCGCAGAGCGCCAGCGTGCGCCGCGCCGCATCGTCGGGCTGCAGCGCGAGGCTGCAGCAATGGCCGCACACGACGCGGCCGCGGAACCTGTTGCGCAGGACCGCGGCGGCGACGCGGGGAAGTGCGGCGGCCTCGGGGTCGCCGGACTCGTCGACATGCAGATCGACATCGAGGCCGCGCTCGGCGGCGAGGCGGAGGAGCGTGTCGAGCAGCGCATCGATGTCGGCGAGCATGCCGCTGTGCACGCCGCCGGTGGCGCGGGTCACGCCGCCGAGCACGCCGCCCGACGCCGCGACGAGATCGGCGAGCCTGGCGCCATAGGGGCCGCGGAACGCGTCGATCGGAACGAGCGCCACCGCCTGTAGCGCGACGCGCCCCTGCCAGGCCGCACGCAGCTCGCGGAACACGCCCCAACTCGTCTCGGCCGAGCCCTCGTGCGAATCGATATGCGTGCGGATGCAAGCGACGCCGTGGGCATAGGCGCAGCGCAGCGCGAACTCCATGCGGCGGCGGACGTCGTCGGAGCGCCAGTGCTTCTCGCGGTCGTCGGTGGTGGCCTGGCGCGCGCCGGCGAAAGAGCCGTCCGGATTCGCGATGCGCGGGATGACGTGGCCCTTGTCGATATGGGCGTGCATGTCGATGAGCGCCGGCCACGCCTGACGGCCGGCGAGATCGATCCCGCCGTCTGCTTGCGCGGCGTCCGCGGCGGCGGGCTCGATGCGCCCGATCCGTTCGCCGTCGACGAGGATGTCGACGAGGAGCGCGCCGTCGCGGTCGGCGGACGCGCCCTCGACGGTGGCGGCGAGAAGACCGGCCGGGACCCGCGCGCGCCGGATCCAGTAGCGCCCCGCCTCAGGCCAGGCGAGCGTGTCGAGAAAGCCCATCAGCGCGCCGCTTCCATCGCGTGCTTCTTGTCGACGAATTGCAGCGTGTAGGCCTTCTTGTAGTCGAGGGTCTTGGGATAGAGCCCGACCGCGGCAGCCGATTCGAAGAACGACTTCCAGCGCGCGTTGGTCATGGCGCCGATCCCGAGCTTCTTCGCATCGCCCGAATCGATGATGCCGTATTCCTTCATCTTGGCATAGGAATAGGCGATCTGGGCATCGGTCATGTCGGGGTTGGCCTGTTTGATAAGCGCGTTGGCCGGTGCCGGGTTGCCATAGAGATAGCTGTACCAGCCTTCGATCGTGGCATCGACCATGCGCTGCACCAGGGCGGGATTGGTCTTCACCAGTTTGGTCGTGGTCTCGATCAGGGTGGCGTAGGACTTGTACCCCGCGGCATCGGCGAGCAGGAAGACCTTGGGCGTGAAGTGTCCCTGCGTTTCGACAGCGAACGGCTCGCTCGTCACATAGGCCTGCTGGATCAGATCCTTGTTCACGAGAAAGGGCGCGATCTGGAACGTGTAGGGACGGATCTGGGTATTGGTGAAGCCGAACTTGGCCCTGAGGAAGCGCCACCACGAATCGATCGATTGCTGCGAGATCGCGATCGGCTTGCCCTTCATGTCGGCGAGCGAATTGATGCCGACATCGGGATGGGCGATGAGGGCGGTCGGTTCCTTCTGGAAGATGGCGGCGACCGCCATCGCGGGCACATGGTTCGCGACGTAGTTGAGGGTCCCGCCGCTGTTCGAGCCGATGCGGAAATCGACCGCGCCCGCGGCCAGCATCTGCGCGGTATTGAGCTGCGGTCCGCCCTGGCGAACCGTGACGTCGAGCCCGTGCTTCTTGTAGATGCCGGTGGCGAGCGCCTGAAAGAAGCCGCCATGCTCCGCCTCGGCGGTCCAGCTCATGATGATGCTGACCTTGTCGGCGGCTCGTGCCGCCTGCGTCCCCAAGAGCGCGGCGAGCGCCGCCGCCCAGAGGACCGGCCGCAATGTCTGGGTCATCATGTGTGTGCCTCCGTAGCTGCGGGTTGCGAGGATACTGGCCACGCGGGCTCACCCGGCGTGGACGTAGGTCTTGCGATACATCGCCGCCAGATGCTCGCCCGAGGAGATCGGCGGATAGCGCGCCGGACGGCCGGCGCCCTGGCAGGTCGGCAGGCATTCGACGCGGGTGTGAAACGCCGGGTCGAAGAAGAACGCCGCCGAGTAGCGGTCCTTGGCCGAGCGGTTGAGCACGCGGTGCGGCGTCGAGGCGTAGAGATCGTTGGTCCAGCGCGCCATCATGTCGCCGAGATTGACGACGAAGGTGCCGGGCACGGGCGTCGCCGCGATCCATTCGCCCGAGGGCTGGCGAATCTCGAGCCCGCCGGTGTCGTCCTGGGCCAGCACGGTCAGCGCGCCCCAATCGGTATGCGCGCCGCACCCGACCTCGCGGTTGGGATCGGCGGTCGGGTGCGGCGGATAATGCAGGAGCCGCAGCGACGACATGTGATCGACGAGACAGGGATCGAAATGCCCCCACGGCAGATCGAGCGACAAGGCGAGGCCGTCGAGCAGCGTCCGCGCCAGCCGCTCCATCGCCGCGAAATAGGCCTCGACCGCCACGCGCCAACCGGGCAGACCTTGCGGCCAGCGGTTGGGGCCGTGATGCGGCGTGCCGGCGCGCACCAGCGGATGGTCGGGCGGCCAATCGATGCCGATGAAGATGCTCTCCTTGCGGTCGAGCCCGGTGGCGGCGTCGAGCATCTGGCCGCCGACGCCTTCGTAGCCGCGCTCCATGTCCGCGCCGCTCATCGCGACCTGGCGCTTGACCGCGAGCGGCTGGTCGAAAAAACGCTTGGCCGCGGCGAAGAGCCGCTCCGGCAGCGCCGCGTCGACGCCGTGATTGGCGACATAGAAGAACCCGGTCGCGATGCAGGCCTGGCGCAGCCGCGCCGCGATCAGCCGCCGACCGCGCGGCCCGTCGCCGTGCAGCAGCCCGATATCGATCACCGGCAGCGATGTCGTCGCGTCGAGCGCCGCGCGGTCGATGTCCCACATGGCTCAGCCCACCACGACGCGGATGTCGGGATGGCGGGGCGCGCGCGGCACGAGTCGTGATTCGGTCTCGCCGTGGCGCTCCAGCAGTTCGCGCAGCATGCGCCGCATCAGGATGCCCGGACGGTCCGAGGGCATGTTGCTCTCGACGCCGTCCTGATCGAGCGGCACGTCGAAATCAGTGGTTTCGAGAATCCCCTTGTCCTCGATCGTGACCTGGCGGTCGAAGCGGTTCACGTCCTCGGCGCTCGCCTCGGCCTCGGTGTCGTTGCGGAAGCAGAACTGCACGATCTGCGAGGAATGATCGTCGATCGGCGTTCCCGCGGTGACGATTGAATGCACCAGGCCATTCGGATAGGTGATCTGCAGCTTGCGCACGAACGGCATGTACCAGCGCGCGCGCATGTGCCGTACCGTGTCGTCGGTCGGGATCTTCAGCAGCGATTTCTGCAGCTCGGGATTCTTGACCGGGACCGAGCTGCGCATGAGGAACCCGTCCGGATAGGTGTCGATCTCGAGCTTCGCCGGCTGCGGATGGCCGGCGTCGCCGAACGTGCCGCGATGGACGAAGCTGAAATGCGCGTTGTCGAAGCTGTTCTCCATCAGGCGCAGGCCGGCGCAGTCCCAGACCTCGTAGAACTGGTCGATCTGGCGGAAGCCCGAACTCGTCGCCTCCTCGAAGTCCGGCAGCTCGTAAAGCGGCTCGGCCAGCGCGACCCAGACATAGCCGTAGCGCAGCGCGGCGCGGTAGCTCGGCGTGCCGAGCCGGGTCGAGGGGTGGTCGTCATCGGCATCGTGCTGGGGAATGCGCACGACCTGGCCCGCGGCATCGTATTCCCAGCCGTGATAGCCGCACACCAGCCTGCCGTTGCGGCAGAAGCCGGCGGAGAGCCGCGCGGTGCGATGGCAGCAGCGGTCGCGTGCCGCCGCCGGCTGGTCCGGCGCCGCAAGCCACAGCACCACATCCTCGCCCAGCAATCGGAACGGCTTGGGCCCGTCGGCGAGACGGTCGGCCGGCATGACCGGGTACCAGAAGCGACGGAGCACGGGTTGTTGCGTGACGAGCATCGTCTTTCCCTTCCGCTGGCAGTGCCGAGGCACAACGCCGCTTGATTGAGCGACGCCGCTTGCTATAATAAAAGCATCGAATTTCGCTATTCATGATGCCTTTTCGGCATCTCAAGCCGGCCCGGGGCCAAAGCCGCCATGCTTCATTCGCGGATGCTGCGCTATCTCGACGCGGTCGCCCGGTGCGGCTCGATCCGCAAGGCGGCGAGCCAGCTCAACGTCGCGTCCTCGGCCATCAACCGCCAGATCCTCGCGCTCGAGGACGAACTCGGGACCCCGGTGTTCGAGCGCCTGCACCGCCGCCTGCGGCTGACGGCGTCGGGCGAGTTGCTGATCGCGCATGTGCGCCAGACCCTCAAGGAGCACGAGCGGGTGCGCGGCCTGATGGAGGATTTGAAGGGATTGCGGCGTGGCGAGGTGAAGATCGCGGCGATGGGCGGCATCGGCCCGGCCGTCCTGCCGCCGATCCTGGCGGCATTCCGCCGCCGCCATCCCGGGGTGAAGATTCTGGTCCGCATCCTTGCCGTGAGCGAGCTTGCGGCGGCGGTCGCCGCCGGCGAGGTCGATCTCGGCTTCGCCCTCGACCTGCCGCGCCATCCGGGCGTGCAGAATTTCGCCGCGATCGAGTGCCGCATCGGCGCCGTGGTCGCGCCGGGACACGATCTCGCGGCGCGGTCCACGGCGACGCTGAGCGACTGCGTCGTCTATCCCGTCATTCTGCCCGATCCGGGCGTGACGCTTCGCCGGCTCCTCGACGACGCGTTCGTGCGCACCGCGATCGCGGTGGTGCCGGCGGTCGAGACTAATTCGATCGAGCTGATGCTGCGGCTCGCGCGCCAGGGCGTGGGCGTCACGTTCCTCAACCAGCTCAACGTCGCCGAAGAGCGCCAGCGCGGCGAGATCGCGTTCGTGCCGCTGCGCGACCGGCATCTCAAATCGCAGCTTCTCGGCGTCGTGGGACGCGCCAAGGCCGGTCTCGACGCGCTGCCGAGCCTCATGGTGGAAGAGCTCCGCACGGCCTTCGGCGCGATGACGGGGCACGAGGCGTAAGGGCGCCGCCATCTCAGTTCTCGCGGCCGAGCGCGCTCTCGTGCCACTTGCGCAGCAGCATGTATTCGAGCGCCGACAGGCCGAAGAAGATGAAGATGCCGAGCAGCGACAGCAGCAGCAGCGCCGCGAACATCCCTGGAATGTTGAGCCGGTTGCCGGCCTCGACGATGCGCCAGGCGAGGCCGGTGCCGGTGCCGGCGCCGGCGACGAACTCGGCGACGACCGCGCCGATGAGCGCGAGCCCGCCGGAAATCTTCATCCCGCCGAGCAGGTACGGCAGCGCGCTCGGGAATTGCAGCTCCTTGAGTCGCTGCCAGCGCGAGGCGTGATAGAGATCGAGCAGGTTCTGGAGGTTGTGATCGACGCTCTTGAGGCCGAGCGTGGTGTTGGACAGGATCGGAAAGAACGCGACGATGGTGGCGAGAATGAGCAGTGCGCGCCCGATATGGTCGAGCCCGACCCAGATCAGAACCAGCGGCGCGATCGACACGATCGGCGTCACCTGCAGCACCACGGCATAGGGAAAGAGACTGACCTCGAAGAGCCGCGACTGGGCGAAGAGGATCGCGAAGACGACGCCGAGGACGAGCGCGACGAAGAAGGCCGAGAGCGTCACCCTGAGCGTGAACCAGAGCGACCCCATGAGCGGCGCGAAACCGTCGATCAGCGCCTTGACGATCATCGACGGCGCCGGCAGCACGTAGGGCGGGATCGCGAGATAGCGCACCAGCGCTTCCCAGGCGGCGACGAAGACGAGCCCGAGCATCACCGGCACGACGATCCGCACCGTGAGCGGCACGGTGCCGGGGGCGGCCGGTCCGGCGCTGCGCCGCGCTTCTGCCATCGTCAGTGCTCCTCCTCGGTTCCGGCCATCGCGCGGGCGAGCTCGGCCGAGGTGAGACGGCAGAATTCGTTGTAGGCCGGCGCGGTGCGGAAGGCGTCGCCGCGCGGGTAGGGGGTGTCGATCGCGAGATCGCCGATGATCTGCCCCGGCCGCGCGCTCATCACCACGATGCGGCGCGACAGATAGACCGATTCGAATACGCTGTGGGTGACGAAGATCACGGTCCAGCGCTGCGCCTGCCACAGCCGCAAGAGGTCGTTGTTGAGGCGGAAGCGGGTGATCTCGTCGAGCGCCGCGAACGGCTCGTCCATGAGCAGCACCCGCGGCTTAACCACGAGCGCCCGCGCGATCGAGACGCGCATCTTCATCCCGCCCGAAAGCTCACGCGGATAGGCGCGGGCGAAGCGCTCGAGCCCGACCATCGCCAGCGCTTCCTCGACCCGCGGCGTCGCCGCGCGGCGGCCGACGCCGGCGAGCTTCAGCGGCAGATAGACATTGTCGACGACGGTCGCCCACGGCATCAGCGTCGGCTCCTGGAAGACGAAGCCGAGATCGCGGACGGGCTCGCCCCTGGCATCGTAGGTCGAGAGCGGCCAGTCGATCGTGCCGTCGCTGACCGCGCCGAGCCCGGCGATGAGGCGCAGCAGCGTCGATTTCCCGCAGCCCGACGGGCCGAGCAGGCTGACGAAATCACCATGCGCGATGGCGAGGTCGACATCGGCGAGCGCGACCGTGCCGTTCTGATAGATCTTGCTGACCTTGTTGATGTGGATGAGCGGTCGGCGCGGCGGATCGGCCGCGGCGGGGTCCGACGCAGCGCCGATCGTGCGGGAGGCGACATCTGCCATTGCCATGCATCATCCGATCAGAGCGAAACCGCGCATCGTGCCGAGCGACGCAAACTTCATACCAAGGCCGCTTCGCGCGCAGGGCGGCGCGCTGTGCCCGGGATCGCGCGCATCTGCCTCAAAATTGGGCAAGCTCATGCGGCGGCGGATGACGGACCGAGCAGGACGGCCCAGTCCTCGTCATCGATCGCGACCGGCTCGCCGCCGCGGATGAGCTCGGCGAAATCCTGGTTCGGCACCATCACGGTCAGGCAATAGAGCCGCGACGCGCCGGTATTCTCGATCTGGTGCACCGTCCCCGGCGGCAGCAGCAGGCTGTCGCCACGCTTCAATCCGACCGACTTGCCGTCGGCATGGGCCATGCCCTCGCCAGCAAGGACATGGAACATCTCCTGCGCGCGGGAATGCATGTTCGGCGGCGTGCGCCCGCCGACATCGAAGATTTCGATGGCGAAGACGAAATTCGCTTCATCGCCGATCGGATCGAACACCAGAACGAGCCGGTTGCTGTCGCCGGGGGAAATGCGATAGGCGCGGTAGTCCGCACGCGTCTTGGCAATCATGGAGTCTCCTGTGCCGGCGCGTCCTCGAGCGTACCCACGCAACGCAAGGGCCGTGCCAGACGCCGCTGGCATGGCCCTTGCTGGAACGCAGGGCAGCGACGCGGAGGTACGACGTAGCCATGCTTCCAGCCAGGCTCTGGCACGAGATGACGACCACGGATTTCGCCGCGCTCGACAAGGAGCGGACGATCGCCGTGCTGCCGGTCGCCGCGGTCGAGCAGCACGGGCCGCATCTGCCGGTCTGGGTCGATGCCTGCATCAACCAGGGCATCGTCGAGGCGGTGCTGCGCCGGCTGCCGCCCGATCTGCCGGTCACGTTCCTGCCGATGATGCCGATCGGCAAGTCGAACGAGCACATGGCGTTTCCCGGCACGCTGACGCTCTCGGCCGAGACCTTGATCCGGCTCTGGACCGAGATCGGCGAGAGCGTCGCCCGCGCCGGCATCCGCAAGCTGGTGATCCTCAACAGCCACGGCGGCCAGCCCCAGATCATGGACATCGTCGCCCGCGACCTGCGCGTGCGGCTCGATCTGCTGGTGGTGACGCTGAGCTATTGGGGGTTGGGACGCCCGGCCGGTCTTTTCCCCGACAGCGAATTGCGCCACGGCATCCATGGCGGGTCGGGCGAGACCTCGGTCATGCTCCATCTGCGTCCCGATCTTGTGCGTGAGGCCGAGCGGCGCGACTTCGTCCCGCTCTCGGTCGCGATGGCGCGCGACTATGTCCATCTGCGGCCGGAAGGCGGCATCGGCTTCGGTTGGCAGACCCAGGACCTCAATCCGGCCGGCGCCTGCGGCAACGCGCTCGACGCCGATGCCGAGCGCGGCCGCGTCATCGTCGAGCACGCGGCGGAGCGCTTCGTCGAGCTGCTGCGCGAGGTCGAGCGCTTTCCGCTCTCCCGCCTGCTTGCCCATGAGACGGGAGGCACGCCGTGCTCGTGACCCGGCAGCAAGTGCTGCGCCGCTTCTGGTATCCGGTGATGCCCGTGTCCCGGCTCGGCGATGAACCGCAGCCCTTCACGCTGCTCGGACGCGACATCGTCCTGTGGCGCGCGCCGGACGGCGCGATCGCCTGCCTCAAGGACCGCTGCTGCCACCGCACCGCGAAGCTGTCGCTGGGATTCGTCGAGGACGGCCGGCTGGTCTGCGGCTATCCCGGCTGGACCTATGGCCGGACGGCGTCTGCGTGCGCATCCCGCAGCGTCAGAATCCCGAGAATGTCTCGGCCAGCGTGCGCGTTCCCGCCGATCGCGTGGCCGAGCGCGTCCTGCTGGTCGAGCAGTATTTCGAGTTCGCGCGCGCTCGCCGACCGCTATGCTGTGATGGAGCGCGGCGCGGTGGTGCTGTCGGGCGAGCCCCGTGACATGGTGGAAAGCGATGTCCGGCGCTACCTTACGGTCTGAGGCGCCGCTGCCATCGGCCGGCGCTGCGATCGAAGGCGCGCTGCAGCGCGGCAGCGGCGCGGCCGACATCGCCTTCGCGCGGCGCGGGCACGTCACGGCGCTGGCGCGGCTTTATCAGCGCGCGCCGTGCCGCGTTCTCTTTCCCGATGCCGAGGCCGGCGATCCGCCGCTCGCCGCGCTGCTCACGACGTCGGGCGGTCTCGCGGGCGGCGATCGCATCGACATCGCCGTCACCGCCGGCGCCGGCGCCTCGTGCACGATCGTCTCGCAGGCGGCGGAGAAGGTCTATCGCTCGCTCGGTCCCGATGTGCAGGTGGCGACCGCGCTCACGGTCGAGCCCGGCGCCTATCTCGAATTTCTGCCGCAGGAGACGATCCTGTTCGAGGGCGCGCGGCTGACGCGGCGGCTCACAGCCTCGCTTGCGCCCGAGGGAAAGCTGCTCGCCTGTGAGATGGTGGTGTTCGGCCGCGCCGCGCGGGGCGAGCGGCTGACCAGCGGCCGCTGGTTCGATGCCTGGGAAATCCGGCGCGGCGGCGCGCCGGCCTGGACCGACGCGATGGCGCTCGAGCAAGACATCGGCGCCACGCTGGCATCGCCCTTCGGGTTCGCAGGGGCTGCGGCCCTTGCGACGGCGGTCTATGGCGGCGCCGATGCCGAACGCCACATCGCAGCGGCGCGCACGCTGGCCGAAGGCGGCGCCTCGCGCGGCGGCGCGAGTCTCATCGGCGGCATCCTGGTCGCGCGCTTTCTCGGCGGCTCGGCTCAGGCTGTGCGGGCGGATCTCGTGCGCTATCTTTGCGGCATGCGCGCGGCGGTGGCCGGTCTGCCGGCGCGGCTGCCGCGCCTGTGGCAAAGTTGGACGCGGGGAGAGGGTGCGATGAACCTGACGCCGCGCGAAAAGGACAAGCTATTGATCGCGATGGCCGCCATCGTCGCGCGAAGGCGGCTCGAGCGCGGCGTCAAGCTCAACCATCCCGAGACGGTGGCGCTCATCACCGATTTCGTGGTCGAGGGCGCGCGCGACGGCCGCACGGTCGCCGAGCTGATGCGCGACGGCGCCGGAGTTCTGACGCGCGGACAGGTGATGGAGGGCATCCCCGAGATGATCCACGAAATCCAGGTGGAGGCGACGTTTCCCGATGGCACCAAGCTCGTCACCGTGCATCAGCCGATCCGCTGAAAGGCGCCACGCATGATTCCGGGGGAAATCATCACGCAGCCGGGCGAGATCGAGATGAACGCGGGCCGCGACACCGTCACGCTCGAGGTCGCCAATAGCGGCGACCGGCCGATCCAGGTTGGCTCGCACTACCATTTCTTCGAGACCAATCCGGCACTGCGCTTCGACCGCGCGCAGGCCAGGGGCTTCCGCCTCGACATTCCGGCCGGCACGGCGATGCGCTTCGAGCCGGGCCAGACGCGGGAGGTTCGGCTCGTCGCCTATGGCGGCGCGCGGATCGTGCACGGCTTCCGCGCCGCCGTCTCGGGCGCGCTTGGGGATTGAGGCGATGAGCACGCACCTCAGCCGCGAGGCCTATGCCGGCATGTTCGGTCCGACCACCGGCGACCGGGTGCGGCTGGCCGATACCGAACTCGTCATCGAGGTCGAGGCCGACCGCACGATCTACGGCGAGGAGGTCAAGTTCGGCGGCGGCAAGGTGATCCGCGACGGCATGGGGCAAAGCCAGCGCAGCCGTGCCCAGGGCGCGGTCGATACCGTGATCACCAACGCGCTCATCCTCGATCACTGGGGCATCGTCAAGGCGGATATCGGCATCAAGGACGGGCGCATCGCCGCCATCGGCAAGGCCGGCAATCCCGACATTCAGCCCGGCGTCGACATCGTCATCGGTCCCGGCACCGAGGCGATCGCCGGCGAGGGCAAGCTCGTCACCGCCGGCGGCATCGACGCGCACATTCATTTCATCTGTCCGCAGCTCATCGAGGAGGCGCTCTATTCGGGCGTCACGACCATGATGGGCGGCGGCACCGGGCCGGCGGCGGGCACTGCGGCGACCACCTGCACCCCGGGGCCGTGGCATCTCGCGCGCATGCTCGAGGCGGCCGAGGGATTGCCGGTAAATCTCGGCTTCTTCGGCAAGGGCAATACCTCGCAGCCCCAGGCGCTGATCGAGCAGATCGCGGCCGGCGCCTGCGGCCTGAAGCTGCACGAGGACTGGGGCACGACGCCGGCGGCGATCGATAACTGTCTTGCCGTCGCCGATGAATACGACGTGCAGGTGGCGATCCACACCGATACGCTCAACGAGTCCGGCTTCGTCGAGGACACGATCGCCGCGTTCAAGGGCCGCACCATCCACGCGTTCCATACCGAAGGGGCGGGCGGCGGCCACGCGCCCGATATCATCCGCGTCTGCGGCGAGGCGAACGTGCTGCCGTCCTCGACCAATCCGACGCGGCCCTACACCGTCAACACGCTCGACGAGCATCTCGACATGCTGATGGTCTGCCACCATCTCGATCCGCGCATCGCCGAGGACGTTGCCTTCGCCGAAAGCCGGATCCGCCGCGAGACCATCGCCGCCGAGGACATCCTGCACGATCTCGGCGCCTTCTCGATGCTGTCCTCCGACAGCCAGGCGATGGGCCGCGTCGGCGAGGTCATCATCCGCACCTGGCAGACCGCCGACAAGATGAAGCGCCAGCGCGGGCGGCTCGAGGAAGAGACCGGCGACAACGACAATCGCCGCGCCAAGCGCTATGTCGCCAAATACACCGTCAATCCCGCGATCGCGCACGGGATCGCGAAACATGTCGGCTCGGTCGAGCCCGGCAAGCTCGCCGATCTGGTGGTGTGGTCGCCCGCCTTCTTCGGCGTCAAGCCCGACCTCGTCCTCAAATGCGGCAGCATCGCCGCGGCGCCGATGGGCGATCCCAACGCCTCGATCCCGACGCCGCAGCCGGTGCATTACCGGCCGATGTTCGCCGCCTTCGGCAAGGCACTGCAATCGAGCGCCGTGACCTTCGTCAGCGCCGCCGCCGCGCAGGCGGGCCTCGCCGATAAGCTCGGCCTCGCGCGCCGCATCGTCGCGGTCGAGAACACGCGCGCCGGCATCTCCAAGAAAAGCATGGTCCACAACGACCTGACGCCGGCGATCACGGTCGATCCGGAAACCTACGAAGTTCGCGCCGATGGCATGCTGCTCACCTGCGAGCCCGCCGCCACGCTGCCCATGGCGCAGCGCTATTTCCTGTTCTGAGCCGATGCTGCGCGTCGTCAAGGCCGAACCGGCGGGGCGGTGGCCGCGGCAGAAAGCGCGCGGGACAGTGACGCTCGATTACGACGATCGCTACCGCCGGCGCCTGCGGCTGACGAGCGACGAGGGCGAGGATTTCCTGCTCGACCTGGCGGCGGCGACGGTACTCGGCGACGGCGACGGGCTCGAGCTGAGCGACGGGAACTGGCTCGAGGTCAGGGCGGCGCACGAGGCCCTGCTCGAAATCCGCGCGCCGACGCCGGAAGCGCTCTGCCGCCTCGCCTGGCATATCGGCAACCGTCACGTCGCGGCGGCGATCGAAAGCGATCGCATTCTCATTCGCGACGACCACGTGCTGGCCGAAATGCTCGCCGGTCTCGGCGCCGGTCTCAGACGGATTCGCGCGCCGTTCGCACCCGAGGGCGGCGCCTATGCCGGCGAGCCTGCCCGTGCCGTCCATCATCACGGCCATGACCATGATCACTGATGCCGGGCTTTTTCGGCTGATGACGTGGCTGTCGCCGGCCTATCCCATCGGCGCGTTCAGCTATAGCCACGGCATCGAATACGCTGTCGAGGCAGGGCTGGTGACGGATGCCGCCAGGTTGCGCGATTACGTCGCGCGCGCCGTGGTGGCGGGGGCGGGGCGCAGCGATGCGGCGCTGTTCGTCGCGGCGTGGCGGGCCGCGTTGGCCGAGGATGAGGGACGGCTCGACGACATCGCCGACCGCGCCGCCGCCTGGCGCGGCAGCGCCGAGACCGCGCTCGAAAGCGCGGCCCAGGGCGCAGCCTTCCTGGCGGCGACGCGCGCGGCGTGGCCGCATCCCGCGCTCGATGCTTTGGCGCTCCGGCGCCCTCATGCGGTCGCGTTGCCGGTTGCCGTCGCCATCGCCTGCGCCGTGCACGGCATCGCGCTCGCGCCCGCGGCGGCGGCCTATCTCCATGCCTTTGTGGCCAATCTGGTCTCGGCGGGGGTGCGGCTCGTGCCGCTGGGCCAGACCGCGGGCCAGCGCGTGATCGCGTCGCTCGAAGCGGTGATCGCCGCCGCCGCCGCCGCGGCCCAGGCGACGCCGCTCGACGAGACGGGCACGGCCGCGCCGTTCATCGACTGGTGCTCGATGCGGCACGAGACGCAATACACGAGGCTCTATCGCTCATGAACGAAGCATTCCACGGCCCGCTGCGCGTCGGCATCGGCGGCCCGGTCGGCTCGGGCAAGACCGCGCTCGTCGACCGCCTGTGCAAGCATATGCGCGACCGCTACGAGATCGCCGTCGTCACCAACGACATCTACACCAAGGAGGACGCGGAGTTCCTGACGCGCGCCGAGGCGCTGGCGGCGGAGCGCATCGTCGGGGTCGAGACCGGCGGCTGCCCGCACACGGCGATCCGCGAGGACGCGTCAATCAACCTCGCCGCGGTGCGCGACATCGCCGCGCGGTTCCCGCGTCTCGATCTGGTCTTCATCGAATCGGGCGGCGACAATCTGGCCGCGACCTTCAGCCCCGAACTCGCCGACATCACCATCTACGTCATCGATGTCGCGGCCGTGTTGCGACAAGATCCCGCGCAAGGGCGGCCCCGGCATCACGCGCTCGGATCTGCTGGTGATCAACAAGATCGATTTGGCGCCGCTCGTCGGCGCGAGCCTCGAGGTGATGGACCGCGATGCGCATCGGATGCGCGGCGACCGGCCCTATCTCTTCACCAACCTCAAGGACAATCGCGGCGTCGGCGAGATCGCCGGATTCATCGTCGCCAGGGGCGGCCTCGAAGGGTAGCCCGCAGTCGCCGCGTTGACGTGCACGGCGGTCACTGCTTGAGCACGGCGACGTGGATCGGCAGGCAGTCCATCCGCCCCTGGAGGAGGCAGTCCTCGAGCCTCGATTCGGTCGACAGGGCATCGAGCAGATAAAGCCCGACCAACGCCAGGAACAGGGTCACGGCCAGCCCGGCAAGGCTGGCGGTGAAGCGGGCGTCCTCGTCTTCCTGCTCTTGCCTGAGATTCTTCATCCTGCGACGCTCCGGCGCCTCGGCGTCGATCGCGGCGGCGTTGCCCTCCGATGCAAACCGATAGACCCCGATGACCGGTGTTGCACGCCGCAGCATGCACCTTTTTCGGGCCCGGTCGCAAGGCGGAGATTTATGCGGGGCTCGTTGCGCAGCCTCTCAGCGGCGCAATGAGCCCCGCCAGCCGTTCAGGAACAGCGCGACCGCGTCGTGCGGCCAGGCCTCGATCTCGGCCGGCGTCAGCGGCGCGCCAAGCCCAAGCGCGCGCCGTTGCGGCAGCGCCACCACGATCTGCAGGAATTGCGCCGCGGCGAACGAGGTGTTCTCCGGCATGAATTGCGCGGCGTGGGCCTCGCGTTCGAGGAGGGCGGCGATGCGGTCGATCGCCTCGCGGCTGCCGCCTTGCTCGTTCACGACCGTCGCAAGCTCGGGGAAGCGCGTGGCTTCCGCCAGGATGACGCGATAGAGCGCCAGCGCCTGCGGCGAGAGCGCGGCGCGCAGGATGTACCCCGCCAGCCGCGTCAGGATCTCCTCGATCGTGCCGCCCTCGAACAGCTCGGCATCGTTGCCGGCGCGCAGGCGCTCGACCACCCGGCGCACCACGGCGCCGAACAGCGCGGCCTTGTCGCGGAAGCGGCTGTAGAAGGTGCGCTTGGAGATCCCGGCGCGGCGCGCGATCGCCTCGATGCTGGTGACGCCATAGCCGCCGGTCAGGAACAGCGCGGTGGCGGCGTCGAGAATTTTCTCGCCGAGCTGCTCGGCCGCCGCGCGCGACGGACGGCCGCCGCGGCGCGGCGCCGCTGGCTTCCTGGTCCGTCTTGGTCCGTCCGCTGCCGGCACGACGTTCTCCTGGGTCCTGCGGGTGCTGCCCGTTCCGGCGCACCACCTTCCCACCATAGCCTGGCCCCGCCCGAAACGAAACACTATCGTTGCATTATTGTTATTACATACCATTAGATTAGTTTAATGTAAGAATCATCGTGCGCGCGCGGCCGGGTAGCGCGGAATATTCATCCGGACGGCGGGGGCGGTTCGCGACGGCGATTTACTGCATTGCACCATCGTAACGATTGACCGGCGCGGGCCGTGTCTCCATGATCAGTTTGCACCCTCCGGAACAGGATCTGCGGTGGATGCCAGCCCCCCTGCGCCGACCGCCTTCGACCGCGTTCTGACCAATTGCCGCGTCATCAATCCCGCGAACGGCGCCGACGACTGCCTCGATGTCGGCATAAGCGGCGGGCGGATCGCTGCGGTCGCGCGCGGGCTGACGCAATTCCCGCACCGCAACCGGATCGATCTCGACAGCGCGATCGTCGCACCGGGGTTCATCGACGTTCACGTGCACGTCTACGAATGGGTCACGAATTTTGGTGTGCCGGCCGATGCGGCGGGGGTCCACGCCGGCGCGGCCGGTCGAGACCTACCTGACCTGACCGCGCCGTCGGAACGGTGCGCGCGCGCTCATCGCGCCCAACCGAGGAAGAGGCCGATATCGCCGGGCTCGCCGCCCGGAAAATCGAGCACGCGCGCGGTCAGGTGGAATCCGCGCGGCTTCAGATCGCGTTCCCACCGCAGATAGACCTCGGCTGCTTCGCCGCGCAGCGTCTCGGGCCAGTTCGGTTCCGGCACATTGATCGCCCGGCCGCCGTCGCTGCACAGATCGCTCGGAAAGCGCAGCAGCATGAATTCCTTCGAGCCATGCTCGGCGGCCTCGCGCGCGCGATGCAGCATCGACCTCCAGCTCTCGCCGGCAATGTGCTGATCGATCAGCGTCTTCACCATCTCGCGGCGCCGTTCGCCTACGGCGCGGCGCGCCTCGACCCGGCGGTCGGCTTCGTGCTGCGCAAAATCGGCGATGAGCCGGTTGAAGTCATCGGCCGTGAAGCCGCTTTCGGGCGCCGCCGCGCCTGCCGCAGCGGCTGCGGCGAGCTTTTCGTTCGGTCCGTGAATGAACGCCTCGTCGAGCTTCGCGAGCGCTCCGCCGATCATCTGGTAAACCGGTGAATGCTGCTTCGGCGCCGCCGCGGCCGCGTGCTCGGCGGCGAGCGCGCGCAGGAGATCGGCCCGGCTGACGATACCGACGACCTTTCCCTCGCGTACCACCGGGACGCGCTTGATGTGATAGGCTGCGAGCAGTGCGGCGATTTCCGGCGCCGTGGCGGTTTCGCCGACGCTGACGACGGGCGTTGACATCACGTCGCGCGCGGTGCGCTTGGCATGGCGCAGGCTCGCCAGGAAATCCGGATGGAGCGTCTCGCCCTCGGCGAAGAGCGCAAGCCACCAATCGCGGCGCTCTTCGCGCTCCACATCGTTGCGGCCGATGAGATCGCCTTCGCTTACCATGCCGATGACCGCGCCGGCGCGATCCGTCACTGGGACGGCACTGATCGCGTGCTCGAGGAGAAGCCGCGCCACCTCGCCGAGCGGCGTCTCCGGCGCCACCGATACGACCTCCCGCGTCATCACGTCGCTTGCCTGCACCACCTTGCCGCTCCCTTTACGCGCGCCCCGCACCGCGAATAGGTAGCGATCGGCACAGCGCCCGCAACCCCGCGACGGAAATTGCACGTTGCGGTCGCCTGCGCCGGGGATTATGTGGGATGGCAGCCACAAGCCGCATCGCCGAACCTCGGAGGCCCGATGGACGCTGCCCGGGAGACCGTCGTGACGGTCGAAGGATTGGAGGCCATGATCGACCTCCTCAAGCGTCGCGGCTATCGCGTCGTCGGCCCGACCGTGCGCGACCAGGCGATCGTCTATGACGATGTCGCCTCGCTCGCCAGCCTGCCGGCGGGCTGGACCGACGAGCAGGACGGCGGGCATTACCGCCTCGCGCGGCGCGACGACGACGCGCTGTTCGGCTATGCGGTCGGGCCGCATTCATGGAAGAAGTTTCTGCATCCGCCGGTGTTGCGGCTGTGGCACGCCGAGCACGATGCGAACGGCGTCCGCGTGGTGCCGGAGCCGGTCGCCGCCGAGCGTTTCGCCTTCATCGGCGTGCGCGCCTGCGAGCTGCACGCGATCGCGATTCAGGACCGCGTGTTACTCGGCGGCGCTGCGGCCGATCCCCATTACCGCGCGCGGCGCGACGGCGCCTTCATCGTCGCGGTCAATTGCGGCCAAGCCGGCGGCACCTGCTTTTGCACGTCGATGAATACCGGACCGAAGGCCGATTCCGGTTTCGATCTCGCGCTCACCGAGCTTGTCGTCGCGGGCGAGCATCTTTTCGTGGTGGAGACGGGAACCGACGCGGGACGGGCCGTGCTCGCCGAATTGCCGCACCGTGCGGCGACGCCGGCCGAGTGCGAGGCCGCCAAGGCGGTCGTCGCCCGTGCCGCCGCCGGCATGGGGCGCGAGATGCGCGCCGACGATCTCCACGATCTGCTCCTGCGCAACCTCGACCATCCGCGCTGGGACGACGTCGCCGAGCGGTGCCTCACCTGCGGCAACTGTACCATGGTGTGTCCGACCTGCTTCTGCACCTCGGTCGAGGATTCGAGCGATCTTGCCGGCGGCGAAACGGCGCGCGCGCGGCGCTGGGATTCCTGCTTCACCATGGATTTCTCCTACATTCACGGCGGCAGCGTGCGACCCACGGCGCGCGCGCGCTATCGTCAGTGGATGACCCACAAGCTCGCCACCTGGTTCGATCAATTCGGAACGTCGGGCTGCGTCGGCTGCGGGCGCTGCATCACCTGGTGCCCGGTGGGCATCGACATCACCGAAGAGGTGCAGGCCATCCGCGCGAGCGAGCCGCGCTGAGGAGCAAGGTCATGGAAATCCATGGGCTCGAAAGCATCGTCCGGGAGCATCCGTTCTTCGCCGGTTTGGAGGAACGGTTCGGCACGCTGGTGTCCGGCTGCGCGAAGAACGTGCGCTTCGAGGCGGGCCAGTACCTGCTACACGAAGGCGAGCCGGCCGATCAGTTCTTTCTGCTTCGGCACGGACGAGTGGCGCTTCAGATCGCGTCGCCGGGGCGTGGCGCCGTGACCTTCCAAACCGTCGGCGAAGGCGAGATCGTCGGCGTGTCCTGGCTGATCCCGCCTTATCGCTGGACCTACGACGCGAAGGCGCTCGAGCTGGTCCGCGCGATCGCCATGGACGCTGCCTGCCTGCGCCAGAAATGCGAGGCCGATCACGATCTCGGCTACGACATGATGAAACGCTTCATGCCGGTGCTGATCCAGCGCCTACAGGCGACGCGGATACAGATTCTCGACGTCTATGGCGCCCATGCCTGAGGCCGCCGCCGCTGCAAGCGCCGCCGATCCGATGGTGCCGCGGATCGCGCGCGTGCGCCGGCGCCGGCGCGATGGCCGGGACGTGTGGACGCTCGAGCTCGAGCCGGACGAGGCGGGCGATGCGGCATTCGCGCCGGGCCAGTTCAACATGCTGACGGCGTTCGGCGTCGGCGAGGCGGCGATCAGCGTCAGCGGCGATCCCGTTGCGCCCGGCCGCCTCGTCCACACCGTGCGTGCCGTCGGTCCGGTGTCGACGGCGCTGACCCGGCTCGGCCCCGGCAACGTCGTCGGGCTGCGCGGCCCGTTCGGCACGGGCTGGCCGATGGCGGAGGCGGAAGGGCGCGACGTGGTGGTCGTGGCCGGCGGGCTCGGCCTCGCGCCGCTGCGCCCGGTGCTCTATCGCCTGCTCGCCGAGCGCGACCGCTACGGCAAGGTCGTGCTTCTCTGCGGTGCCCGCAGCCCCGACGAGATCCTGTTTCGCCGCGAGCTCGAAGCGTGGCGGCGGCGGCTCGACATCGATATCGCGGTGACCGTCGATCATGCGCTGGGCGACTGGCGCGGCCAGGTCGGGGTCGTGACGACGCTGATCCCGCGCGCCGCGTTCGACCCGCGCCATGCCATCGCGCTGGTGTGCGGGCCGGAAATCATGATGCGCTTCGCCATCGCCGCGCTCGGCGATGCCAAGGTCGCGGCGGAGGCGATTTATCTCTCCATGGAGCGCAACATGAAATGCGCGCTTGGCTGGTGCGGCCATTGCCAGTTCGGCCCCGTCTTCGTCTGCCGCGACGGACCGGTCTTTCGCTACGACCGCGTGCGCAGCCTGCTTGGGGTGAAGGAGCTCTGACGTGGCGGATGGGCAACGCAAGAAGCGGCTCGCGGTGTGGAAGTTTGCCTCCTGCGACGGCTGCCAGCTCAGCTTGCTCGACTGCGAGGACGAGTTGCTCGCCATCGCCGGCGCCATCGACATCGCCTATTTTCCGGAGGCGGCGCGCGGGACGGTAACGGGACGCTACGACCTCTCGCTGGTCGAGGGCTCGATCACGACCGCGCACGACGCCGAGCGTATCCGCGATGTCCGCCGGCGCTCGCATCGGCTCGTCACGATCGGCGCCTGCGCCACCGCGGGCGGCATCCAGGCGCTGCGCAACTTCGCCGACGTGAAGGAATATGCCGCGGTGGTCTATGCGCGGCCCGACTACATCCACGCGCTGGCGACCTCGACCCCGATCGCGGACCACGTTCCGGTGGATTTCGAGCTGCGCGGCTGCCCGATCAGCAAGCGCCAGCTGCTCGAAACCGTCACAGCGTTTCTCGCCGGGCGCCGCCCGGTGACGCCGCCGCACAGCGTCTGCGTCGAATGCAAGCTCAAGGGCAATGTCTGCGTGATGGTGGCGCATGGGACGCCGTGCCTCGGACCGGTCACGCATGCGGGGTGCGGCGCGCTGTGCCCGTCCTACGACCGCGGCTGCTACGGCTGCTTCGGTCCGAAGGAGACGCCGAACGCGCCGTCGCTGAGCGGCGGCCTTGCTGCGCTCGGCATGGACGAGCGCACGCTGCGGCGCGTCTATCGCACCTTCAACGCCAACGCCGAACCGTTCCGCAAGGAGAGCGAGCGTCATGGCGCGTAAGACCATCACGGTCGACTATCTCGCCCGCGTCGAGGGCGAAGGCGGGCTCAAAATCGTGGTGCGCGACGGCGTGGTGCAAAATGCCGAGCTCAGCATCTTCGAGCCGCCGCGCTTCTTCGAGGCGTTCCTGCGCGGGCGCGCCTTCACCGAGGCGCCCGACATCACGGCGCGCATTTGCGGCATCTGTCCGGTCGCCTATCAGATGAGCGCGGTACACGCGATGGAGCATGCGCTGGGCGTCACCGTCGCCGGCCCGCTGCGCGAGCTCAGGCGGCTGCTCTATTGCGGCGAATGGATCGAGAGTCACACGCTCCACATCTACATGCTGCACGCGCCCGACTTCCTCGGCTATGCCGGCGCGGTCGACATGGCGCGCGACCACGCCGACGCGGTGCGCCGCGGACTCGCGCTCAAGAAGGCCGGCAACGAGATCATGACGCTGATCGGCGGCCGCGAGATTCACCCGATCAACGTCCGGGTCGGGGGTTTCTATCGCGTGCCGCGCCGCCGCGAGTTCGAGCCGCTGGCCGAACGATTGAAATGGGCGCGCGATGCGGCGCTCGAGACGGTGCGCTGGACCGCCGGCTTCGACTTTCCCGACCGCGAGCGCGATTATGCTTTCGTCGCGCTGAGGCATGACGCGGAATATCCCTTCAACGAGGGCCGCATCCTGTCGAGCCGCGGTCTCGACATCGAAGCCGCGCAATGGGACGAGCATTTCGAGGAAACGCATGTCGAGCGCTCGACCGCTCTGCACGCGCGGTTCCGCGGCGGCGGCTCCTATCTCGTCGGGCCGCTGGCCCGCTATAATCTGAATTTCGACCACCTGTCGCCGCTCGCCCAGGAGGCGGCGCGCGCGGCGGGGCTCGGTCGTAGCTGCGCCAATCCCTATCGCTCGATCACGGTCCGCGCGGTCGAGGTGCTCTATGCCTGCGACGAGGCGCTGCGCATCATCGATGCCTATGACGCGCCGGAACAGGCTGCGGTCGCGGTCGCGCCGCGCGCCGCAACGGGCTTCGCTGCCACCGAAGCGCCGCGCGGTCTGCTCTATCACCGCTATCGGCTCGACGACGACGGCACGATTGCCGAGGCGCGCATCGTGCCGCCGACCTCGCAGAACCAGGCGAGCATCGAGGAAGACCTCGCGAACTTCGTCGGCGGCTTCCTCGATCTGCCGGACGACGATCTGCGCCGCCGCTGCGAGCAGACGGTGCGCAACTACGATCCCTGCATTTCGTGCTCCACGCATTTCCTGCGGCTCGAGATGGATCGGGGCTGAGTCATGGACGGCTTGCCTCCGCGCCGGATCGTGATCGGCATCGGCAATGGCGACCGCGGCGACGATGCTGCGGGCCGGGCGGTGGCGCGGCTGTTGCGGGGCCAACTGCCGGCGGATGTCGCGCTCGTCGAACATGACGGCGAGACGACCGGGCTGATCGCGCAACTCGACGGCGCGGCGGCGGCCGTTCTGGTCGACGCCTGCGCGTCCGGCGCGCCGGCCGGGACGGTGCGGCGGTTCGATGTGGCGGCGACGAGCCTGCCGTGCGCGGCATTCGGCCTGTCTTCGCACGGCATCGGGCTCGCCGAGGCGGTCGAGCTGGCGCGCATGCTCGGCCAATTGCCGTCCTCCTGCGTCGTCTATGCGATCGAAGGCGCATCCTTCGCGCTCGGCGCGCCGTTGTCGCCGCCGGTCGCGGCGGCGGTCGCCGATGTCGCCGCGCGGCTCCGCGCCGAATTCGCCGGATCATCCGAGGCCGAAGGACAGGTGCAATGCATGAAGCGACGCTGATGGCCGATCTGATGCGCCGGATCGCCAGCATCGCGGCGGTGGATCGGGCGCGGCGGATCACCGGCGTCACGGTCCGGCTCGGCGCGTTGAGCCACATCTCGGCCGCGCATTTCGCCGAACATTTCAAGCGCGCGAGCGACGGCACCGTCGCTCAGGGCGCGCGGCTCGAGGTGATGGTGTCCGACGACTGGCGGGACGCGCAGGCGCAGGACATCGTGCTCGAGCGTGTCGAGGTGGAGACCTGACGGGGCATGGCGATCATGGCCCCGCTCTCCGGCCCCGACGCGATCGCGCGCCTGCGCCTGCGCATTCTCGTCCGTGGCACGGTGCAGGGCGTCGGGTTTCGGCCCTTCGTCTATCGCCGGGCAACGCGGCTCGGGCTGGCCGGCTGGGTCGGCAATTCGTCGGATGGCGTGACCATCGAGGCCGAGGGCGATCCCGGCCGCATCGCGGCGCTGGTGCAGTCGATCGAGGTGGAGGCGCCCGCGAATGCCGCGGTGACCGCGATCGACACGCAGGAGATCGCGCCCACGGGCGACGCCGATTTCGCGATCCGGCCGAGCGACGGCACCGGTTCCCCTACCGCGGAGGTGCTTCCCGATCTCGCGACCTGCGTGGATTGCCTGCGCGAGCTGTTCGATCCGGCGGACCGCCGCCATCTCTATCCCTTCATCAACTGCACCCAATGCGGGCCGCGCTACAGCATCATCGAGGACATCCCCTACGACCGCGCGCGCACCGCGATGCGCCATTTCCCGATGTGCCCGTCCTGCCGCGCGGAATACGACAATCCCGCCGACCGCCGCTTCCATGCCGAGCCCAATGCCTGTCCCGCCTGCGGGCCGCGCCTGGCGCTGTGGGATATTGCCGGCACCACGCTCGCCCGGGATCACGCGGCGCTCGTTGCCGCGGCATCGGCGGTGCGGCACGGGCGGATCGTCGCGGTGAAGGGAGTGGGCGGCTTTCACCTCGTCGCCGATGCCCGCAACGAGGCGGCCGTGGACCTGCTGCGCCGCCGCAAGCGGCGCCCGGACAAGCCGTTGGCCGTGATGTTTCCGGCGCTCGCCGATATCCGCCGGTGCTGCGGCGTGTCTGCGGCCGAGGCAGCGCTGCTCGCGGCGCCGGCGCGGCCGATCGTGCTGCTGCGCCGGATCGGTGGGGCGGTCGCGCCATCCATTGCACCCGGCAATCCGTGGCTCGGTGCGCTCTTGCCCTATGCGCCGCTACATCATCTGCTGCTACGCGAACTCGGCTTTCCCCTGGTTGCGACGAGCGGCAACGCCAGTGACGAGCCCATCGCCACCGACGAGCACGAAGCGCTCGCGCGGCTTGGCGGTATCGCCGATCTGTTCCTGGTCCATGACCGTCCGATCGTCCGGCCGGTGGACGATTCGGTCGCGCGCGTCGTCTGCGGCCGCGAGGTGATACTGCGCCGGGCGCGCGGCTATGCGCCGGCATCGATCGCGGTCGACGGCATGCCGTCCGGCATCCTCGCCATGGGCGCGCATTTGAAGGCGACGGTGGCGCTGAGCCGCGCCGGCAGGGTGGTCTTGAGTCAGCATATCGGCGATCTCGAAACGGTGATGGCGCGCGCGGCGCATGCCAGGACGGTCGCCGATATCGCCCGGCTGTATCGGGTCGGCCCGCGCCTCGTGGCGCGCGATCTCCATCCCGATTACGCCTCGAGCGCGGCGGCGGACGCGACCGGTCTCCCGGTCGCCCGCGTGCCGCACCATCTCGCCCATGTCATTGCCTGCATGGCCGAGCACGGGATCGTCCCGCCCGCGCTCGGCGTCGCCTGGGACGGCACCGGCCATGGGCCGGACGGCACGGTCTGGGGCGGCGAGTTCCTGCTCGTCACCGCGACCGGCTGGCACCGCTTCGCGCATCTCTATCCGTTCCGCCTGCCCGGCGGCGATGCCGCCATGCGCGAGCCGCGCCGGGCCGCGCTCGGGCTGCTCTACGCGGCCTACGGCGCGGCGGCGTTCGCCATGACCGATCTAGCGCCGGTCGCGGCGTTCCCGCCCGCTGCGCGCGGGGTGCTGGGCACGATGCTTGCGAATGCTATCAATGCGCCGCTCACGTCGAGCGCCGGAAGGCTGTTCGACGGCTTCGCCGCGCTGTGCGGCCTACGCCAGCGCGCGACCTACGAGGGTCAGGCGGCGGCCGAGCTGGAAGGGGCGGTGCAAGGCCACGCGAGCCGACGCGCCTATGAGCTGCCGCTGCGGGAGGCGAGCCCGCCGGCGCGCCTGATCGTGGACTGGCGGCCGGCGCTTGCGGCAGCGCTGGCCGATCTGCGCGCCGGCACCGCACCGGGCGCCGTGGCGGCGGCGCTGCACGACGGTCTGGCCGCGGCGATCGCCGCTGTCGCCTGCCGCAGCGGGCAGGATCGGGTGATTCTCACCGGCGGCTGCTTCCAGAACGCGCGCCTGACCGAAGCGGCGGTCGCGGCGCTGCGCGCGGCCGGCCGCGAGCCGATCTGGCACCGGCGCGTGCCGCCGAACGACGGCGGGGTCGCCCTCGGCCAGGCGGTTTGGGCGGGCTGGTGCGAACGCGGAGGCTTTCCATCATGTGCCTAGCGGTTCCGGGGAAAATCCTGAGCCTCGCCGTGGACGACCCGATCATGCGCGTCGGCCGGGTCGATTTCGGCGGCATCGTCAAGGCGATCAATCTCGCTTTCGTGCCGGAGGCGCGGATCGGCGACTACGTGCTGGTCCATGTCGGCTTCGCCATCACGGTCATCGACGAGATCGAGGCGGGGCGCGTGTTCGAGCATTTGCGCGAGCTCGGCGAGCTTGCCGGGGACGGGGCGCCATGAGGTTCCGCGAGGAATATCGCGATCCCGCCGCCGCGCGCGGCCTCGCCGCGGCGATCGCCCGCATTGTCACGCGGCCATGGACCTTGATGGAGGTGTGCGGCGGCCAGACCCATGCCATCGTTCGCTTCGGCATCGACGAATTGCTGCCGCAAGCGGTGACGCTGGTGCATGGGCCGGGCTGCCCGGTCTGCGTCACGCCGGTCGAATATATCGACAAGGCGATCGAGATCGCTGCGCGCACGGACGTGATCCTCTGCTCGTTCGGCGACATGCTCCGCGTGCCGGGCACGGACGGCGACTTGCTGGCGGCGAAGTCGCGCGGCGGCGACATCCGCATCGTCTATTCGCCGCTCGATGCGCTCGCGATCGCCCGCGCGGAACCGTCGCGCGCGGTGGTGTTCTTCGCCGTCGGCTTCGAGACGACAGCCCCCGCCAACGCCATCGTCGCCTGGCAGGCGAAGCGCGAAGGGATCGGCAATTTTTTCATGCTGGTCTCGCATGTGCTCGTGCCGCCGGCGATGCGTGCGATCCTGGCGGCGCCCGGCAATCGCATTCGCGGCTTCCTCGCCGCCGGGCATGTCTGCACCATCATGGGCTACGAGGAATATGAGCCGATCGCCGCCCGATACCGCGTGCCGATCGTCGTCACCGGGTTCGAGCCGCTCGACATTCTCGACGGCGTCTATCGTTGCGTACGCCAGCTCGAGGCCGGCCGCGCCGTGGTCGAGAATCAATACAGCCGCTCCGTCCGCCGCGACGGCAACCGCGCCGCCCGGACGATGATGGGCGAGGTGTTCCGCGTGATCCCGCGGCGCTGGCGCGGCATCGGCGACATTGCCGAAAGCGGACTCGGTCTCGGCGACGCCTATGCCGCCTTCGATGCGGAACGCCGGTTCGGTTGCGTGCGCGCCGCCGCCGCCGAAGCGGGCACGTGCATCAGCGGCCTCGTCCTGCGCGGCGAGCGCAAGCCGCCCGAATGCCCGGCCTTTGGCACGCACTGCACGCCGGAACGGCCACTCGGCGTCACCATGGTATCCGGGGAAGGAGCCTGCGCCGCCTATTACCGCTATCGCGGCGCGCGTGCGGTCGGAGATCGACCATGACGGAGGCGGGTGGGTTCGCGCCGGCTTGCCCGGCGCCGGCGGGAGCGCCGGACACGGTTCAGCTCGCCCATGGCGGCGGCGGGCGCGCGATGGCGCGGCTCATCGACACGATCATCCGGCCGGGTTTCGCCGATGCGGAGCTCGACCGCCGCCACGACGGCGCGGCGCTGGAGGTCGGCGGCCCGCTCGCCTTCACCACCGATTCCTATGTCGTCCGGCCGCTCGTGTTTCCGGGCGGGGACATCGGCACGCTGGCGGTCAACGGCACGGTCAACGATCTCGCCATGTGCGGTGCGCGGCCGCTGTTCTTGAGCGTCGCGTTCATCCTCGAGGAGGGGCTGCCGCTCGATCTGCTGCGCCTTATCGTCGCCTCGATGCGTTCGGCCGCCGCCGCCGCCGGGGTCCGGCTGGTGACCGGCGACACCAAGGTGGTCGATCGCGGCAAGGCGGACGGCATGTTCGTCACCACCGCCGGCATCGGCCGCATCGTCGCGCCAGAGCCGGTCGGGCCGGCGAGCGTGCGGCCGGGCGACGCCATCATTCTCAGTGGCGATATCGGCCGGCACGGGATCGCGGTGATGGCGGCACGCGAGGGCTTCGGCTTCGAGACAATCGTCGCCAGCGACTGCGCCCCGCTCGCGGCGCCGGTGCTCGCGCTGCTCGAGGCCGGCATCGCCGTGCGCTGCCTGCGCGATCTCACCCGCGGCGGGCTCGCCAGCGCGATGGTCGAGATCGCCGAGACGGCGGGCCTGTCCATCGCCCTTGACGAGGCCGCCATCCCGGTGCGCGACGACGTCGCCGCGGCGTGTGAGCTGCTCGGTCTCGATCCGCTGCATGTCGCGAACGAAGGCCGGTTCGTCGCCTTCGTTCCGGCGGCGGATGCGGCGCGCGCGGTGGATGTGCTTCGCCGCCACGGCGTGAGCGACGGTGCGCGGATCATCGGCGATGTCGGCGACGACGCGCCCGGCCGCGTGTCGTGTCGCGGGGCGCTCGGGATTGCGCGCGCCGTCGACATGTTGACCGGCGAGCAATTGCCGCGCATCTGTTGAGGCAACGGGCTCGCCGTGTCGCGCGGGCCGTCGCCGGATTGGACGAGGACCATGCCGCGCCTGGAAGGCAAGACCGCGATCATCACCGGTGCCGGCGGCGGCATCGGCAGCGCCACGGCCGCGCTGTTCTGCGCCGAGGGGGCGAAGGTGCTGCTGGTCGATCGCGACGAGGCCGCGCTCCGCGCCGCCGCCGGTCGGATCGGCGGCGGCGCGGGCGCGTGCGAGACCTTCGCCGGCGACATCGCCGAGCGCGATCAGGCCGCAGCGGCCGTCGCACGCGCGCTCGCCGCCTTCGGCGCGCTCGATGTCCTCGTCAACAACGCCGCGATCCGCCGGGTCGCGCCGGTGGCTTCCGCAGAGCTCGCCGATTGGCGCGCGGTGATCGACGTGAACCTGTTGGGCGCGGTGAATTTCTGCGTCGCGGCGGCGCCGGCGCTGCGCGCGTCCGGGCATGCGAGCGTCGTCAACGTGTCGTCGGTCTATGGCGTCATGGGCCGCAAGGAATGGGGTATCTACGATGCGTCGAAGGCGGCACTTTTGGCGCTCACCCGGAGCTTTGCCTGCGAGGAGGCGGCGCACGGCATCCGCGTCAACGCCGTCTGCGCCGCCGCGACGCTGACGCCCTTCACCATCGGCCTCGCGCGTGCGAGCGGCAAGACCGAGGCCGACCTGCGCCGCGACGGCCAGCCGGCAAATCTGCTCGGGCGCTGGGCCGAGCCGATCGAGATGGCCTATCCGATCCTGTTTCTCGCCTCGGACGAGGCGTCCTTCGTCACCGGCGCGACCTTCATGATCGACGGCGGCCGCTCGGTGCTCTAGGACGGGTCGCGACGATCATACCCTCGCCATCCGCCATTGCGGGGGGAGCGGGATGGGTGAGGGGTAGCGCCGCCGCTTCTGGTGTACCAGGGAGGAAACGATGGCGGAGACGGTCATCCGCCCGGCGAGCGCGGCCGATCTCGACGCCGTGCGCGCGCTCCTGCGTGAGACCTGGCATCAGGTCTACGACCCGATCCTCGGCGGTGACGCCGTGGACGAGGTCATCGCGCGCTGGCACGCGCCGGCGCTGTTGGCCGCGCAGATCCGCGACGCGCGGTCGTCGTTCCTCGTCGCCTGCGACGGTGCGCAACTGGTCGCGCACGGCTTCGCCCACGAGCCGGAGCCCGCGACCCTCGTCGTCTCGCGGCTTTACGTGCGGCCCGACCGTCAGCGCCAAGGGATCGGCACGCGGATGCTCGCGGCGCTCCGCGCGCGCCATGCCGGGGCGAGGACGCTGCGCCTCTTCGTCGCCGCCGAGAACGCGCGTGGCGTCGCGTTCTGGCGCCGCGAAGGCTTCGCCGTCGTAAGCGAGGGCATCGAGGAAGGCGCGCGGGTGCTGCATATGGAGAAGCAGGGCGGGTGAGGGCCATCGTCGTCATTTCTTGCGGAGCGCCGCGCGCGCCGACCGCGTTCGTGTCTCACACCTCGCTCCAAACTGGCGGGATAGGGAGATCGCAATGCCGAGGTTCCTTGCTGGCCTCGATCCGGCAGTCAAGGCCGCGATCGTCACCTCGTTGACCACCGCCATCGCGGGAGTCATCGGCTTTGTCATCCTGATCTGGCGGCTCCGACGCG
>DATKQE010000013.1:0-112565 GCA_035532935.1 Allostellaceae bacterium
TCCGCTTCGATGTATGAAGCTGCTTCGAATGGCCCGTCCGGTCGGCTTCGAGAATCTGATCGATGATCGCGGTGAACGGATCCAGCTTCGGCCGCTTCGGTACTCGGCTGCGCCGGTATCCAGGCGGCACTGAAAACATCACCATCTTCGCGACCGTTCGAGGATCGATCCCAAATCGCCGCGCCGCCCCGCGCTGGCTCAGACCCTCGATCTGCACCGCACGGCGAATCCGCCCATAGAGCTCCATACCCTTCATCCCCCGCCCTCTGCGCAAAACGCAAAGGGCTACCTGCTGCCGGAGTTTTACTCCGGCGCAACCGGAAACCCGGCCGCTTCAGTGAGGGATTTTTCCTCCGGCGCTTACACCTGCGCTATGGACTCGGCCGGTAAGGACCAAGCGATGCCGCGGCGGCCTTGACGAGGCTCATATCGACGACATCGGACACCTTGACCTTGCCGCTGATCTGCCCGGTGTCCTTGAAGAAGTCCCAAACCGTTTGCAGCGCGTGGAGATCAAGCTCGCCGTTGGGATCGACCGCAAAAGCGCCGATTTTGCGGAACAGCTTCGGATCCTTCAGGTTCGAGTACTCGGTCAGCGCGGAAATCACCACATCCGCATTCGGCCCCACGAGGTGCCCGCCCTCGACCGCGCCCTGGTAGAAGCGAAATGCCCGAACCAGGGCGCGCAGGAAGCGCTCCGCGACCTTGGGCCTCTTGGTGCGAAACTCGTCGCTGAAGATGGTGACGGCGCTCTCCATGATGCCGCCGGGCGCGAAATCGCTCTCCGGCTCATAAGCGACGCCCGCGCCCGATTCGACGATCCGCGTTACCGCCGGCTCCGCGGAGACGCTTGCGTCGATCGCGCCATTGGCAAAGGCGGCCGGCTGCTCGACGAAGGGAAGATGAACGACTTTGACGTCGGAGAAGGTCAATCCGGCCCGCGCGAGAACCCGGCTTAACAGCCATTCCTCCGAGTTCCCGCGATCGACGATCGCGATGCGAAGCCCCTTCAGATCATGCAGCGTCTTGAACTTGCCGCTCGTGATCAGGGCCTTGCGAACCATGAAGGCCCCAAGCGGATAGCCGGTCGCGTTCCGCGCCTTGTCCGCCACGATCTTGATGCCGATGCCGCGCTCGACGGCGTTATAGAGACCAACCGGAACCGCGCCCGAGCCGACATCGAGCTGTCCCCGCCCCAGGGACGGAATCATTTCGCCCGCGTTGTCGAACCGCGTGAACGTGACGTTCAAGCCCTCGTCCTTGAAATAGCCGAGCTTGGCCGCGATGTAGAAGCCGGAATCGGTAATCGTCCCGATGGTCCCGACGGAGACGTCATCCGCCGCGAAAGCCGCCGTGGCGAGCGTCGCCCACAGGAGAAGGCCGGCCGCGGCAGCGCGGATGCAGGCGAGCGGTCGGGTCATGTCATGTCAGACCGTAGAAACGCGCGGCATTGTCGAAGAGAATTTTGCGCTTGCGGTCGTGGCTGAGATCGTTGCGGTCGATAATCTCTTGTGCCGCGCTCTCGCGTCCCTCGCCATGCGGAAAGTCCGATGAATAGAGGATCTGATCATCACCGAGCAGGTCGCATTCCATCGACAGCATCGCGTCACTCGATTCCGGCGCAAGGAAGAGACGGCCGGATCTCACATAATCCTCCGCGGTCTTCTTCGCCAGGACGCTCGGGTCGAGCATGCGGCTTCGATTGAGCTTCGCGTAATGCGACATCCGGCCAACCGAATAGAAGATCCATTCGCCGCCGAATTCGAGAAAGGCGACGCGCAGATCCGGATAACGGTCGAGCATGCCGTGGCCGACAATAGCGACGAAGGCGAGTTGTCCGGGAATGGCCTTGCCGATCAGGTTCGAATCCTGGATCGAATGGCAAAGATCGCGAAACGGCGGATAGCTCATTGCCATATGAATGCAGAGCGGCAGGCCGCGGCGCGCGAAACCCGTCCAAAACGGCTGGAAGGCGGCATCGGACAGCATTTGCCCTCCGACCGTGCCGAAGACGACGGCAGCCGAGGCGCCCAGGCGCTGCATCTCCTCCAAAGCCTCGAGCGCCAGCCGCGTGTCGCGCATCGGGACCAAGCCCGCCCATTTGAGGCGCTCGGGCGCGTGGCGCGCCTGCGCCGCGACATAGCGGTTGTAGGCGCGGAACAGCGCCGCCTCGAGTCCGGGATCGACGCTCATCGAGGCATAGATCGTGCTGGGAAAAAGCATCTGGAGATCGATGCCCATGCGGTCCATCGCATCGAGCCGCGCGGACGGATCGCTCAAATCGAGCGCGCCGATCGATACGGGAAAGGAGGTGAAGCGCCCGGCGCGCTGCGGGTTCGCGCCGTATTCCTCCATCACCACGTGCGGCGTGTTGGCGGCGTGCGTTCCCGGACCGAAGGGCGGCGGCTCGATGCGGCCGTCGCAGAGCCATGAGGTTGTCCAGTCGCCGAGATCGCCTGCATCACCGAACTTGACGGGCCGGGGACGCCGCAATGAATATTCACTCGGCAGATCCTGCCACATTTTCGGGCTAACCAGCACATGCGCATCAGCGTCGAACAATCGGTAACCACCGAGCATCTGCATCTCCCCGGTCGGCACGACATCGACGCCGACCGAATTCGACGGGATTGGAGCATAATACCCAAGCTTTGCAGCGTTTTTGCGGATGAGTCAATAAGAAACAATCAGGATTGCATCTTATGTTAAACTTGACGTCATGAAGGTCGCGATGCCGAAAGGGTCACCAATGGGCGCCGCACGCAAAGGGCGGCGCCGCACGCAGGAAGAACGCAGCGCCGAGACCAGGCGGCGGCTGGTCGAGGCGGCGGTAGGCTTCATCTGCGAGAACGGGTATGCCGAGCTCACCACCACCCTCGTCGCGGAGCGCGCCGGCGTGTCGCGCGGCGCCCTGCAGCACCAGTTTGGAACCCGCCTCGACCTCCTGGCGGCCGTGATCGACCATCTGTCGAAAGAGATTTCGGGCCGGATGCTGGAACTGGCGCACGCGCTTCCGGGGCGCGAACATGGTCTTTCCGATCGGATCGATGCGGCCATTCGCGCCTATTGGTCGATCTACACCAGCAATACGTTCATTGCCGTCCTCAACATCTTTCTCGGCATCAAGAGCGACCCCGCGCATTACCGGCCGCTGCAACGTCACATGTTGACCTTCTATCAGATGAACGACGAGATGTGGCTGAAGGTCGTCGGGGATTCGCGGCTCTCGAAACAGCGTCTCCTCGCCGGGCGGCGCGTGCTCTTCAGCGCCTTGCGCGGGCTCGCGATCGGCCAGGTACTGGGGACGCAGCCCAAAGCGACCGAGATCGAGTTCCGACTGATCCGGGACATGTTCGTCGCGGTGCTGGCACCGTAGGGTCTTCATCCACTTAGGATCAATCGTGATTGTTTGTTATTGACACGCTGCGCCGGGATATGGGAGTGTGCGCTTCGATGCCCGGCATCGCCATCAGGAGTTGACGCGATGATCTTCGATGTGGATGCCCATTTCATGCCGAAATTCGCCTATGACCGAATGGAGGGCGAGTTCCGGCGCTGGCGGCCGCGCATCGTGACGGACGGCGTGGGTACCGCGCTCTATTTCAATGGACGAAAACATCCGAGGGTCGCTCATTCCTTTCCCGAGGAGCAGACCTGCGGCCTAGACCGGCGGATCGAGGATCTCGATCGGCTGAAGATCGATCAGCAGCTTCTGTTTCCGAGCCATTCCGGTCTTTATCAGGAAATCACGGATCCCCAGGCGGCGGCCGCGCTGTGCCGAAATCACAATGACGGAATGGCCGAGGTGGAGCGGCGCTCCGGCAGCAAGCTCATCGGCACGGCGATGCTGCCATTGCAGCATCCGGACGAAGCCATCGCGGAGTTGCAGCGGGTGGCGACGGTTCACGGGATGCGGGCGGTCGTGATCTGCCCCAACGTCGATGGGGCCAATATCGACGCCATGCCGCTCTGGGATTTTTATGCCGAGGCCGAGCGGCTTGGCGTCCGGCTTTGTTTCCACGGCGACGCCGATTCAAAAATTCTCGGCTGGGAGCGCATGGATCGCTGGCGCCTCTATGTCTGCCTCGGCTTTCCCTTCGACTATATGATGGCGATCACCACGCTGATCTACAGCGGGATCCTCGACCGTTTCCCGAAGCTGCAGATCCTGTTCGCCGAAGGCGGGGTCGGCTATCTTCCCTTCCTTGAGGATCGCCTGATGGATACGGTTGCGACGTTCCAGTCACCGCGCGCCTACAACAACTTCGCCATTCGCGGCCGGCCGGCGAACAAGCGGCCGCCAAAGGAATATTTCGATCGCTTCCACCACGTCATCGGACTCGACGAGGAGCTGATGCCGCTCGTCATCGAGCGCTATGGTGCGGACAAGTTCATGATTGGTACGGACTACCCGCACCCGGATGCCCACATGCATGTCGCCAAGCACGTGGAGGAGCTGTCGACGCTGCCGAAGGAGACGCTCGAGGCGATCACCTGGGGGAATGCCGCGCGGTTCTTCGGCGTCGAGACACCGGCGCAGGCCACCTGCCCGAAGGCGGCGGAATAGCAGCATCAGGAGAGGAGCGACGGCATGCCGAAATACACCAAGGTTGGCCATGTCCATCTCAACGTGTCGGACCTGAAGCGGTCGCTGAAATTCTATACCGAGATCCTGGGCTTTCACGTCAGTGGCATTCGCGAGCCGGACAAGGCCTGGCTCAGCTTCGAGGAGCGGCCACCGCATCAGCGCGAAACCTATCACGAGATCGCGCTCACCCAGGTGCCGAAGGTGAACAAGGATTATTGGGAGATGACGGGGCTCAATCACGCGGCTTATGAGCTTGCATCGCCGCAGGAGGTTCTCGACTTCGCCAACGAGCTCAAGGCGACGACCGTCGAGATCTTCCGCGGACCCGCGGCGCATATGGGCGATCTCACCTATCACGTCTATGTCCGCGATCCCGACGGCAACGCGATCGAGATCTACGCCAAGACCACCGACCGGGACACCGCGTTCCGCGAGAAGATCGAGGCGGCGGTGCCGGAAGGCTACAATCCCTACACGACCGGTTAGCGGACCGCGCGCGGCATGGGACGGATCGAGGCGAAACTCGGCGCGCTCGGCCTGGTCCTGCCGCCCGCGACCGATCCGCCGGCGGCAAACCGCACGACCTGCATCCAGCTCGGCCATGTGCTTTGGCTGTCGGGTCACGGCGCCCGGCTCCCTGCGCTTCCTCATGTAAAAACCCGCGGCAAGGTCGGCAGCGATGTTTCGGAGGAAGAAGCCTATGCCACCGCGCGCGCGACGGCGTTGACGATGCTCGCGACGATCGCGCGCCACACCGGCGACCTCGATCGGGTGCAGCGCGTTTTGCGCTTGTTCGGAATGGTGAACGTCGCGCCGGGCTTCCTGCGACCTTCGGCCGTGATCGATGGCGCCTCGGAACTCTTCTTCGCGCTGTGGGGGCCCGAGCAAGGACGCCATGTCCGCACCGCGATCGGCGTGGCCGAATTGACCAACGGAATGGTGGTGGAGATTCAGGGAGAATTCGAACTCTCCCCGTGACGAACGATCGCCGGGATTCGGCGACGCGCTCGTCGCGGTGACGGCCGAACCGATCCTGCGCCGATTTACGCCCTGCGCTGCTGTGCGTTCCAGTGGTGCTCGAGGTTGGCGATGAGAGCGGGGCTGAAATGGCAGGAGGCCCGCTCGCGCGTGTCAACGCCGGAGGGAAAAGGCATCGGCGCGCCGGAGAGAAAATGGATCGGGAGTGGATGCACGGCCTCTCGGCAGAGGGCTTCGGGTTTGGGCTTATCGACGTAGTGCGTAGGGGGGACCCGCGCCCGTATGGCCTTCCTCCAAACCATACAGGATTTCGTCAAATGGAAGAGAGAAGGAAAACCTCTTGCGTTCCGTCCGGAAGGTTATGACAAGATCGATCGACGGTTTCGCGATCCTGACGGTGCCTTCAACGACAAGCGTAGTGCTGTTGACCACGCTTAGAGTCCTAAGTTGCTGAGCGCCACCGAGGTGCCAAAGCGAGCGCTCGATTTCCTAAAGCGTGTTCCCCGCGCACGCGGGGATGAACCGTAAGCGGTGGCCCTTTTGCGCCCGTTGGCAGCTATGTGGGCTCGGCCATATAGTGCGGCTGCGGCCGACCGAGCCCTTCACTTCTCAATGTGCGGAGATGCCGACAGCAGGGAGGTTGACGGCCGCGCACTCCCGCTGCATCCCTCGACTGCACGGTAAATTTCCTCGGCCGCCAGCACTTCCCGGCCGCGACCTGCATTCTTGCGACTAGCCATCGTCCCGACTCCCTATCTCGGGGCGCACCATTGCGCCCTCGGGAATCGACCGATACGCTTATTTTTAGCGGGCCGCAAGCCAGTTAGTTGCTAGAGCAAATATCGTGAAAGCGATACGGCTTATCGTCGGAACGATAAGGCGAATCGGATCGCCGATCTGCCGGGGAGCCGTGATCCGGGCTTGGGTTGATATGTGACCCCGGCTGCGACCCGGGCTGATCCGCTCTGTTCATTCAGCGATGCAGAGAAGCACCGGGACCCGGTTATGCGTGTTTGTGACCCCAGCCGTGACCTCGGCAGAAAATCAAGGCCGCCGCCAATTTGGCGATACCTCATAATCAATTGTTTTATATGTATAAATTGGCGCGCCCGGCAGGGATCGAACCTGCGACCCTCGGTTTAGAAGACCGATGCTCTATCCGCTGAGCTACGGGCGCTCCGTGTCCGAGCGCTGTTCTTGCAGCCGGCAATCTAGCGCAGAACGGAAGCCCACTCCAACCCCGCGGCGCATCGCCCTTCGTCTTTCGCAGTTGCAAGAGCGGTGATTCTGCTGCGCACTGTTCACGGCTTTCACATCAGTTCGCCGGCTTTCGATTGAACAGGCCCGATGCTGCACCCCGCGCATATATTCGGCATTGCGGGGTGGATTTCCGTTGACTTCGTGCGCCGGCGTTGTTCTGCTAATGTCCAGCGTGACAATCTCGTGGCTGTGCGGGGGAGCCGCTATACACGGCCACGGAAGCACGCCGGGGTCGATCCGGCGGAGGAAGCGAACGGTGTCATTGACCGTGCGGTTCTGGGGGGTACGGGGGAGCATTGCCGTGCCGGGAGCCAGTACCGCCCGCTATGGCGGCAACACCTCGTGCATCGAAGTCCGTTGCGGCGACAGGCTCTTCATCCTTGATGCCGGGACGGGGATCCGCGCCCTGGGCAATGCGCTGATTGCGAGCAGCACGCCGATCGAGGCGGACATGCTGTTCACGCACACGCATATCGACCATGTCTGCGGCATCCCGTTCTTCGCCCCGTTCTATCAGCCGGGCAACCGCTTTAACCTGTGGCTCGGCGGGCTGTCGAAGGGCTGGGGCATCGAGCAGGCGCTGCGTCAGATCATGCAGGCACCGATGTTTCCGGTGGCGCTCGACATCTTCAAAGCCGATTTGAGTTTCAAGGATTTCCACAGCGGCGACGACATCCTCACCGATTCCGGCTTCGCCATCGCCACGGCGCCGCTCAACCACCCGGGCGGCGCGACCGGGTATCGGATCGCGTACGAGGGCCGCTCGGTCGCCTACATCACCGATACCGAACACCGCCCGCCCGGCCAAGATCAGAACATCGTCGCGCTGTGCCGCGACGCCGATCTCATGATCTACGACGCGACGTATACGGACGAGGAGTTCCCGGGCTATGTCGGCTGGGGTCACTCGACCTGGCAGGAGGCGATTCGCGTGGCCGACGCGGCGCACGTCAAGCGCCTGGTGCTGTTCCACCACGATCCCGGACACGACGACAAATTCATGGACAAGGTGGCCAGGGAAGCCGAGCGCGGCCGCGGCGGCACCATTGTCGCTCGCGAAGGCCTGGTGCTCGAGGTCTAACGCGGCGACGGGCGGCGCCCTGGTGGCGGGTGCCGCAGGATTCGTTGAACATCGGACTTGTTGAAGCGCCGAGCGCCAGCCAGCCAAAGCGATTTATTCTTTCATTTGCAAATAAAATATCGGCCCACATTGCCGTTTCGTATTCGGAGCGCCGATGGTCGCCCGGTCGCAACGGCCCGCATGAAGGCTACTCGGGCGGAAGCGGTCACCCGGCCCGCAGCGCCGGCATGACGCGTTCGACGAAGAGCCCGAGCGACGCCAGTGTTTCGTTGAGCGTCAGATCGCCGAAGGCGAACTGCCCGACGCAGTAATTGGCGCCGGTGGCGCGATGCTGCTCGCGCAGATAGGCGGTGACGGTTTCCGGTGCGCCGGCCACCCCCTGGCCGATCTGCTGTAGCACGTCGAACGTCGCGGGACGGGCATGCTGCGGGATCGTACCGTGGCGGCGGAACAGATAGGTGAAGCTGTCGTACCAGCGCGGATAGGCGCGGTGGGCGAGCGCTTCGGCGGCGCGGTCGGTTTCGGCGACGACGATGAAGCGGCCGAGGCCGATCTTCGGCTCGGGCGCGCCGTCGCCGCGCGCGGCCCAGGCGGCGCGGAATCGCGCAATCGCGGCGCCGCTCGCCGCGGGCGGATCGAGGCAGATGACGTTGAGACCCTGGCGTGCCGCGCGCTCGCCGCTTTCCGGCGCATGCAGCCCATACCAGATCGGGGGATGGGGAAGCTGCAACGGGCTCAGTTCCATCGGCACGTCCGTGTAGCGGAAGCGCCGCCCTTCGAAGCTCAACGTCCGCTGCGTCAGTCCGGCGCGGACGAGATCGAGCATCTCGGCATAGACGCTCTGCGCCGCCGCAGCGTCCTCGCCGAAATAGGCCAGTTCGATCGTCGACGCGCCGCGGCCGAAGCCCATATCGAGGCGGCCGCCGCTCATCTGGTCGAGCATGCAGATTTCCTCGATCAGGCGCAGCGGATGATAGAGCGGCAGGGCGAACACCATCGGCCCGAAGCGCAGCCGCCGCGTGCGCTGCGCCATCGCGGCGAGGAAGACGCTCGGACTCGGCGCCATGCCGAGCGGCGTCGCGTGATGCTCGGCCAGATGATAGGAATAGAAGCCGGCGCGGTCATAGACCTCGGCGAGCTTCAGCCGATCCTCGTAATAGTCATGGAGCGACGCACCCGAGGCGTCGAGATGGTCGAAGATGCCGAATTCCATGGAGTGCCGGGTCGCTTTCGCTGTTGCCCGGCAATGGTAGGCGGCGCGCGGAGCCGCTTCAAGCGCGGCCGTATGCGGCCGGGGGATTCGGTTGCTTGCCGGCCAAACGTGGCAAAAACGGGTGAGGCGGCATAGGCGGCGGCATTGAGGTTGCGCCTCTGTCCGATTTTCGCTACTTACGTGCCGCCGAATCCTCTTCAGAGTATGCCCGCATGGCAGTACCGAAAAAGAAGGTATCCCTATCGCGGCGTAAGATGCGCCGCTCGCACCATGCGCTCCCGCGGGCGAGTTTTGCAGAATGCTCCAACTGCGGCGAGATGAAGCGGCCGCACCATGTTTGCGCGGCCTGTGGCCATTATGATGGCCGTGAGGTGGTGGCGGGCGCGGCCGAGACGACCTAGTCGCGAGACCGGCGGGGAAGCGCGCGCGCCGTGAGCGCTCGGATCACCATAGCGCTCGACGGCATGGGCGGCGACCGGGCGCCCGATATTGTGATCAAGGGCGCGAGCATCGCGCTGCAGCGTTATCCCCACGCCCATTACATCATCTTCGGCGTCGAGGACCGAATCCGGCCGGCGCTGGCAAAGCTGCCGGCGCTCGCCGACCACGTGACGATCCGTCATACCGACGACATCGTGACGGGCGATGCCAAGCCGTCGGCGGCGCTGCGCAACGGCCGGCGTTCGTCGATGCGGCTCGCCATCGATGCCGTGGCCTCGGGCGAGGCGGATTGCGTCGTCTCGGCCGGCAACACCGGCGCCCTCATGGCGATGGCGAAATTCGCCTTGCGCATGCTGCCGGGCATCGACCGGCCGGCGATGGCCTCGTTCTTTCCGACGCAGCGCGGTGAGAGCGTATTGCTCGATCTCGGTGCGAATGTCGAATGCGACGCCGACAACCTGGTGCAGTTCGCGCTGATGGGCGATGTCTTCGCCCGCACCGTGCTGGGGCTGCTGCAGCCGACGGTCGGGCTGCTCAATGTCGGCTCGGAAGAAATGAAGGGCAACGATGCCGTGCGCGGCGCGGCGATGCGGCTGCGTGAGCCGGGCGGTCCCATCCATTTCAAGGGCTACGTCGAGGGCGACGGTATCGCCGCTGGCGCGGTCGATGTGATCGTCACCGACGGCTTCACCGGCAATGTCGCGGTCAAGACCGCCGAGGGGACGGCCCGGCTCTTTACCGAGTTCCTGCGGGCGTCGTTCCAGCATTCGCTGATGGCGCGCATCGGCTATCTCCTGGCCCACAGCGCGCTGCGCAAGCTGCGCGCGCGGCTCGATCCGCGCCGATACAATGGTGCGGTGTTCCTGGGGCTCGACGGCATCTGCGTCAAGAGCCACGGCAGCACCGACGCCCTCGGCTTCGCCAACGCCATCGGGGTCGCCGTGGACATGAAGCTGAACGGCTTTCTCGAGAAGATCCGCGACGGGCTCGGCCGCCTCAACGAGGCGCCGCAGCCGCATGACAAATCGCAATCGGCGGCACTGTGACATGGCCTTTCGCTCGCTGGTCCTCGGCTGCGGCGGCTATCTTCCCGATCGCATCGTCACCAATGCGGAGCTGGCGGAGCGGCTCGACACCTCCGACGAATGGATCGTACAGCGTACCGGCATCCGCCAGCGCCATATCGCGGCGCCGGGGGAACTGACCTCCGACCTCGCGCTGCACGCGGCAGCGCGCGCGCTCGCCGCCGCGGGCTGCACACCCGCCGACATCGACCTCGTGGTGCTGGCGACGGCGACGCCCGACAATACTTTTCCCGCCACCGCCGCCAAGGTCGCGGCACGGCTCGGCGTGAAGGCGGGCAACCCCGCTTTCGATGTCCAGGCGGTCTGCACCGGCTTCATCTATGCGCTGGCCGTGGCCGATAACTTCCTGCGCTGCGGCCAGGCGAAGCGTGCCCTGGTCATCGGCGCCGAGACATTTTCGCGCATCCTCGACTGGCAGGACCGCGGCACCTGCGTGCTGTTTGGCGACGGGGCCGGCGCCGTCGTGATCGAGGCGCAGCCCTCGAACGGGAGCCCGCTCGAACGCGGCATCCTCTCGACCCATCTCCACGCCGACGGCGCGCACTACAACCTGCTTTTCGTCGACGGTGGGCCCTCCACCACCGGAAGCTGTGGCCTGTTGCGCATGGAGGGACGGGAGATCTTCCGCCATGCGGTGCACCGGCTCGCAGAAGTGGTGGACGAGGCGCTTGCCGTCAACGGGTTCAGCGCCGACGACGTCGATTGGCTGGTACCGCACCAGGCGAACCGGCGCATCATCGACGGCATGGGCAGGAAGCTCGGCCTTGCCGCCGCGCGCGTGGTGGTAACTATCGACCGCCACGCCAATACGTCGGCCGCGTCGGTGCCCCTGGCGCTCGCCGAGGCAGCGGGGGATGGGCGCATCCGGGCCGGCCAACTCGTCATGCTCGAAGCGATGGGTGGCGGCCTCACCTGGGGCGCGGCCTTCATCAGATGGTAGAAACGGCCGGCCGGGGTGCCCGGCAGAGATTCAAGAACCTCACCCAACTCTCTGTATTTGCAAAATTTCTCTACGCGGTCTAGGGTTGGAGAAAAGGGGAGGATCAGAATGGCCGCGCAAACGGTAACGCGCGCTCAGTTGAGCGAGGCGGTTTACCAGGAAGTTGGATTGTCCCGCAACGAATCCGCGGCGCTGGTCGAGATCGTGCTCGCCGAGATATCGGATGCCCTGGCGCGCGGTGAGATGGTTAAGATCTCGTCCTTTGGGAGCTTTGCCGTGCGTAAGAAAGGCAAGCGCGTAGGCCGCAATCCTAAGACGGGAACAGAGGTTCCGATCAACCCGCGCCGGGTCTTGGTCTTTCGCGCATCGCATGTCCTCAAGGATCACATCAACGCGGCCTTGAGCAAGTCCGAGCCGCGGCGCAGCGGAGTGGCGTGAGCTTGCCCGACTTGTTCGATCCACCGGCCCCCGCGCCGGCGCGGCGGTCGGCCAAGTCCGCCGAGGCCTTTCGTACGATCAGCGAGGTCGCTGGCGATCTTGAAGTGCCGCAGCATGTCCTGCGCTTCTGGGAGTCGAAATTCCCGCAGATCCGGCCGCTGAAGCGTGCCGGCGGGCGCCGCTACTACCGGCCCGACGACGTGGCGCTGCTGCGCCGTATCCGCCAATGCCTTTACGAGCAGGGCTACACCATCAAGGGAGTGCAAAAGCTGCTGCGCGAGGGCGCGCTCAAAGCGCCGGAACAGCGCGCGCCGCTGCCGCCGCCGGAGGGCGCGCCGCCGGCGGCTGTAACGACGCGGCCGCCCGCCCGCCCGGATGCGGCGATGTGCGAGGCGTTGATCGAGCTGCGGCGCGAACTCATCGCGCTGCGCGACGCGCTCGCCGCCAAGCGCCGCGACGATCCCTCAGCCTGAGATGGCGCGCACCAGGCCGAGCAGGCTGATCGCGATCCAGAACACCTCGATTACCACCGAGGGAAAGTTCCACTGCGTCGTGAGCGAGGCAAGGATCAGCGCCGCGCCGACGAGGTTGGACAGCGGGAAGCGCCAATCCTCGGCGCTGAGCCAGCGCATCTGATTGGCGAAATAGGCGACGATCACGACGGCCGCACCGACGAAACCGGCGATGGTAAGGGGATCGAGCGGGATCGCTGTCATCACGGCGCCGCCGGGATAAGAAGAGGCGGCTTCATCGGTCAAGCGAATTCATTCGCGGTGCGGCCATTGCCACCAACCCAGGCGGGCGATATCATCGCGCCGTCTCGGAACGGGCAGTAGCGCAGCCTGGTAGCGCATCAGCATGGGGTGCTGAGGGTCGCGAGTTCGAATCTCGCCTGCCCGACCAATTTCATCTCGCTCGGCGCGAAGCACCGTGTTGGCATGGCGCTGCCGCCTGTGCTTCACTTCCACCACAACGATACCGAGGGAGGATCACGACATGACGACGCGGCGGAGTTTCCTCAAGGTCGCCGCCATCGGTGCCGGCGCGATGGCGGCGGCGCCGGCGCTCATCCGCAGCAGCGGCGCGGCCGAGCCGATCGGCGTGGTGACGCCGTTGGGCTTCAGCATCGACTTCTTCGATACCATGAATGCCTTTTCAGGCGGGCATTACAAAAAGTTCGGGCTCGACGTCAAAGTCATCGGTGGCAATACCGGGGTGCAAATGACGCAGCTCGTGGTCGCGGGCCGCGGGACCTTCGGCCGTGGCGCCCCGCCCGACATCATCCGCGCCGTGGCGGCCCACCAGGTCGCGCCGATTGCTATCTCGACCATCGCGCAGGGCTGCAATTTCCGCGTCTTCAGCCTGAAATCAAAGCCGGTGCTCGAGCCCAAGGACTTCAAGGGCAAGACCGTCGGTCTTATCACCTTGGCGTCACCGACTGGCGTCTATCTCGACGCGATGCTGGCGAAGGCAGGGTTGAGCAAGGACGACGTTCAGCGCCAGCCCACCGGGGGAACGCCCGGCGCGGTCGAGATCCTCAAGAAGGGGCGGGTCGATTGTTTCATCTCGACGATCTCCGTCGAGGTGGCGCTGAGGCTCGCGCACGAGCCGGTCGTCGTCTTCGACCCTGACAAGTACCTGCCGCTGCCCGGTCAGTGCTATTATGCGATGCAGCAGACGCTCGACCAGCGGCCCGAGCTGACGGTCAATTTCCTCAAGGCGATCAAGTCCTCGATCGACGAGATGCTGACCGAGCCGTTGAAGCCGCTGATCGTGCGCGCCGCCAAGGATTTCGAGATTCCCGGCGCCAACAACCCCGACCTACTGGCGACGATGCTCAAGGCCATCATCGACGAGTCGGTTCTGTCCGAGGGCAAGCAGAACGTGATGCTGAACATCCCGCGGAAGTGGAACGACGGCTGTGCCGCGCTCAAGCTCGCGCATATCGTCACCGTCGACGATCCGAGCGTCCTCTATACCAACAAATATGTGGACGAGGCGCTCAAGGTCTAACGTTGCGCGGCTGGCTTCGGCGACCAGGCCGAGATCGGCATCGTGCCTGACGTTGAACTTGGCCTTGATGAAGCCGGGCGCCGGGCGTTATCGACGTTGATTATGGAATTGTTGTTTCATCGGTAACACAATAACATTCTTCCCGAATCTCATGTTTGAGATGAGCTTGTGGACCGGTGCATCCGCCGCGCTGCGGCCGCGCGCGGTGAGGCGGCAGACGATCCAGTCGCCCTTCAGCGGATTGTCGAACCATTTCTCGGCCCAGCCTTGGGCGATGCAGGCGTGGATCGTGCGCCGGTCGATCGGCCGGCCGCGCTCATCGAACAGAGGCAGTTTTCCTCCAGCCTGATCGAGGCCGCGTCGGAGCCAGGCGCGCTGTGCCGCGGATGGCCGCTTCTTGCTGGCGGTTGCAGCGTCCATGGTCCCCCGCCGATCCGGTCACGCTTGCCGGATGTTAACCATATTTCTTAACCTGGGACCAGGACCGCGGCAGGCGGCTTCTGGCAAGGAGTAGCGCCATGGCGGTGATGTTCGTCTATGTGACCGCCACCGACGCCGCCGAGGCCGAGCGTATCGGCCGCGCCGTCGTGACCGAGCGTCTGGCCGCTTGCGCCAACGTGCTGGCCGGCACGCGCTCGATCTACTGGTGGGAGGGCGCGGTGCAGGAAGCGGCCGAAGCCGTACTCATCCTCAAGACCACGGCCGAGCGGCTGGCCGCGCTGATGGCGCGGGTGCGGGAACTCCATTCCTATCACTGCCCCTGCATCGAGGCGCTGCCGGTCGCCGACGGCAATCCCGATTTCCTCGCCTGGGTCGAACGCGAGACCGGGGGCTAAGCGGAATCAGGCGCAGCGCAGAGGCCGTGGAGGCGCGCATATTCAATTTCGGGACAGCGGTTCATTACGACCTTGATCCCTGCCGCCTCGCCGCGCCGCGCCGCCGCATCGTTGCGGACGCCCAATTGCATCCACACCACCTTGGCTCCGACGGCGATCGCCGCGGCAACGATCGGTTCGACCGCGTCGGAGCGGCGGAAGATGTCGACCATGTCGATCGGCTCCGTCACCTCGGCAAGATCGCCATAGACCCGCTCGCCGAGGATGGTCTCGCCCGCCGCCTGGGGATTGACGGGGATGACACGGTAGCCCTTGGACTGAAGGAACGTCATCACGAGGTGGGAAGGCCGGGTCCGGTTCGGGCTCGCACCCACCATGGCGATGGTGCGGACCTCGCTCAGGATGCCGCGCAGATAGTCGTCGCTGTAACGGTCGTGGTCCATCGCGTCAGTGCGCCTGCCATGGCGGCGGACGCTTGGCGAGGAAGGCGTCGATGCCTTCTTCGGTCTCGCGCGCCAGCATGTTCCGGGTCATCACCGCGCCGGTATAGGTGTAGGCATCGTCCAGGCCCATCTCGGCCTGGCGGTAGAACGCTTCCTTGCCGATGGCGACGGCGAGGCCGAGCTTGGACGCGAGGTGGCGGGCGAGGGTACGGATTTCGTCGTCGAGCCGCTCGGGCGGCACGACGCGGTTGATGAGGCCGATCGCCTGCGCGTGCGCGGCATCCATCATGTCGCCGGTCAACAGCATCTCGAGCGCCGCCTTGCGCCCGACCGCGCGCGACAGCGCCACCATCGGCGTCGAGCAGAACAGCCCGACATTGATGCCGTTGACGGCAAAGCGTGCGTCCGCGGCCGCGACCGCGAGATCGCAGGTCGCGACGAGCTGGCAGCCGGCGGCCGCGGCGATGCCGTGGACGCGGGCGATCACCGGGATCGGCAGCCGGACGATGCCGGTCATCAGGCGCGCGCATTGGGCGAACAGCGCCTCGTAGTGCTGGCGGCCGGGATTGGCGCGCATCTCGCGCAGATCATGGCCGGCGCAGAAGCCGGGCCCCGCGCCTTCGATCACCGCGACCTTGACCGAGCGGTCGCGGCCGATCGCCGTGATCGCCTCTTCGAGCGCGGTCATCAGCGCGACGGAAAGCGCATTGCGCGCCTGCGGCCGGTTGAGGGTGAGCCAGGCGACCCCGTCCTCGTTTCGGCGCAGCAGCACCGGTTCGGCGCTGTCTTCGGTGCTCATGGCGGCGGCCTCCCACGCACAGGGCCCATCCCCTCAAAGCACCCGCGCGCGCGGCGATCAACCGGAAATTTGCCGACGGCGAATAGAGGTAATATGACACCACCTCCACAAAACGCCTGATTCAAACCTATTTCCTGCACTTGACTGGCGCCGGTCGCGTGCCATACTGCGCCGCCTTTGACGAGGGCTGGGATGAAGACGTTTACGCTCAAGGCGGCCGAGATCGACAAAAAATGGCTGCTGGTCGATGCCGAGGGACTGGTGCTCGGCCGACTTGCTGCGATCATCGCCAACCGGCTCCGCGGCAAGCACAAGCCAACCTATACGCCGCACATGGATTGCGGCGACCACGTCATTGTGATCAATGCCGAGAAGGTGGCGCTCACCGGCAACAAGCGGCGTGACAGCATCTTCTACTGGCACACCGGCTATCCCGGCGGCATCAAGGGGCGCAGCAAGGGCGCCATCCTCGAGGGCAAGCATCCCGAGCGGGTGATCGTCAAGGCGGTCGAGCGCATGCTGCCGCGCGGGCCGCTGGGCCGGCGGATCATGGGCCATCTCAATGTCTATGCCGGTGCCGGCCATCCGCACGAAGCGCAGCAGCCGCTGGCGCTCGACGTGGCGGCGATGAACCGCAAGAACAAGAGGGTTTGACCATGGCGACGCTCCAGCAGGGCCTGGGCGGGCTGCGCGATGCGCTCGCCAACGCGCAGCATGCGCAGGTTCAGCGCGAGACACCGCTTCCGCCGCCCCAGGAAGAGGTGAAGCCCAAGCTCGACGCGCAGGGCCGCGCCTATGCCACCGGCAAGCGTAAGAACGCGGTGGCGCGCGTCTGGATCAAGCGCGGCACCGGGCGCATCACCGTCAACGGGCGCGACGGCCCGATCTATTTCGCGCGGCCGGTCCTGCGCATGATTCTCAATCAGCCCTTCGTCATCGCCAACCGGCTCGGCCAGTACGACGTCGTCTGCACCGTGATGGGCGGCGGATTGTCGGGCCAGGCCGGCGCTGTCCGTCACGGCATCAGCCGAGCGCTCATCTTCTACGAGCCGGATCTGCGGCCGACGCTCAAGGCGCAGGGATTTCTCACCCGCGACAGCCGCGTCGTCGAGCGCAAGAAATACGGCAAGCGCAAGGCGCGACGCAGCTTCCAGTTCTCGAAGCGCTGACCCCGCAGGCGGGGCTTCGATCGAGCAAGAGGGCGTCCTGCGGGGCGCCCTTTCCGTTTCCGCAGGAGGTTGAACGATGGCTTCATCCCTCGACCGCGTGCGCATCGCCGTCCTCGGCGCGAGCGGCTATACCGGCGCCGAGCTGCTGCGCCTGCTCGCGCATCATCCCAATGTCGAGATCGCGGTGCTGACCGCCGACCGCCAGGCGGGGCGCAAGATCGGCGCCGTGTTCCCGCATCTCGCCGGCCGCAACCTGCCCGATCTCGTCGCTATCGGCGAGGTCGATTGGGGCAAGGTCGATATCGCCTTCTGCTGCCTGCCGCACGGCACGACCCAGGAGGTGGTGGCGGTACTGCCGCGCCATCTGCGCATCCTCGACCTCTCGGCCGATTTCCGCCTCGCCGATCCCGCGGTCTACGCGGCCTGGTACGGCCATGCGCACCGCGCGCCGGCGCTGCAGCCGGAAGCGGTCTACGGCCTCACCGAGATCATGCGCCAGGCGGTCGCCAATGCGCGCCTCGTCGCCGTGCCCGGATGTTATCCGACCGGGGCACAACTGCCGCTGATCCCGCTGGTCAGGGCCGCGCAGATCGATGCCGACGACATCGTCATCGACGCGAAATCCGGCGTCACCGGCGCCGGGCGCGGCCTCAAGGAGACGAGCCTCTTCGCCGAGGTCTCCGAGGGCATTTGCGCCTATGGCGTCGCCCATCACCGCCACATGCCCGAGATCGAGCAGGGTCTCTCGGCCGCCGCCGGGCGCCCGGTCACGGTCAGCTTCACGCCGCATCTCATGCCGATGAACCGCGGCATTCTCTCGACCATCTATGTGCGCCTCGCCGGCGGGGCGACGCTCGATGACCTGCGCCGTACGCTCGAGCGCACCTATGCAGGCGAGCCGTTCGTACGCGTCCTGCCGTCGGGGGCGGTGCCGGCGACGCATCACGTGCGCGGCTCCAATCACTGTCTCATCGGCCTCGCCGCCGACCGCCTGTCGGGCCGCGCCATCCTGATCTCGGCGATCGACAACCTGGTCAAGGGCGCCTCGGGCCAGGCCGTGCAGGACATGAATGCCATGCTCAGCCTCGCCGAGACCACGGGGCTGGAGCAGGAGCCGCTTTTTCCCTGACGCGGCCGCGTACGCTGTGCAACCGGCGATTGGCAACCCGCGGCAGCGTCGATATAGTTGCCTCCATCAAGCGCCGCGCGACGCAACCAATGCGGCAGTCACCGGAGGGGAAACGTCATGGCCAAGATACGCAACCGGGTTGCGTGGCGTACGATGTTGGGCGCCGCTGCCGTCATGCTGGCGCTGGCCGGCACACAGCCGATCGTCCCGGCGGCGCACGCGGCGCCCTATGTCATGAAGTTCGGCATTGCGACGATCAATGAATCGCAACATGAATTCCTGAAGATGTACAAGACGGCGCTGGAGAAGGCCTCCGGCGGCCGCATCGAGGTCCAGATCTTCCCCAACAGCGAGCTCGGCGCCATCCCGCGCGAGATCGAAGGGGTTCAGTTCAACAGCATTCAGGCCTTCATGGGGCCGGTCGATTTCTTCGTCGGCATCGATCTCCGCTATGGCGTCTTCAGCGCGCCCATGCTGTTCCGCGACGACGCGAATACCATAGCCACGATTCACGACCCCGCGCTCGAAAAGAAGATGCTGAACATAGCCGAGGGCAAGGGCCTCGTCGGCATTGCCACGCTCGATGTCGGGGCGTCGAACTACGGGGCCAAGGATGCCATCCTTCGCCTCTCGGATTTCAAGGGCAAGAAGCTGCGCATCAACGGCACCGCGCTGGAGCGGGCCAAGATGAGCCTTCTCGGCGCCACCGGCGTCGCGATGCCGTTGAGCGAGGTCGTGCCGGCGCTCGACCAGGGCGTGATCGACGGGACGATCAGCGCGACATCGATCTTTGTCTCGTTCAAGATGATCAACCTCGTCAAGGTCGTCACCGTCACCAACGACACCATGATCATTTCCATCGCCATGGTGAGCAAGCGCTGGCTCGACGGGCTGCCGCCCGATCTGCGCCAGATGGTGATCGACACCGGCCGCACCGTCCAATCCAAGGCCCAGCGGTGGGAGGTGCAATTCGCCGCCAACCTCGACAAGAAATGGGCTGCGATGGGCGGCGAGATCCACAAGCTGCCACCCGAAGACCTTGCCAAGATGAAGACGCTGCTGACACCGGTCGGCGACGAGGTCACGAAGAGCCAGCCGGCGCTTCACGCTATGCTCCAAGAGGTACGCGCCGTCGCCGCCAAGCATTAACGGCGCAACAGGCCGCTGCCGCCGCGCGGCCGTTCGCGTTTGCTGGCGTTGAGGGTCAGTTCGCGCGCGCGAGTACGAACGAACCGGGCGCGTCCTCGATCGGTGTGAGCTTGCCGTCGCCCGGCTGGCGTGCCGGCACGCGGCCGCCGCCGTGGCGCGCCACCCAGCGCTCCCAGGTCGGCCACCACGAGCCCTCGTGGTATTGGGCGCCGGCGAGCCAGTCCTCGGGCCGCTTCGGCAGTTTGGTATTGATCCAATGCCCATATTTCGCCTGATCCGGCGGGTTGACGACGCCGGCGATGTGGCCCGAGGCGGCGAGCACGAATTTTATCGGTCCGCGGTAGAGCTGCGTCGCCGCGTAGGTCGATTTCCACGGCGCGATATGGTCCTCGCGGGCCGAGAGGATGAAGCTTGGCGTCTTGATGTTGCGCAGATCGATGGGCGTGCCGGCCAGCGTCAGGGCGTCCGGCGCGACCAGCTTGTTCTCCTGGTACATCGTGCGCAGGTAGAAGCTGTGCATCGCCGCCGGCATGCGCGTCGAGTCGCTGTTCCAATAGAGCAGATCGAACGGGAAGGGTTCCTTGCCGAGCAGGTAGTTGTTGACGACGAACGACCAGATCAGGTCGTTGGCGCGCAGCATGTTGAAGGTGGTCGCCATGTCGGAGCCCTCGAGATAGCCATGCTGGCGCATGCGCTCCTCGAGCAGGTGGAGCTGCTCTTCGTCGATGAAGACCGCGAGCTCGCCGGCCTCGGCGAAATCGACCATCGAGGCAAAATAGGTCGCGCTGACGAAGCGCTTGTCGTTCTTCGCCGCCATGTGGGCGAGCGTCGCCGCCAGCAGCGTTCCGCCGAGGCAGTAGCCGATCACGTTCGCCTCGCTCTCCCCGGTTGCCTCGCGCATCGCGTCGAGCGCGGCGAGCGGACCCTCGATCAGGTAGTCGTCGAAGGTCTTGGCGGCGAGACGCTCGTCGGGATTGACCCAGGAGATGACGAAGACGGTGTGGCCCTGCTCGACCGCCCAGCGAATGAAGGAGTTGCGCGGGCGGAGGTCGAGAATGTAATACTTGTTGATCCAGGGCGGGATGATGAGAAGCGGGCGGCGCTGCACCGTCTCCGTCGCGGGCGCATACTGGATCAGCTGGATGAGATCGTTCTGGTAAACGACCTTGCCGGGCGTGACGGCGAGGTTCTTGCCGACGACGAACGCCCCCATGTCGGTCATCTTGATCATGAGGCGGCCCTTGCCGCGCTCCAGGTCGTCGAGCACGTGGCGCAGGCCGTTGAGCAGATTCTCGCCGCCGCTTTCGATGGTCGCGCGCAGCACTTCGGGGTTGGTGAGGACGAAATTCGACGGTGCCATCGCGTCGACGAATTGTCGCGTATAGAAATCGACCTTGCGCGCGGCGCGGTCGTCGAGCCCCTCGACGTGCTGGACGATCGACTGCATCCAGCGCGCCGTGAGAAGATAGCTTTGCTTGATGTAGTCGAAGAGCGCGTTCTCGCTCCACGCCGCATCGTTGAACCGCCGGTCGCCGGGCGCAGGCGTGGCGATGGGATCGGCCGGGGCGCCGGTGAGAAAGCGCTGCGCCGTGGTCTGCCACAACCGCAGATAATCCTTCCACAGCGTGAGCTGTGCCTGGACGATCGCGGTCGGGTCGCTCATCAGGCGCCGCGTCATCTCGAAGAACGCGCCGCCGATATTGAGCGGATCGACCGCGCCGCCGCCATCGGCCTGGCGTGTCAGGAACTCCTGCACCAGGCGCTGACTGCGCTCGGCGAGTTCAGCCATGCTGCGCGACCATGCGACGGGGTCGGGGACCTTGATTTCGCGCGGTTGAGGTTCTTTCATGCTTCCCGTCCTGGCGGATTTATACACCAGCGGGCGTTGCCTTTATCATTGCAAATATGGGCAGCGTCCGCGCATCGGGAAGTGGGGCGTGATGGTGCAATGCGAATTTGCGATGCGGCATATGCGGCGCTACGCGATCGTGGCGCTTGCCGCGCTCGTGCCGCTCGGCGGCTGCTCTTGGGTACCCGATGCGGTCAATCCCGTCGCTTGGTACCGTGACCTTTCCGGCGCGTCGAAGAACGATGCGCTCGATAAGAATCAGCCTGACCAGAAGCGCTTCGACGCCGGCGGCAAGGAGCCCTATCCCAATCTCGCCTCGGTGCCCGGCGCGCCGGACAATGCCCTCAGCACGATCGAACGCGACAAGCTCGAGAAGGGTCTCGTGGCCGATCGCGCGAACGCGAAATATACCGGCGAGCACCTCGAGGCCGGCATGCCGGTGAATTCGATCGTGCCGCCGCCGCCGCCCGCCGCGCCGTCCCCGGCCGCGGCGGCACCAAGCGCGGCGCCCGCCTCGCCGGGTTCGCCGCGCTCGAGCCAGGGCGCGCCGCACGTTTCGGCCTACGAGGCAGCTCCCAAGAAGCAGCCGACCACCCCGGTGACCCGAACGGCGACCCTCGCACCGCCGGCTGCGCCGGGGTCGTCCGGCCCGAGTCGACGCGTCGCGCCGCCTGCTTCCGCGGCGGTTGTGGCGATCGCCTTCACGTCGGGATCGACCGCGTTGTCGGATGCCGAGAAGGCGCGACTCAGCGCCGTCGCCGCGATGCAGCATCGCGACGGCGGGACGTTGCGCGTTATCGGCCATGCGCCGCCGCCAGGCGGCGATGACGCGATGCAAAAAGACCTCGACAGCTTCAACCTCGCGTTGGAACGTGCCAAGGCTGTGGCCAGCACGCTTGGGGCTGACGGCGTACCGCCCGAGGCCATTGCCGTGGAGGCCGCGCCGACTCGCGCCGACGATGCCGCCGCTGCAAGCGCCGAGGTGTACCTCGTACGTTGAGCCGAGCGGGCATTGACAAAACTGTCGCAACTTGGCGAGGCGCAAGCTACAACCGGAAGGCACCGCCCATGAGGGCCATGGACGATTCCCTTCCGTGAGTCAGCCGCTCAAGATCGCCATTGCCGGTCTCGGCACTGTCGGGGTCGGCACGCTGCGCCTGCTGCGGCAGAATGCCGAGTTGCTGGCGCAGCGTGCCGGCCGTCCGCTCGTGGTCGTTGCGGTGGCGGCGCGCGACGCGACGCGCGCGCGCGGGGTCGACCTTTCGCGCTTTCGCTTCGAGGCCGATGCGACGGCGCTCGCCGCGGCCGCCGACATCGACGTGGTGGTAGAGCTGATCGGCGGCAGCGAGGGGGTCGCGCGCGAGCTCGTGACCCGGGCGCTTGCCAACGGCAAGCATGTCGTCACCGCCAACAAGGCGCTCATCGCCCATCACGGCACGGAACTGGCGCGGCTCGCCGAAGCCAAGGGCGTGGCGCTCGCTTTCGAGGCGGCGGTCGCGGGCGGCATCCCGGTCCTCAAGGCGCTGCGCGAGGGACTCGCCGCCAATACGGTGAAACGCGTCTATGGCATTCTCAACGGCACCTGCAACTACGTGCTGACGACGATGCGCGAGACCGGGCGCGAGTTCGACGACGTGCTCGCCGAGGCGCAGCGTCTGGGCTATGCCGAGGTCGATCCAAGCTTCGATATCGACGGCATCGACTCGGCGCACAAGCTCGCGCTGCTCGCGGCCGTGGCGTTCGGTACCGAGGTCGATTTCCCCGGCGTGCATGTCGAAGGGATCCGCCACGTGTCGGCTCTCGACATCGAATTCGCCGGCGAGCTCGGCTACCGCATCAAGCTTCTCGGCGTGGCGCGGCCGACCGAGCACGGGCTCGAGCAGCGCGTGCATGCCTGCATGGTGCCGCGCGCGGCGCCGATCGCCCATGTCGAGGGCGTGTTCAATGCCGTCGTGATCGAGGGTGATTTTGTCGGCCGCGTCATGCTCGAAGGCCGCGGCGCCGGGGCCGAGCCGACTGCGTCCGCCGTGGTCGCCGATCTCGTTGACATCGCTTCAGGCCGCACCGCGACCAGCTTCGCCCTGCCGGTTGCGCAGCTCCGGCGGAGCCCGCGCGCGCCGATGGCGCGCCACCGCGGCGCCTATTACGTGCGGCTCATGGTGGTCGACCGGCCGGGCGTCATCGCCGACGTCGCCGCCGCCTTGCGCGACGAGCAGGTGTCGATGGAGCAGATGATCCAGCGCGGCCGCGCCCCGGGCGAGGCGGTGCCGGTGGTGCTGACGACGCACGAGACCGAGGAGGCGGCGATGCGGCGCGCGCTCGACCGGATCGCGCGGCTGGAGACGGTGCGCGAACCGCCGCGCATGATCCGCGTGGAAAATTTGTAGGAGGCGAGAATGACCGAGACCGCAGCCATGGACCGCAATCTCGCGCTCGAGGCGGTGCGCGTCACCGAGGCAGCGGCCTTGTCGGCCTCGCGCCTCATGGGCCGCGGCGACGAGAAGGCGGCCGATCAAGCCGCGGTCGATGCCATGCGCCAGGCCCTCAATGGGCTCGCGATCGAGGGCACCGTGGTCATCGGCGAGGGCGAGCGCGACGAGGCGCCGATGCTCTATATCGGCGAGAAGGTCGGCACCGGCCTGGGCCCGCGCATCGACATCGCGCTCGATCCGCTCGAGGGCACGACGATCACCGCCAAGGGCGGCTCGAACGCGCTGGCCGTGATCGCCATGGCCGAGGCGGGCGGCTTTCTCAACGCGCCCGACGTCTACATGGAAAAGATCGCCATCGGCAGCGGCTGGGGCGACGTCGTCGATCTCGACGAGACGCCGCGCAACAACCTCGTCCGCCTCGCCAAGGTGAAGCAGGCCGAGGTGTCCGACCTCGTCGTCTGCATCCTCGACCGGCCGCGCCATGCCGAGCTGATCGCCAAGGTGCGCGAGGCCGGGGCGCGCATCATGCTCATTTCTGACGGCGACGTGTCCGGCGTCATTGCCACCGCCCGGCCCGACAGTGGCGTCGACATCTATATGGGATCGGGCGGCGCGCCCGAGGGGGTGCTGGCGGCGGCGGCGCTGCGCTGCATCGGCGGCTTCATGCAGGGCCGGCTCATCTTCCGCAACGACGACGAGCGGGGGCGGGCAAGAAATTGCGGTATCAAGGATTTCGACCGGAAATACGGGCTTCTCGATCTGGCCCGGGGCGAGGTGATGTTCGCCGCCACCGGCGTCACCAACGGCACCATGCTGCAGGGCGTGCGCCGCTTCGCCGGCGGCGCCGTCACCCATTCGATGGTCATGCGTTCCAAGAGCGGCACCGTCCGCATCATCGAGGCGCAGCACAATTTCCACCGCAAGACCGGCTTTCCCGGGATGGACCGCTGAGACGTGGCCGCGCCCGGCGTCGCGCGCGAGGCGGACGCGGCGAAAGCGGTTCTCGGCGTCGAGCGCTCGCTCCTGGGCCGGCGCTGGCGTGAGCGCAGCGGGGACGACCGCGCCGGCATGGCGATCGCGCAACGGCTGGGCCTGCCCGAGATCGTCGGGCGCATCCTTGCGCGCCGCGGCGTCGATGATGCGGCGGCCGAGCGCTTTCTCAATCCGCTGCTGCGCGACTTCCTGCCCGATCCCTCGCATCTTCTCGACATGGACCGCGCGGTCGCGCGCCTCGTCGCCGCGATCGAGCGGCGCGAGACCATCGCGCTCTTCGGCGATTACGATGTCGACGGTGCGACCGCGGTGGCGCTGCTGCGCCGCTTCCTCGAGGCGGTCGGTGCGCGCGTCATCGTCTATATCCCCGATCGCCAGCGCGAGGGCTATGGGCCGAACGCGCCGGCGCTCATCGGGTTGAAGCAAGCGGGCGCGGCGGTCGTCGTCACGCTCGATTGCGGCATCACCGCACCGGCGCCGCTCGCCGCTGCGGCAGCGGCCGGGCTCGACGCGATCGTGGTCGATCATCACATCGGCGAGCCGGCGCTGCCGCAAGCCCACGCCGTGATCGATCCCAACCGGCTCGACGAGACCTCGCCGCACCGCGTGCTCGCGGCGGTGGGCGTGGCGTTCCTGCTGCTGGTCGGGCTCAACCGGGCGCTGCGGGCGAGCGGCTGGTATCGGGTGCGGCCCGAGCCAGACCTCATCGCCTGGCTCGACCTCGTCGCGCTCGGCACGATTTGCGACGTGGTGCCGCTCACCGGCCTCAACCGCGCGCTGGTGGCGCAGGGACTGAAAGTGATGCGGCGGCGGGGCAATGCCGGGATCGCGGCGCTGGCCGATGTCGCCGGCGTGGCCGAGCCGATCGGGACCTATCACGCGGGGTTCATCCTCGGTCCGCGCGTCAATGCCGGGGGCCGCGTCGGCGAGGCCGATCTGGGCGCGCGGCTTCTCGCTACCGACGACCCGGCCGAGGCGCGGGCGCTGGCACAGCGTCTCGATGCGCTCAACGCCGAGCGGCGCGAGATCGAGGCGCGGGTGCTGGCCCAGGCGGTGGCGCAGGTCGAAAGCGAGCAACCGCGCGCCATGGTGTTTGCTGCGGGCGAGGGTTGGCATCCCGGCGTGATCGGGATCGTCGCGAGCCGGCTCAAGGATCGCTATGGGCGGCCAGCCTGCGTCGTCGCCGTGGCGGACGGCGTCGGCCGCGGCTCCGGCCGCTCGGTCGCCGGCATGGCGTTGGGCCCCGCGGTGATCGCCGCGCATCAGGCGGGATTGCTGGTGAATGGCGGCGGCCACGCCATGGCCGCGGGTTTCACCGTGGCGCGTGCAAACCTGGCGGCGCTTAGGGAATTTCTCGACGAACGCGCGGTCGCCGCGTTGGGCGCGGACGCGGGCGTGCCCGAGCTCGGAATCGACGGGGCGCTGAGCGCCGCCGCCGCGACCGCTGATCTGGTCGCGCTGATCGAGCAGGTGGGGCCGTTCGGCACCGGCAACACCGAGCCACGCTTCGCCTTTCCGCAACTGCGCATACTGCGCGCCGACGCGGTCGGCAGCGGGCATGTGCGCGCGATCCTTGCCGATGGCGCTGGCGCGGGGCGGCTCAAGGCGGTGGCGTTCCGCGCGCTCGACGGCGCGCTCGGCCCGGCGCTGCTCGGCGGCGGCGGCCGGCTCTTTCACGTCGCCGGCCATCTCCGCGCCGACCGCTGGCAGGGCCGCGACGAGGTTCAGCTCGTCATCGACGACGCCGCGCCCGGCTGAGCCGCGCGCGCCGCGCCCTTCAGGCGAGCCAGCGCTCCTTCCACGCCTGGAACATGAGGATCGTCCAAAGCGGGTATTGCCAGTCGCGCGTTCCGGCGCGGTGCTCGCGCCAGCGCGCGATGATGGGCGCGGGCGCGAAGATGCCATCGCCAGCGAGGCGCCGCTCGTCGAGCAGCGGCTCGGCCCAGTCGCGCAACGGCCCGCGCAGCCAGTCGTGGATCGGTACGGCGAAGCCCATTTTCGGCCGCTCCACCAGCTTGCGCGGCACGTAGCGGTCGAGCACGCGGCGCAACAGCCGCTTGCCCACGCCGTCGCCGGCCTTCATCGCCGTCGGCAGTGACCAGCTGAAAGCGACGACGCGGTGGTCGAGCAGCGGCACCCGCGCCTCGAGCGCCACCGCCATCGAGGCGCGGTCGACCTTGGTGAGGATGTCGTCGGGAAGATAGGTCACGGTGTCGAGATACTGCATGCGCTCGATGAAGTCGGGCACCAGCGCCTTGACGCCCGGGTCCTCGAGCGGGCCCTTGGGCTCGACCCCACCGACGACGATGGCGGCCGGATCGAGCCACAGGCTCACGACCTGGCGGTAGAACGCGCTCGCCTCGGCCTCGCCGGCGAGCACGCTCGCGAGCTTGTGCATCTTGGTGCCGAACTGTACCGGCCGGACCGATTCCGGAATGACCGTGCCGAGCGCGGTCCACGCCGCCGGCGGCAGCGCGCGCACCCCCGCCGCGGCGAGCTGTCGCGCCGCCGCCGGCAGGTGCTCGATCGCGCGCCACAGCGTCTGGCCGCGGAAATAGCGGGTATAGCCGCCGAACAGCTCGTCGCCGCCATCGCCTGACAGTGCCACGGTGACATGGCGCCGCGTCATCTCCGACACCAGGAAGGTCGGGATTTGCGAGCTGTCGGCGAAGGGTTCGTCGTACATATCGGCCAGGCGCGGGATCACGGCCTGCGCATGATCGGGCGCGACATAGAGCTCGGTGTGGTCGGTGCCGAGATGGCGCGCGACCGCCTTGGCATGCTGCGCCTCGTCGTAGCCGCGTTCGTTGAAGCCGATCGAGAAGCTGAGCACCGGGCGCGAGCTCTGCGCCTGCATCAGCGCCACCACGGTCGAGGAATCGATGCCGCCCGAAAGGAAGGCGCCGAGCGGCACGTCCGCCACCATCCGCCGCCCGACGGCGTCGCGCAACAGCGCATCGAGCCGGTCCGCGGCCTCGTCCTCGCTCAGTGCGAGCCGCTCCGCCTGGCCGGCGCGGGCCACGTCGGCGAGCGACCAGTAGGACCGGATTTCCGCCGCGCCCTCGGTGCCCACGGACAGGATGGTGCCGGGCGGCAGTTTGGCGACGCCGCGATAGATGCAGTGCGGACCGGGGACGTAGCCGAAGCGCAGAAAGGCCGTAAGCGCATTGCGGTCGAGCGCGGGCGTCCAGCTCGTGTCGGCGCGCAGCGCCTTGAGCTCGGAGCCGAAGATCACGCGGCCGTCGAAATCCGCCCAATAGAGCGGCTTGATGCCGATCCGGTCGCGGATGAGATGCAGCCGGCGCTCGCCGCGGTCCCACAGCGCGATCGCGAACATGCCGATGAGCCGGGTGATGGTGGCGGCGACGCCCCAGACCGCGGCGCCCTCGACGATCACCTCGGTGTCGCAATGGCCGCGGAAGCGCCGCCCCGACGCCTCGAGCTCGGGGCGCAGCGCGTCGGCGTTGTAGATCTCACCGTTAAACGAAATGACGAAGCGGCCGCACGACGACACCATCGGCTGCGCCCCGGCGGGGGAGAGATCGACGATCGACAGGCGGCGATGGCCGAGCGCGAGCCCCGCCGCCGCGTCGGCATAGACCGCGCCGGCGTCCGGGCCGCGATGGCGCAGCGCATCGGTCATGGCCTCGGCCACGGCGGCAAGCGCCTCGGGCGCGCTGCGTCGCCGCCGGTCCCATATGCCGGCGACGCCGCACATCTCAGCCGCCTCCCGCGGACGCCGCGGCGACGCAGGCCGCGCGGGCAGGGACCGGACCGATCATGGGAAAGGCGCGCGCCATGGATGCCCCTTCCTAGCATGCAAGACGCTGCGGCGCGAGCGCCGGCGCCGCTTGCTTTGGCGCCCTTCGCCGGTTAGACCCTCGGCGCCGCCGCCGCCTCGTCCCCATCGTCTAGAGGCCCAGGACATCACCCTTTCACGGTGAGAACACCGGTTCGAATCCGGTTGGGGACGCCAGATTTATACATCAATTACCTGGGCGGCGTGTGAGGCAGGTTCCAGACTCGTTTCGCGCAGATAATTGAGCGTCGCCCGCGCTGGTAGACGAGCAAAAAGGGCGCGCACGGCCGCGCCGGCGCTCATGACTCGCCCATGCCCTGATGATCGTCGCGGAGCCAGACGTAGAGCGCCGGGATGACCAGCACGGTCAGCGCGGTCGAGGAGGCCAGGCCGAACACCAGCGAGATGGCGAGCCCCTGGAAGATCGGATCGGTCATGATGAAGGCCGCCCCGATCATCGCCGCCGCCGCGGTGAGGAAGATCGGCTTGAACCGGATCGCCCCGGCTTCGAGCAGCGCCTGGCGCAGCACCGCGCCCTCGGCGCGCCGCCGCCTTATGAAATCGACGAGCAGAATCGAATTGCGCACGATGATGCCGGCGAGCGCGATGAAGCCGATCATCGAGGTCGCGGTGAAGGGCGCGCCCAGGAGCCAATGGCCCAGCACGATGCCGATGAGCGTGAGCGGCACCGGAACGAGGATCACGAGCGGCAGCAGGAATGAGCCGAACTGGGCGACGACCAGCAGATAGATGCCAAGGATCGCGACGCCGAAGGCCGCGCCCATGTCGCGGAAGGTGACATAGGTCACCTCCCACTCGCCGTCCCACAGCAGCGACGCCTTCGATTCGTCGGTCGGCTGGCCGTGATAGCGGATGGTGGGCGGGCCGGCGGCGCCCCAATCCATGTGCTTGATCCGGTCCTGCACGGCAAGCATGCCGTAGATCGGCGCCTCGAACCGGCCGGCGACATCGGCCTCCACCATTTCGATGGAATGCCCGTCGCGGCGGAAGATGCTGTAGGAGGCGGGCTCGCGCTTCACCGTGACCACATCGCCGAGTTCGACATTGGCGCCCTGGCGTGCCGTTCCGCCGGCGGGAAGCGGCGTCGTCAGGATGCGTTCGCCCATGAACATCGCCCGCTTGGGCAGCTTCACGTCGATCTCGATCGGCTTGGTGCCATAGCCGCGCTGCGAATAGCCGATCTTCACCCCGCCGATGAGTGCGGCGATGGTGTCGTAGACCGCCTGCTCCTCGACGCCGTAGAACTCGAGATTCTCCTGGTTGATGGAAAAGCGCAGCCGCTCGCCCGGCTTGTGGAAGGTGTCGTCGACATCGACGATGAAATCGACGCTCCTGAATGCGGCCTCGACCTTGCGCGCGACCGCGCGCCGGGTCGCCTGGTCGGGGCCGTAGATTTCGGCCAGCAGCGTCGCCAGCACCGGCGGGCCCGGCGGCACTTCGACCACCTGCACGACCGTACCCGGTGGTCTCGGCACCGAGGCGAGGCGGCGGCGGACATCGAGCGCGATCGCATGGCTCTCGCGCGACCGGTCGGCCTTCCCGACGAGATTGACCTGAAGATCGCCCTGCTCGGGATTGCTGCGGAGATAATAGTGGCGCACCAGCCCGTTGAAGTTGAACGGCGCCGCGGTGCCGGCATAGGCCTGGATCGAGGTCAGCTCCGGCAGATCCTTGAGCCGGTTGGCCGCCGCCATGAGAAACCGCTCGGTGTCCTCGAGCGTCGTGCCCTGGGGCAGATCGACCACGACCTGAAGCTCCGACTTGTTGTCGAAGGGAAGCAGCTTCACGGTGACGTCCTTGGTGACGAACAGCACGCACACGCCAAGGGTGGCCGCCGCGACCACGGCGAGAAAGACCTTTGCGCGGCGCCGGCCGGTGAGGAGCGGCCGCGCGAAGCGCAGATAGAAACGCCCCATGGCGCCGACCCCGTGCGCGGCGGCGGGCGTTGCCGCGCCGCCTTCGAAATGGCGGCGCGCGATGCGCAGGACGAGCCACGGCGTGACCATCATGGCGACGAAGAACGAGAACAGCATCGCCATCGACGCGTTCGCCGGTATCGGGCTCATATAGGGGCCCATGAGTCCGCTCACGAACATCATCGGCAACAGCGCCACGATGATCGTGAGCGTGGCGACGACGGTCGGATTACCGACCTCCGCCACGGCCTCGATGGCGGTCGTGACCAAGTCCTTGCGGTCGCTTTCGCGCCAGTGCCGCGTGATGTTCTCGATCACGACGATGGCGTCGTCGACCAGGATGCCGATCGAGAAGATGAGCGCGAACAGGCTGACGCGGTTGATGGTGTAGCCCATCAGCCAGGAGGCGAAGAGCGTGAGCAGGATGGTGGTCGGGATGACGACGAGAACCACGATCCCCTCGCGCCAGCCGATCGCGAGCGTGATCAGCACGACGATCGAGACCGTCGCCAGCGCCAGGTGGAAGAACAGCTCGTTCGCCTTTTCCGTCGCGGTCGCGCCGTAATTGCGGGTGACTGCGACCGTGACGTCGCTCGGCACGAGCCGGCCCTCGACCGTCTTGAGGCGGGCGAGGAGCTGGTCGGCCACCACGACCGCGTTGGCGCCCTTGCGCTTGGCGAAGGCGATGGTGACGGCCGGCCGCTGGTCGAGCCCGCCCGCCTTGTTGCGGGTGAGCATCCAGGCGTGATGATCGGGCTGGGCCGCGCCCACCACCACGTCGGCGACGTCCTTGACATAGACCGGCCGGCCGTCGCGCGAGGTGATCAGCAACAGGCCGATATCGGGCACGCCCTGAAGCGTCTGCCCCGCCACCACGGGCACGTTCCGGTCCATCTGCTCGAAGGCGCCGACGAGAAACGAACGGTTGGCGTTCTCGAGCTTGTCGACGAGCTGGTTGAGGGTGATGCCATAAAGCGCCAGGCGCTCGGGATCGGGCTCGACGCGGATTTCGTTGGGACTGCCGCCGACGATATAGGTGAGGCCGACATTCTCGACCTTGATCAGTTCGTGTTGCAGCTCCTGGGCGACCTGATAGAGGCCGTTGTCATTCCAGCGCGATGCGGCCGCCTCCTTCGGCGTCAGGGTGAGGGTGAGGATCGCCACGTCGTTGATGCCGCGGCCGATGATGATCGGCTCGGGAATGCCCTTGGGCAGATCGGCGATATTGGCACGGATCTTCTCGTGGACGCGGGTGAGCGCGGTGTCCTCGTCGGTGCCGACATAGAACCGCGCCGTGACGACCACGGAATCGTCCTGGGTGCTGGAATAGACGTGCTCGACGCCGTTGATGCCCTTGATGATGTCTTCGAGCGGCTTGGTGATGAGCTCGACGGCGTCAGCCGCCTTGTAGCCGTTTGCGGTGACGAGGATGTCCACCATCGGCACGCTGATCTGTGGCTCTTCCTCGCGCGGCAGGGCGACGAGCGCGACCACGCCGACCACCAGCGCCGCCAAGAGCAGGAGCGGCGTCAGCGGCGAGGCAATGAAGCTGCGGGCGAGGAACCCCGAGAGGCCGAGCTTCATGGCTTCGTGACCACGTCACCCGCGTGCAGCCCGGCCAGGATCTCGATGCCGCCTTCGACCGGCATCCCGACCTGGACCACGACTTCGGTGCCGTCCTTGAGCTTCACGTAGCTCACGCCGAAGCGGCGGTAGACATAGCCGTCGGGAAGGACCAGCGCTTCGCGCGTGCCGGTCGCGACATAGACGCGCGTGCGCTCGCCGACGAAATAGTCACCGAGGCCGGCGACTGTGACATCGGCAATGACGCGGCCGTTGTCGATCTCGGGATAGACCAGCACGACGCGGCCGCGGCGCAGCGGCTCCGGCGCCTCGGCCTCGAGGCCGCGCGCGCCGACGAGAATGGTGTCGCCCGCCCGCATGAACCGCGCATGCCGTTCCGGAAGCTGCAGCCGGAGGATATAGTTGTCGGCGGCGATGGTGGCGATGGTCTCGCCGGCAAGCACCACGCTGCCTTCCGACACCGGCACTTTGAGGATGCGGCCGGCGCCCGGCGCTAGGACGGCGCCTTCGGCGGTCTGCTGCTCGATCACCTGCTGGTCGGTGCGGAGCGCCTGGAGATTGCGCTCGGCGACATCGAGTCGTGTGCGCGCCTGGTCGAGCTGGCTCTGCGACACCACGCCGGTGCGGCGCAGCGACTGGGTCCGGGCGAGATCGATCTGCGCCTGGTCGCGCTCGGCCTGCTGCGCCTGGATGCGCGATTGCAGCGCCTGCGTCTGCAGCACGAGCTTCTGGTCGGCGACCACGGCGATGCGGTCGCCCGCGGCAACGGCGTCGCCTTCTTTGACCGTCAGGCGCGCGATGGTACCGCCGATGCGCGCGCGGGCGACGAGCGCGTGCACCGGCTCGACCGTGGCGATGACGGCCTTCTGATCGTCGACCGCGCGCTGCACAACGACAGCGTCCTGAGCCTGGGCGGGAAGGGCGGCCACCGCGACGACGGCGGCGAGGGCGATGATGCGGCACAACACGTCAGGAATCCTCGGGAACATCCCTTGACCTATATATAAGCAATTACTAAATTAGCAACCATGAATATTGAGGTGATGCGCAGCAAGGCCGGGGCGGCGGAAGGGTTCCTCAAGATCCTCGCCAACCGGCGCCGGCTGATGATCGTCTGCGAGCTGCTGCGGGGCGAACGCTCGGTCGGCGCGCTCGAGGCGGTGGTGGGGCTGAGCCAGTCGGCCTTGTCGCAGCACCTCGCCCGGCTGCGCCGCGGCCGACTGGTCGCGACACGGCGCGAGGCGCAGACGATCTATTACTCGCTCGCCGATCCCGGCGTGGCCCAGGTGGTGGACGCGCTCTACGAGCGATTCTGCCGCCCGGCACGTGCCAAGTATTGAAAGGAGACCTCCATGTCGATCGATCGTGCCGTCATGGCTTTCGCTGGCTTCATGGTCCTGCTGAGTCTCACGTTGAGCCAGATTTACAGTCCGTGGTGGCTGCTGCTGACGGGCTTCGTCGGGCTCAACCTGCTGCAGGCGGCGTTCACCGGTTTCTGCCCGGCGGCGATGGCGTTCAAGCGGCTCGGCCTTCGGGCGGGTATCGCCTTTACCTGAGCAAGCGGCGACAGGGTTCGGGGTGCGGCGGATCATCACGCTGAACATAAGAACGAGCTGCGCCGTACTCATTGATCCAGATCACGGCGCGGCCCGCACGGGGGGAGAAAATTCATTCCAGCGGCATGGGGCCGAAGGGGATGGAGGAGCGCATGGCCAGGGTCGTCGTGCTTGGCGCCGGAATCGGCGGCATTTCAGCGGCGTATGAGCTGCGCCAGGTGATCGGGCGCAAGGCCGAGATCACCGTTGTTTCGGATTCCGAGTGGTTCCAGTTCGTGCCGTCCAATCCGTGGGTGGCGCTCAAGTGGCGCGAACCCAAGGACATCAAGATCCATCTTCCGCCGGTGCTGGCCAAATTCGGCATCGCCTTCGAAGCGGCCGGCGCGCGGCGCGTTCTGCCGCAGGAAAACCGGATCGTGCTCAACGACGGGCGCACGGTGGATTACGACTTTCTCGTCATCGCCACCGGTCCGGCGCTCGCCTTCGACGAGGTGGAAGGGCTCGGACCCGCGGCTAATACCATCTCCATCTGCCATGTCGACCATGCCGCCACCGCGGCCAGGCGCTGGGAGGAATTCTGCAACAATCCCGGTCCCATGGTGGTCGGCGCGGCCCAGGGCGCGTCCTGCTTCGGGCCGGCCTACGAATTCGCCCTCCTGGCCAATGCCGATTTGCGCCGGCGCAAGATCCGCGACCGCGTGCCCATGACCTTCGTCACCGCCGAACCCTATATCGGTCATCTCGGCCTCGGCGGCGTCGGCGACACGAAGGGCCTGCTCGAATCGATGTTGCGCGACCGCGACGTGAAATGGATCACCAATGCCAAGGTCGACCGCATCGGCCCCGACCAGGTCGAGGTCAGCGAAATCGGCGATGACGGCGCGCCCAAGCGCCAGCACCGCATTGCGTCCAAACTCACGATGTTCATCCCGGCGTTCCGCGGCGTCGCCTGCATGATGGGCGAGGACGGCAAGCCCATTGCCGGGCTGGTCAATCCCCGCGGCTTCGTGCTCGTCGACAAGCACCAGCGCAACCCGGCCTTCCCCAACGTCTTCGCCGTCGGCGTGTGCGTCGCCATTCCCGCCTATGAGCCGACGCCGGTGCCGATCGGCGTGCCGAAGACGGGCTACATGATTGAATCGATGGTGTCCGCCGTTGCCGAGAACATCGCCAGCCTCATCGCCGGCCGGGACCCGCAGCGCGAGCCGAGCCTCAATGCGGTCTGCCTCGCCGATTTCGGCAATGACGGCGTCGCCTTCATCGCGCTACCGCAAATCCCGCCGCGTAACGTCAACTGGGCTGGGCAAGGATATTGGGTGCATCTGGCGAAGGTTGCGTTCGAAAAATATTTCTTGCGCAAGGTCCGCACCGGGAAGACCGAGCCGGCCTATGAACGGATCGTCATGAAGGCGCTCGGCATCGCCAGGCTGCGGCCCAGAGGGCCGGGCGCGCCGAAAGCCGCGGCGGAATGACACTGGGCACACAAACGACGGAGGCAGAGACCGCGATGACCTATTATTTCAGCAAGATACTTAAGACCGGATTCGACGAGGCACTGCGCCGCACCACGGAGGCGCTGAAGCGCGAAGGGTTCGGCATCATCACCGAGATCGACGTCAGGGATACGCTCAAGAAGAAGCTCGACGTCGATTTCCGCAATTACCGTATTCTCGGCGCCTGCAACCCGAAGCTCGCCTACGAGGCGCTTCGGCTCGAGGACAAGGTCGGCACGATGCTGCCCTGCAACGTCGTCGTCGCCGAGACCGGCGACGGCGGGATCGAGGTGGCGGCGATCGACCCGGTCGCCTCGATGGCCGCGATCGACAACCCGCGCCTCAAGCAAATGGCCGATGAGGTGCGCGAGAAGCTGCGCCGGATGGTGGCGGACGTCTAGGCCCGCGGGACGCAGCCATGTCCGACCATCTCCATATCGTCTGTCCTCATTGCGACACGGTGAATCGCGTGCCGCAGGCGAGGCTCGCTTCCGGCGGTCGCTGCGGCGAGTGCCATCGGCCGCTCTTCGAGGGCCGGCCCGTTGCGCTCGACGCCGGGCGCTTCGAGCGCCATCTGGCCAAGAGCGACATTCCGCTTCTGGTGGATTTCTGGGCGAGTTGGTGCGGGCCGTGCCGCGCCATGGCGCCGGAGTTCGAGCGCGCCGCGGCCGCGCTCGAACCGCGCCTGCGGCTCGTCAAGGTCGATATCGACGCCGCGCCGGAATTGGCGCAGCGCTTCGGGATTCGTAGCGTGCCCACGCTGCTGCTCGCCCGCCACGGCCGCGCGCTCGATCGCACCGCCGGGGCGATGTCGGCTGCGGCGCTCGAGCGCTGGGCGCTTAATCACGCGATCGGATAGAAGCGCCCGGCGGTGTCATTCGAAAATCCGGCGCCCCTGGGCCGGCTCCCGGCCGACAGCGTAGCTTTCTTCGTTAGGCGCTGTCGGCGTACCTGCTATGGCGCCGTCGAATTCTCGATGACGATCCTTGCCGCAGAACGGCGACTACGCGGCGAGGGTTGGATTCTGGACGACGTGCCAAGTTGTCGCGAGGGACGAAAGCGCACCACCGCCGGTCGTGCTGGTTCCACTCATTTCCGAAATCGAGAGCGCGCCCGTCTGCGTATTCTGCCACAGAATATCGGACTTGCCGTCGCCATTGTAATCGCCGATCGCCGCCACCTGCCAGTCGGTCGATGGCGCATTGGCGATGGGGCCCCCGCCGATGACGCTGGTCCCGTTCATCTCCCAGATCGAGGCGGCACCCGTCTGTGAATTCCGCCAGAGAATATCGGTCGTGCCATCGCCGTTGAAATCTCCCAGGCCGGCGATCTGCCACGCGGCCGTCGGCGCGGCAATGGCTCCGCCGCCAATGACGCTGGCGCCGTTCATCTCCCACAATCCCAATTGGCCGGTGGTGGTATTCTGCCACAGGATGTCGGCGTGGCCGTCGTTGTTGAAGTCACCCACGCCGGCGACCTTCCAACTCAGCGCCTGCATGCCAAGCGATCCCCCGCCGATGACGTTCGTGCCGTTCATCTCCCAGATCGACACGGCGCCGGTCGTGGTGTTCCGCCAAAGAATGTCGGACATGCCGTCGCCATTGAAGTCGCCAACGCCCGCGACCTGCCAAGCGGGCGATGGCGCCTGAAGCGGACCGCCGCCGATCGTGGCGGTGCCGTTCATCTCCCAGATCGATGCCGCACCGGTCTGCGTGTTCCGCAACAGGATGTCGGACATGCCATCGCCGTTGAAATCCCCCAAGCCGGCGATCTGCCAGGATGCGGAGGGGAGCGAAAGGGAACCGCCGCCGATATTCTGCGTCCCGCTCATCTCCCATAGCATGGCCTGCGCAGTGGTCGGGTTCTGCCACAGGATGTCGGACATGTCGTCGCCGTTGAAGTCCGTCGCTGCCGGAGTGCCGAGCATGAAGCCGCTGTAGGCGCCGCCGGCATTGACGGAGTACCCGACGACCGTCCCGGCCGCGTTGATGCCGGCAACGGCGGTATCGATTGCATTGGGAGCGTTAACCGTCGTGTAGACGCCGCCGCTTTCCGTGAAACCGTGGGCGTCGCCGCTGGCATCGATGTAGTATCCGACCACCGTCCCGGCGTCGTTAACTCCCGTGGCGAGCGTACCCTTGGTCCCGTTCGGATCGTTGATCGCCGTGTAGACGCCGCCAGCTTCGGAAAAGCCGTGGTAGATGCCACCGGCGTCGATGGAGTATCCGACGATCGTCCCGGTGCCGTTGATTCCCAAGGCGACCGTGCCCTTGGTTCCGTTCGGATCGTCGATCGTCGTGTAGGTGCCGCCGGCCTCGGTGAAACCATGATAGGCGCCGCCGGCGTCGAGATAGTATCCGACCACCGCCCCGGCATCGTTAATGCCGTAAACGCCAGACCCGTATGTCGAATTGGGATCGTCGATTGTCGTATAGACGCCGTCGGTCTCCGTATAGCCGTGATAGACGCCGTGGGCGTCGCCGTAGAGGCCGACGACGGTTCCGTCGTCGTTGATCCCCAAGGCGCTGGAGCCGTTAACCGCATTCGGGTCGTCGGTCGTGGTGTAGACGCCACCGGCTTCCGTGAATCCGTGGCTGACGCCGCCCGTGTCGATGTAGGTTCCGACGACCGTCCGCGAGTCATTGATCCCGCGCGCCTCGGTGCCGCCGGTTCCGTTCGGATCGTCGAGCGTCCAGAAGTCAGTCATCACGCATCTCCCAGATGACGGGCGCGGCGTGGCACCCTTGAATGGCGCGGCCTATTCCGGGGTCGCAGCGCTCCGGCCCGGTCGTCGCGGTGGCGCTTGGCGCCGCCCGCCATGGATCGGCCGACAGCGCATCCCAGAATACGGTCGCGTTCGGTACATCCGGAAAGGCATCCTTCGGGAACTGAAGCCGTTCGGTTGTGAGTTCGCGCCGCTGGTAAAACATGATCGTCTTGCAGCGAAAAATATCATCAGTAATTCGTTAATTGCAAATCAATTGTTGTATACGAAATTAATGATTAATAGGCTATAAATTCCGATCTCGGCATCGGTGGCGCGGGCGATATTTTGTAAGCCAGCGGGACCCGTCCGGCACGACATGAAGCTGGAGAGGATCAAGGCCTACCCCGCCGAGGCAATCGAGACGACACGCAACGGTGATCGGCGCCGGCATTCGTTGCGAAGAAGGCTGCGACATCCTGCGGCGGCCGAATATCCTGACGTGACAGACCTGGATCCTCGCGTCGTCCGATGGCGCGACGGGTTTGACGAAGGGTGCGCGATTATGTCGCAGCCGTCGCGTCCGATGGTGGTGTCGCACAAGCTACGGCACGACGCGGCGCCTTCGCGGTCTTGAGGGAACGCGCGATCAGTGGCGGGCCACGACCGACGATGATGAGCACTACGTCTACGCCATAGCCCTCTAACGGAGATGCCCGCCGTTCCGGGATTCGGCAGCAGCCGCTCGTTCATTATGCCACTCATCGTTGTCCGGCGGCGTGCATGGAAGGCGATCCGCCTTCGCAATCATGCTTACGCCTCCCGAACCACCCGATGTAGCGCTACAGTGCTGATACTAGAGACTTTTCCTTCTCGACGATCAGGGTCGAGCAGGCTTTTGCCTTGCAATTGCCGACGTTGACGCTATGCGGCAGATTCGGTGGAATTTGAAATGCATCGCCGCGTTTCAGCAGCCGAGCCGGCTGGCCGTCAACCAGAAGCTCGGCGGTGCCCTCGACGACATAAGTGGACTCGATGCCCGGATGCGCGTGGCGGCCGACCATGGTCCCCGCCTCGATCTCCAATTCGAGGATTACGGTCTCATAGCCCGGCAGCGGACCGTCCGAGCGCTGAAGAACCTTGAGCGATACTCCTGGCAGCATGACCCTCTCCGCTTGCTTGAGGCGCGGCCAACGCTCTCGCGGCAAGCTCGGGAGCGCAGCCTAGCTAGGCCAAGTTAGGCAGCTCGGAGAGGAAGGTATTGTAGAAATCGGACTCTCGCGGCGAGACCGGCTCGTCGCAGCGAATGCGAAGCGACGTCATGCGCAGCAGTGCCGCCGGCGAAGTCCCCACCATGGCGCTGAACTCGTTGACCAGGTGAGACTGGTCTGCATATCCGCAATCGAGCGCGATCTCGGCCCAGCCCCCGCGGCTGCGCCGCGCGGCGGCAACCACCTTCGACAGACGGACGATGCGCGCGAATTGCTTGGGCGTTGTCCCGATCGCATTCCGAAAGACGCGCGATAGATGGCGCTCGCTGATATCGAGATGGCTCGCCACGTCCCTCATTGCCACGTTAGGGTCGTGGCGCAGCCACCGCGCCGCGCGACGGACAAGGATATCCTCGTCGCGCTCCGACAGTCGCGACAGCAGAAAGCTTTGAACAGCGGCGATGCGCGCCCCCGGATCGCCTGCTTCCAACAGCATCTCATCGAGCAGCGAGATGTCCCGGCTCGGGAACAGGTCGGCCAAAGAGGCAGCGGAGCCAAACAGCTCATCGATCGACAGGCCCTTGATGCGCCGGGCCGACTCTGGCTTCAGCCGCACTATGATGACACCAACGGCTCCGTTTGGGCGCAATCGCGCCGCGCGGGTCTGCACACCGGTGATGCGAAAGCGACCAGGATCCGACCATGTACCGCCCGCGCCGGATATGGGGTCATCCAGGCGGAGCAGCGGCGCCTGACGATAATGAAAGCAGATGATCGGCGACACGACGGGTAATGCGATCGAACTCGCGGCACCGGGACCAACATCGCTTGTGCAGATCGCCTCGACGATCTCCGAGAGCCGAGGATCAGGCTGGGCGAAGATTGGTCCGGACATTACGGCACCGTACGGCTGGATGGGCTGGCAGGTCGCGCCGGGCGGGCGATTTTGCGATCATATCAGCTGCTATCGACCTATGCGATGCGGCTTAGGCTGAAGAAGCCGGAGTGGCAGCGCGTGTTATCGGGGCGTTGAGTTATCGGACGGCAAGGGAAAAGCGAGGCCATCCGGCGCGCGCAGTGGATTGGTATGATTGGTCTTTTTGGTCATCCGTCAGAAGACCCTTGCCATACGTTTTGACCAAAATGTCAATCAAATCAACTTCGAAGCCGCCATCCGCCAGCGCCGCGGGACGGCCGGGAGGAGGAAGGATGCTGCGGGACAAAGATCGGCCGTTCATCCCGGAGACTCATCGGGTGATCCTGTCGGGATGTCTCGACCGCGCGCCAGCCTGGGCATCGTGCCCAATGACCTTTACATTTCGATCGAGCCTTGGCCTCGTATCGGGCGGGCGGCGAAGCACGACTTGTCGGCGTGGACCGTCACGGACGATTGGCCCGACCCTGTGCCGATCACCAACACCGAGCTCGACGTGTTCGAGGCATGGCTCGGCGATTTGTTCGATGAACTGTTCGGGCCGCGCTGATGATCTGAGGAGATACTTGCGATGACCGTGCCGCTGCGCGCCGCCCTGTACTTACGCGTCTCGACGGCGCGGCAGGCCGAGCACGATGTCTCGATCCCCGATCAGAAGCGGCAAGGCGAAGCGTACTGCGCCGCGCGCGGCTACCAGCTCGTCGAGACCTATGTCGAGCCGGGCGCGTCCGCCACCAACGATCGCCGGCCCGAGTTCCAGCGCATGATCGAAGCGGGCACGAGCAAGCCCGCGCCGTTCGATATCGTCATCGTCCACAGCTTCTCGCGCTTCTTCCGCGATCACTTCGAGCTTGAGTTCTACGTCCGCAAACTGGCGAAGAACGGCGTCCGGCTCGTCTCGATGACGCAGGAGCTGGGCGACGATCCCATGCACGTCATGATGCGACAGATCATGGCGCTGTTCGACGAGTACCAGTCGAAAGAGAACGCCAAGCATGTGCTGCGCGCCTTAAAGGAGAATGCGCGGCAAGGCTTCTGGAACGGATCGCTGCCGCCGATCGGCTACCGCGTCGTCGCGGCCGAGCAGCGCGGAGCCAAGGTCAAGAAGAAGCTCGAAATCGATCCGCTGCACGCCGACACGATTCGGCTGATCTACCGCCTGGCCCTCGAAGGCGATGGCACATCCGGCCCGATGGGCGTCAAGAATATCGCGGCACACTTGAACAAGCGCCGCATCTTCACCCGCGACGGCGGGCGCTGGGGCGTCGGCCAGGTCCACCGCATCCTGACGCGGCCGACCTATATCGGCCGGCATGAGTTCAACAAGCGCGCCAAGAATAAGACGCTCAAACCCGCCAGCGAGATCGTCACCGTCGACGTGCCGCCGCTGATCGATCGGCCGACGTTCGATGCCGTGCAGGCGCATCTCCGCAGCCGCAATCCAAAGGTCACGCCGGCGCGCGTTGTCAGCGGCCCCACCCTCCTTACCGGCATCTGCTTCTGCGCCGACTGCGGCGGCGCCATGACTCTCAGGACCGGCAAGGGAGGGCAGTATCGTTACTACACCTGTTCGACCAAGGCGCGTCAGGGCGAGACCGGCTGCAAGGGCCGGTCGATCCCGATGGAGAAGCTGGACAGCCTCGTCGCGGAGCACCTCGCCGACCGATTGCTCCAGCCGCAGCGGCTCGAGGAGGTGCTGGCGTCCGTCCTAGACCGCCGCCAGGAGCGCGCCGAGCGCCGCCGGGCGCACATCGCCGAGCTGACCAAGCGGGCGACTGAGACCGACCTGCGCTTGAAACGGCTCTATGACGCCATCGAGGCCGGCGTTGCCGATCTCGACGACCCCGCGCTGAAAGAGCGCGTTGCGAGCCTGAAGGCGATCCGCGACCAGGCGCAAGCCGACGCTGCCCGTGCCACCGCGATGCTGGAAACGTCAGCCCAGCAATCCATCACGCCGCAAATGATCCGGACATTCGCCGGGACGGCGCGCGAGCGGATCAGAATCGATGGCGGAGGCTATCGCCGCGACCATCTCCGCGCGCTGGCCCAGCGCGTCGAGGTCGCAGACCGCGAGGTCCGCATCATCGGCTCGAAGAGCAATCTGCTTCAGACGCTGACCGCCGCGGCCGGCGTAAGATCGGCTACGCCCGGCGTTCGCAGTTCTGTTCGGAGTTGGCGGATGGGGAGGGATTCGAACCCTCGATACGGTCGCCCGTATGCCGGTTTTCAAGACCGGTGCCTTCAACCGCTCGGCCACCCATCCCGCGTCCTGGGCGGGCCGGTCATAGCAGGTCGGGGGCGGTTGTCGAGCGGGGTGGCCAGGTCAGCTGGCGGCGCGGGCGCGTTGGCGGCGGCGCTTGGCTTTGAGCTTGGCCGAGCGATTGCGTGCGAGAATCCGCTTCTTGGGCCGCTTCATCCATGTCTCCGTTCGGGGCCGGCGCGGTATCGCCGCCCGCAGCGCCGCTGTCAAGCCGGCCGCTGCCGCTCACGCCCGCTGGTCGGGCGGGGCGGCGGGAAAATCGGGGATGGCAATGGTGTCGAGCAGGCGGTCGACGGTGGCGTGGAAATGCTCCCACGGCGCCTCGCGGTCGCTCTGGTTGCGCACGACGATGGAATTGCCGGCGTAAAATTTCTCGTAGAGCATGTGGCGGCCGGCGAATTCCGAGCCGGTCAGTTCCCAGGCGAGCTTGTAGAGCTTGAGGCGCTGCAGCGCGTCGAGCGAGGGCGTCTTCCACCACCGCTCGAACGTGTCGCGCAGGCCAGGATCGCCGAGCACGTCGATGCTCGCCGGCATCTGCAGCGGCACGCCGCCGAGGAGCGTGCGCAGTGCATCGATGATCTCGCTGTGATGCTCCTGGCACCAGTTGAGCGCGGCATACATGATGCGCCGGTTGGGGCAGGCATAGGGCGCGGGCCATGGCTCCCACGCTTCGATCTGTCCCTGCACCAGCCCGCCGATCGTTGCCTCCAGCGCCGCGAGCCGGCCCAGCGCCTCACGCACCGCCGGGATGCGGTCGATGCCGTTCGCCGCGCAGATGCGGCTCGCCAGCCCGACGATCAGGCCCATCTTCGCCCAGAAGCGGATGTTCGACTGATGGTTGGCATAGACGTTGGCAGCGGTCTCGATATAGATGCGCCGCGACATGGCGCCGTCGTCGTGCAGGAACACGCGCTCCCAGGGAATTCGCACGCGCTCGCACACCAGCACGCTATCGGTCTCGTCGAAGCGCCAGCTCAGCGGATAATCGGCCTCGTGCCGTGCGTGGCTGGCATAGGGCTGGCGCGCCCACAGCGACACGCCGGGCGCATTGAGCGGCAGCGCGGCGGTGATGCTCTCGCTCTTGTACTTGTCGTCGATCGGCGTGAGGTTGCCGATCCACACCTCGTCGGCATAGACGCCGCCGGTCGCCAGCATCTTCATGCCCGAGACGATGACGCCGCGGTCGTCCTCGGCGACGACGCGCAGGATCGGGTCGTGGCGTTCCTGGCCGGGAAAGAGTGCTGCGCTGCGCTGCCCGGTCGGCGGGGTGACGGCGAAGCAGAGATAAAGGTCCTGGCGCCGCGCGGCGTCGTAATAGCGCATCAGATTGTCGCCGCAGCCGCGGCGCAGGTCCTCGAGCAAAGCGGGCCGCGTCGCCAGGCCCGTGACCATGCCGGCGACGTGATCGGGCGAGCGGCCGATGAGCCCGAAGGTGGCGTCGGCGAGCGCCTTCATCGCACGCATGCGGCGGGCGAGGTCCTCGCGGTTGCGGCAGCGCAGCCAATGGAGGCTGTAGGACTCGCCGTCCTCCTCATAGGCGAAGAGATCGCGTCGTTCCGGATCGGCCTTGAGATCGTAAAGCGCGGCGACGGTCGCGGCGCCGTGTACGAAGGCCGGATGGCGCGTCACGTCCGCGACGCGCTCGCGGCCGATATAGACGACGCGGCCGTCGCGCATGCGCTCGAGTTTTTCCTTGCCTGAAACGAGCATCGCATCTCCCGCCGTCGCGCCGCCGCCACCGTCCGCGCCCAAAACGCAGAGTGTCGTCACCGCTCGATCTTAGCGGCGATCGCGGGGCGCGCGAAGCGCGGTTGCGACGGAAGGGCGCAAGGCGGCGCGATTGACCGGCCGCGGCGGTTCGGCCTACGGTCTTGCAACAACGAGGCGCATCCATCGCATGTCCACGGACCCGATACCGGTTTTGATCGCGGGCGGCGGGCCGGTCGGCTTGGCGCTCGCGGTCGAGCTAGGCTTGGCCGGCATAAGCTGCCTGCTGGTCGAGAAGCGCGATGGCGCGTTGCACATCCCCAAGATGAGCGGCCTCTCGATCCGCGGCATGGAGTTCAACCGCCGCTGGGGCATCGCCGAGCAGGTCAAGCGCGCGGGCTGGCCGCAGACCCATCCCAACGACTTCGTCTATTGCACCAGCATGGCCGGCCGCGAGCTGGCACGGCTCCGGGTTCCGGCCTATGTCGATCAGAAGATTCCGTACACGCCCGAACCGCCCTGCGCCTGCGCACAGATTTTCTATGATCCCATTCTGTTGGCGCGTGCGCGGGGACTCCCGTCGGTGACGATCCGCCATCGTGTCGGCCTCGAATCCTTCACCCAGGACGCCGACGGCGTGCATGCCCAGGTGATCGATGCCGCGACCGGACATGGCGAGACCATCCACGCGCGCTATCTCGTCGGCTGCGACGGCGCCGGCGGCACCGTGCCGCGCGCGCTCGGCGTCGGCTATGAGGGGCTTGGCGCTTACGCCAATAGCGTCAATGTCTATTTCCGCTCGCCCGAACTCGCCCGAATTCACACCAAAGGCTGGGCGCGGTTCTACCGCTTTACCGATGCCGGCGGCAGTTGGGGCGAACTCATCGGCATCGACGGCAAGGAGCTCTATCGCCTCTCGGTGCTGAAGGCCGATCCGGCGTTCGACGGCCACGACTATGTGCGGCGGCTCGCCGGCACCGATGTTCCCTACGAGATTCTCTCGGTGCTGAAATGGGAACGGCGCGAATGCGTCGCCGAGCGCTATCGTTTCGGGCGCGTCTTTATCGCCGGCGATGCCGCGCATCAGAACTCGCCGACGGGCGGGCTCGGCCTCCATACCGGGCTCGCCGACGCGGTCGATCTCGGCTGGAAGCTGGTGGCTGTGCTCGATGGCTGGGGCGGGGAGGGGTTGCTCGCGTCCTACGAAAGCGAGCGCAAGCCGGTGGCGTTCAACAACGTGCGCGCCTCGACCGGGGAGTTCAACGTCCTCGCCGCGCTGCCGAGCGGACCGGAGATCGACGAGGACACGCCGGCCGGGGCCGCGCTGCGGCAGCGCTTCGCCGCCGCGTTCGAGCGCACGCGTCAGGTGCGGACGCCGCTCTATACCGAGAATCTCCGGCTCGGCTATTGCTACGATCCGTCGCCGATCGTCGTTCCCGACGGCAGCCCGCCGGTGCCGATCGAGACCCCGGAATTCGTCGCGGTGGCGCGGCCGGGAACACGCGCACCTCATGCCTGGATCGGGGCCGGCCGCTCGACCCTCGATCTCTTCGGCAAGGGGTTCGTGCTGCTGCGTCTTGGTGCCGCGCCGCCCGATCCCGGCGCCATCGCCGCCGCGGCGGCGCGGCGGCACGTGCCGTTTCAGGTGATCGACCTCGCCGATCCGCAGATCGCCGCGCTTTATGAGCGCCGCCTCGTGCTGGTGCGACCCGACGGCCACGTCGCCTGGCGCGCCGACGCGGCGCCGGGCGACGCGCTGGCGCTCATCGACCGCGTGCGCGGCGCCGCCGCCTGAGCTTCCGCGTACATTATTCCGCCGGCATCGCGACGCCGAAGCGTGCGGCGATGCGGCCGAGATCGTTCCAGGTCGCCGGCGGGATCGGGATGCCGGCGGCGAGCCGTTCGGCATGGACACGGTCGCCGCGCTCGCCCGGCATCAGGATCTCGTCGAACCCCACTTGGCGCGGCTGCGCCTTGAGCACGGCAACGAGCCGCGCGACGCCGTCGCGGAACTGAGCGGCCTCGCCGAAGCGGGCGATGTCGATGGCGATGAGGAAGCCGTTCTGGCGATGCAGCGCCGCGGCGCCGCCCTCGCTGATCGCCGCGGCGAGGATCGGGTTGCCGGTCAGGACACTAGCGATCAGCTCGAACATCAGGGCGAGGCCCGCGCCCTTGGGGCCGCCCAGCGGCAGCGGCAGTTCGGCGGCGGCCGCATCGGTGGTCGGGTTGCCCGCTTCATCGAGCGCCCAGCCCGGCGGCAGTTGCCGCCCCGCGCGCCGGAATGCCGCAAGTCGTCCGAGCGAGGCGACGCTCGTCGCCATGTCGAGCACGATGGGCGCGCCCGCGCTCGGCACCGCCAAGGACAGCGGGCTCGTCGCCACCGCCGCTACGCGCGTGCCGTGATAGGGCATGTTGGGGATCGAGGCCGAGGCCGCGAGCGCCGCCATGTCGGCGGCGGCAATGCGGCGCGTGTAATAGCCGATCGCCGCGGTATGCGTCGTGCGCCGTACCAGCGCCAGCCCCACACCGGAAGCGCGCGCCTTGGCTATCGCGGCGTCGGCGGCGCGGCACATGGCGACAGGACCGGGACCCTTGTCGGCGTCGATCAGCACCGCTGCGGCGGTTTCGAGCCGCACCGCGATCTGCGGGCGGGGATTGAGGCTGCCCTCGTCGATCAGTTCGATATAACGCGGGATGCGCTGGACGCCGTGGCCGTCATTGCCGCGGAGATTGGCCCAGACCAGCACCTCGGCGACGGTGTCGGCATGCGCCTCGCCCATGCCCGCTTCCCTGAAGACCGAAGCGGTGAAGCGCCGCAGCGCCGCCGCCGCGACGGTATGGCTCTCGGCCACGATACTAGCGCCGTTCCGGGAGATAGCGGTCGAGCCAGGCGCGGATCACGGCGATGACGCGGGGATTGTCCTCGGAGAACATGAAGTGGTCGGTCTCGGCGAAGAGATGCAGGTCGGCGGGCTGACCCGCATGCTGGAACAGCCCGACCGACTGCTCCGTCGGCGTGACCGAATCGTTCGAGCTGTGCAGCAGCAGCAGCGGGCGTGGCGCGATCTTGCCGACCACGGTATTGGCCTGGAAGTTGTACATGCTGTCGACCGTGTCGAACGGGAATTCCATGACCGATTGCTGCGCCAGATTGGTGCGCAGTTGCGGCGGGATCGGAACGATGTCGTAGCGCGGCACCATGATCTGCCGTCCCTGGGCGCGGGCGCGCTTTCCGTCGTCCATCATGCGGGTGAACTTGTCCCACGCGCCGGGACCGGCATGCTGGCGACGGAACTTGGTCTCGCCGTCGCCCCAGCCGCCGCTGGAGATGACCGCGGCGATGCGTTCGTCGACGCCGCCGGCATAGACCGCGACCGCGGCACCGAAACTGCTGCCGACGACGGCGATGCGGGCAGGGTCGATCTCGGGGCGGGTTGCCATGAAGCTCACCGCCGCCTTGGTGTCCTCGACCTGCTCGAGGCAGAGGACGCGGCCGGGCCCGCCGCCGCTCTCGCCGCAGCCGCGAAAATCGAAGCGCAGCGCGGCATAGCCCCAATCGGCGAGCAGCCGGGCGGGAAGGACGCAATTGCTGCTGCTCTTGTTGCTGCCGAAGCCGTGCAGCACGAGGAAGGCCGGATGCCGATCGCCGGGACGATGGCCCGGCGGAAAGTGGATTACGCCCGCGAGCGCGAGCGATCCCGATGAAAACGTGACGCGCTCTTCCATGCGACAGGCTCCCTTCCGCGGTCCGGCCGCACCATATGCCGCCGCCGCTTCCGGCTCAAGATCGCCGCCATATCGCCACGGCCGTTGCGCGTGTTAGGATCGCGCATCATGGCCAGCCTCACGCTCCGCATCGATCTGCCGCGCGCGGGCGCGGTCGGTCCCGGCAAGATCCGGCTGTTGGAACTCATCGACGCGGCCGGCTCGATCTCGGCCGCTGGTCGGGCGATGGACATGTCCTACCGCCGTGCCTGGCTCCTGGTCGAGGAACTCAATCACCTGTTCCGCGAGCCCGTCGCCACCACCAAGCTCGGCGGCCGCTCCGGCGGCGGCGCGGCGCTCACGCCCTTCGGCCACAGCCTCGTGCGCCATTACCGCGCCATGGAGGCAGCGGCCGCCGCGGCCGCATCGCCCCATCTCGCGGCACTCGACGCCGCGGCGGTCGGAGGCGCGAAATCCCAGCGCCGGACGAAGCCGCGCCCGTCCTCCGCGCACGCTTCCTGACCACCGGGCGTCCGCTCAGCTGGTGCCAATGCGGCGGGCGGCGCGGCGTGTCAGCCACTCGGAGGCGGTGAGCGCCGCCAGCGACAGTACGACCGAGATCACGACCAGCCGCATCGCCGGCGCGTCGCCCCCCGGCACCTGGGTATAGTCGTAGAGCGCAAGCGGCAGCGTGCGCGTCTCGCCGGGGATGTTGGAGACGAAGGTGATGGTCGCGCCGAACTCGCCGAGGCTGCGGCCGAAGGAGAGGATCGTGCCGGCGAGGATGCCGGGCAGCGCCAACGGCAAGGTGATGGTGAACAGCACCCGCAGCCGTCCCGCCCCGAGCGTCCGCGCCGCGCGCTCGAGCCGCCGGTCGATCCCCTCGAGCGACAGCCGGATCGCGCGCACCATCAAGGGAAAGCCCATCACGGCCGCCGCCAGCGCCGCGCCGGTCCAGCGAAACACCAGGGTGATGCCGAGGCTGTGATAGAGCCACGCGCCGATCGGACCGTGGCGCCCGAACAGCAGCAGCAGCACATAGCCCGTGACAACCGGCGGCAGCACCAGCGGCAGATAGACCACGCCTTCGACCAGCCGCTTCCCCGGCACCTCCAGCCGCGCGAAGGCGAGTGCCAGCGCGATCCCCACGGGCAGGCTGCATCCCACCCCGGCCGTCGCCACCTTGAGGCTGAGCCAAACCGCTTCGCGCTCGGTATCGGTGAAGGCGAACATGGCGCCGGCCTATTCGAGCACGGCGAAACCCTGCTTCTCGAACCACGGCCGTGCGGCGGTCGAGTGCAGATAGGCGATGAATTTCAGCGCCGCCGGCGACGCGCGCTTGAGCGCGGCCATGGGATAGATGATTGGCGGATAGGTATTGGCGGGAAAGGTCCCGGCGATCCGCACGCCTGTGTCCGCCGCCGCGTCGGTGGCATAGACGATGCCATAGGGCGTTTCACCGCGCGAGACGAAGCGCAGCGCCGCGCGCACGTCCTCGGCGCGTGCGAGCCGTTTCGCAACCGAATCCCAGACGCCGAGCGTCTCAAGCGCCGCCTTGCCATATTTGCCCGCGGGCACGGCGTCCGGATCGGCCATCGCGAGGCGGCCGCCGGCAATCAGCTCGGCCAGCGGGAAATGCGGCACGATCGCGACCTTGGCAGCAGTGGAGGCGGCGGGCACGATCAAAACCAGCTTGTTGCCGAGAAAATCCTCGCGCGTCGCCGGCTCGATCAAGCCCTTCTTCGCGACATTATTCATCCAGTCGAGATCGGCCGAGATGAAGATCTGGGCCGGCGCGCCATTCTCGATCTGACGCGCGAGCGCGGAACTTGCGGCATAGGTGGCTTGGATGCGGTCGCCGCTCCGTTGCTCATAAGCATGCGCGGCGGCGTCGAGCGCGTTCTTGAGGCTCGCCGCCGCAAAGACGAGGACATCGTCGGCCGCCGCCTGCGGTGCTGCGGCGAACAGCGCCAGCAGCACCAACCCGACCCTTGAGACCCGGAAGCATCGTGGCACCATCGAACATCCTCGCGCTTGCGCTATATCCACTTGAATCTAGCGCATTTCTGCCACGGTCGCAAACGCCGTGCCGAACCAGCCGCCCCGCCGCGAAATTAACCAGCGGTTGCCACAAATCGGCCAATCTAGCCCGGCACTGTCGCGATCATGTTGATCGGTCTTGAAGAAGGGGATGCGCACGTGGTGGCCTTGAGATTGACGGGCGAGCCGAGCCTCGACGAGCTGCTCGGCGACGAGATGATGGGCCGCGTGATGCAGCGCGCCGGGATCGATGCCGCCGAACTGCGCCGCCGGCTTGGTGAAATCGCGCGCCGGCTTGGCCCGCGCGCCGGTCGGGCGCATTCACACGGCGGTTGCGGGGAAACGGTTCTCAGCTAGACGCGCGCCCCGCTCGGCCGGCGCCAGCGGGAACGTCATCACGGCCTTGAGGCCGGGCGCGTTGTCCTCGAGCCAGCAAGCGCCGGCGTGAAGCTTTGCCACCGCGCGCACGAGGCTCAGCCCCAACCCGTTGCCCGGCGAACTGCGGCTGCCCTCGAGCCGGACGAAGCGGTCGAACACCGCCTCGCGCCGGTCGGCGGGAATGCCGGGCCCGGTATCGGCGACCTCGACGCGCGCCACCTCGCCCCGCTCGTGGGCGCTGAGGACGATCCTGCCCGCGGGTGCGTATTTGAGCGCGTTGTCGAGCAGGTTGGCGAGCGCCTGCGATAGGAGATGGCGGTCACCGCGAACCGGCAAGGTCGCGTCGGTCTCGACCGCCAGCTCCAGCCCGTTCTCCTCGGCCAGCGGCTCATATAGCTCGGCGACGTTGCGGGCGATCTCGGCCAGATCGACCACCGACCAGCTGTCGCGGCGCGAGCCGGCCTCGGCCTCGGCGATGCTGAGCAGCGCGTTGAACGTGCCGAGGAGACGGTCGGCCTCGGTGATGGTGTCCTGCAGCGCCTCGCCATAGCGGTGCATATCCGGCCGCTCGAGCAGGGTCACTTCGAGCCGCGCCCTGAGACGCGCAAGCGGTGTGCGCAGGTCGTGAGCGATGTTGTCGGTGACCTGGCGCATGCCGAGCATGAGGCGTTCGATCTGGTCGAGCATGGCGTTGAGATTGGCGGCGAGCTGGTCGAATTCGTCGCCGCTGCCGGAGACCGGCACGCGCTGCGACAGGTCGCCATGGATGATGCTGGCGCTGGTGCGGTTCACGGCCTCGACGCGCCGCAGCATGTGGCGCGTCATGAACACGCCGCCGGCAATCCCGAGCGCCAGCGTCAACAGCCCCGACCAAGCGAGCGTGCGGGTGATGCGCGCGCGAAAGGTGCTCGCGTCGCGCAGGTCGCGGCCGACCAGCAGGCGGTAGCCGCCGGGCAGAATGAAGACCGAGGCGAGCGCGGTGTGCGACTGCTTCTCGCCGCCGACCATTTCCTCGACCGGAAACTCGATCCAGCCGGACCGGATCTGGGTCGCTCGCGGCCAGCGCGACAGGTTGCCTGCGAGCGGGTGCAGAAACGGATCGGTGATGAGATAGATCGTGCGCTCGGGATGGCCGGGAGCGCTGCGGTCCTGGATGGTCTCGAGGAGCCCGGCGAGCCCGCGCTCGGCGTATTGCTCGGCGAGGCCGCGCGACTCCGCGTCGAGCGTCGCCTCGGTCTGACGCTGGGCGAAATCGGCGGTCGAGAAATAGATGAACACCAGGACGGTCAGAACCGAGGTCGCGAACAGCGCGAAATAAAGCGCGGCGAGGCGCACGGCGTTGGTCTTGAGGAGGCGCCGCATCGCCTATTCCGCGGCGAGCCGGTAGCCCGCGCCCCGGACCGTGTGCAGAAGCGGACGCGCGAAGCCCTTGTCGATCTTCTGCCGCAGCCGGCTCACATGCACGTCGATCACGTTGGTCTGGGGATCGAAATGATAATCCCACACGTTTTCGAGCAGCATGGTGCGCGTCACCACCTGGTCCGCGCGCCGCATCATGAACTCGAGCAGGCGGAATTCGCGCGGCAGCAGTTCGATCTCCTGTCCCGCGCGCCGCACCTTGCGCGACAGCAGGTCCATCTCGAGATCGCCGACCGCCAGCCGGGTGGTGGCCTGGCCGGTGCCGCCGCGGCGCAGCAGCGCCTCCAGCCGCGCCAGCAGCTCGGCAAAGGCGAACGGCTTGACGAGATAATCGTCGCCGCCCGCGCGCAGGCCTTTGACACGATCGTCGACCGCGCCCATAGCGCTCAGGATGAGAACCGGCGTGCCGACATTGGCAGCGCGCAGCGCGGCGATGACCGCGAGCCCGTCCATGCCTGGCAGCATACGGTCGATGATCAGCGCGTCGTACCCGGCGTCTGTCGCCATGAACAGCCCGTCGCGCCCCTCGGCGGCATGGTCGACGACATAACCGCTCTCGCTCAGGCCCTTGACGATATAGGCGGCCGCGTCGCGGTCGTCCTCGATGACGAGCACCTTCATGAAACAGTCCTCGCCCGGACCATAACGGGCGGCGTCAGCTTAGAAAACAGCGAAAACCGGCAGTCCGGGCGGCGCCGGATCGAAGGAACCCCTTATCATTAGGTCAGCGTGACCCACAACGCCACCGCCCAGCCAAGCAGCAGCACTGCCCAAGCCTGAGAATCGAATGGCCGTTCGGTCATGGTGTCCCTCCACGCTCCGGCCGAGACCATAGCGTAGGAACAAATCACGAACAACGACTGATTTACCCACGCCTGCAGCCGCGACCGGGGCCGGACAGGCCGGACCGTTCAGCGTCGCTGATTGCGGCGCTGCTCCACCGCACGTACTTCGGCGCGGGCGATCGAGCGGAGATGGACTTCGTCGGGACCGTCGACGATCTGGAGGTAGCGGCCATGGGTCCAGATGTCGGGCAGGGGCGTGTCCTGGGTCAGCCCCTTGGCGCCGAAAGTCTGCATCGCTCGGTTGGCGATCTGCACTTCGATCCGCGGCACCGCTACCTTGATCAGCGACACTTCGCGCCGCGCCGCCTTGTTGCCGAACCTGTCCATGAGCCATGCGGCCTTGAGCACGAGGAGCCGCGCCTGCTCGATCTCGATGCGCGACAGCGCGATCCATTCGCGGATCGTGCCGTGCTCGTGCAGCATTTGGCCGAAGGTGCGGCGTTCGAGCGCGCGTTCGATCATCAGTTCGAGCGCGAGTTCCGCCGCGCCGATCGCGCGCATGCAGTGATGGACGCGTCCCGGGCCGAGCCGCGCCTGCGCCAGCGCGAAGCCGCCGCCTTCCTCGCCGAGAAGATTGTCGCGCGGCACGCGCACGTTCTCGAACAGCACCTCGCAATGGCCCTGGGGGTGGCGCTCGTGCATCACCGGCGGGTTGCGTACGACAGTGACGCCCGCCGCGTCGCGCGGCACCAGGATCATGCTCTGGCGGCGATGCGGCTCGGGACGGTCGGGGCTGGTCTGGCCCATTACGATGAAGATTCGGGTGCGCGGGTCGGCGGCGTTGCTGATGAACCACTTGCGTCCGTTGACGACCCAGTCGTCGCCCTGGCGCGTGATGGCGGTGCGGATGTTGGTGGCATCAGAGGAGGCGACGTCGGGTTCGGTCATGGCGAAGGACGAGCGAATCCGCCCTTCGAGCAGCGGCTTCAGCCATTGCTCCTTCTGCGCCGGTGTCCCCGCGAGGTGGAGCAGCTCCATGTTGCCGGTGTCGGGGGCGCTGCAATTGAACACCTCCGACGACCACGGCAGACGGCCCATGATCTCGGCGCAGGGTGCATAGTCGAGATTCGACATCTGCGTGCCGGGCTCGTCCGGCTTGAGCCCGGGCAGGAACAGGTTCCACAGCCCCGCCGCGCGGGCCTCGTTCTTCAGATTGTCGATGAAGGGCGGCGGAAACACGCCCTCGTCGTCGACGAGGCGGTGATAGTCCGGATCACGCGGAGCGACATGCTCGGCGATGAACGATTTGAGTTGCGCCTGGATGCGCTGCGACTTTTCCGAGAACTCGAAATCCATGGGTGGTCTCCTCGCGCCACGAACATGCGGGATCGGCCCGCGCTTGTCCATGTCCGCCGGGGCGGCGGATTGTAGCCTCAGCCCGAAGCGGCGATGAGCCGCGAACACGCATCGCGCTGGCGCAGCAGAGCCGCGCGCTCGGCGAAGAGGGAATCAGGGTCGCGCGCTTCGCGCCGGCAGCGCAATGCGCGGACGACGAGATCGACATCGAGCCCGGGCGGCGCGTGGGCGTCGAGAAAGGCGACGGCGTCGTCGTTCGAGCCCATGGCGCCGGTGGTCCAGCTATAGACGAAGCGGGCGGGATAGAGGAGCGCACGGATGAACGGCTTGTGGTCAGCGGGCCCGAGCTCGTCGATTTCGGCGAAGGCGTTGGCCGCCTGGGCCCAGCTCGCGAACGGCTGGCCGCGGAGATAGGTGCGGATGTCATCGCGCGTCGGCCGCGGCGGCGGCACAAGCTCGCGCGCGAAGAGCGGCACCGCGTGATCGACGTAATCGACCCGGTCGAGCGGCGGGAAACGGCCGACGGCGAAGCCGCGATCGGCCCAGAACAGCGACAGCTTTGCCGCATGCGCTGGCGCCTGCGCCGCCGCCTCGGCGCGCATCAGCGCCAATTCTTCGGACGCGAGCCCGCCCTCGGCGACGACCGCCATGTCGATGTCGCTGTAGCGCGGGCTGAAGCCGCCATGGGCGAGGCTGCCGATGAGCGCGATGCTCAGGAGCCGCGCCCCGAGCTGCGCCTCCCAGGACACGGCCACGCTGTCGGCGAGACTGCGTGCCGTCGCCTCCGGTGTGTCGGCCATGACGACGACTCGGTCAGCGTCCCGGCCACAGGGTCTTCGACGCGAGCCGCGCGCCTTCGACGAGCGCGGCGAGCTTCGCCCAGACCAGTTCGGCATGGACGCGGCCGCCGAGCCCGCAATCGGTGCCGGCGATGACGTTCTCGCGGCCGACGATGCCGGCGAAGCGCAGCAGGCGCTCGGCCACCAGCTCGGGGTGCTCGACGACGTTGGTGGCGTGGCTGACGACGCCGGGCATCAGCATCTTCCCGGCCGGGAGCTTGGCGTCCTGCCACAGCTTCCATTCGTGCTCGTGGCGGACGTTGCCGGCCTCGAACGAATAGGTTTGCGCCTTCACCATGGTGACGAGATCGATGATGTGCCGCAGCGGTAGATCGTGGGTATGCGGCCCGTGCCAGCTTCCCCAGCACAGGTGATAGCGCACCTTCTCCTCGGGAATGCCGGCGAGCGCGTGGTTGAGCGCGTCGATGCGCAGCCGCGCGAACTTGCGATAGGCGTCGATGCTGGGTTCGGGCTTGATCATGTCCCACCAGTCGGGTAGGCCCGGGTCGTCCACCTGCAGGACGAAGCCGGCCGCGACGACGGCGCGGTATTCCTCGGCAAGCGCCTCCGCCAGGGCGTAAACGTATTCCTCCTCGGTCTTGTAATATTCGTTGTAGATGAAATGATCGAGCCAGCCGGGCGCCAGCACCGCGACGAACGCCTCGTCCACGGCCACGCCGGCCTGCGCGATCGCCGCCTTGAACGTGTCGAGCTCGCGCTGGATCGCCTCGGCACCCTTCGACTTGATCGGCCCGTTTGCCACCACGCGCTCCTGGATCGGCTGAAAGGGCTTCTCGCCCGGCACGAAGAACATCGTCCGGGCCCGATCCATGTCGGCGTAGAATTGGCGAAACTCGTCGCGCTCGCGCGTCGATTCCCGCGTCGTCCCGACCTCGTCCGGCCGTACCGGCCGCGCGGTCACGCCGGCGAAATGCTGGGCGTAATGGGCGAGGTTGCGCCCGGTCCAGAATTCGCCGTCGCCGATGCAGTCGATGCCGGTGGTGATCTGGCGCCGCACGGTCTCGGCGATCGCCGGAACGACAAGGGCGGCGGTCTCGCCGCGATCGGTCAACTGGCCGCTCGCGAGCCGCGCCGGCGTGTCGGCGAAGCCCGGCGGAGTCGGCAGCCGGCCGACATGCGAGGTGCGGATGCCTTGGGTATTGTGCTTCATTCTGGCCCTCCCCGGGGCTGGCCGTGCCGGCCCCGAGGGGTCAGCATAAAGGCCCGGCGCCGGCGTCCGCAACCGCCGGGCAGACCGTGCGAAAATGCCGGCGTGGCCTGAAAAAATAACCGTTGCGAGGGGTTGACGCTTGGGGTTAAGTGCCGACCTATACCGTACCAACGCGGTCCCATATCGTTAGGTCGGCACACACGGATGATCATCCTAAGCAAGCTTGCGGATTACGGCGTGATCATCGCGTCGCACTTGGCGGCCCATCCCGACCGGCAGATTCCGGCTGGCGCGCTCGCCGATGGGACACGACTGCCCAGGGCCACCGTGGCCAAGGTTTTGAAAGTGCTGGCCCATGCCGGCATCGTCGTCGGCGCGCGCGGCGCTGCGGGCGGCTATCGCCTGGCGCGCGAGGCTGCCGCCATCTCGGTGGCCGAGGTGGTGACGGCGATCGACGGCGCGATCGGGCTGACGCAATGCTCGATCCACGCGCCGACCTGCGAACGCACCGATTTCTGTCCGACCCGGCCGCATTGGCGACGCATCAACGACGCGGTCGGCACCGCGCTGGCGGCGATCACGCTCGCCGAGATGGTGCCGCTGCCGCCGCGCTTCCTTTCCCTTGAACCCGCCGTCAGACCGTCGAGCACGATTGCCCCATGACCGGTAACGCCCAAACCATCGACACCGTCCGCACGCTCGGCGAAGGCTACAAATACGGCTTCGTCACCGCGATCGAGAGCGAAAGCGCGCCGCCCGGCCTCAGCGAGGAGACGGTGCACTTCATCGCCGCCAAGAAGCGCGAGCCGCAATGGCTGCTCGACTGGCGGCTCGAGGCGTTCCGCCGCTGGCAGGCAATGGAAAATCCGCATTGGGCGCGGCTGCGCATCGCCCCGATCGACTATCAGGCCGCGAGCTATTATTCCGCGCCGAAGCAGAACGAGGGACCGCGCTCGCTCGACGAGGTCGATCCCGAGCTGTTGCGCACCTACGAGAAGCTCGGCATTCCGCTGCACGAGCGGGCGGCGCTCGCAGGCGTTGCGGTCGACGCCGTGTTCGACAGCGTCTCGGTCGCGACCACCTTCAAGGCCAAGCTCGCCGAGCTGGGCATCATCTTCTGCTCCTTCGGCGAGGCGGTGCAGGCGCATCCCGATCTGGTGCGCCGCTATCTCGGCTCGGTGGTGCCGCAGGGCGACAATTTCTTCGCCGCGCTCAATTCGGCGGTGTTCTCCGACGGCTCGTTCGCCTATGTGCCGCCGGGCCTGCGCTGTCCGATGGAGCTTTCGACCTATTTCCGCATCAATGCCGCCAAGTCCGGGCAGTTCGAGCGTACCCTCATCATCTGCGACAAGGGCAGCTATGTGAGCTATCTCGAGGGCTGCACCGCGCCGCAGCGCGACGAGAACCAGCTTCATGCGGCGGTGGTCGAGCTGATCGCGCTCGAGGACGCGGAGATCAAGTATTCCACTGTGCAGAACTGGTATCCGGGCGACGCCGAAGGGCGCGGCGGCATCTACAATTTCGTGACCAAGCGCGGCGCCTGCCGTGGCGCGCGCTCGAAGATTTCGTGGACGCAGGTCGAGACCGGCTCCGCCATCACCTGGAAATATCCGAGCTGCATCCTCGAGGGCGATGACTCGGTCGGCGCGTTCTACTCGGTCGCCATCACCAACAACATGCAGCAGGCCGACACCGGCACCAAGATGATCCATATCGGGCGCAACACGCGCTCGACCATCCTGGCCAAGGGCATCTCGGCGGGGCGGGGACAGAACACCTATCGCGGCCTCGTGCGGATCCAGCCCCGGGCCGACGGCGCGCGCAACTACACGCAATGCGATTCGTTGCTTATCGGCGATCGCTGCGGCGCGCATACGACGCCCTATATCGAGGTGCGCAATCCCGGCGCCCGCGTCGAGCACGAGGCGACGACTTCGAAGATCAGCGACGACCAGATGTTCTATTGCCTGCAGCGCGGGCTGTCGCGCGAGGACGCGCTGTCGCTCATCGTCAACGGGTTCTGCAAGGAAGTGCTGAAGGAGCTGCCGATGGAATTCGCGGTCGAGGCGCAGAAGCTCCTCGCCGTGAGCCTCGAGGGCAGCGTGGGGTGAGGGGTTGATGCTCGACATTAGGAATCTACACGCGCGCATCGCCGAAGGGCGCGAGATCCTGAAGGGGATCGACCTTTCGGTTGCGGCGGGCGAGGTGCATGCGATCATGGGGCCCAATGGCTCGGGCAAGAGTACGCTCGCGGGTGTGCTGGCGGGCCGGCCCGGCTACGAGGTGAGCGCGGGAAGCGTTTTCTACCAGGGCCGCGACCTCCTCGCGCTCGCCCCCGACGAGCGCGCGCGCGCCGGCATTTTCCTTGCCTTCCAGTACCCGGTGGAAATCCCGGGCGTGAACAACATGTATTTCCTGCGCGCCGCGCTCAACGCGGTGCGGCGCGCGCGCGGCGAGGCCGAGCTCGACGCCGGCCAGTTCCTCAAATCCGTGCGCGCCAAGCTCAAGCTGCTCGAGATCGAGGACGACCTGCTGCAGCGCGGCGTCAATGTCGGCTTCTCCGGCGGCGAGAAAAAACGCAACGAGATCTTCCAGATGGCGATGCTCGAGCCCAAGCTCGCGCTCCTCGACGAGACCGATAGCGGGCTCGACATCGACGCGCTGCGCCTCGTCGCCGGTGGCATCAACAAGTTGCGCGCGCCCGATCGCGCGATCGTCCTCATCACCCATTACCAGCGCCTGCTCGACTATGTGACGCCCGACCGCATCCATGTGCTGAGCGAGGGCCGGATCGTGCTTTCCGGCGACAAGAGCCTTGCCGCCGAGCTCGAAAAGCATGGCTATGCCATGCTTGGAGACGCTGCCTGAGGGCAAGATGGTGGCGCATCCCGAGACGTCACCCTATCTCGACGCCTTCCGCGCGCGCGCCGTCGCGGCGGAGCCGTCCTGGCTCGCCGGGCGGCGCGAGGCCGCGCTCGGCCGTTTCGCTGCGTTGGGCTTCCCGACGCGGCGCGAGGAGGCTTGGCGCTTCAGCGATCTGCGCCCGCTCGCCCAGCACGCTTTCCCGCCGGCTTCGGCCGCGGGCATGGCCGCGCCCGATGCGCTCGCACCGTGGCGCCTTGCCGGTCCGACGCACCGGGTCGTCATCGTCGATGGGCGGTTCGCGCCGGATTTGTCGGAGATCGGCACGCTGCCGCCGGGGGCCTGGCTCGGTTCGACCGCGCGGGCCTTGGCCGAGCGGCCGGCGCTGGTCGAGGCCGCGCTCTGTGAAAGCGACGACGCGGGGGCGCAGCCTTTTGCCGCGCTCAATGCTGCGTTCTTCGCCGACGGGTTCGTGCTGGCGCTCGATCCCGGCGTCGTGCTCGAGCATCCGGTCGAGGTGATCCATCTCGGCCGCGCCGCAACGCCACGCTCGTTCCATGTGCGCAGCGCCGTGCTGCTCGAGGCGGCGAGCCGGGCGAGCGTGGTCGAGACCTTCGCCGGCGCGGGCGCCTATTGGACCAACGCCGTGGCGTCGATCCGCCTCGGCGCGGGCGCGACGCTGCGCCATGTCAGGGTCCAGGAGGAGGACCGGCAGGCGATCCATATCGCGTTGGTCCGCGCCGCGCTGGCGCAGGGCGCCGCCTACGAGGCCTTTGCGCTGACCATCGGGGCCGGGCTGGGGCGGCATGACATCCTCGTGCGCTTCGATGGACCCGACGGTGTCTGCCGCCTCGACGGGGCGTTCCTTCTGCGCGGCCAGCAGGAGAGCACCACGGCCACCTTCGTCGATCACGCCGCGCCCGGTTGCACCACCCGCGAGCTGTTCAAGGGCGTGGTCGACGATCGCGCGCATGGCGTGTTCCTCGGCCGGATTGCGGTGCAGCAGGACGCGCAGCGCAGCGACGCCCAGCAGTTGAACCGCAATCTCCTGCTCGGCCGGCGCGCCGTCATCGACACCAAGCCCGAACTCGAGATTTTCGCCGACGACGTGAAATGCAGCCATGGCGCCACGGTCGGCGACCTCGACGAGGAATCGCTGTTCTACCTGCGCGCGCGCGGCATCGCCGAGGCCGAGGCGCGCCGTATCCTGATCGAGGCCTTCGCGGCGGAGACGCTGGAGCGTGTCGATGGCACCGTGCGCGAACGCCTCGCCGCGCATATCGCGCGCTGGCTTGCGGGAGCGGCAGCATGAACGATTCTTCCATCCGTGGGCAAACGGCGTCCGCCGGCGCCCTCGACCCGCGCCGCGTCAAGCGCGACTTCCCGATTTTTGCGAACAATCCGGGCCTCGTGTTCCTCGACACGGCCGCCAGCGCGCAGAAGCCCGCCGTGGTGATCGACGAGATCGCGGAGTTCTATCGCAACGACTATGCCAATGTGCATCGCGGCGTCTATCGCCTGAGCGCGCGCTCGACCGACCGCTACGAGGCGGCGCGCGAGACCGTGCGGCGCTTCCTCAACGCCCCGGATGCGCGCGAGATCGTGTTCGTGCGCGGCGCGACCGAGGCGATCAACCTGGTCGCCTATAGCTGGGGCGCGACCTACCTCAAGCCCGGCGACGAGGTGCTCGTGACCGAGCTCGAGCACCATGCCAACATCGTGCCGTGGCAGCTCATCCGCGCGCGTACCGGGCTCAAGCTGGTGGCGGCGCCCATCGACGCGACCGGCGGTCTCGACATGGCGGCGTTCGAGCGGCTGATCGGGCCGCGCACGCGGCTCGTCGCGGTGACGCATCTCGCCAATGCGACCGGCGCGGTCGTTCCGGTCGAAGCGCTCGCGCGGCTCGCGCATGCGCATGGGGCGAAGCTGCTGATCGACGGCTGCCAGGCGGCGCCGCGGCTGCCGGTCGACGTGCAGGCGCTGGGCTGCGATTTCTACGTCTTCTCCGGCCACAAGACCTATGGCCCGACCGGTATCGGCGTGCTGTGGGCGCGGCGCGAGCTGCTCGAGTCCATGCCGCCGTGGCAGGGCGGCGGCGACATGATCCTGTCGGTCACGTTCGAAGAGACGCTGTTCCAGGAGCCGCCGCACCGCTTCGAGGCCGGCACCCCCGACATTTCGGGGGCGATCGGGCTGGCGCGCGCGCTCGATTACATCGAGGGCTTGGGCCGCGAGGCGATCGCGGCGCACGAGGCGGCGCTCACCGGCTACGGCGTCGACTGCCTCGCCGGGATGAATGGCGTGCGGCTCCTGCCGGCGGGGCAGCGCCGCTTCGGCATATTGTCGTTCGACGTGGACGGCGTTCATCCGCACGATCTCGCCCAAGTGCTCGACCGGCACGGCGTCGCGGTGCGTGCCGGCCACCATTGCGCGCAGCCGCTGCTCGACCGCCTCGGGCTGGCGGCGACGACGCGCGCCTCGCTCGGCGTCTACAACAACGAGCGCGACATCGACGCGCTCGCGGCCGCGATCGAGGCGGCGCAGGCGATGTTCACGCGTTAGAGGGAAGCAGGATGGACCCGCGCGAGCTCTACCAGGACATTATTCTCGACCATGGGCGCCACCCGCGGAACTTCCACGCGCTTGCCCATGCGAACCACGTCGCCAACGGCCACAACCCGCTCTGCGGCGACCGCATCACCGTCTATGTCGAGCTTGACGGCGACCGCATCCAAGATGTCAGTTTCGAGGGCCGCGGCTGCGCCATCTCGACCGCCTCGGCCTCGCTCATGACCGAGACGCTGAAGGGCAAGACGCTCGACGAGGCCGCGGCGCTGTTCAAGGGATTCCATGCGGCGGTGACGGGCGAGGACGGCGCGGCGCCGCCCGGGCTCGAGGACGAGATGGAGCGGCTCGCGCCCTTGACCGGCGTGCGCAGCTATCCCGCGCGGGTCAAATGCGCGACCCTCGCCTGGCACGCTTTCGAAGCGGCGCTCAAGAGCGGCGCCGCGGCCCAAACTGTCAAGACCGAGTGATGGCGATGTCGACCGACGACGATCTTTTCGACTTTGATCTGCCGGAGACCGAGGACGTCGAGCGCCCCGATCCCGGCGACAGCGATCCCGTGCTCAAGAGCCGCGTGCTCGACGCCCTGAAGACGGTGCGCGATCCGGAAATTCCGGTGAACCTCATCGATCTCGGGCTCATCTACGAGCTCATCGTCAACCGCGACGGCACGGTCTATGTCGAGATGACGCTGACCACGCCGGCCTGCCCGGTGGCGGGCGCGCTGCCCGACCAGGTGAAGGAGGCGGTGAGCGCGGTCGAGGGCGTCACCGACGCGCGCGTCAAGCTGACCTGGACCCCGCCCTGGACGCGCGACCGCATGAGCGAGGAAGCGAAGCTCGAGCTGGGATTGCTGTAGCGGCGGCGGACATCGCGCTGCCGTCGCGTTAATGCATTCTCAACCGGGCTGATCGCAAATAAGCGAAAAATTGCGCGTGGTCGTCTTTCTCTTGACGGGAAGAGCCATGTCAATATCAAGCACGGCGCCTGCCGCCGCTCCGTCCTCACACGCAAAGCGAGGGTCGGCCGGTCCCGCCGTCGTCGCGGCCGCAACGGCTGCCGACGTGCCGTCGCTCATCGCGTTGATGAACCTGCTCGCGGCCGAGCGTAACGGCCTCTTTATCATGCCGGTCGATCCCGTCTCCGGCGTGGCGATGCTGCAGGCGCATCTCGCGGCGATCGCAGGGAACGGCAATGAGGCCGTCCTCATTGCCGCGAACGGCGGCGAGATCTATGCGCTGGCGACCGGGACGCGCGGCGTCCATCCAGCGCGGCGCGGCACCCTCGATATCGGCATCGGCGTGCATCCGGCGCGGCGCGGCGAGGGGCTCGGCACGGCGCTCATGCGGGCAATGGAACGCTGGGCGGCGAGCGTGGGCATTCATCGCCTGCAACTCACCGTGCTGACAACCAACGCGCCGGCGATCAGCCTCTATCGCAAGGTCGGATTCGCGATCGAAGGCGTCTTGCGTGCCCGTGCGGAATGCAACGGCAGCATGCTCGATGAATATATCATGGTGAAGCTGATCGAGCCGCAGGCGCCGGCGCGCCCGACCGCGGACACCGGCCGGTGACCTGGCCGCAGCGCGCCGAATGCGCAGCGGCCTTGCAGGCGGTCGATGCATTGCTCGTCGCGACGCCCGATGCGCCGGAATTGCGGTTCCGGCGTGCCGGCCTGCTCGCCTCGCTCGGGCGTACCGAGGCGGCACAGCAGGACTATCTGGCGGTGCTGGCGCGCGAGCCGGCGCATTACGGCGCCCTCAACGATCTCGCCACGCTGCTCCATGCCGGCGGCTTTCGCAGCGCGGCGCGCCGGCTCTATGAAGAGGCCGCGCTGCGTCATCCGGCCAATCCCGCGCCCCACGTCAACCTGGCGAACATGCTGCTCGAAGACGGCGAGTTCGCGGCAGCGCGACGCGCCTACGAGGCGGCGCTGACGCTGGCGCCGACCCAGGCGGAGGCGCATCGGGGCCTGGCCCAGGCATTGGCCGAGCTTGGCGACGACGCGGCGGCGGCGCGGCACCGCGAGCTTGGATTTCGCGGGCACGCCGTGACTGCGCTACCCTATCGCGGCGCGGCGCAGCCGGTGCCGCTGCTGCTGCTCGTCTCGGCGCGGCGCGGCAATGCGCCGATGCAGCGCTTCATCGACGGCGCACGCTTCGGCGTTTTGGCGGTCGCGGCCGAATTCTTTGACCCCGACGCCGCGCTGCCGCCGCACTGCCTCATCCTCAACGCCATCGGCGACGCCGACCGTGATGCGGCGGCACTCGTCGCGGCCGCTGCGCTCGTCGCCCGCAGCGCGGCACCGGTGATCAACCCTCCCGAGCGGGTTCTCATCACGGCGCGCGATGGCAATGCACGGCGCATGACCGGCATTCCCGGCGTGACCGTGCCGCGCATCGCCACACTGTCGCGCCAGGCGCTTGCCGGACCCGACGGCATCGCATTGCTGGCGCGCGCGGGCTTGCGGTTTCCGGTGCTGTTGCGCTCGCCCGGCTTTCACACCGGCCGCTATTTCGTTTGCGTCGAGCACGCGGCGGCGCTGCCGGCGGCCGCGTCGGGCCTGCCGGGAGACATGCTGGCGGCGATCGAATTCCTCGATGCGACGGGGCCCGACGGCGGGGTGCGCAAATATCGCGTGATGATGATCAACGGCGTCCTCTATCCGCTTCACCTCGCGATCGCCGATCAGTGGAAGGTGCACTACTTCACCGCCGGCATGGCGGACCACGCGGCGCATCGCCAGGAAGAAGAGGCGTTCCTGACCGATATGGACCGCGTCCTCGGGATCAAGGCAGTGACGGCGCTCGAGCGAATTCGCGATCGGCTCGGCCTCGATTACGCGGGCATCGATTTCGCGCTTGGACCGCAGGGCGAGGTGCTGTTCTTCGAAGCGAATGCGACGATGGCTATCAATCCGCCACCGCCCGGCGCGATCTGGGACTACCGCAGAGCGCCGACCGAGCGGGTTCTCGCCGCGTGCTGCCGCATGCTGCGCGAACGTTCCGACGGCGACGGTGCGTCATGACGGGTTTGGCTGGTCGAGGATCACGCGAACCGTGGGTAGGGCCGCGGCGCCCTGTTCCTTCATCAGCGCCATGAGCGGCGGCGGCACGTAGCGCAGCATCGCCGCTTCGAAGCCGGGCCGCGCCTTCACCCGCCGGAACCAGTCGGCAAGACGCGGCCGCTTGTCGGTCCACAGCGGCGACAGCGCCAGCATGTCGAGCCGATTGACGTAGGGAATGACGCCGATCTCGGCGAGCGAGAATTGCTCGCCCGCGAGCCAGGGCTGATCCGCGAGCGCCGTCTCCATGTCGGCGAGAAAGCGGTCGTAGAGGCGCAGCGCGCGGGCCGGCTCGGGCGCGTCGATGCCCTGGGTGACACGTTGCCGGCGGCGCTCGCGCTCGGCCGGCATCGCCGAATTGACCCAGGCATCGACGGCCGCCGGCCCGTTCTTCAGTAGCGCATGGCGATGCGAGATGGCGTAGGTGACGATGCCAGTGGCGGGATGCAGCTCCTCGTCGAGCCGTTTGGTCCAGAGCCGCATGCGAAAGCGGTCATAGGCACTGTCGGGTTTGAGCGGCGGGTCGGGAAAAACCTCGTCGAGATATTCGCCGATGAGCGTCGATTCGCGGATGACGCGGCCGTCATGCACGAGCGTCGGCACCACGTGCTTGGGATTGAGCTTGAGGTATTCGGGCGCGAACTGCTCGCCGTTGAGGATGTCGACATAGTGGCCGGTCCATTCGAGTGCCTTCTCGCCGAGCGCGAGCCGCGCCTTGGCGGCGCAAACCGACGTGCCGTGGTGATAGAGCTCGAGCATGACCGGTCTCCTTGTCGACGGCGGCGCGCGGTGTTCTATCGCAACCACCGTCTTGCGGCCAGCCGCGGCAACGGGCAGGATCGGCGCACCGGAGCGGTGAGGGAGGCGGGATCGTGCTGAAAATCTGGGGCCGGACGAGCTCATCCAACGTGATGAAGGTGCTGTGGCTATGCACCGAGATCGGCGAGCGCTACGAGCGCGTCGACTGGGGCGGGGAGTTCGGCGGCAACGACGATCCCGCCTACCGCGCCATGAATCCCAATGGCCGGGTGCCGACGATCGACGACAACGGCGTCGTGATCTGGGAATCGAACACCATCCTGCGCTACCTCTGCACCACGCGCGGTGCCGAGGCGCTCTATCCCAAGGACCCGGTCCGGCGCAGCTTCGTCGAGCGCTGGATGGATTGGCAGCTCGCCAATAGCGGCGGCGCCTTGACCGCGTTGTTCTTCGGCCTGATCCGCACCCCGCCCGAGAAGCGCAACGCAACGGCGATCGAGGCGGCGCGCAAGGAGGCAATCGGCATCTGGCAGATCGCCGAGAACTGGCTGGCCGGGCAGAAGACGCCCTATCTCGGCGGCGCCGATTTCTCCATCGGCGATATCCCCGTCGGCATTCATGCAAGGCGCTGGTTCGGCTTCCCGATCGAGCGCCCCGATCTGCCGCACCTCAAGGCTTGGTACGACCGCATCGCCAAGCGGCCGGGCTTCGTCGCGCATGTCGCCGGGCCGATGAGCTGAAGTCCCGCCCAGCACTCACGCAAACGTGACGCATAGCCGAGACGGGTGCTTTTATTATCCCACGGACCGGGGCGGCTCGGTTCGTGGACGAATGTTGGGGGTCGAAGATGCGCGGAATCACGAAATGGGGAGCGGTTGGCGGACTGGCGGCGGCGGTGCTTTTGGCCGGCGCGGTCGGCGGGATCGCTCAGGACAAGCTTGCCGCGGTGAAGGCACGGCAGGATTTCATGAAGGGGCAGGGCGCCGACGTGAAGGCGATCGTCGGCTTCGCCAAGGGCAACGGTACCCAGCCAGCGGCGCTCAAGGCCGTCGACGACCTCCTGGCGCGCGCACCGAAGATCAACGACCAATTCCCCGCGGGAACCAGCGCCACGGATTTTCCGGGCAAGACCCACGCCAAGCCTGAAATCTGGACGGATTGGGACAAGGTCAAAATGATCTCGACCACGGTTCAGAGCGAGGAGGAGAAGCTGAAAGCCGCGATCCAGAAGGGCGACAAGGCGGCCGTCTCCGCCCAGATCGGCGCGCTCAACAAGAACGGCTGCGGCGCGTGCCACGGGCACTACCGTCTGCCTTACTCCTGAGCAGCGGGCGACCGGCGCGCGGGGCGGCGCCGCTGGCCGCCGCGGCCGCGCTCGTTGTCGCGCTGACGTCGGCGTCGCGGGCGCAGGATGAGAGCGCCGTAAAGCGCGGCGCCTATCTTTTTGCCGCGGCCGACTGCGTCAGTTGCCATACCGACGTGAAGAACAAGGGCGCGCGGCTCGCCGGCGGGCGGGCGCTCAAGACCCCGTTTGGCACGTTCTACAGCCCCAACATCACCCCCGATCCCAAGACCGGCATCGGGACGTGGAGCGAAGCCGATTTCCATCGTGCGCTGCGCGAAGGCAAGCGGCGCGATGGCGCCTATCTCTATCCGGTCTTTCCCTATACGTCCTTTACCGGGATGACAAATCAGGACATCGCCGATCTCTATGCCTATCTCAGGACGCAGAAACCGGCGGTCCAGCCCGACAAGGAACATGACGTCCGCTTTCCCTTCGGCTTCCGCCCGCTGCTCTGGGGCTGGCGCACGCTCTATTTCACCGAAGGGCCGCTGGCGCCGGTGCCGGGCCGGAGCGCGGAATGGAACCGCGGACGCTATCTCGCCGAGGCGGTGGCCCACTGCGAGGAATGCCATACGCCGCGCAACTTCCTCGGCGCGCTCGAGCGCGATCGTGCCTTTGCCGGCAATCCCGACGGTCCCGACGGCCAGAAGGCGCCCGACATCACCCCCGACATCGCCACCGGCATCGGCAAGTGGAAACTTGACGACATCATCGAGGTGCTCGCGACCGGCACCAAGCCGGACGGCGATTTCGTCGGCGCCGGCATGGCCGAAGTAGTGGACGGAACGGCCAAGCTCAGCGATGCTGACCGCCGCGCCATCGCCGTCTATATCAGGGCGTTGCCGCCGCATCGCGCCACCGGGAAATAGGGGAATCGCATGGATTTCGGGATCGCCGGCCGCACGGCGCTCGTTTGCGCCGCGAGCAAGGGGCTTGGCAAAGGCTGCGCCATGGCGCTCGCCGCGGAGGGCGTTTCGGTGGTGATCACCGCGCGTGGACGCGACGCGCTCGAGGCGACGGCGGCGGAGATCCGCGCCAAGACCGGCGCCGCCGTCACGGCGGTCGCGGGCGATATCACCACGCCCGAAGGCCGTGCGGCGGCACTCGCCGCCGTCCCGACGCCCGACATTCTCGTCACCAACGCCGGCGGTCCGCCGCCCGGCGATTTTCGCGAATGGGACCGCGCCGCCTGGATCAAGGCGCTCGACGGCAACATGCTGACGCCGATCGAGCTGATCAAGGCGACGATCGACCCCATGATCGCGCGCCGTTTCGGCCGGATCGTCAACATCACGTCGGGCACGGTCAAGGCGCCGATCGACATGCTGGGCCTGTCGAACGGCGCGCGCGCAGGGCTAACCGGCTTCGTCGCCGGGCTCGCGCGCAAAGTGGCGCAGCACAACGTCACCATCAACAACCTGCTGCCGGGCGCGATCGCCACGGCGCGGTACCGCTCGAACGCCGAGGCCTTCGCCCGCGGTCGCGGACTTTCCCTCGAAGAGGTCGAGCGGCAGCGGCTCGCCGCGATTCCCGCCGGCCGCATCGGCACGCCCGAGGAATTCGGCACCATTTGCGCCTTCTTGTGCAGCCAGCAGGCAGGCTATGTGGTCGGCCAGAACGTGCTCGTCGACGGCGGCGCCTTTCCCGGTACGTTCTAAGCGCGCCCCGTCCGATCCGTCGTTGCGCGCGGCGCGCCGGTCCGGTATCCCTGTGTCCCCGATTCCGATGACGGCGGCGGCATCCCCATTGCTGCCGCCGCGCTCCGTGGTTGCCTAATGAGATTGTGGCATCGCAGGTCCCAGGATGAGAATTTCGGCATCGCTGCCGGGCAGCGCTATCGCGCCGTAGGGGCGCCGTCGATTCTGTGGGAAGTGACAGCGATCGCCCGCTCGCCTTGGGACGAGATCCCGCATGCGCGGCTGCACCGCGTCGGCGCGCCGCGGGACGCCAAGACGATCTCGCTCGCGGTTCTGCGCGACGCCCGCTTTTTCGTCTCGGCCTGATGCGTTGGCACCTCGGCGCGCCGCGATCGTTCACAAGCCATGCATTTTCGGAAAATCAGTGGGAAATCTGATATTTGCATGGCTGCCATCGCTTGACCACGAAGTTAAGCCCACCTAAATCGAATTGGTGACAGTCTTGCCCCCATCGTCCGCGTTCGGCGGACATGCCGTGCTCTCGACATGCGATAGGGTTGGAGCAACGCTGGGTCCCAGCAGCGGCAGATGCGCGCGGCGCCGCCGTTGCGCTTGAACACTCGATGAAGTGAAAAACAATGCTGTTCTATGAAGCCTATCAGGCGCACGCCGATGCCTTGGTGCCGATCCGCTGGATGGCGCGGACGGCGTCGGACGTGCTCGGCCAGAACTGGCCGCTCATTGCGGATCATCCGATGGTCCGTGGCGCGCATGCGGCCTGCGAGATGGTCGCGCGGGCCGGGATGTCGCACCAGCGGCCCGATTTCCGGTTGCCGAGCGTGGAGATCGATGGCGCGACCGTCGCCATCGAGGAAGTCGTGGTGGCACGCCACGGCTTCTGCAATCTCCTGCATTTCCGCAAGGAGAACGCACCGCCGCAGCCGCGCGTCCTGTTGGTGGCGCCACTCTCGGGCCATTTCGCGACGCTGCTCCGCGGGACGGTGGAGCGGCTGCTCACGGATCACGACGTCTACATCACCGACTGGCTCAATGCGCGCAACGTATCGCTGCTGCACGGCCGGTTTGATCTCGACGACTATATCGACCTGGTGATTTCCCATATCCGGCAGTTGGGTCCCGATCTCAACGTCATTGCCGTGTGCCAGCCGTCGGTGCCGGTGCTCGCCGCGGTTGCGCTGATGGCTTCCGACGGCGATCCGGCCCAGCCGCGCACCATGACACTGATGGGCGGGCCGATCGACCCGCGCATCAAACCGACCACGCCCAACCGGCTCGCCACGTCGCATTCGCTCGAATGGTTCGAGCGCAACGTCATCGGCACCGTGCCGGCGCGCTATCCCGGCGCGTTCCGGCGGGTCTATCCCGGATTCCTGCAATTGGCGGGGTTCATGACCATGAATCTCGACCGCCACATCAATGCCCATGTCGATCTGTTCAATCATCTCATCCGCGGCGACGGCGAGAGCGCGGCGGCGACCGCCCGGTTCTATGACGAGTTCATGGCGGTGATGGATCTTCCCGCCGACTTCTACATCCAGACCATCCAGCGCGTGTTCCAGGAGCACGCGCTGCCGCTCGGCCGTTTCACAAGCCGCGGGCGCCGGGTCGAGCCGGCGGCCATCACCCGCACCGCGCTCTTGACCATCGAGGGCGAGAACGACGACATTTGCGCCGTGGGACAGACCGGCGCGGCGCATCAGCTCCTCTCCGGCCTTCCCGCCGAGAAGAAGCTGCGTCACGTCCAGCTCAAGGTTGGCCATTACGGCGTCTTCAACGGCCGCCGCTGGCGCAGCGAGATCTATCCCAAGGTGCGGGACTTCATCCGCACCTACGGCTGAGAGCGGGCATCCGGCCATCGGCCGCGGCGCCCGACGAGGCGCTGCGGAGGAAGCCCATGGCTCGCACCGGAAAAGTCATCATCACCTGCGCCGTCACGGGGTCGATCCACACCCCGACGATGAGCCCCTATCTGCCGCTCACGCCCGACGAAGTGGCGGAGCAGGCGATCGGCGCGGCCGAGGCGGGCGCGGCTATTCTCCATCTCCATGCCCGCGACCCCAAGGATGGACGGCCGACACCCGATCCCGCCGTGTTCATGCAGTTCCTGCCGCGGATCAAGCAGGCCACCGGCGCCGTCGTGAACATCACCACCGGCGGCGGCCACGGCATGACGCTGGAGGAACGTCTGGCCGCGCCGCTCAAGGCCTCGCCGGAGATGTGCTCGCTCAACATGGGCTCGATGAATTTCGGTCTCTATCCCATGCTGCAGCGCTACAAGGCATTCAAGCATGAGTGGGAGGGCCACCATCTCGAAGCGACACGCGATTTCATATTTAGAAATACATTCAAAGATATAGAGAGAATTCTCAAGGAATTAGGCGAGGGTCACGGCACGCGCTTCGAGTTCGAATGCTATGATGTCGGCCATCTCTATAATCTGGCTCATTTCCTCGACCGCAAGCTGATCGAGCCACCGCTTCTGGTGCAGACGATCTTCGGCATCCTCGGCGGCATCGGCGCGGATGCCGAGAACGTCGCCCACATGAAGCGCATCGCCGACAAGCTGTTCGGCGACAGCTACTACTGGTCCATTCTTGCGGCAGGGCGTCATCAGATGTCGCTCATCACCATGGGCGCAATCATGGGCGGGAGCGTCCGCGTCGGGCTCGAGGATTCGCTTTATCTCGGCCGCGGCCAGCTCGCGAAATCGAATGCCGAACAGGTGCGGCGCATCCGCACCATTCTCGAAAACCTGTCGCTCGACGTTGCGACACCCGATGACGCGCGTGCCATGCTGGCGCTCAAGGGCGGCGACCGCGTGACCTTCTGATGATCGACAAGCGCGTATCCTCGCTCGCGGTGGCCGTCGCGGGAGTGCGCGACGGCATGACGATCATGTGCGCCGGCTTCGGCGCGGTCGGCGAGCCGGTCGAGCTGATCGAGGCCTTGCTCGATCTCGGCGTGCGCGACCTCGTCATCGTCTCGAACAACGCCGGTACGGGCGAGGTCGGGATCGCCAAGCTCATCCGCGAGGGGCGGGTGCGCAAGATCGTATGCTCCTATCCCCGTACTACCGATCCCCATGTGTTCGAGGCCGCGTACAAGGCCGGGGGGATCGAGCTCGAGCTGGTGCCGCAGGGCACGCTCAGCGAGCGCATCCGCGCCGGCGGCGCCGGGATCGGCGGCTTCTATACGCGGGTCGCCGCCGGGACCAAGCTCGCCGACGGCAAGGAAACGCGCGAGCTGAACGGCGCGCTCCACGTGCTCGAGCGGCCGATCAAGGCCGATTTCGCGCTGTTACGCGCCTGGCGCGCCGACCGCTGGGGCAACCTTGTCTATCGCAAGTCGGCGCGCAACTTCAATCCGGTGATGGCGATGGCGGGGGCGCTGTCGGTCGCGCAGGTCGCGGAAGTGGTCGCGCTCGGCACGCTCGATCCCGAGGCGATCCATACGCCCGGAATCTTCGTCGACCGGGTGGTGGTGGCATGAGGAGACGCCGATGAGGCCGCTGAGCCGCCGTCAGATGGCGTGGTGCGCCGCCCAGGACATCGCCGAGGGCAGCTACGTCAATCTTGGCATCGGCCTGCCGACACTGGTTTCGGATTTCGTCCCGGCGGAACGGGAGGTGGTGTTTCACAGCGAGAACGGCATTCTCGGCATGGGCGGCGCACCGCGCCCAGGCGAGGGGGATACCGACCTCATCAATGCCGGCAAGGGGCTGACGACGCTGGTGCCGGGCGGGTCCTACTTCCACCACAACGACGCGTTTCTCATGATCCGCGGCGGCCATCTCGACCTGTCGATCATGGGCGCGTTCGAGGTGTCGGAGACCGGCGATCTCGCCAACTGGACGACCGACGATCCGACCTTCGCGCCGGGCGTCGGCGGGGCCATGGACCTCGCGGCGGGCGCGAGGGAGGTGCGCGCGCTGCTCGAGCACACGACGCGCGACGGCGCGCCGCGCATCCGCCGCCGCTGCCGCTATCCGTTGACCGCGCCTTCCTGCGTCAAGCGCGTCTATACCAACCTCGCCGTGCTCGATATCACGCCCGAGGGCGTGGTCGTGCGGGCGATGGTCGAGGGCCTCGATCTCCCGGCGCTTCAGGCGCTGACCGAGCCCGAGCTCCGCCTCGGCAACCACTGGGCGCGGCTCGTCGCGCCGGAAATCTAGCTTGCGGCCGGATCGATCGCGATGAACGTCGAGCGCATTGTCGAACGCGTGCTGTTCGCGAGCCGGTGGCTCCTGGCGCCGCTCTATCTCGGGCTCGGGCTGTTTCTGATCGCGCTCGCGGTTCATTTCTTCCGCGACCTGCTGCATATCGCGCTCAATATATGGATGCTTCGCGACGTCGATGTGATCGTGGCGGCGCTGACTTTAATCGACCTCACGCTCGTCGCCGGGCTGACCGTGATGGTGATGCTAAGCGGCTATGAGAATTTCGTCTCGAAGCTCGATCTTGCGCAGACGGAACGGAGCATTGCCTGGCTCGGCAAGCTCGATAGTGGCACGCTCAAGCTGAAGGTCGCGGTGTCGATCGTCGCCATCTCTGCCATTCAGCTTCTTAAGGGCTTCATGGACGTTCAGGACGTGCCGGACGACAAATTGCTGTGGATGACGATCATCCACCTGACGTTCGTCGTGTCCGCCCTGGCGCTGACGGTCATGGACCGCCTTATGAGCGTCGATCACAAGTAGCTGCGAGGGCCGACCCGCTCAGGGATTCGGCGCCGTCGTCGTCCCCAGCCGGCGCACTAGCGCCATCCAGTTGCCCTCGGGCGCGACGCAAGGCGCGCTGCCGTCGGCGGGCAGGAGCCCAATGCCGCCGAAGCGCCACAGCCGCTGCCACAGATCGCGGCTGCCGAGCGCCCGCTCCTCGATGCGGCGGCGGATGCGGCGGCGGACATAATACCTCCCCGCGGTGAAATAGAGCGCCACGCCCGCCGCCAGGGTCGCGCCCGCAGCCCACCAGCCGGCACGCCACAGCGCGAGCAGCACCAGCGCCATCACGGCATAGGCGAAGAGATTGCTGTCGGCCTCGACGGCGACCGGGCAGTCCATGTGATGCAGCCGGGCGTAGTCGAAGCTGAGCGCGATCCTGCCTTCGGCATGATGGCGCACCAGCGCCCGGAACAATGTAACGGCGGACTCCTCTGGAGCCGGCGCCGCGGCGTCTTCCGTCGCCTCTGCCTTGGTGTCGTTCGGATCGATCATGTGCGCCCGGTTCAAGCCCATTGTGGCCGGCGATGGTTATATCCGCCCTAACGTCGAACCGATGCCGCCCGGTCGGGGCCGGCGCCGGTTCGTCAATCTGCCGGTGCCTTGCGCATCGTGTCAAACACGATGCCGTCGGCGATGAGCGCATCGATCTCGGCGGCGCTATAGCCGGCCGCTTGCAGGACTTCGCGGTTGGCGGCGCCGAACCGGGGCGGCTTGCGGCGGAGGCTGGCGGGGGTGCGCGACATCTTGATCGCGTTGAAGACGCCGCGGTACTCGTCCATTTCGCAGATCATGTTGCGGTGGCGCGTGTGCGGGTGGGTGAGCACGTCCGGCACCTCTTGCACGACGCCGCAGGGTACGCCGCGCTCGAGCAGGCGCATGCACAGATCGTCGCCGTCGAAGGCCGCGAGCACGTCCTCGATCGCCGCCCTGAGCGCCGCACGGTTGGCGACGCGGTCGGCATTGGTGGCGAAGCGCGGGTCGCGCGCCAGCTCCGGCCGTTCGATCTCGGCGCAGAAGCGCTGGAACTGGCGGTCGTTGCCGACGCCGAGGAAGATCGGCTTGGTGCGGGTGCGGAACTGGTCATAGGGGCAGAGATTGGGATGCGCATTGCCGGTCCGCTGCGGCGCCTTGCCGCTCATGAACCAGTTGGTGGCGTAGGGGTGCATGAGCATCAGGCCGCTGTCCTGGAGCGTCGTCTCGATGAACTGCCCCTGGCCCGAATGCTGGCGCTCGACCAGCGCCATCAGGATGCCGACCGTGGCATTGAAGCCGGTGGCGAGATCGACCACCGGAATGCCGACGCGCAGCGGCCCGCCGTCCTTCTCGCCGTTGAGGCTCATGATGCCGCTCGACGCCTGAACCGCGGCGTCATAGCCGGCATAGCCGCCCATCGGCCCGTCGGCGCCGTAGCCCGAGATGCGGCAATGGATGAGGCGCGGGAATCTTTCCTTCAGGACGGCGGCGTAGCCCATGCCCCATTTCTCGAGCGTGCCGGTCTTGAAGTTCTCGATCATCACGTCGGCGTCGGCGAGCAGGCGGAACAGCACCGCCCGCCCGGCCTCGCGCGAAAGGTCGAGCGCGATGCCGCGCTTGTTGCGATTGATGCCGATGAAATAGGACGCGGTACCGTCCTGGAACGGCGGTCCCCAGCCGCGCGTCTCGTCGCCTTGCGGCGGCTCGACCTTGATGACGTCGGCGCCGTGATCGGCGAGCATCTGCGTGCAGAACGGCCCGCCCAGCACGCGCGAAAGGTCGATCACCTTCACGCCGGCGAGGGCGCCGGCGGCATTGTTTCTGCTCATGCTGTCCTGTCCGTCGTCACGGGCGCGACCCCGAACACCGAGGCCGCGAATTTTGGATAGACCGTCGCCAGCTCTCGCGCAACGGCGCCGCGCAGCAGCGCCAGCGTTGCGGCCTCTGGCAGCGGCGTCGTCGTCACGCGCTCCGGGAGATCGAAGGCGAAGCCGGTATTGTCGCGCACTTCCTCGAGGCCGTGACCCGGATGAAGGCTGACGAGGCGGAAGCGGCGCACCGCTTTGTCAAAGGCGAAATGGCAGAGCGGCGTCACCAGAGCGACCGGCCCGCCTCGCCGCCACACGCCCGGCGGGCTCGTTCCCGGCGCGCTCACGAACGCGACCTTCTCGACGAGCGTGCGGCGCGAATGCTCGGTGCGGAAGAGGATGATGCGCGGCACGGTGAAATAGAGGAAGGCCGAGCCGTAGGAGCCGGGAAAGCGCACGGCGGGCCGCGCATAGTCGCCGATCGCGACCAGGTTGATGTTGCCTTCGCCGTCGATCTCGGCGCCGGAGAAGAAGAACACGTCGATGCGTCCTTGGCCCGCCGCGTCGAACAGCTCGCGGCCGCCATCGGTGAAGCGGTTGTGCCGCGGGCTCTGCTGCAGCGACACCAGCGGCGGGCCGCCGGTAAGACGCTGCTCGAGGAACGCTGCCGCGGCGGGGATCGGCGAGTTGGCGCCGACGGCGACGTGGCGTGCGCCCGCCAGGAGACGGCGCACCGTCTCGATCAACACCTCCTCGGGCCGGATGGCACCGTCAGGCGGCGCGGCGGTCGCGGACATGGCGGTCGAGATAGCGTGCAAATCCGGCCTCGGTCGCGGCCAGCGCCAGGTAGTCGCGGAGATGGGACGTGTCTTCGGGTTCCTCGCAACGCATCGGCCAGGCGCCGCGCGGCGCTACCGCGACTGCCCCGAGATAGAAGGCGGGAATGGTCGCCGCGGCGAGCGTCTCGTCGCCGAGCAGATCGTCGTCAACGACGCGCTCCACCGTGGCGATGCTCGTCGCCGCGGCGTGCGCCAGCGTGAACAGGTCGCGCCGCCGCCCGACCCAGACATTCCCGGCGCGGTCCGCCATCGGCGCGTGGAACAGTGCCACGTCCGGCCGCAGCGCCGCCAGGACCACGATCGGGTCGTGCGGCGGGAACGGATTGTCGATCACCTTCCAGTCCGGCCGGCGCGCCAGGATGTCCGAGCCGATGATGCCCCTGAGCGCCGCAAAGGGATTGCCCATCTCGCTCGCGCGCAAGGCGGCATGGATCGCCGGGCAGGTCGCATCCTTGATTGCGATCCGGCCCTCGCGCAGAGCGGCGGTGAAGCGCGGCGCCGGTCCCAACTCGCCGAAGCCGACGGCCGAGGTCTCGATCGTCGCAACCGCGCCGGCGCCGATGAGGAGATCGGCCTGCAGGCTGCCGGCCGGCACGGTGACGAGATGCAGCCCCTTGATGCCGCGGCGGATGAGGGCGCGCGTCGCCGCCATCGCGACGCCGGCATAATCCGCCGGCACGGCCAGCATCGTGCCGTCGCCGATAAGGGCGAGCGCCGCCTCGAGGTCCTGGATCACGGCGGCGCCCGGGACGATCATGAGTCCAGACGCTCGATGACGCAGGCGATGCCCTGGCCGACACCGATGCACATGGTGACGAGCGCATAGCGCCCGCCGCTGCGCTGGAGCTGGCGGATCGCGGTGAGCGCAAGCCGGGCGCCCGAGGCGCCGAGCGGATGGCCGATGGCGATCGCGCCGCCATTGGGATTGACGCGCGCATCGTCGAAGGCCAGCCCCATGAGCTTGAGGCAGCCCAGCACCTGGCTGGCGAACGCCTCGTTCAGCTCGATCACGTCGATGTCCTTGAGCGCGAGCCCGGCGCGCTCGAGCGCCTTCTTCGAAGACGGCACCGGGCCCAACCCCATGACCCGCGGCGCCACCCCGGCGACGGCAGCCGAGACGATCCGCGCCAGCGGCTTGGCGCCGGCTTTCGCGCCCGCCTGGCGGGTGCCGACAATGAGCGCCGCCGCGCCGTCATTGATGCCGGACGCATTGCCGGCCGTCGTCACGCCGTCCTGATTGAGTGTCTTCAGCTCCAGCAGCCGCTCGAGCGTGGTGTTGGGGCGCGGGTGTTCGTCCTGATCGACGACGGTGTTCGCGCCCTTGCGGGCGCCGGGAATGCTCACCGGCAGGAGTTCCTCGGCATAGAACCCCTCGGCCTTGGCGCGGGCGTATTTCTGCTGCGAGGCGAGGGCGAAGCGGTCGCTGTCCTCGCGGCCGATGCCGTGCTCGCGGGCGACGTTGTCGGCGGTCTCGGCCATGGTGTCCTGGCCGAACGCGGCATAGACACGCGGGTTGGGAAAGCGCGCGCCGATGGTCGAATCGAAGATTCTGGCGTCGCGGCTATAGGCGCTTTCGGCCTTGCCGAGCACGAACGGGGCGCGGCTCATGCTCTCGACCCCGCCCGCGACGAACAGTTCGCCCTGGCCGCAGGTGGCCGCGCGCGCGGTATCGAGCACGGCGGCGAGCCCGCTGCCGCACAAGCGGTTGACGGTGAGGCCGCCGGTCTCGATCGGCAGGCCCGCGAGCAGCGCCGCGTGGCGCGCCACGTTGCGCGCATCCTCGCCGGCCTGGTTGGTGCAGCCGATCACCGCGTCCTCGTAGTTTTGCAGCTTGAACGGATTGCGCGCGACCAGCGCCTTGATCACGCCGGCGAGGAGATCGTCGGTCCGGACGGGCGCGAGCGCCCCGGCGTGCCGGCCGATGGGCGTGCGCAATCCGTCATAGACATAAGCGTCGAGCATGGTTCGGCCTACAATTCTTCTTGCGGATAGGGCAAGTTAGGCAATGGCCCGGGTCGCGACAAGCCGCTTGTCGGCGGCAAAGTCAAGGTGATCAGGAGTTTCCATGCGCGATTTTCATCTGCCCAACCGCTCTGCTTCCGTCGCCGGCTCGGCGATGGCGGCGACCTCGCACCCGCTCGCGACGCTCGCCGCGGTCGAGACGCTGCGCGGCGGCGGCAACGCGGTCGATGCCGCGGTGGCGGCGGCGGCGGTGCTGGCCGTGGCCGAGCCGCACATGACCGGGCTGGGCGGCGACTGCTTTGCGATCTATGCGCCCAAGGGCAAGGCTCCGATCGCGCTCAACGGTTCGGGCCGCGCACCGATGCGGGCGACGCTCGACTGGTACATCGCCCACAACATCCATGTCATCGAGGCGGAATCGCCGCATGCCGTGACCGTGCCGGGCGCGGTCGATGCCTGGCTCACGCTCAACGCCGATCACGGCACGCGCGACATGGCGGCGCTGCTCGCGCCGGCGATCACGCTGGCCGAGGAGGGCTGCGTCGTCACGCCGCGCGTCGCCTATGATTTCGCCTGGGACGGGACGCGCGCGATGCGCGATCCCGCCGCCGCCCGCATCTATGCGCCGCAGGGCCGCATCCTCGGCGCGGGCGAGCGCATGCGCAATCCGGCGCTTGCCGAGACGCTGCGCCACATCGCGCGCGACGGCCGCAAGGGCTTTTACGAGGGGCCGGTCGCTGCCGACATCATCGCGCGGCTCAACCAGGCGGGCGGGCTGCACACGCTCGAGGATTTCGCGTTGCAGCGCGCCGAATACGTGCCGCCGATCACCGCGCCCTATCGCGGCTTCGACGTCTACGAATGCCCGCCCAACGGCCAGGGCGTCGCCGCGCTGATGATCCTGCGCGTGCTCGAGGGCTATGCGCTCGCGGGCGAGCGGTTCGGCCCGGCCGACCGCATCCATCTCCTCGCCGAGGCGACGAAGGCCGCCTATTATGCCCGCGACGCGCTTATCGGCGACCCGCGCGCGGTCGCCGTGCCGGTGGCGCAGCTCCTGTCCGACGCGCGCGCGCAGCGCGTCCGCGATGCGATCCGCCTCGACCGTGCCGGCGATCCGCCCTTCTGGGACGAGGCCGAGCACAAGGACACCGTCTATCTCTGCGTCGTCGACCGCGATGGCAACGCGATCTCGTTCATCAATTCGCTGTTCGACGAGTTCGGCTGCGGCATCATGGCGCCTGAAACCGGCGTCATGCTGCACAGCCGCGGCAAGATGTTCCGGATCGAGCCCGGCCATCCCAATGCGATCGCGCCGGGCAAGCGTCCGCTCCACACCATCATCCCGGCGCTCTTGATGAAGGATGGCCGGCCAGTGATGCCGTTCGGCGTGATGGGCGGGAACTACCAGGCGGTCGGCCATGCGCATCTGCTGAGCCAGATGCTCGACCGTGGTCTCGATCCGCAGGCGGCGCTCGAGACGCCGCGCAGCTTCGCCTTTGCCGGCGTGCTTCAGCTCGAGCCGATCATCCCGCGGCCGGTCGCCGAGGACCTCGCGCGCCGCGGCCACGTCATCGCGGTGACGGCGAAGCCCTTGGGCGGCGGGCAGGCGATCTGGATCGACCGCGACAAGGGCGTGCTGGTCGGCGGCTCCGACCCCAGGAAGGACGGCTGTGCGCTGGGGTTCTGACCCCCGGACACGCCGAACGCTTGCGCCGGGCGCAATCTGCGCCCAGATATGGCCCGAATTCGGCGGCAGCGCCGGCGCGTGGGTAGAATAGGTGCGATGAGCGACCTTGTCTTGAAGCACGGCCTCGTGTTCGAGGACCTTTACGACCGCGACGGGCTGGTGCGACTCGATGCCGCATTCGTCGCCTGGCTTGCCGAGGCCGACGCGGTCTTGCACGACCGGCTGGTGACGGCGCGGAGCGACCCCGACGCGCTCGAGCGCAAGGCCGAATCGGACCTCATTGTCGCGCTCGCCCCGCAGCTTGAGGATTTCGTCGCCGATCTTTTCGGCGTCGGCCGCGAGGCGCGCGAGCTTGCCGCGCGCCATGACGCCCAGGCGCCGCTTTTTGCAGTGAAGCGGCTCTTCGTCCAGCGCCGCGCGGTCAAGGGCATGACGCCCGACGAGGCCGCCGCGCTCGACGGCGCGGCACTGGCGCGCGAGCTCGAGACGCTGATCGGCGCGCCGCTCACCGAAACGAGCTACGCCGCAGCGGTGACGCGCTGGCTCGAGGACGAGGAAGCGCACAAGGTGGCGCTCGATCTTGCTGCGCGCTATGCCGCCTGGGCGACGCTCGCGCCGGACGGCCGCGCCAAGCACAAAAAGGGCGTGGTGTTCAAGGTGCCGCACCGGCTCGATCCGATGCATCTCGTGCCCGCGGAGACGGTGGTCGAGAATGGCGTCACCATGCTGCGCCTGGCGCCCGACCAGCGCCGGCGGCGCGAGGGATTTGCGCTGACCGATCCCGGCACCGACCTCACCGGCGCGCTCGACCAGGCGAATTACTGCATCTGGTGCCACGAGCAGGGCAAGGACAGTTGCGCGCACGGCCTCCGGGATCGCAAGACCGGCGCCTTCCAGAAGAGCGTGTTCGGCGTCACGCTGGCCGGCTGCCCGCTCGAGGAGAAGATCTCCGAGCTCAACATGGTCAAGGCGCAGGGGCATTCGATCGGCGCCCTCGCCATCGTCACCATCGACAACCCGATGGCCGCCGCGACCGGGCACCGCATCTGCAATGACTGCATGAAGGCGTGCATCTACCAGAAGCAGGAACCGGTCGATATCCCGCAGATCGAGACGCGCACCCTCAAGGACGTGCTGGCGCTGCCATGGGGGTTCGAGATCTACGCCCTGCTCACGCGCTGGAACCCGCTCGATCTGCGCCGGCCGCTGCCGAAGCCGGCGACCGGCTACAAGGTGCTGATCGTCGGGCTGGGGCCGGCCGGGTTCACGCTCGCTCATCACCTGATGAATGACGGCCACACCGTCGTCGGCATCGACGGGCTCAAGATCGAGCCGCTGCCGGCGGAAATCTCCGGCGTCGGCGATGGCGGCGCGCGCGTGCGGTTCGAGCCGATCGCCGATGTGAAGGCGCTCTACGAGCGGCTCGACGACCGCGTCATGGCCGGTTTCGGCGGCGTCGCCGAATACGGCATCACCGTGCGCTGGGACAAGAACTTCCTCAAGCTGATCCGCCTCATCATCGAGCGCCGCAGCGCCTTCACCATGTTCGGTGGCGTGCGCTTCGGCGGCACGCTCACTATCGCCAGCGCGTTTGCCCTGGGCTTCGACCATATCGCCATGTGCGCCGGCGCCGGGCGGCCCACCATCGTCGCAATGAAGAACGGTCTTGCCCCCGGTGTGCGCCAGGCGTCCGACTTTCTCATGGCGCTGCAGCTCACCGGTGCCGCCAAGACCGACAGCATCGCCAATCTGACGGTGCAGCTCCCGGTCGTGGTCGTGGGCGGCGGGCTCACCGCGATCGACACCGCGACCGAATCGCTCGCCTATTACCTGGTGCAGGTGGAGAAGTTCCTGGCGCGCTATGAGACGCTCGCCGCCGAGCGCGGCGAGAGCGCGGTGCGCGGCGCGTGGACGGAGGAAGAGTGCGCGATCGCCGACCGCTTTCTCGCCCATGCCCGCGCCATCCGCGCCGAGCGCACGGCGGCGCAGCACGAGGGCCGCGCGCCGCGGATCGGTGCGCTCCTCGATGAATGGGGCGGTGTCACCATTGCCTATCGCCGTCGTCTCGTTGACGCGCCGAGCTATACCCTGAACCACGAGGAAGTGGCGAAGGCGATGGAGGAGGGCATCCGCTTCGCCGAGGGTTTGTCGCCCGCTGCGGTCGAGGTCGATCGCTTTGGCCATGCCGCCGCACTGACCCTCGCGCGCCACGGCAAGGCGCAGGACGGTGCGGAGCAAGTGACGCTGCCCGCGCGCACCATCCTGATCGCCGCCGGCACGCAGCCCAACACCGTCTTGGGCCGCGAGGACCCGGTTCATGTCGCGCTCGATGGAAGGTTCTTCCAGGCCTATGACGAGGACGGCCGCCCGGTCACGCCCGAGCGGGTGGCCAAGCCCGATGCGGTGCAGGTGCTGATGAGCCTGTTGCCCGACGGCCGCGCGGTGAGCTTCTTCGGCGATCTGCACCCGTCCTTCAGCGGCAACGTGGTGAAGGCGATGGGCGGGGCGAAGCAGGGCTATCCGGTGGTGAGCCGGGTGCTGGCGCGGCGCGCGCCGGCCGCACCGCCAGCGGCGGCGCTGGTGGCAGCACTCAACGACGATCTGCGCCCGCGCGTGCACGCGGTCAACCGGCTGACCTCGACCATTGTCGAGGTGGTGGTGCGGGCGCCGCAGGCTGCGCGCGCCTTTCGCCCCGGCCAGTTCTACCGGCTACAGAACTACGAGGCTCATGCCGCGCGCATCGACGGCACCGCACTGGCGATGGAGGGGCTGGCCTTGACCGGCGCGTCGGTCGATCGCGAGGCCGGGCTGCTCTCGACCATCGTGCTCGAGATGGGCGGCTCGTCCGATCTCTGCACGCTGCTCGCGCCGGGCGAGCCGGTGGTCCTGATGGGGCCGACCGGGACGCCGACCGAAACGCCCGCCGGCGAGACCGTGCTGCTCGCGGGCGGCGGGCTCGGCAATGCGGTGCTGTTCTCGATCGGACAGACGCTGCGCTGGGTGGGCTCGCGCGTCCTCTATTTCGCCGCCTACAAGCGGATCGAGGACCGTTACAAGACCGCGGAGATCGAGCAGGCGGCCGATCTGGTGGTGTGGTGCTGCGACGAGACGCCGGGCTTCGTGCCCGGACGGGCACAGGACCGCAGTTTCGTCGGCAATATCGTCGAGGCGATGGCGGCCTATGGCGCGGGAAGGCTTGGCTCCCAGGACATTCCGCTCGTCGACATCGACCGGCTCATCGTCATCGGCTCGGACGTGATGATGGCGGCGGTGGGGCGGGCGCGGCATGGCGTGCTGGCGCCCTATCTCAAGCCATCTCACCGCGCCATCGCCTCGATCAATTCGCCGATGCAATGCATGATGAAGGAAATCTGCGCCCAGTGCCTCCAGGTGCAGAAGGACCCGGTCACCGGCGCGGAGACGGTGGTGTTCTCCTGCTTCAACCAGGACCAGCCCTTGGACCGCGTCGATTTCGGCGTGCTGCACGAGCGTCTCGGCCAGAACGCGGTGCAGGAGAAGCTCAACAAGCAATGGGTCGACCGCTGCCTGCAGCATCTCGGCCGGCGCGCTGCGGCGGCGGAATAGGGCGCGTCAGCGCGGCCGGTGCGCCGGGCGGATCGGATTCAGCCCCCGCGGCAGGAAAAGACAGAAGCTGAGCAGCGCCGCGCCGAGCGCCAGGTCGATCACGAAGACGCCGCGGATCGCGCCGGAAAGCTCGCGCAATAGCGGCAGCAGCTCCGCCGTCGGCAGCGATTGGCGGAACGCTGGCTGCAGCATTCGGTCGACGATGTCGCCGGCCCCCGCCGCCACGCCCGAGAGCCGCGCATTGACGAGGCCGCCGAACACCGCCGTGCCGAGTGACTGGCCGACCATGCGCATGGACACGACCGAGGAGGTGGCGATGCCGCGGTCCTCGGCGGCGACGCCCGACTGCACCGCGACCAGGAAGCTGTTATTGGCCAGCCCCATGCCGAGGCCGGAGACGAGGGCGCCGAACGCGACGAAGATCGTGCTGCGCTCGGGCGCGATCCACACCAGCATGAGGCTGCCGATGACCAGCGCGCTGCCGCCGAGCGCCGCGGTCGTGCGATAGGAGGTGCGCAGCATGATCTGGCCGGCCAGTGCGCTGCCGGTGGGCCAGCTCGCCGACATCGCCGTGAGCATGAAGCCGGCGGCGAGCGCGCTCCGCCCCATCACGCCCTGGACATAAGGCGGCAGGAACGCGGTGATGCCCATCAGCACGCCGCCGATCACGAGATTGGCGAGATTGCCGCCGACGACGATGCGCTGGCGCCACAGCCCGATCGGCAGCATCGGCTCGCGAATGCGCGCTTCGTGCAGCACCAGCGCGACGAGTGTCGCCAGCCCAAATCCGCCGAGGAGCAGGATCACGCCGAGGCTGAGATGCGTCGCCTGCACCAGCACGAACATCAGCGTGCCGACACCGGCGACCATCAGCACCGAGCCGAGATAATCGATGCGGTGTGCGCGCCGCGTCCCGCGCTCGTCGAGCGCCACCGCCAACATGGCGCTGGCGATGAGCCCCAGCGGCAGGTTTACCCAGAACACCGTGGCCCAACGCGCGTGCGCGACAAGAAACGCGCCGATCATCGGCGCGATGATCGCGGCGATGACCCAGACGCTCGACACCACGGCCTGGATGCGGGCGCGCTCGGCCGGGGCGTAGATATCGGCGACGATGGTCATGCCCACGGGCAAGAGCGCGCCGGCACCGATCCCCTGCGCGGCGCGGCAGACGATGAGCGGCACCATGCCCCAGGCGAGGCCGCAGCACAGCGAGGCCGTCAGGAACACGCTCATGCCGACGAACAGGATGCGCTTGCAGCCATAGAGATCGGCGAGCCGGCCATAGACCGGCACGGTCACGGCCTGCGTCAAGAGATAGGCCGTGAACACCCAACTGAAGAGATCGAAGCCGCCGAGCGCGCCGACGATCGTCGGCATCGCTGTCGCGACGATCGTGCCCTCGATCGCGATCATGAACATCATCGCCATCACCGCGGCGAGCACCAGGCGCCGGCTTGTGGGCGCGGTGGGCGGTGCGTTGGTCTCGGTTCGCAGGGTGGCGTCTTCGGACAAGCGCATTCACCCCTGGCGTCGGGGCGGTGTTCCTACCCCGGCAGGTGGCGCGGCCGAAACGATTTTCACGGGTGGCTGGCTTGCGGCCGTCACGCGCGCGTGGCGCCGTAATAGAGTGTGACCATGTGCTTGGCCTCGGCGAAGAACAGCCAGCGCTCGATCCCCACGCCGAGGGTCGCCAGTACCGCGGCCACCGCCGTCGCCGCACCGGGGCGCCGATCGATGTGGCGCCAGTAGAGGAACTTGAGCGCCGCGGCTACGACGATCGCGGCAGGAGCGAGACGCAGCGCCCCGGTGGCGGCCAGCCCGCACGCCGCCGCGAGCGCCGCCAGCCACAGCGCCCCCGTCATCGCTGCGAGCGCAAGGAAATTGGCTGGAACCCAGCGATTGTGCCAATGCGCGATGGGCCGCAGCGACCGATAGATATAGGCGGTGCACACCACCGTCGCTGCCGCCATCGCCGTAGTGGCGAGCGCGGCGACGATCCAGCCGCCGCCGGCCGTCCGATCATGCGCGCGTGGTGGCGCCCGGCGGCATCGGTCCAGGGCTGTTCGACCACCACCGCCTCGTCGAACGCGGCATGCGCGAACTCGGCGGCGATGCGACGGATCGTCGCGGCGTCGATGCCGGTCTCGGCCGCCACCGCATCGGGCGCATAGCTTTCATCGAGATAGCGTTCGGCGAGAAGCCGGAAGGACGGCACCGCGCGGCGCCCGTCGGCGAGGGTGGTCTCACCCTTGAGATCCGGCAGCGCCGCTGCATCCTGCGCCGGCACCGGACGGCCGCTCGCACGGTCGCGCACGAGCACGCGGCCTTGGCCGTCGCGCGCGAACAGGCCGTGATCGGCGGCACCAGGCGCGTCGATCACCAGCCACGGCGCATTGGTACAACGCACGAGGTAATCGGCATCGACGCGGCCGGCGCGCAGCAGCTCGTGCACCAGCGCCAGCACGAATAGCCCGTCCGTGCCGGGACGGATGCCGAGCCATTCGTCGGCGATTGCCGAGTAGCCGGTGCGCACCGGATTGACCGAGACCATCTTGACGCCGCGCGCACGCAGCCGGCTGAGGCCGATCTTGAGCGGATTGGAATCATGGTCCTCGGCGACACCGAACATCAGGAAATAGCGCGTCAGCTCCCAGTCGGGAGCGCCGAATTCCCAGAACGATCCGCCGATCGTGTAGAGCCCCGCAGCCGCCATATTGACCGAGCAGAAGCCGCCATGGGCGGCGTAGTTCGGCGTCCCGAACTGGCTCGCCCACCAGCTCGTCAGCGCCTGGGACTGGTCGCGTCCGGTGAAGAAGGCCAATTTGCGCGGATCGTCGCGGCGAACGGCACCGAGCCATTCGGTCGCGGTCGCGAGCGCCTCGTCCCAGCTTATTTCGCGGAACTCGCCGCTGCCGCGTGGTCCCACGCGCATCAACGGCCGCGTCAGCCGCGCCGGCGAGTAATGCTGCATGATCGCGGCCGAACCCTTGGCGCACAACACGCCGCGGTTCACCGGATGATCGCGATTGCCCTCGATATAGCGTACGGCGCCGTCCTTCAGATGCACCTTGATGCCGCACCGGCAGGCGCACATGTAGCAGGTCGTGTCCTTGACCTCGTCGTCAGGCGCGCGGACGGGAAAGGGCCGCGACCCGATATCGTGCGGTGTCATCGGCCGATCCGCCGCCAGCCTCCTGGGCCTAATGCTTCGAGTGGGCGGAAGCGCGCCTTGTAGGCCATTTTCGGGCTCTCTGTGATAAGGTATCCGAGATAGACATAGGCCAGCGCGCTTTGCCGCGCCAGATCGATCAGCGCCAGCACCAGCAGGCTGCCGAGACTGCGATTTCCGTCGTCCGGGTCGTAGAAGCTATAGACTGCCGACACCCCGTCATCGAGCAGGTCGACGAGGCAGGCGCCGGCCAGCGCCGCCTGCTCGCCGCGCAGCTCGACCAGCCGCGTCACCACCGGGCTGTCCTCGACCATGGCGCGGTAGTCGCCAAAGGTCATCGCCGCCATGTCGCTGTCGGCGTGGCGCGACCGCTGATAGCGCAGGAAGAGACGGAACTGCTCCACCGTCGCCGCCGGCGCGGCGAGCCGGGCCTCGAGATTCCGGTTGAGATTGCGGATGCGCCTCAGCGAGCGCGAGAGGTCGAAATCGGCGACTGGAATGCGCACCGGCAGGCACGCACTGCACGCGGCGCAGGCCGGGCGGTAGGCGAGATTGTGGCTGCGGCGGAAACCCGCCCGCGACAGCGCGTTGTAGAACGACACGGCGTCGCCCCGGGCCATCTCAGTGACGAGCTTGCGCTCGACCCTGCCCGGCACGTAGGGGCAAGGAAGGGCGGCCGTGCGATAGAAATGCTGCGGCGGCGCCATGAACGGCCGCGCGCGTTCGGCGTCATGCACGGATGCCAGTCGCTGCGGCGGGCGGCCGTTTCCCTCCGGCATTACTCCTCCTCGAGACCGTCGCCCGCGATTATGGCGAGGCACGGCCGGCAACGCCAGAGGGGATCGATCGAGTGGGGATCGATCGAGGCGCCGCGACGGCCGCTGCGCGGCGCTGCTATTTCTGGGAGAGCCGCGTCAGCGACGCCGGTTTCGCCTCGCGCAGCAATACGATGCTGATGCGACGGTTGCGCGGCGAGGCGGGATCGTTCGGGACCAGCGGCTCGCGGTCGGCGAGACCGACGATGCGGGTGATGCGTGAGGATGGAACCCCGTCGGCGATGAATTCGCGCCGGCAGGCGTTGGCGCGATCGGTCGACAGCTCCCAATTGGTATATGCTCCGCCCATCGAGTAGGGCGTCGAGTCAGTGTGGCCGCTGATGGCGATCTTGTTCGGCAGCCGCTGCACCACTTGGGCCACGAGCGCCATCAGCTTCTTCGCCGGATCGAGCATCTCGGCCGATCCCCGCGGGAACATCGGCTGTTTGTCCTGATCGACGAGTTGGATGCGCAACCCTTCGGGGGTGTCGTCGATGAGGAGATTGTTGGCGAGCTTGGCAAGCGTGGGCACATCCTTGATCGCGTCCTTGAGCGCCTTTGCCGCGGCCTCGAAGCGCTGCTCCTCGCGCCGGGCGAATTGGCGCTCGAGCGCCTTCTGGTCGATCGGCTTGGCCGCACTGCCCTGGCTCGATCCGGCTTGACCGTCCTTGTTGCGATCGGTCGCCGCGCCGCCGCTGTCATTGTCGTCGTCGTCGCTCGTATCGGGCGCCGCCATTTGGGCTTCCTCGACATCGGGTCGCGACATTGGCATGGCCTGCGCGCCCGGGCTGCCGATGGTGAGGCCGCCGAGCACGCCGCCGGCGCCGCTCTCCGATTTTGACGAGATGGTCGGCTCGAAATAGTCGGCGATGCCGCGCTTCTGCACGTCGGTCGTGACATTGAGCAGCCACAACAGCAGGAAGAACGACATCATCGCGGTCACGAAATCCGCGTAGGCGACTTTCCAGGCACCGCCGTGATGGCCGCCGTGGCCCTTGGCCTTGACCTTCTTGATGATGACGACGCCGTCGCGCTTGGCCATGGCTCAAGCCGCCAACGGGAGGTTCTGGACCGCCTCCTCGACCTCGTAGAAAGTTGGGCGCATGTCGGTACTGAGCGCCTTGCGCGCGAACTCGACGGCAACCGACGGCGCATAGCCCTGCATGTAGGCGAGAATGCCCGCCTTGATGCAGAGGAAATAGCGCGCCTCGGCCTCGCCGCGCGCGCCGATGGCGTTGGCGATTGGCGCGACGAAGCCGTAGGACAGCAGCACGCCCATGAAGGTGCCGACCAGTGCGCCGCCGATGAGGTGGCCCAGCACGGCGGGCGGCTCGGTGATCGACCCCATGGTGTGGATGACGCCGAGCACCGCGGCGACGATCCCGAGCGCCGGCAAGGCGTCGGCGGTGGACTGCACCGCCGTTACGATGGCGTGGTGCTCGGCCTGGGTGGTCTCGATGTCCTCGTCCATCAGCGTTTCCATCTCGTGATGGTTGTCGGTGCCGAGGGTGAGGAGACGGAGATAGTCGCACACGAAGGTGACCGCGTGATGGTCGGCGTAGAAGCGGGGAAAACGCTGGAACAGCGAACTCTCCTCGGGCTTCTCGACATGCTGTTCGAGGGCGAGCGGACCCTTGGTCTTGGCGAGCTTGAACACCGAGTAGAGCAGGCTCAGCAGCTCGAGAAACCCTTCCTTGTCGTATTTTTCGGCCTTGATCAGTCCGGGGATGGCCTTGGCCGTGGCGCTCACCACCGGCTTGCGGTTCGAGGTGATGAAGCCGCCGATCGCCGCGCCGACGATGATCAGGACTTCGAACGGCTGGATGAGCACCGCGAGATTTCCGCCATTGGCGAGGTATCCGCCGAGGACGCTCGCCAGGACGATCGCCGAGCCGATGAGGACGAACATGGGACCGCGCGTTCTGCTTGAGTGCCGCAGAGTGCGCGACCGAGGTTAAGGTTCCCTTTCCGTTTACGGTTAACGCGGCTCAAGCCAGCGCCGGATCGAGGTCGGCGACGAGATCGGCTTCGTCCTCGATCCCGACCGACAACCCCACCGGCGTGTCGCCGATGCCCATGAGCGCGCGGCGCTCGGCCGGCGGCGAGGCACGCGTCAGATCGCCGGATGTCCGAACAGGCTCTCCACCCCGCCGAGGCTCTCGGCGAGGGCGAAGATTTCCACCCGTTCGAGAAAGCGCCGCGCGCCCGCGAGCCCGCCCTTGAGTTCGACCGTCACCATGCCGCCGAAGCCCTTCACCTGCCGCCGCGCAAGCGCGTGCCGGGGGTGGCTCGGCAGCCCCGGATAATGGACCCGGCCCACCCGCGCTCGAACAGGTCGAGCACGGTCGCCGCGCGTGGCGACGCCGCGGGGGTTGCGTCCCGCCATCATCTAGCCGAGACAGCCGGCGAGGAAAGCGCTGATGAGGGGGCGTGCCTGGCGCGCGGCTGCCTGGTTCTCAGGGGCGTCGTTGTGCAGGAACCCGTGTCCCGCCGTTGGATAATACTGCACCGCCGTGGGAGCGTCGCGCCGCTGCAGGTTCTGCTGCAGGCGGTGGAAGGTCTCGTTGCTGGTGATGTGGTCGCGGCCGGGATAGACGAGCTGCACCGGGCAGGCGATGGCGGCGGCGCGCGCCACGGCGTCCTCGTCCTGGCTCGGCTGATTGGGCGCGTGGATCGACGGATAGATCGCCGCGCAGGCGGCGAGGCGGCGGTCCTGCGCCGCCAGCATGAACACATAGCGGCCGCCGAGGCAGAACCCCATCGTCCCCACCGTGGTGACGTGCAATTCGCCAGCCAGGAAATCGACGCATTTGGTCATGGCGGCCAGCGCGGGCGCGTCGCGCAGCCGGCCAGCGGCCTTGATCGCCGCGTTATAGTCGCCGGGCAGGTCCTCACCGGGATAGATGTCCCAGACGAGCGCGGTGATGCCGTGCTCGGCGAGCGTCGACGCCCAGTCGCGTACGAAAGGATTGACGCCGAAAATGGTCGGCAGCAGCACCACGCCGGCGCGCTGCGTCTTGGCACGCACGAGATAGCCGGCTGCGCCGTCGAAAGTGATGGTTGTCATGGTCGCTCCCGGGCAAGAGGGCGGTCCGGGAAGGCTAAGCGAAGGCCTGTCGGGAATCCAGGGCGGCCTGGCGCGGGGTCGGACGATCCGCCCCGGTGATGCCGCATCGCAATGAACAGGCGCGACCCGTTCGCCTCCCGCGAGCGGGGAGGCGAACGGAAGCGAGTGCGCTCAGCGCGCGGGTGCGTATTTGCCGGTGAGTTGCGGCGTGTGGGCGCCTTCGAGGCCCTTGTTCTTGTGCTCGAGCCTTGTATCGCGCGACCAGGTGCGCTTCAGATCGTCGCGCACCTTGAAGCGCAGCTTGCCGACCTTCTCGATCTCGAGTTCGACCTGGTCGCCGTCCTGGAAGGCGTTGAGGCCGCGGTGGTTGGTGCCGGTCGCCAGCACGTCGCCCGGTTCCAAGGCATGGATCGAGGTCATCCACTCGATGCAGCGCGGGATCTTGTGCGCCATGTCGTCGGTGTTGAAGTTCTGCATCACCTTGCCGTTGTTGGTCAGGCGGATCTGCAGATGGCCCGGGTCGGGGATCTCATCGGCAGTGACAATCCACGGGCCGATCGGCGCGAAGGTGTCGCGCGACTTCATCTGATAGAAGGTGTTGCCGGCCGGCGGCAACCCGCGCGCCGAGCCGTCGATGAAGCAGGTATAGCCGAAGACATAGCTCATGGCGTCGGCGGCGCGGACATTCGAGGCGCGCTTGCCGATGATGAGCGCGAGTTCCGCCTCGCCCTCGAACACCGAGGCCGGAACGTCCGGCAGCACCATGGTGTCGCCCTCGCCGATCACGGCGGAGGGGGATTTATGAAAGGCGTTGATCGGCGCCGGCTCCTTGAGCGTGCCGTCTTCCATGTAGTTCACCGCCATGCATTCGATATTGGTCGGCTTGGGCACGGGCGGACGGATGCGCACGCGCGCGACGGGAACGCCTTGGCTGCGCGCCGCCTCGTCCTCGAGACGCTTGCGGTAATCGGAAAACCGCTCGATCAGGCCGCTCATGAGATTGCCCGGGCCGGTATGCGGGATGTCCCGCACCAGCGCCGATACATCGACCACGACGTCGCCCTTGTACACGCCCAGCTTGAAATCATCGAAGAAACCCAACTTCATGATGCGCCCCCCTGGATCGCGTCACCCTCGATCGCCGCTGCGTGCGGGAACGGAGAATGGCATGGTCCGCATTGACGCTCGAATCCGGCCCCGTTTCAAGACCGCTGTTGAGCGGGCTTCTGCCAGCGGCGCGCGCCGTGGATCGGCATGTCGGATCGAGCCATGCCGGCGGGTGTGGCTCCCGCCCGCCGGCGACATGAAGAAATTTTAATGCTTGCGAAGTCGCTGCGGCCGCGGCCGCTGCCTATCTAAATCACGATGGATCGGAATGCAGGAGCGTGCCATGCGGATCGCCGAGATACTTCATCGCAAGGGTAGCGGTATCGCCAAGATCCGGACGGTCGATTCCGTGGATGCGGCGGTCCAGAAGCTGGCCGAGGAACGCATCGGCGCGCTCGTCGTCACCGACCGGTGGGGCGCGCTCGCGGGAATGTTCAGCGAGCGCGACGTCATTCGCGGGCTCGCGCGCCACGGGGCAGAGGCGCTGCCATTGGAGGTGCACGAGCTGATGACGCCGGATGTCACCACCTGCGCCCCCGACGACCGCGTCGACGCCGTGATGGCGGTCATGACCGCGCATCGCGTGCGCCACCTGCCGGTCATGGAGAACGAGCGGCTCCTGGGCATCGTTTCGATGGGCGACCTCGTCAAGCAGCGGCTCATCGACAAGGAACAGGAAGCGAACGTGCTCCTCGACATCGCCCGCGCGCATGTCTGACAGCGGCGCCAGCCGCTCATTTCGGTTGCAATACGAGCGTGCCGCCGCTCGCATCCTTGCCGAAGGTGACATAGTCCCCGTCGCGCCACTGCCGCATGAGATCGCCCCAATGCGGTGACATTGGGTTGCCGGATTGCCCGGGCGTGATCATGAAACGCGCGTCATCGGGGCGGGCGAGATCGACGATCATGCGCAGCGTCGGCCCATGGCGGTCGCGGAAGGGCGAGGCTTCGCTGCGCACATCCATAACCGCGGCATTCACGGTGAAGTCGCCGCCGTCGGCGGGAATGGCAAGCCGGGTCCAATCCGCGATGACCGGCACGTGCGACCAGAATCCGCTGCGGAACGTGGCGCGATGCGCCTCGCCCCAGCGCCACTGCGCCATGTCGGCGCCATAGCGCCGGCGCAGACCGGCGAGCGCCTCGCGGAGCGCGGTCGTTAGCGCCTCGGCGCAGCTTGGGACACACCAATTGGGATGCGCGGTGAGAATGCGGCGCGTCACGCCCGGCTGCAGGCCCCAGTAATCATGGAAATAGGGGCCCAGCCGCGGTGCCAGGACGACGCGCTCGAACGCCCTGAGCCAGGCGGTGTAGATGAGCGGCTCAGGCTTGGTGCGGTCCATGCGGAAATTCCATCGACCCAGCAGCGCCACGGCGTCGCGCGAGCCGGGATCGCTCGGCACGATCCGCAGCATCAGCGGCAGCAGGCGCTGCGCCGGCAGCGAGAGATCGTCGGCCTGGATCGCCGCGCTCGCCGCGGGAGACTGGCGCGGCACGGCATCGAGCAGCTGGTTGATGCGCTCGGCGCGGTAGGGCGGTTCCCAGTCGCGCGTGATCAGATAGGGATAGTCGTCGGGCACGATCTTGTTGTTGGCGGTCACGATGCGGCCCGACGGCGGATCATAGGCGCTCGGCAAGGCGTCGAACGGGACCGTGCCGATCCAGTCGTATTTTCCGGTCCAGCCCGGCTCCGGCAGCGAGCCGTCGCCCGAGGCGCGGATCGGAATCCGTGCCGGCGCGGCAAAGCCGATATGCCCGTCGACATCGGCGTAGACGATGTTCTGCTGCGGCGCGACCCAGTCTTTCAGAGCCGCGCGGAAGCTCATCCAGTCGCCAGCATGGCTCATTTCCCACAGCGCCTGCGGCGTGCGATCGTCGGCGCCGAGCCAGGTCGTCTGTAGCGCCAGCATCTCGCCGCTCTTGCCATCGGCCAGATCGGAGATGATGGGGCCATGCCGCGTCGCGCGCACCGTGATCGTGACGGGCGCAGCGTCGTGAATGCCGATCCGCTCGGTTCGCGTGATGAAGGGACGCGGGCCGCCCGGGGCGAGATAGCGGCTCGGGTCGGCAGGATCGGGCTTCTCGATGAAAAGGTCTTCGACGTCGCCGCCGGTGGTGGTGTAGCCCCAGGCGATGCGCGCATTGTGGCCGATGATCATGAACGGCGTGCCTGGCGCCGTGACCCCGGCGAGCTTCGTCGTGGGTGTCACGATCCGTGCCAGGTACCACACCCCTGGTGCCGAAAAATCGAGATGCGGATCGTTGGCAAGGAGCGGCTTGCCCGATTGCGAATGTGCGCCGTCGAGCACCCAGTTGTTGGACGCGGCCTGCGGCCCCGTGCCCGGTGGCAGCAGCGCATAGAGCCGGTCGAGCGGCAGTCGCCGATAGAGCGCGCGAATATTGCCGGATGCGGCTGGCGCGACGGTGGGGTAGGTCGGAAACAGCACCGCCAGCGCTGCGGGCGATACTTGCCGCAATAGCCGCGCTCGCAACAGCTCCCAGCGGTAATTGCCGGTGAGCTGCAGGTCCATGATCTTGCCCCAGACCAGCGAGTCCGCGGGCCGCCACGGCGCTGGCGTGATGCCGAGGAGATAATATTCGGGCGGCAGCGCACCCCGCCGCGTCGCGAGAAAGGCGTTGACGCCGGCGGCATAGGCGTCGAGCGCGGCGCGCACCGGCGGCGACAGGAACCGGTATTGCGCCTCGGCCGCGCGATAGAGGCCGAGCGTGCGCATGGTGCGGTCGAGGGCGAGCGTATGCCGGCCGAACACCTCGGAAAGCCGCCCCGCGCCATAGCGCCGCATCATGTCCATGGCGAAGAGCCGGTCTTGCGCGTGCAAAAATCCCAGCGCGAAATCGGCATCGTGCTCGTTCGCCGCGTGAATTGTCGGAATGCCGTAGGCGTCGCGGGTGATGCGAACGTCGGCCGTCAGCCCCGGCAGCGCCAGAACGCCGTCCGTCTGCGGCAGCGACGAGCGCAGGAACGCGTAGCCGGCGCCCGCTGCCAGCACGCACAGCAGCAGAATTCCAGCGACGATGCGGCGCAGCACGATCAGCCGAGATTGACGATGATGGTCTTCTTCTGGGTGAAGTGCTCGAGCATCGCCTCGAGCGACGCCTCCTTGCCGAGGCCGGACTGCTTGATGCCGCCATAGGACATGTTGGCCTGAACCACCATGTTCTGGTTGACCTGGACGAGGCCCGCCTCGAGCCGCTGCGTCGCGTCGAGCGCGGTCTTGAGGTCGCGCGTCCAGATCGTCGCCGCAAGCCCGTATTCGGTGTCGTTCGCCTGCGCGATCGCGTCCTCATAATCCTTGAAGGCGATGACGCAGGTCACCGGACCGAAAATCTCCTCCCGCGCGAGGCGATGGTCGTTGGCGATCCCGGTGAAGATTACCGGCTGCACGAAATACCCGGCCTCGAGCCGGCGGTCGGACGGCATAGCCGAGCAGCGCAGGGTCCGCGCGCCCGGCGCCGCTTCACCGAGCCGGATATAGGATTGCACCTTGTCGTATTGCTGGCGCGAGATGATGGTGCCGATATCGGTCGCCTCGTCCAGCGGGTCGCCCATCTTCATCGCGTCCACCTTGGCCTTGAGCCGGGCGACGAAGGCATCGTGGATACCGTCCTCGACGAAGATGCGGCTCGCCGCGGTGCAGCTCTGCCCCTGGCGGGTGAAGCGCATGCCGATCACCGCGCCGTCGATCGCCTTGTCGAGATCGGCGTCGCCCATGACGATCATCGGGCTCTTGCCCCCCAGTTCGAGCGTCACCGGGATGAGCTTCTCCGCGGCGCTGCGATAGACCATCTTGCCGGTCTCGACCGAGCCGGTGAAGGTGACCTTGCCGACGCCCTTGTGCGCGACGAGCGGCGCGCCGCAGCCAGGCCCGTCGCCTGAGAGGATGTTGAGCACGCCCGGTGGCAGCACCTGGTTCATCACCTGGCAGGCGCGCAGCACGGCGAGCGGCGCCTCCTCGGCCGACTTCACCACCACCGCGTTGCCGGCCACCATCGCAGGCGCGATCTTGAGCGCCATCAGCAGCAGCGGCACGTTCCACGGAATGATGGCGCCGACCACGCCCACCGGCTCGCGCTGGGTGATGGTGATCGAGCCGGGCCGGAACGGGACGCTCTCGCCCTTGAGCTCGGAGCCGAGCCCGCCATAGAAGATCAGCACGTCGGCGAACACGCCCGCCTCGACCCGGCTCTCGGTCCGGATCGCCTTGCCGGTCTCGAGCGTGATGAGGCGCGCCAGTTCCTCGACATGGTCGTTGAGCAGTCGGCCGCATTCATAGACGAGCCGGCCGCGCTCGCGCGCCGCGAGCTTGGCCCAACCCTTCTGCGCCTTGGCCGCCGCGGCGACGGCCATGTCGACATCGGGCGCCGTCCCCTCGGCCGCGTCCGCGACGTGCTCCTGCGTCGCCGGATTGAGGATGGCGAAGGTCCGTCCCGTCACCGCGGGCACCATGGCGCCGTCGATCAGCATCTTGTTGGAAAGCTCGCGCGCCAACGCGCGCGGATCGAGCACCGGCTCGAGGCGATTGCCCGGCATGGAGTGCCTCCCTGGCCGCGATGTCAGAGCCGCAGCTTTACCGCATCGCCCGCGCGTAAGGAAGTTCCAACCGGATGCGGCGCCGTGCGTGCGGGGTGCGTCGATGTCGGACCTAAGCGGCGCTGCGCTCGGCGGCGAGGCAGGGCATGCGGACGATGACGGTCGTGCCCCGGCCGACAGCGCTTTCGATGTCGATCCGTCCGCCGTGCTGCTCGACGATCTGCTTCACCAACGGAAGGCCGAGACCGGTGCCGAAGCTCTTGGTGGTGAAGAGCGGTTCGAAGACCCGCCCCAGGATCTCGGGCGGAATGCCGGTGCCGTTGAGTTCGAACAGTTCGCCCGACACCCGTGTTCCGATGGCGATGCGGTGCTCACCCTCGCGCTCGCTCACCGCGTGCGCGGCGTTTTCGACGAGGCTGGTGAGGACCTGCCGCATCCGCACCGCATCCCAATAGACCCGCGAGCTCCTGCTCCAAAAGTCGCGCCGCAGCTCCACGTTCGGCGGCAGCTTCTGTTCGGCGAGCGCGGTCTCGAGCCAGTCGTCCGCGATCATGCCGGCGCAGTGCAACTCGCGCGAATGCGTATAGTCAACCAGATCGTCGATGATGCGCGCGCAGCGCATTATGCTGCGCTCGGCGCGGCCGAGCGGGCGTTCGAAATCGGTACCGTGGGCCTGTGCCATCTCCCGGATCGTGAAGAGCGAATTGCGAATCGCGCTCAGCGGGTTGCGCAGCTCGTGCGCGATCGACGCGGTGAGCTGGCCGATGGTGGAAAGCCGCTCGCTGCATAGCAGATCCGCCTGCGCCTGGCGCAGCTCGGCCGTGCGCGCGTCGATCTTCTCGTGCAAGCGCGCGGCTTCATCGATGGCCTGACGCGTCAATCTCTCGTCGGCGATCGACCCGGCGAGGCCGATGGTGATGATCGCGGCGGTGACGCCGGCCACCGCGACGGCGAGATACTGGGGCGCGATGGCCGCGCTCGGGATCGCCACCGTCGGATCATAGACGACGGAAAGGGCGGTCATGCCGACGAAGTGGAGCCCGACGATCGCCAGTACCAGGAGCAAGGCGGCGGCCGAGCGCACGGTCAGGCTCGGCGTCCGCGCCCGAACCCAAAACGCCAAGGCGGACAGCCCGACGCCGATCGCGAGCGACGCAACGACATAGCCGGCGTTCCAACTAAGATTGCCGGGAAAGCGCATCGCGGCCACGCCGACATAATGCATGGCGCCGACCGCCCCGCCGACCAGGGCACCGCCGAACGCGGCTCGGCGCGCGCGCAGCGCGACGGTCACGCCCAGTCCGCTCATTAGCACGGCGATCACGGCCGAGAGCGCAGTCAGGCCGAGGTCGTAGCCGACCGGTATCCCCGGGCGGTAGGCAAGCTCGGCAATGAAATGAGTGGTCCATACGCCGCAGCCGAAGACGACGGCGGATGCCGCCAGCCAGGCGATCTGTCTTCCCTCTTGGGCGTTTTCTGCCCGTCCGAAGAGGCTCGTCGTGGTGAAGCATGCGAACAGGCAGACGACGCCGGCGAGGACTACCAGGCGCAGATCGTGCTGCTGGATGAGGCAGGTAAAAACAGGATTGAGCATTCCCGCCAAGGTAGCGGCGAACCGGTAACGCTTGATTAAGCCGGCCGGCGAAATTCGGTGGGAGCCAACCCGGCCGGGTGCCTAGCCCAGCTCCTTGAGGATGGCCGCGCGGTCGCCGTCGAGATCGGGGGCCGGATCGCGCGTGGCCGGGTCGGGAAATGCCGAGAATTTGAGTGGATTGCCGGCCAGCCGCAGGGTGCCTGCGTCCTTGTCCTCGACCGTGATCAGCATGTTGCGCGCGGCCACTTGCGGATGCGCCAGCGCCTGGGCGACGTTGTTGATCGGGCCGCAAGGAATGCCGGCCGCCTCGAGCACCGAGATCCATTGCGCGGTCGGGCGCTCCTTGAGCGTGCGCTCGAGCTCGCCCTGGAGCCGCGGCTGGTTCTGCATCCGGAGATCGTTGCTGCGGTAAAGCGGGCTCTCGGCCAGATCCTTGCGGCCGAGCGCGGCGCAGAGCTTCTGGAAGAGCCCGTCATTGCCGGCGGCGATGATGATGTTGCCATCGCCGGTCGCCAGCGCCTGGAACGGCGTGATGGTGGGATGACGCGCCCCGAGCGGACCCGGAATCTCGCCCAGCACGGTGTAGCGCATCACCGCGTTTTCGAGGAGCGCGATCTGGCAGTCGAGCATGCCGATATCGATCTTGGTCGCCTCGCCGCTGCGCTCGCGATGCAGCAGCGCGGCATTGACCGCGATCGCGGTATAGAGCCCGGCGCCGATATCGCCGATCGACGTGCCGACGCGCGCCGGCGGCTGGCCGGGATAGCCGGTGATGCTCATGATCCCGCCCAGGCCCTGAACCACCATGTCGTAGGCGGGGTGGCTCGAATAGGGCCCGGTATGGCCGAAGCCCGAGGCGGCGGCATAGACGAGGCGCGGATAGCGGGGATGCAGCGTTTCCCAGCCATAGCCGAGCTTCTCCATCGTGCCGGGCCGGAAATTTTCGACCAGGACGTCGGCCTTGGCGAGAAGCCGCGCGAAGATCGCACGGTCGGAATCGGCCTTGAGATCGAGCGCGATCGACTGCTTGCCGCGGTTGACCGAGGCGAAATAGGTCGACTTGCCGGCGCGGAAGGGGCCGTATTCGCGGGCGTCGTCGCCCTTGCCCGGCGGCTCGACCTTGATCACCCGCGCGCCCATCTCGGCCATCAGCATGGTGCAATAGGGCCCGGCGAGGATACGCGACAGATCGAGCACGAGAATGCCCGCAAGCGGGCCATTGGCGGCCATCGCGATGCCTTTCACCACAGCACGGAACGCGCCCTCATACCGCCTCCCCGGTCCGGCGGCAATCGCTTGCGCCGCCGGCACGGTTGCGGGATGGTGCCGCGATGATCGAGCGCTCGCTTCTCTGTCTGGGGCCGCACGGCTTCTATCGGATGGCCTATGCCGAATGGGGCAAGGCGGAGGGGCGCACCATCGTCTGCGTCCATGGCCTCACCCGCAACGGCCGCGACTTCGATGCCCTCGCCGCTTCGCTCGCGCCCGAGGCCCGGATCGTCTGCCCCGACATGCCCGGGCGGGGACGGAGCGATTTCCTGCCCCATGGCGAGGACTATGCCTATCCCACCTATCTCGGCGCCGTCGCCGCGCTGCTGGCGCGGCTCGGCATGAGCGAGGTCGATTGGATCGGAACCTCGATGGGCGGCATCATCGGCATGTTGCTGGCGGCGCTGCCGGGATCGCCGATCCGCCGCATCGTGCTCAACGACATCGGCGCGGTCATCGCCGCCGCGGGGCTGCGGCGGCTTTCGACCTATGTCGGGCACGACCCGAGCTTTGCCGATCTGTCGGCGCTTGAGGCGGCGCTGCGCCGGGTCGCCGCGCCATTCGGCCCGCTTTCCGACGAGCAATGGGCTCATCTCGCCCGCTTCAGCGCGCGAAATCTGCCCGACGGGCGGCTCGGCTGGGCCTATGACCCGCGCATCGGCGACGCTTTGCGGGCGGGCGAAGCGACGGACATCGATCTCTGGGCGCAATGGGACGCGATCCGGGTGCCGACGCTGGTCCTGCGCGGCGCGGATTCCGACATTCTGCGGCACGAGGACGCGGTCGCGATGACCACGCGGGGACCGCGCGCGCGCCTCGTCGAGTTGCCGGGGATCGGCCATGCGCCGGCGCTGATGGCGGCGGACCAGATCGCCCTGGTGCGAGATTTCCTGCTCGCGTGATGTCGCTTTCGATGGACCGACCCGCCGCCAGCGGCGGAATGGCAGGCCGGCGCTGAGATGGAGCAGGCTCGGCTGATCCCGCCGGCCGCGCTCGAAGGATTGTCGTTCGCGCCGTTCGCGCCGCGCGCGCCATGGTGGGGCGGCGATCTGCAGAGCCTCAGCAACTATCTCCGCCCGCGCGCGAGGCTGCACGGCTATTCGGCCGAACGCCTGATCTTGCCGCTGGACGACGGCAGCGGTGACCGCCTTGCGGCGACGCTCAACCGCCCGGCACCCGGCGCGCCGCCGCTTCCCTTGGTCGTGCTCATCCATGGCCTCGGCGGCGACGAACTGAGCGCCTATATGCGCCGCAGCGCCGTGCATTTCTGCGCGCACGGCTATCCGGTGCTGCGCCTCAACCTGCGCGGGGCAGGGCCGTCGCGACCGTTCTGCCGGCTGCAATATCATGGTGGAAGGAGCGACGATTTTGCGATGGCGCTGGCGGCGCTGCCAGAGCCGCTCGCGTCCCAGGGGATCGTCGCGATCGGCTTCTCGCTCGGCGGCAACATGCTGCTCAAGTTCTTGGGCGAGCGCGGCGCGGCGGCGCGTGTGCGCGCGGCGGTCTCGGTATCGGCGCCGATCGACCTCGCCGCGACGTCACGGCACATGCAGCGCCGGCGCAACGCACCCTATCAGGCCTATCTCATGCGCGACATTCGCCGCGAGGCGGCGGCGCCCGCCGCAGTGCTTTCGCCCGAGGAGCGCCGCGTCCTTGGCCGCGTGCGCAGCATCCGGGAGTTCGACGAATTATTTACTGCGCCGCACAATGGCTTCGCCGGCGCCGACGATTATTACGCGCGCAACGCCGCGCAAAATTTTCTCGGCACGATTGCGGTGCCGACGCTCGTCATCCATGCGCTCGACGATCCCTGGGTCCCGTCCGATCCTTATCGCGCGGTCGACTGGAGCGGCAATCCCCATCTCGTGCCGCTGTTGCCGAAGCAGGGCGGGCATATCGGCTTCCAGGGCAGCGACCCGCCCACGTCATGGCACGACGCCGCCATCGCCCGGTTCCTCGTGGCGGCGCTCAGCCGGCGCTGAGCCGCTTTGCCGCCCATAGAGCGGCATAGGTGAGGATGCCGTCGGCGCCGGCACGCTTGAACCCGAGCAGCGTTTCCATCACCACCGACTCGTCGAGCCAGCCGCGCTCGATCGCGCCCTGGAGCATCGCGTATTCGCCGCTCACCTGATAGACATAGGTCGGAACCAGGAACCGTTCCTTGACGCGCCGGACGATGTCGAGATAGGGCAGCCCGGGCTTCACCATCACCATGTCCGCCCCCTCGGCGAGGTCGAGCGCCACTTCGCGCAGCGCCTCGTCGCCGTTGGCGGGATCCATCTGATAGGTGCGCTTGTCGGCCTTGCCGAGCGAGGATTTCGACCCGATCGCGTCACGGAACGGACCATAGAAGCCCGAGGCGTATTTCGCCGCATAGGACATGATGCGCACGCGCTCGAAGCCGGCGCCGTCGAGCGCGTCGCGGATGGCACCGACGCGCCCGTCCATCATGTCGGATGGCGCGATCACGTCGGCACCGGCCTCGGCCTGGACGACCGCCTGGCGGCACAGGATCGCGACCGTCTCGTCATTGGCGACCTCGCCGTCGCGCACCACCCCGTCATGGCCATGCGTGGTGAAGGGATCGAGCGCCACGTCGCACATGACGCCGAGCGCGGGATGCACCTTCTTCACCGCCCGCACGGCGCGGCAGACGAGATTGTCGGGATTGACCGCCTCCTCGCCGTCCGGCGTCTTGCGCTCGGGCGGCGTCGCGGGAAAGACGGCGATGAGCGGGATGCCGAGGGACTGTGCTTCGCCCGCCGCGTCCGTGAGCGCCGCGATCGACAGCCGGTTCACGCCCGGCATCGACGCGATCGGCGTGCGTGCCGCCGCTTCGTCATGGACGAACACCGGCCAGATGAGATCGGCCGGGGTGAGGACATGCTCGGCCACGAGCCGGCGCGACCACGCATCGCGGCGGTTGCGGCGCAGGCGGATGCGGGGATAGGCGCCGAGCGGCTGGGACGGAAAGCGGGACAAGGGCGGCGGCCTCGGTGCGGGCGGCGATGGGCGGCCGATGATAGGCAGCCGGCCGGAGCGGGGCAACGCCGATCCGTGCTATGATCGGGCCATGGACTTTTCGCTTACCGACGAGCAGCGCGCCATTCAGGAGACGGCGCGGCACTTCGCCGAGCGCGCGCTACTGCCCCATGCGGCGCGCTGGGACGAGGAGGCGATCTTTCCGGTCGCGACGCTGCGCGAGGCGGCGGCACTCGGCTTCGCTGGCATCTACGTCCGCGAGGACGCGGGCGGCAGCGGCCTCAGCCGGCTCGATGCCGCCATCGTGTTCGAAGAACTGGCGCGCGGCTGCGTATCGACTGCGGCCTATCTCACCATCCACAACATGGCAGCGTGGATGATCGACCGCTTCGGCGACGCGGCGCAGCGCGGGCGCTTCCTGCCCGATCTCATGACGATGGCGCATTGCGCGAGCTATTGCCTGACCGAGCCGGGCGCGGGTTCCGATGCGGCCGCACTGTCCACGCGCGCGGTGCGCGATGGCGACGACTATCGCATCACCGGTGCCAAATCCTTTATTTCCGGCGCCGGCGCAAGCGACATCTATGTCGTCATGCTGCGCACCGGCGGGGCGGGCGCCAAGGGTATCTCGTGCTTCGTCGTCGAGAAGGATGCGCCCGGCCTTTCCTTCGGCCGCCGCGAGAGGAAGCTCGGCTGGAACAGCCAGCCGACGGCGATGGTGATGTTCGAGGATTGCCGCGTGCCCGCGGCGAACCGCCTCGGCGCCGAAGGCGAGGGGTTCAAGATCGCGATGATGGGGCTCGACGGCGGCCGCATCAATATCGCCGCCTGCTCGCTCGGCGGCGCGCGGGCCTGCCTCGAGGCGACGCAGCGTCATCTCCAGGACCGGCACCAGTTCGGCAAGCGCCTCGCCGAATTCCAGGCCCTGCAATTCCGTTTCGCGGACATGGCGACCGAGCTCGAGGCGGCCCGGCTCATGGTGCATCGCGCGGCGCGCTCGCTCGATGGCGGCGATCCCGATGCCACGCTCCATTGCGCCATGGCCAAGCGCTTTGCCACCGATGCCGGCTTCCGCATCGCCAACGAGGCGCTGCAACTGCACGGCGGCTATGGCTATCTCAAGGACTATCCGATCGAGCGCTATCTCCGCGACCTGCGCGTGCACCAGATCCTTGAAGGCACCAATGAGATCATGCGGGTGATCATCGCCCGGCGGCTGCTCGGCGCATGAGTGACGACGACGCGATCCTGCTCGAGCGGCACGGCGGGCTCGGCATCGTCACACTCAATCGTCCGCGCGCGCTCAACACCTTGTCGTTCGCGATGTGCGGACGTTTCGATGCGGCGCTTGCTGCCTGGGCCGGCGACGCGGCGCTGCGTGCGGTCGTGGTGCGGGGCGCGGGCGAGCGGGCGTTCTGTGCCGGCGGCGATGTCGTGGCGATCTACCAAGCGCGCGCCGCGCCCGGCAATCGCGGCGTCGAGGCCGATTTCTTCCGCGCTGAATACACGCTCGTATACCGGGTCCACCGCTTCTCCAAGCCCTATGTCGCGCTGATGGATGGCGTCACCATGGGCGGCGGCGCGGGCATTGCCGTGAACGGAAGCTATCGCGTCGCCACCGAGAGGACGGTGTTCGCCATGCCGGAGGTGCATATCGGGCTCTTCCCCGACGTCGGCGCGACGCGGTTCCTCAACCGCTGCCCGGGCCGGATCGGCCTCTATCTCGCCCTCACCGGTCGCAGCATCGGCGCGGCCGATGCGCTCTATTGCGGCTTTGCCACCCATTTCGTGCCGCGCGACCGGGTCGCGGTGCTGCTGGAGCGCATGCGGGAGGCGCCGGCGATCGAGGCGGCGCTCGCCGCGCTTGCCGGCGATCCGGGCGAGGCGGCGCTGCCGCCGCTGCGCGAAGCGATCGATCGCTGCTTCGCCGGCGACAGCGTCGAGGCCATCGCCGCCGCGCTCGCGCACGAGCCGGGCGATTGGGCGCAGGAGGCGCGGGAGGCGATGGCGCGCGCCTCGCCCTTGAGCCTCAAGATCACCTTTCGCCAGCTTCACCTCGGCGCGGCCGATGTCGAGGCGGCGCTGGCGCTCGAGTACCGGCTGACGCAGCACGTCCTGGCAGGCCACGATTTCTACGAAGGCATTCGGGCCCTTCTCGTCGACAAGGACCGCAAGCCGTGCTGGCAGCACGCCTCGCCCAAAGCCGTGATCGATGCCGAGGTGGCGGGCTATTTCGCGCCCATCGGCGCGCGCGAACTGCGCTTCGATCCGGTTAGTCCGTGAGCGGCGTCAGGCCGGGCATGGTGACGCGGTCCACGGTCAGCGCGGCGCCGACATTGCCGCGCTTCTGGTCCGCCGCGATCATGTTCCCCAAAAGCTTGCGCGAGACCTTGCCGGTCGGCTCGAAATAGCCGATCCGGCGCAGGAAATCATAGCTCGCCGCCGCGTCCTTGGGCCGCGCATGGGCGGACTTGACTAGGAGATCGATCGCCTCTTGGCGATGGGCCGGATCGTCGAGCCAGGCGATCGACTTGGTGGTGGCATCGAGCAGCCGCTGCACCAGGGCACGATGGGACGCCGCCCAGGTCTTGTAGACAACCATCCCGGTAAAGGGCAGGTCCTTCACGTAGTCGGCGGCGAGGCCGATCGTCGGATAATCTTGCTCGGCGGCGTGGAAGTTGAGCGGTGGCAGCACCATGGCGGCATCGGCGGCACCGGCCCTGAGCGCGGCAAAGCGGGCCGCCGCGACCCCGGCGCTGATGACGTCGTAATCGCCCTTCTTGAGGCCGTTGGCGGCCATCATGCGCTCGAAATAGATCGTGATGATGTCGGGGAGCGGGCCGATCGAAATGGTCTTGCCGCGGAGATCCTTGATCGACTTGATCGTCGGCTTGGCGATGAGCACATAGGGCGCCGATCGGCCGATGATGCGGATGATGGCGATCGGCGCGCCCTTGTCGATGGCCTCGAGCGGCTCGGTCAAGCCGACGCTGACGACGGCTTCGATCGATCCCGCGGTGAGCTGCTGCACCACGCTGGCGCCGCTCGGCGCGAAATTGAGATCGAGCGTGATGCCCTCGTCGGCGAAGATTCCCTTTTGCATGGCGACGTAGAACGGCCAGAGCGGTGCCTGGCCGCCGAGCGAGCCGGCGACGATGGTATCGGCCGCGCTGGCGCTGGAAGCGAGCGCAACGAGAACGAGCCACGTTGTTGCAACAAGAATCGCTGCCGATGATTTCCACGACCGCATCGCCGTCCTCCCTGTCCTTTCCGATCATGCTAGCGCGCAATGCGCCGCCGCGTCACGTCATACGCCGGGCGTGGTCCGGTTCCGCTGGCCACCGCTTCCCGGTATGCTGCGCGATCCCGCGCCGCGCCAAGGGCGGGCGCGACGGCACGAGGAGAGGCCGCATGCGCATCGGATTCATCGGGCTCGGCAATATGGGCCGGCCCATGGCGGCGAACCTGCTGAAGGCGGGGCATCGGGTCGTCGGCTATGACCTCACGCCCGCGGCGCTCGACGGCTTCGCGGAACAAGGCGGCGCGCGTGCCGCTGCCGTCGCCGACGCCGTTGCCGGCGCCGAACTCGTGCTGACCATGCTGCCGGCGGGCGCGGCGGTGCGTGCGGTCTATGAAGGCGAGGGGGGCGTGCTGGCGGCGGCGCCGGCTTCGGCGCTGCTCGTCGATTCATCGACCGTCGACGTCGCGACGGCCCGGTCGGTCGCGGCGGCGGCGGCGCGGCGCGGCTTCGACATGCTCGACGCGCCGGTCTCGGGCGGCGTCGCGGGTGCCGCAGCAGCGAGCCTGACGTTCATGATCGGCGGCAGCGACGCCGGGTTCACCCGCGCCCGTCCGGTGCTCGAGGCGATGGGCCGGACGATCGTTCATGCCGGCCCCGCCGGCAGCGGCCAGGCCGCCAAGATCTGCAACAACATGATCCTTGGCGTGTCGATGATTGCCGTGGCCGAGGCTTTCGCGCTGGCGGATCGGCTCGGGCTCGACCGCCGGAAGCTGTTCGACATCAGCAGCAAATCCTCAGGCCAGTGCTGGTCGATGACGAGCTATTGCCCGGTGCCGGGGCTGGTGCCGGCGGCGCCGTCGAACCGGAACTATGATGCCGGCTTCACCGCCGCCATGATGCTCAAGGACTTGAAGCTCGCCCAGGAAGCGGCCCAGGCGGCCAATGCCGCGACGCCGCTCGGGGCCGGAGCAGCGGCGCTTTACCAGATGCTCGCCAATGCCGGGCTCGGCGCCAAGGATTTCTCGGTCATTTTTCCGTTCCTTGCGGGCGCATTGCAGGGATCGGCGTTAAGCGGGCCTTAACGTCGTCGCGGCTAGAGTGCGGCGAAGTCCGTCAATTGCCGAGGCATCCATGCAGACCGCCTACCTCGATGTGATCGCGCTCGTGGAGCGCCTCCACCGCCAGTTCCTCGAGGTCGTGAAGCTCGAACTCGACGCCCAGGGCGTGCACGACATCAACAACGTGCAGGCGATGATCCTGTACAATATCGGCGAAGCCGAGATGACAGTCGGCGAGCTGACGCTGCGCGGTTGCTATCTCGGTTCCAACGTCTCGTACAACGTGAAAAAAATGCTGGAGAGCGCCTATATCGTGCAGGAGCGCTCGCCGCACGACCGCCGCTCGGTGCGCGTGCGGCTTTCCGACAAGGGCCTCGCGCTGCACCACAAGATCAGCAAGATGCACGAGCGCCATGTCGCCGCGATGATCCAGGGCGTGGCGCAGAACGACGAACTCGTCGCGGCCCACAAGACGCTGCGCCGGCTCGAGCGCTTCTGGATCCACGCCGTCGAGCTCGGCGCCCGCGCGGCCCAGTTCCCCCCGGCCGCCTGAACCGGCCAAACCCGCTCGCAAAGCGCCGGCCCGTCGCGGGGCCGGCGCTTTGCATTTGGCCGGTCAGAACGCCGCGATGCCGGTCTGGGCGCGACCGAGGATCAGGGCATGGATGTCGTGCGTGCCCTCATAGGTGTTCACGGTCTCGAGATTCAGCAGGTGGCGGATGACGTGGTATTCGTCCACGATCCCGTTGCCGCCGTGCATGTCGCGCGCCGTGCGGGCGATCTCGAGCGCCTTGCCGGTCGAGTTGCGCTTCAGGAGCGACACCATCTCGGGCGTGGCGCGGCCTTCGTCCTTGAGCCGGCCGAGACGCAAGCAGGCATGGAGGCCGAGCGTGATCTCGGTCTGCATGTCGGCCAGCTTCTTCTGGATGAGTTGGTTCGCGGCGAGCGGCCGGCCGAAGGCGGTGCGCGCGAGCGTGTAGTCGCGCGCCGCGTGCCAGCAGAACTCGGCGGCACCGAGCGCACCCCAGGCGATGCCGTAACGCGCATTGTCGAGGCAGGAGAATGGGCCGCGCAGCCCGGTCACGTTGGGCAGCAGGCTCGAGTCCGGCGCGAACACGTCGGCCATGACGATCTCGCCGGTGATCGAGGTGCGCAGCGAGAACTTGCCCTCGATCTTGGGCGTCGACAGCCCCTTCATCCCGCGCTCCAGCAGGAAGCCGCGGATCACGCCCGCTTCGTCCTTCGCCCATACCACCATGACGTCGGCGATCGGCGAATGGCTGATCCACATCTTGCTGCCGTTGAGGACGTAGCCGCCGTCCACCTTGCGCGCGCGGCTCTTCATCCCGCCCGCATCCGAACCGTGGTCGGGCTCGGTGAGGCCGAAGCAGCCGACGAGTTCGCCCCGCGCGAGACCCGGCAGGTATTTCTGCCGCTGCTCCTCGGTGCCGAAGGCGTGAATCGGATGCATCACCAGCGACGACTGCACCGACAGCGCCGAGCGGTAGCCGCTATCGACCCGCTCCAGCTCCCGCGCGACGAGACCGTAAGACACATAGCTCGCGCCGGCGCAGCCATAGCTCTCGATCGTGGCGCCGAGCAGGCCAAGGGCGCCCAGCTCGGGCAGGAGGTCACGGTCGACGCGCTCCTCGCGGAAGGCGGCGCGGACGCGCGGCAGCAGCTTCTCCTGCGCGAACTCGCGGGCGCTGTCGCGCGCCATGCGCTCGTCCTCGTGCAGTTCGTCGTCGAGGCGCAGCGGGTCCTGCCAATTGAAAACCGGGCGATCGGTCTTCCCGCTGTCGCGGCGGGCGGCGGGGGTGGTCATGCGGTGCTCCTCGCGGAATGGCGGCGGTGGGCCAATGGCGCTATTTTAGCGGCATGGGCGAGGAGCGCGAGATCATCTTCGAATTCATCCGCCGGGGCGCCGCAGTGAAGGTCACTGCGGTCGATACCGCGACCGGCATCGAGGCGAGCATCGTCGGCGATCCGGCCTCGGGCCAGGCCGCGCTCAGGCGCCTCGCGCGGCAGAAGCTCGACTACGTTCTGGCGAAGGGGCGCGCGGGCCGCTGACGCGCCGCCGCCGTCGCGCCGTCCCGGCCAGCGTCATCACGCAAGCGGCGGCGAGCACGATCCAGGACGGGCGGACGCCAATGGCCAAGGAGAAATTCGCCGCGAGCACGCGCTGGAACGGAGCGTGCATGAAAAGGGCGTAATACCCGGCCTCGCCGATGCCGGTGGCGGCCGCGGCGACGAGGCCGAGCACCACCACCTGCCACAGCGGCGCGGTCCGGCCGCGCGGCGCCAACCAGTCGAGCCCGCGCCAACCCATCAGCCAGACATAGAAACCGGCCATCCAGATCGGCTCCCACTCGTCGAGCTTCGACTGCATGAAGAAATGGATGATGGCGAGCACGCCGATGGCATAGACGATGCGGTGCAGGCGCTGCCAGTTCCGCCCGCCCATGCGCTTGACCATGCCGTCGGTCGAGGTCGCGGCCAGCACGGCGAGGCCGCAGAGCGTGACGAAACCGATCGTCAGGTAGATGCGCCGCACGATCTCCGATGCCACCGTCGCGAGATTGAACGACTCGTCGGCGACGTAGAGGCAGAAATGAACCAGCACATAGGCGGCCGCCGTCACGCCGAGCATGCGGCGCACCTCGATGAGCTGCGGCCAATTGAGCAGGCGGCGCGCCGGCGAGATCACCAGGGCCAGGAAAATGAACCGAATCGTCCACAGCCCGAAATCGTGGATCGCCTCGGTTAGGGGCCGGGAGCCAAGATCGTTCGTGGCAAAGAGGTATAAAACCCAGAGGGCCGGCATGAACAGAAGGGCGAACACCGTCGTCCGCAATGGCGAGAACCGACCGCCGTAATCTTGCCAGGGAAACATGCCGCCTGTCATAGCCCAGGAAACGAAACGCGGCCATCAAATCCCATCACGAGTCGGGGAGCGGGACGCGTGCGGCCGCCGCACCGCCACTGTGACGTGCTGTCGCTGCATTCTGACGCAGCCTCGCCGTTTGCCGCCGCATCAACATCCTGCATACTTCGAGACATGCCCTTCGCGCGCTCCTCAGCATGAGGTACATCTTTGAAGGCATTAAGGAAATTCCCCATCCCGAGCGCGAGCGGAGCGAACCGTCGAAGGACGCGTGATCGTGATCCAGATGCGACACGGCGGCATGACCGGCACCGCCTTCGCCTTGCGAGGCTCGGCGGCGACGCTTAACGTTGCCGCCGATGGCCTATTTCGTGCAGCAACTCATCAACGGTCTGACGCTCGGGGCGGTCTACGGCCTCATCGCGATTGGTTACACGATGGTGTACGGCATCATCGGCATGATCAATTTCGCCCATGGCGAGCTTTACATGATCGGCGCCTTCGTGTCGCTCATCGCCTATCTGCTGCTTGGCATCGTCGGCGTGAGCTATGTGCCGCTGGCGCTGCTGCTGGTGCTGCTCGCCGCGATGGCCTTCACCGCCGTCTATGGTTGGACGGTCGAGCGCCTGGCCTATCGCCCGCTGCGGGGATCGTTCCGGTTGGCGCCGCTCATTTCGGCGATCGGCATGTCGATCTTCCTGCAGAACTACGTGCAGATTCTCCAAGGGGCACGGGTGAAGTCGCTGCCGCCGGTCATCAACGGCGGCTTCCGCCTGTTCGAGCAGGGCGGCTTCGTCGTCCAGATGAGCTATCTCCAGGTCATCATCATCGTCCTTACCATCGGGCTGATGGCCGGGTTCAGCATGGTGATCGCGGCGACGCCGCTGGGGCGGGCGCAGCGCGCCTGCGAGCAGGACATGACCATGGCGGCGCTGTTGGGGATCGATGTCGACCGCACGATCTCGTGGACCTTCGTGATCGGCGCGTCGCTGGCCGCCGTGGCCGGGATGATGGTGACGCTCTATTACGGCGTGATCGATTTCTTCATCGGCTTCCTCGCCGGAATGAAGGCGTTCACCGCGGCGGTGCTGGGCGGCATCGGCTCGCTTCCGGGGGCGATGCTGGGCGGGCTGCTGATCGGTCTCATCGAGGCGTTCTGGTCGGGATATTTCTCGTCCGATTACAAGGACGTCGCGGTTTTCGCCGTGCTGGTGCTGGTGCTCATCTTCCGGCCGAGCGGCCTGCTCGGCCGGCCGGAGGTGGAAAAAGTTTGATGGCGGCGGCGCGTGTGCGCGCGGCCCTGCGCGATGCGGCGATGGCGGCGGCGGTCGCGTTCGTGCTGGCGGTGCCGTTGGTCGGCTTCGAGACCGTCGATTTCGGCCGCACCGGCACCGGGATCGCGACTCGGTTCGGCTGGGTCTGGATCGGGACGGGCGGGGTGTTCGTGGTGCGGCTGGCGCTGGCGGTCTCGGGGGCGGCGCGGCTCCATTGGGCGAAAGTGGGACCGGCGGACAGTCCTGCGCGGCTGGGGTCGCCGCCCAAACACGCCCGCGCGCTCGCCGGCTTGCTTCTCGTCGTCTTTGCCGTGGCGCTGCCGTTCCTGCCGTTCGCCTCGCGCTATCTCGTCGATCTCGCGACTACCGTGCTGATCTACATCATGCTCGGCTGGGGCCTCAACGTGGTGGTCGGGCTCGCCGGGCTGCTCGACCTCGGCTATGTCGCGTTCTATGCCGTCGGCGCCTATTCCTTCGCACTATTCGCGCGCTGGTTCGGGTTGTCGTTCTGGGAGGCGTTGCCGGTGTCGGGCGTGCTGGCGGCCGCGTTCGGCGTGGTGCTGGGATTTCCGGTGCTGCGCTTGCGCGGCGACTATCTTGCCATTGTCACGCTCGGCTTCGGCGAGATGATCCGCATCATCCTGCTCAACTGGTCGCGGGTGACGGGCGGACCCAATGGCCTTCTCGGGATTCCGAAGCCGAGCTTTTTCGGCCTGCCGCTGCTGCCACGCGCGCGCGACGGCGGCGTCACCTTCCATCAGTTCTTCCACATCCCGTTCAGCCCGCAGCAAAGCATCGTCTTTCTTTATTTCGTGATCCTGTTCCTCGCGCTCGTCACGAACGCGTTCACATTGCGCCTGCGGCGGCTGCCGATCGGACGCGCCTGGGAGGCGCTGCGCGAGGACGAGATCGCCTGCCGCTCGCTCGGCATCAACACCACCAACACCAAGCTCACCGCTTTCGCCATGGGCGCGATGTTCGCTGGCTTCGCCGGTTCGTTCTTCGCCACCCGGCAGGGCTTCATCTCGCCGGAGAGCTTCACCTTCTCCGAATCCGCCCTGGTGCTGGCGATCGTGGTGCTCGGCGGCATGGGCTCGCAGCTGGGCGTCGTGGTGGCGGCGACCGTGATGCTCGGCGGCTTCGAGTTCTTCCGCGAGTTCGCCCAGTTCCGCATGCTGGTGTTCGGCCTGGCCATGGTGCTGATCATGATCTGGCGCCCGCGCGGGCTGGTGGCGACCCGCACGCCGTCGGTCTTCCTGCGCCACGACCAGGACGTCGGCGCCGAATATGTCCGCGAGGCCCGCGCCAAGACCTGGTCGTGGAGGCGCGCACGCGATGACTGACGCGGCCGCCGGCACCATCCTCTCCGTGCGCCACCTGACCATGCGCTTCGGCGGTCTGGTCGCGGTCGACGACGTCTCGTTCGACGCCAAGCGCGGCGACATCACGGCGCTGATCGGCCCGAACGGCGCCGGCAAGACCACCGTGTTCAACTGCATCACCGGCTTCTACAAACCGACGGTCGGCATGCTGGCGCTCACCCACCGCGACGGCAGCGTCTATCTGCTCGAGCGCCTCTACGACTTCCGCATCAACAAGCTCGCGCGCGTCGCCCGCACCTTCCAGAACATCCGCCTGTTCCAAGGCATGACCGCGCTGGAAAACCTGATGGTCGCGCAGCACAATCGGCTGATGCGTGCCTCCGGCCTGACCGTGCTCGGCATGTTCGGCGTCTCGACCTTTACCGCGGCCGAGCGGGCCGCCAAGGACAAGGCGCGCTATTGGCTCGACCGCATCGGCCTCGTCGACCGCGCCGACAATCCGGCTGGCTCGCTGCCCTACGGCGCCCAGCGCCGGCTCGAGGTCGCGCGTGCCATGTGCGCCGATCCGGTGCTGCTCTGCCTCGACGAGCCGGCGGCCGGCCTGAACGCGCGCGAAAGCGCCGAGCTCAACGAATTGCTGCTGTTCATCCGCGCCGAGCACGCCGCCTCGATTCTGCTGATCGAGCACGACATGTCTGTGGTGATGGAGATTTCCGACCACATCGTGGTGCTCGACTACGGCGTCAAGATCGCCGACGGCGCGCCGCAAGCCGTGCGCGACGATCCCAAGGTCATCGCCGCCTATCTCGGCGTCCACGACGAGGAGATCGAAGACGCCCACGCGGAGGCCGGCCTATGAGCGCGCTCGAAGCCACCGGCACCGCCACGCCGCTGCTGTCGGTGCGCGGCGTGAAGACCTATTACGGCAACATCATCGCGCTGAAGGGCGTCGATCTCGACATCAATCCCGGCGAAATCGTCGCCATGATCGGCGCCAACGGCGCCGGCAAGTCGACGCTGATGATGACCATCTTCGGCAACCCGCGCCCGCGCGAGGGCCGCGTCTTCTACGACGGCCGCGACATCACCGGCCTGCCCGCCCATGAAATCGCCCGCATGCACATCGCGCAAGCGCCGGAAGGCCGCCGCATCTTCGGCCGCATGACGGTGATGGAGAACCTGCAGATGGGCGCGACCGTCACCGACGAGCGCTACTTCGCGGACGACCTCGCGCGCGTGTTCGAATTGTTCCCGCGCCTGAAGGAGCGCGTGCATCAGCGCGGCGGCACGCTGTCCGGCGGCGAGCAGCAGATGCTGGCGATCGGTCGCGCGCTGATGAGCCGGCCGCGTCTCTTGCTTCTCGACGAGCCCTCGCTCGGCCTCGCGCCGCTCTTGGCCAAGCAGATATTCGACGCCATCCGCGCCCTCAATGAGCGCGAGAAGCTGACCGTGTTCCTGGTCGAGCAGAACGCCTTCCATGCGCTCAAGCTCGCCCATCGCGGCTACGTCATGGTGAATGGGCTGATCACCATGTCCGGCCCGGGCCGCGAATTGCTGCAGCGGCCGGAGGTGCGCGCCGCTTATCTCGAAGGCGGACGGCATTGAAATGAGGCAGCCCCGGCCATGACCGCGCTTTACGCAACCGAATCCTGGCTGCAGGTCCTGATGGTCACCGGCATCATCGGCGGCG
>DATKQE010000014.1:0-31822 GCA_035532935.1 Allostellaceae bacterium
CGGCACCGCACGAACTACGCATCATCGGAATTGACTTCCTATAATGCACAGGACAAACGGCACCAAAGCGCCGCCGCCCGCGCATCCCTTCTCCCTCTCAACAATGTCAAAGACCAAAACAAAGCCCGCGCTTATATGCGCGCCAGATCACAACGTCAACACCATTCCAAAGGGTCAGCCATCGGTATCGCCGGCCTAGCCCCTGGACGCACCGCCAGAGGAAGCGCGACCTTTCACGGCATGTACGGAGACCGCTCTTGGAACGGCCAAACGCAGCATATAAGACTGCAGGCCAACTTGTCCAGCGCCTCGCCGATGCGGACACCTACAGCAGGCCCAACTCGCGCAACTCCCGCGCCATCGCGGCCGGCATCTCCTTGCCAGACGTTCCCTTCGGCCGATCGGACGGCGCCTCGTCGGGTTCGAGATAGCGCCAGCCTTGAAACGCGCGGTGCGGCCGCGACTGCGTCAGCACCAGCGTCGCCGCGAGCTTGACCAGCACCGCCGGTCGGCCGTGGCGATTGACGATCGGCACGAAGGCCCGAATGCGCTGGCGCGCCTCGATAAAGCCCTTGATGACCCAGTAGACCGAGCCGCCGTCCAGCACCTCTGCCTCCCGGCGCGGCATGTTGCGCGTGTAGAAGCAGTAGAAGCCGCGCTCCCGCGCTCGCTCGCGCTGCAGCCGGCGCAACGACGCGAGATCGCCCACGCCGACGGCAAGCTTGAGCAGGTGAAGCGGCATGGATCAGGCCGCCTTGGCGGCAAGCGCGCGCGCCACCTTCGATGCCGGTGTACGGCCAAGCGCCGCCGCGATGAACCGTCCGGCCGCGGCGAGTGCGGCAAGATCGACTCCGCTGCGGATGCCGAGCCCGTCGAGAAGATAGAGCACGTCCTCACTGGCGACGTTTCCCGCCGCGCCGGGGGCAAAAGGGCAGCCGCCCAGCCCGGCGACGGCGCTGTCGACGACGGCAACGCCGTGCTCGAGCGCAACCAGGATATTGGCAACGGCTTGGCCATAGGTGTCGTGGAAATGCACGGCAAGACGCTCCACCGGCACGCGCGCGGACGCGGCCTCGAGCATCGCTTCGACCCGCGCCGCCGTGCCGGTACCGATCGTGTCGCCGAGCGACACCTCATAACAGCCCAGGGCGACGAGCCGCGCCGCAACCTCGGCCACTGCAGCCGGCAGCACCGCGCCCTCGTAGGGACAGTCGATCGCACAGGAGACATACCCGCGCAACCTGATACCGTCGCGCAGCGCCGCCGCAGCCACCGGCGCGAAGCGCTCGAGGCTTTCCGCGATCGAGCAATTGATGTTGCGCCGCGAAAAGCTCTCCGAAGCCGCGGCAAAGATCGCGACCTCGTCAGCACCCGCCGCACGCGCCGCCGCATAGCCCGTCATGTTCGGCACCAGCACCGGATAGCGCACGCCCGACCGCCGCGTGATGCCCGCCATCACGGCGGCCGTGTCGGCCATCTGCGGCACCCATTTGGGCGAAACGAAGCTCCCCACTTCGATGGTACGCAGACCCGCCTCGGCGAGCCGGTCAATCAGCGCGACCTTGACCGCGGTCGGGACGGAGCCTGCCTCATTCTGCAACCCGTCGCGCGGCCCGACCTCGACCATCCGGACATCCTTGGGCAGGCGCATCGATCTCTCATCCTTGCGCTGGGTCCGGGGCGTCGGCAAAGTCGAGGAGCAGCGCTCCCTCCTCGACCAGATCGCCGACTGCATAATGGACCGCGGCGACGACGCCGTCCGCCGGCGCCGTGATCGCGTGCTCCATCTTCATCGCTTCGAGTACCATCAGCAACTGCCCGCGGCTGACGCCATCGCCGGGCGCGGCGTACACGGCGAGAACCTTGCCCGGCATCGGCGCCGTCAGCCGTCCCCCCGCCGCGTCCTCGGATATCGCCGGCAGCAGCGGATCCCGTTCGACGAGACGGTGCGTCTCGTCGGCAAGCATGATGGTGAGCTCCCGGCCGGCGCGCGCGACGCTCGCGGTGATACGCACGCCGTCGAGTTCGATCGCTGTCATGTCGACGCCGTCTCCCATCGCGCGCGCGGCGACGCTGCGCCCGTCTAGATCGAGCCGAAACCCATCGGCCGTGCGGTACAAGCGCACGATCCGCTCGCCGGCGCCATCGCCAAAGCACAGCTCCTGCATCTCGCTGCCCGTGATGCGCCAGGCATCGCGGCACGCCCACGGCGAATGCGCATCGCCCGTCCGTGCCGCAGCGCGCGAAGCCACCGCTGCGACTTCGGCAACGACGAAAAGGCACGCCGCCGCGACGGCGGCCGTGGACGCACCGATGTCCGGCGGCAGCAGCGCCGCATGGTGGCGGGCGATGAATCCGGTATCGACATCGCCGGCGACGAAATCGCGGTGGCGCAGCAACCGCAACAGGAAATCGCGATTGGTGACACAGCCGGCGATACGCGTTTCGGCCAAGCCCGCAGCGAGAAGCCGAAGCGCGGACACCCGGTCCTCGCCCCAAACGACGAGCTTCGCCAGCAGCGGGTCGTAATGAACGCCGACCGCATCGCCCGCGCGAACCCCGGTTTCGACGCGAAGATCGGCGCTGCCCGGTGGCAGATGCAACCGCGTCAGCGTTCCCACGGCAGGCAGAAAATCGCGCGCGGGGTCCTCCGCGTAGAGCCGCGCCTCGATTGCATGGCCGCGACAGGCGATGCGCTGCTGATCGAGCGGTAGCGACTCCCCCGCCGCGATGCGGAGCTGCCATTCCACCAGATCCTGGCCGGTGATCATCTCCGTCACAGGATGTTCGACCTGGAGTCGCGTGTTCATCTCGATGAAGTAGAAGGCGTCGCCCTCGACCAGAAACTCCACCGTGCCGGCGCCGACATAGTCTGCGGCCCGCGCCGCCGTCACCGCCGCAGTGCCGAGCCGCTCGCGCCATGCCGCATCGAGCGCGGCCGGCGCTTCCTCGACGACCTTCTGGTGGCGGCGCTGGATCGAGCAGTCACGCTCGAATAGATGGACGACGCCGCCCTTCTGGTCGGCGAAGATCTGCACCTCGATATGGCGCGGCCCCGCGAGGTGCTTCTCGAGGATCAGCCTTCCGTCGGCAAAGGCGGATTCCGCCTCGCGCCGCGCCGCGGCGAGCGACGGCGCGAGCTCCGCCTCGGTCGCGACGACGCGCATGCCGCGGCCGCCGCCGCCGGACGACGCCTTGACGAGCACCGGATATCCCAGCCGCCGCGCCTCCGCGGCGAAGCGCGCGCCGCTTTGTTCGGCACCGTGATAGCCGGGAACGACCGGCACACCCGCGCGCTCCATCAGCGCCTTCGCTGCGGCCTTTGCCCCCAGGGCCCGGATCGCCGTTGCCGGCGGGCCCACGAACACGATTCCGGCCACTTCGCACGCAGCGGCGAAATCGGCGTTCTCGGCGAGAAATCCATAGCCCGGATGAATCGCTTCGGCGCCGCTGCGCCGCGCCGCCTCGATAACGCGGGCGATGTCGAGATAACTGTCGCGCGCCGGGGCGGGACCGATCGCCACCGCCTCGTCCGCCATCGCGACATGGAGTGCGCCGGCATCGGCGGCGGAATAGACCGCGACCGTCCGAATCCCGAGGCGCCGCGCGGTGCGGATGATGCGGCAAGCGATCTCGCCCCGGTTGGCGACGAGGAGGACAGCGAACAAGAGCCGCCCCTCACCCGCGCCAGGCGGGCTTACGCCGCTCGAGAAACGCGATCACGCCCTCGCGGCCCTCGTCTGATGCGCGCGCCGCGGCGATGGTGCGCGCCGTCAGCATCATAATCTCATCGGTCACCGGCTTGCCTGCTGTCTCGGCGATCAGGAGCTTCGCCCGCGCCTCGGCGCGCGATCCGCCGGCCAGCACCGCCGCGACGATGCGATCGATGGCGGCGTCGAGTTCCGGCGCCGGCACCGTCTCGTGGACGAGGCCGATGCGCAATGCCTCCGCCGCCGCAAACGTCTCGCCGGTAAGGCAATAGCGGCGCGCGGCACGGGCGCCGATCGCCGCCACCACATAGGGGCCGATGGTCGAAGGCACCAGCCCGAGACGCACCTCGGAAATTGAAAAGGCCGCATCGAGCGAAGCCACGGCGATGTCGCAGCAGCAGATGAGGCCGACGCCGCCGGCGAAGGCGGCGCCGTTGACGCGCGCCACCACCGGTTTCGGCAGCTCGTTGAGCGTGCGCAGCATGGTCGCGAGCCGCATCGCGTCCGCAACATTCTCCGCCTCGCCGTAACCGGCCATCCGCCGCATCCAGTTGAGGTCGCCGCCGGCCGAGAACGCCGTCCCGGCGCCGGTCACTAAGAGCACCCTGATGTCGGCGTCAGCGCCGACACGCCGGAACGCGGCGGTCAGATCCTGGATGACTGCGTCGTCGAACGCGTTGCGCCGCTCGGGCCGGTTGAGCGTGAGGGTAGCGACGCCACGCGCATCGCTGGTCAGAAGGATATTTCCTGTTTCCATGGTCACATCCGGAAAATGCCGAATTCGGTCTTGGCAATGAGCGCGTTGAGGCTCGCCGACAGAGCCAGCGCCAGAACGCGGCGCGTCTGCGCCGGATCGATCACGCCGTCGTCCCAGAGCCGCGCGCTCGCGTAATAGGGATGGCCCTGTGTTTCGTATTGCGCGCGGATCGGCGCCTTGAACGCTTCCTCTTCGGCGGCGCTCCAGCTTCGGCCCTGCGCCTCGATATTGTCGCGGCGCACCGTGGCGAGCACAGTCGCCGCCTGCTCGCCGCCCATTACCGAGATGCGCGCATTGGGCCACATCCAAAGGAAGCGCGGGCCGAAGGCGCGGCCGCACATGCCGTAATTGCCGGCGCCGAAGCTGCCGCCGATAATCACCGTGAATTTCGGCACGCTGGCGCAGGCCACCGCCGTCACCATCTTGGCGCCGTCCTTGGCGATCCCGCCGGCTTCATATTTCTGGCCGACCATGAAACCGGCGATGTTCTGGAGAAAGATCAGCGGAATGCCGCGCGCGGCGCACAACTCGATGAAATGCGCGCCCTTCAATGCGCTCTCCGAGAAAAGGATGCCGTTATTGGCGACGATGCCAACGGGATAGCCCCATAGCCGCGCGAAGCCGGTCACCAGAGTCTGGCCGTAAAGCGGCTTGAACTCGTCGAACCGGCTGCCGTCAACCAGCCGTGCGATCACTTCGCGCACGTCGTAGGGCCGGCGCGGATCGCTCGGCACCGCGCCATAGATTTCGCGCGGATCGTAGAGCGGCTCTTCGGGCGCGACGATGTCGAGCGCAACTTCCTTGCAACGATTGAGATACGCGACGATGCGCCGCGCCAGCCCCAAGCCATGCGCATCGTCGAGCGCGTAATGGTCGACGACGCCGGAGATGCGCGCATGCACCTCGGCACCGCCGAGCGCCTCGGCGGTGACGACTTCGCCGGTGGCGGCCTTCACCAGCGGCGGACCGCCAAGGAAGATCGTGCCCTCATTGCGCACGATGACGCATTCATCAGACATCGCCGGCACATAGGCGCCGCCCGCCGTGCACGAGCCCATGACGACGGCAATCTGCGGCACCCGCGCCGCCGACAGCGTCGCCTGGTTGTAGAAGATGCGGCCGAAATGATCGCGGTCGGGAAAGACCTCGTCCTGGTTCGGCAGATTGGCGCCGCCCGAATCAACCAGATAGATGCACGGCAGCCGGTTCTCGCGCGCGATCTCCTGGGCGCGAAGATGCTTCTTCACCGTGATGGGATAGTAGGTTCCACCTTTCACGGTAGCGTCGTTAGCGACGATGACGCATTCGCGGCCCATCACCGGACCGATCCCAGTAACGATGCCGCCGGCCGGAACGTCCTCGCCATAGAGGCCATGGCCCGCCAGCGGCGACAGCTCGAGGAACGGCGCGCCCGGATCGAGCAGCATTCTGATCCGCTCGCGCGCCAGCAGTTTGCCCCGGGCTTTGTGCCGCTCGCGCGCCGCCGGGCCGCCGCCTTCGGCGATCCGCGTCAGCTCGCGCTCAAGCGCGGCCACGGCGCGTTGCATCGCCGCGTCGTTCTCGCGAAAGCCCGGCGCACGCGGATCGAGCGCGGTCGCGAGCACGGGCATGGCGGGCATCTAGGCCGTCTCCTCGAACAATTCGCGGCCGATCAGCATACGTCGGATCTCGGACGTGCCGGCGCCGATCTCGTAGAGCTTGGCATCGCGCAGCAGCCGCCCGGTCGGAGATTCGTTGATATAGCCCATACCGCCCAACGTCTGGATCGCCTCGAGCGCCATCCAGGTCGCCTTCTCGGCGGCGAAAAGAATGGCGCCCGCCGCGTCCTTGCGCGCAAGGCGGCCCTGGTCGCAGGCGCGCGCCACGGCGTAGACATAGGCGCGGCACGCGCTCATCGTTGTATACATGTCGGCGAGCTTCCCCTGCATGAGCTGGAACTCGCCGATCGGCCGGCCGAACTGCCGGCGGTCGTGGACATAGGGAATGACCGTGTCGAGGCAGGCCTGCATGATGCCCAAGGGTCCGCCTGCCAGCACCGCGCGCTCGTAATCGAGACCGCTCATCAGCACCCGCACGCCGTCGCCCTCGCGCCCGAGCAGGTTCTCCGCCGGCACCTCGCAATCCTCGAATACCAACTCGGCCGTGGGTGAGCCTCGCATGCCGAGCTTGTCGAGCTTTTGCGCCGTGCGAAAACCGCTCATGCCGTTCTCGACGAGAAAGGCGGAGATGCCGCGCGCCCCGGCCGCCGGGTCGGTCTTGGCATAAACGACGATCGTATCGGCGACGGTGCCGTTAGTGATCCACATCTTGCTGCCGTTGAGGACGTAGCGATCGCCCTTGCGTATGGCGCGCGTCGTCATGCCGACGACGTCGGAGCCGGCACCGGTCTCGCTCATGGCGAGCGCGCCGACATGCTCGCCGCTGATGAGCTTGGGCAAATAGCGGCGCTTCTGCGCCGGGTTCGCATTACGGCGAATCTGGTTGACACAAAGATTGGCGTGGGCGCCATAGGACAGCCCCACCGCGGCCGAGCCCCGGCTCACTTCCTCCATCGCGACGACGTGAGCGAGATAGCCCATGCCGGCGCCGCCATCTGCCTCCTCGACCGTAATGCCGAGCAAGCCGAGCGCGCCGAATTTGGGCCACAACTCGCGCGGGAATGCGTCGTCGCGGTCGATTGCGGCCGCGCGCGGCGCGATCTCGGCCGCGGTGAACGCGCGCACGCTGTCGCGCAGCATATCGATCTCGGTGCCGAGATCGAACTCGAGTATGGCATAGCGGTTGGCAGGCATTGCGCCCCCGGGGTCGTCCGGTTCCGAGTCTATCTCCCGTGCACCGGGACGCAAGGGATGGGCCGGGCGCTGGCGTCCTACAATGAGCCAACCCCGACGGGCCCCTTCATCAGGAGAAACCTCGTGAGTGACAGAAAATTCATCATCCCCGCCCTCGTTCTCGCCGCCGCGCTTGGCAGTGCCGGGGCAGTGACATTGCCGGTGCAACAGGCAGTTGCGCAAACGACGACCGGAGCGCCGCCACCCCCGCATCCGGGCCATCGGCCGTGGGCCGAGCGTCCGAACTTCATCGAGGGCCGCATCGCGTTCCTCAAGGCCGAGCTCAAGATCACTCCGGCGCAGAGCGCCCAATTCGACAAGGTCGCGCAGGCGATGCGCGAGAACACCGCCGAGCGCCGCAAGACGTTCCAGCAGATGCGCGCCGAACGCGACCAGCCGCCATCGGCGCTGCAGCATCTCGAGATGGGTGCGCGGCTCGCGTCGATGCACGCGCAACAGACCGACCGCTTCCTCGCGGCGTTTCGCCCGCTTTACGACTCGATGACGCCGGCCCAGAAGAAAACCGCCGATGAAATCATGGGACCGCACCGGTTCCATCATCGCGGCCGGTTCTGATCGGCCACGTCGCTCTCCCGTGTTTTCGGCACGGGAGAGCGACGAGTGAGTTCAGCCCGTCTCGCCTGCTGCCTTGACTTGCGCGTCATAGACCGCGAGCGCCGTCATGTTGACGAGTCCGCGTACAGTGACCGATGGCGTTACGATATGCGCCGGCGAACGCATGCCCAAGAGCAGCGGCCCGATGGCAAGTCCGTCGCCCAGAACTTTGAGCATGTTGAAGGCGATGTTCGCGGCATCGAGGGTCGGCATGATGAGCAGATTGGCCGCACCGTTGAGGCGCGAGTTGGGAAAGATGTGGGCGCGAATCTCTTCGGAGATCGCCGCGTCGGCATGCATCTCGCCCTCGATCTCGAGTTCGGGCGCGCGGGCACGCACCAGCGCGAGCGCCTGGCGCATGCGCTGCGCCGATTCCGCATCGGAACTGCCGAAATTCGAATGCGACAACAGCGCGACCTTGGGCTCGACACCGAAATGCCGCACCGCATCGGCGGCGCGGAGCGTCATGTCGGCGATCGCGGCGGCGGTCGGGCAATCGACGACATAGGTATCGCACAAAAAGAACGTGCCCTTCGGCAGGATCAACGCCGACAGCGCGGCCGGAGCGCTCGCGCCCGGCTCGAGGCCGATGACGCCGACGGTGTGACGGAGATGCTGGTGGTATTGGCCGATCGCGCCGCACAGCATCGCATCGGCCTCGCCGGCCCGCACCATAAGCGCAGCAATCACGGTGTTCCGCGTCCGCACCAGGCGCCTGGCATAGTCGGGGGACACGCCCTTGCGCTCCATAAGCGAATGATAGAGCCGCCAATGCTGCTCGTAGCGCGGATCATCGGTCGGATCGACCAGCGCCACGTCGCGGTCGAGCACGAAATGGAGGTTGAGCGCGGCGATGAGCGGTTGCACGACCGCGCGCCGCCCGATCAGGATCGGGCGCGCGAGACCGTCGTCGAGCGCCTGCTGTGCCGCGCGCAGCACGCGCTCGTCTTCGCCCTCTGCATAGACGACGCGCTTGGGGGCGGCGCGCGCACGCTCGAACACCGGCTTCATCGCCAGGCCGGAGCGGAACACGAAAGCGGTAAGGCGCTGGTGGTATTGGACGAAATCCTCGATCGGCCGCGTCGCGACGCCGCTCGCCATCGCCGCCCTGGCGACGGCGGGCGCGATCTCGAGGATGAGGCGCGGATCGAATGGCCGCGGGATGAGGTAGTCCGGCCCGAAGGTGAGGTTGCCGTCGCCATAGGCGGCGGCCACCACGTCCGACGGCTCGGCGAGCGCGAGATCGGCGAGCGCCTCGACGCAAGCGAGTTTCATCGCCTCGTTGATAGCGGTGGCGCCGACATCGAGCGCGCCGCGGAAGATGAAGGGAAAGCACAGAACGTTGTTGACCTGATTCGGATAGTCGGTGCGGCCGGTGGCGATGATCGCATCGGGCCGCGCCGCACGCGCCGCCTCGGGCATGATCTCGGGCACGGGATTGGCGAGCGCAAAAATGAGCGGACGCGGCGCCATCTTCGCGACCATCGCCGGCGTCAGAACATTGGGCGCGGAAAGGCCGAGGAAGATATCGGCGTCCGCGATCACGTCGTCGAGCGTTCGCGCCTCGATATCCTTGGCATAGCGTTCCTTGCGCGGGTCCATCTCCTCATTGCGTCCACGCCAGACGACGCCATAGCGGTCGGTGGCGATGACATTCGCCACCGGCAGACCCATATCGACCAGGAGATCGAGACACGCAATGGCCGCCGCCCCCGCACCCGAGGTCACGAGCCTCACGTCCGCGAGCCGCTTGCCGACGAGCCGCAGCCCGTTGCGGATGGCGGCGCCGACGATGATGGCGGTGCCGTGCTGGTCGTCGTGAAACACCGGGATCTTGAGACGCTGGCGCAGTTTCGCTTCGATCTCGAAGCATTCCGGTGCCTTGATGTCCTCGAGGTTGATGCCGCCGAAACTGGGCTCGAGCGCGGCGACGATGGCGACCAGCCGGTCGGGATCGCGCTCGTCGATCTCGAGGTCGAAGACGTCGATGCCGGCGAATTTCTTGAACAGAACCGCCTTGCCTTCCATCACCGGCTTGGCCGCGAGCGGCCCGATCGCGCCGAGCCCCAGGACGGCGGTGCCGTTGGTGATGACGGCGAGGAGATTGCCGCGGGCGGTCAGGGTCGAAGCCTCGGCGGGGTCGGCCGCAATCGCCAGCGAGGCGGCGGCGACGCCCGGGGTATAGGCCAGGGCGAGGTCGCGTTGCGTGCCGAGCGGCTTTGTCGCCACCACCGCGATCTTGCCGGGCACCGGCAGGCGGTGATATTCGAGTGCGCTCTCGCTCTCGTCCTCGGCCATGGCTCCCCCGGTGAGGCTTTTCGTGCGCTATAATGCGGCGGCCAGTAGCCGGAGCGGCTCCGGTCTATGCGCCGGACGGGAGGTATGGTGCGGTCGAGAAGACTCGAACTTCCACGGGGTTTCCCCCACAGCGACCTCAACGCTGCGCGTCTACCAGTTCCGCCACGACCGCGGGACGGCGGCAACCGGTGCCGGTGCGCCGCCTGTGGCGCGGGTGATTAGCAAATCCACCGGGGCATAGCAAGCAGGATGCCGGAGCACGCCGGGCCGGAATGGCGGATCGAAAACGGCCTCGTCGGCTACGACGACGCCGTCGCCGCGATGGAAGCGCGCGTCGCCGCGATCCGCGCCGGACGCGCAAACGAACTGGTGTGGCTCGTGGAGCACCCGCCGATCTACACCGCCGGCACGAGCGCGCGCGACGTCGACCTGATCGAGCCCGCGCTCTTTCCGGTCTATCGGACCGGCCGCGGCGGCCAGTTCACCTATCATGGTCCCGGCCAGCGCGTCGCCTATGTCATGCTCGATCTCCAGCGCCGCGGCCTCGACGTCCGCAGTTATGTCCGTGCGCTGGAGGAATGGCTCATCCGTACCCTCGCGGCCTTCGACCTCAAGGGCGAGCGGCGGCAAGGCCGGGTCGGGATCTGGATCGCCGAGCCCGGCGGTGGCGACAGCAAGATCGGGGCGATCGGCGTGCGCGTGCGGCAGTGGGTGAGCTATCACGGCGTCTCGCTCAACCTCGACCCCGATCTTGGCCACTATCGCGGCATCGTCCCGTGCGGCATCAGCGAGCATGGCGTGACCTCGTTGGCGGCGCAGGGGGCGGCCGCCACCATGCCGGAACTCGACCGTGCACTTGCCGCTGCGTTCGCCACGGTGTTCGGCGGATCGTGCCAGCACGTGAAATCTGGGCTAGAATGAGACAGTGATGTCGCGTCTCGTCTTTATTCTCGTGGCCGTTCTCCTCGCCCTGCCTGCGGTCGCGCAAGAAGCCCGTGTCCCGCCGCCGAGCCGCGAGGCGATCCACTTTTCCTTCGCACCGATCGTGAAAAAGGCGGCGCCCGCGGTCGTCAACGTCTATTCGCGCCGCATCATCCACGCCCAATCGCCGCTGTTCAACGATCCGTTCTTTCGTCGCTTCTTCGGCCAGGGCGCGCCGTTCGGGATGCAGCGCGAGCGGGTGCAGAACTCGCTCGGCTCGGGCGTCATCGTCGATCCGTCCGGCCTGATCGTCACCAACCATCACGTCATCAAGGACGCGGAGGAAATCAGGGTCGTGCTGAGCGATCGGCGCGAGTTCGAGGCGAAGGTGCTGCTGTCGGACGAGCAGAGCGACCTTGCGGTGCTCAAGATCGACGCGCATGGCGAGCGCCTGCCGACGCTGCCGCTCGGCGACAGCGACACGCTCGAGGTCGGCGACCTCGTGCTTGCGATCGGCAATCCGTTCGGGGTCGGACAGACAGTGACGAGCGGAATCGTCTCGGCGCTTGCGCGCGCCGTCGGCGTCGGCGATTTCCGCTCGTTCATCCAGACCGACGCTGCGATCAATCCCGGCAATTCGGGCGGCGCGCTCGTCGATCTCGACGGCAAGCTGGTCGGCATCAATACCGCCATATTTTCGCGCTCGGGCGGGTCGGTCGGGATCGGCTTCGCCATCCCGACGGCGATGGTTCGCATGGTGCTCCAGGCCGCGCGAAGCGGCGGCCGGATCGTGCGTCCGTGGCTCGGTGCGTCGGTGCAGGCGGTAACGGCCGATCTCAGCGAGAGTCTGCACCTGCCGCACCCCGAGGGCGTGCTCGTCAAGGACGTAATGCCCGGCAGCCCGGCCGCGCAAGCGGGTCTGCGCATCGGCGACGTCATCCTCGCCGTGAACGGGCGCGCGATCGAGGATCCCGATGGCTTGCACTTCCGTATCGTGACGCAGCCCATCGGCAAGCCGGCGCGGCTCGATTACTGGCGCGCCGGGACGGAAGTGACGACGAGCCTGACCCTCGTCGCCCCGCCCGAGACGCCGCCGCGCGATCTCGAGGAACTCGACGGCCACTATCCTTTCGCCGGCGCGACCGTCGGCAACCTCAATCCCGCCTTTGACGGCGAACTGGGCTTCGATCCGACGCAACGCGGCGTCGCGGTTGAATCCGTTGCCGGCGGCAGCCCCGCGGCGCGGCTAGGCCTCGAGCATGGCGACATCCTCGCCAGCCTCGATCGCCGCCCGATCAAGACCGTAGCACAGCTTCAGTCCATGCTCGCCGCCGCCGCCGCGCCGTGGACGCTGACGGTGAAGCGCCAAGGCCGGCTGCTTTCCGTGACGGTGCGATGACGTCGCTGTTCGAATCGCAGGCGCCGCGTCCGCTGGCCGACCGGCTGCGGCCGCGGCGGCTCGACGAGGTGGTGGGCCAGGACCACCTTCTGGGCGCCGAGGGTGCCATCGGGCGCATGATCGCGGCACGCCGGCTCGCCTCGATGATCCTGTGGGGACCGCCGGGCTGCGGCAAGACCACGATCGCGCGGCTGTTGGCCGAGGTCACGGCGATGCATTTCGAGCCGCTTTCCGCGGTGTTCTCGGGCATCGCCGATTTGCGCAAGGTGTTCGAGGCGGCGCGCAGGCGCCGCACCGGCGGCCAGGGCACGCTCCTCTTCGTCGACGAGATCCACCGCTTCAACCGGGCGCAGCAGGACAGTTTCCTGCCCTATGTCGAGGACGGGACGGTGGTGCTGATCGGCGCCACCACCGAGAATCCGTCCTTCGAACTGAACGGCGCGCTGTTGTCGCGCTGCCAGGTCTTCGTGCTGCATCGCCTCGACGAGGCCGCGCTCGAGACCCTGCTGGCGCGTGCCGAGGCGGCGGTCGGCCGGAAGCTGCCGCTCGACCGCGACGCGCGGGCGGCACTCAAAGCGATGGCGGACGGCGACGGCCGCTTCGTCATCAATCTTGCCGAGGAGCTGGCGGCGCTGCCAGCGGGAACGGCGCTCGACACGGCGGCGCTGATGGAGGCGGTGCAGCGCCGCGCCCCACTCTACGACAAGACCCAGGAAGGGCATTACAATCTCATCAGCGCCTTGCACAAATCGGTACGCGGCTCGGACGTCGATGCGGCGCTCTATTGGCTCGCGCGCATGCTGACGGGCGGCGAGCATCCGATCTACATCGCCCGGCGCATGGTGCGCATGGCGGTCGAGGATATCGGCCTCGCCGAGCCGCAGGCGCTGCCGCAGGCCATCGCCGCCTGGGAGGCCTATGACCGGCTCGGCTCGCCCGAGGGCGAATTGGCGCTGGCGCAGGCGGTGATCTTTCTCGCCACCGCTCCCAAATCGAATGCCGGCTATGTCGCCTTCGGGCAGGCCCAGCGCGCCGCGCGCGACAGCGGCTCGCTGATGCCGCCGATGCATGCCGTCAATGCGCCGACGCGGCTGATGCGCGAGCTCGGCTACAGCGAGGGCTATGTCTACGACCCCCATACCGAGGAAGGCTTCTCGGGCCTCAATTATTTTCCCGACGCGATGGAGCGGCAGCGCTTCTACCACCCGGTCGAGCGCGGCTTCGAACGCGAGATCAAGAAGCGGCTCGATTACTGGGACAACCTGCGCCGGCAGAAGGGCAGCGCTGCGCCATGAGCGGCGTCCGCATTCTTGCCGTCGCCGCCGATGAGGCTGAGCTGCGGCTCGACCGCTGGTTCCGGCGGCACTTCCCCGATCTGGCGCATGGCCGGCTCGAGCGGCTGTTGCGGACGGGCCAGATCCGGCTCGATGGCCGCCGCGCCGCCGCCGGCGACCATGTCACCGCGGGCCAACTCGTGCGCGTACCACCACTCGACGACCGCCCGCCCGGCGCGCACGCCGGACCGGACCGGCCAGCGGGCGGCGTGCGCGCCGGCGACGCGGCGATGGTGCAGCGTGCGGTGCTCCATCGCGACGACGCGGTGATCGTCCTCGACAAGCCGCCGGGACTCGCGGTCCAGGGCGGTACCGGCACCGAACGCCATCTCGATGCCCTGCTCGACGCGCTGCGCTTCGGCGCAGCCGAGCGGCCCCGCCTCGTCCATCGGCTCGACCGGGACACGAGTGGCGTTCTGGTGCTGGCGCGCAGCGCCGCGGTTGCGGCCAAACTCGCCGCTGCGTTCCGCAGCAAGACCGTGCGCAAGGTCTATTGGGCGCTCACCGTGGGCGTGCCCAAGCCGCGGCAAGGTCGGATCGACCTGGCGCTCGCCAAGCTGATGCGGCCGGGCGGCGAGCGCGTCGTCGCCGATGACGAAGCCGGCAAGCGGGCGGTGACCTATTACCGCACGGTGGCGCATGCCGGCGGCAAGATCGCCTGGCTCGCGCTCGAACCCGTGACTGGCCGCACGCATCAGCTTCGTGCCCATGCAGCGGCCATCGGCACGCCGATTGTCGGCGACGGCAAATATGGCGGCGCCGCGGCCCATCCGGCGGGCGTGCCTCAGGCGCGGCAGCTCCATCTCCATGCCCGCGCCATCGACTTTCCCCATCCCGACGGCGATCGGCTGCGCGTGACCGCGCCGCTCCCGCCCCATATGCGTGAAACCTGGGCGTTCTTCGGCTTTGCCGAATCCGACGACGCCGATCCCTTCGCCGGTCTCGCGCCGGACGCATAGGGCGGCGGACCGGGGCGCGACGATGAAGCGATTCTACCGCGAAGCCATGGTCGCCGCGTCCGAGCGCGGATTCACTGTCACGCTCGATGGCAAGCCGGTGCGGACGCCGGCGAAGGCGCTGCTCACGGTGCCGAGCCGCGCGCTTGCCGCGGCGATGGCGGCGGAATGGCAAGGCCAATGCGACGAGCTGCGGCCCGATGCGCTCCCCTTGACGCGGCTGGCGAGTACCGCCCTCGACCTGGTCGCGCCGCGCCGTGCCGAGATCGTTGCCGCCATCGCCAAATATGCCGGCACCGATCTCGTCTGCTACCGTGCCGAGCATCCGCCGGAGCTGGTGGAGCGGCAGCAGCGCGCCTGGCAGCCGCTGCTCGACTGGGCGGCGCAGCGCTATGGCGCGCCGCTCGCGGTCACCGCCGGCGTGGTGCCCCGGGCGCAGCCGGAAGCGAGTCTCGCGGCGCTCGCGGCAGCGGTCGAAGCGCAGGATGCAATGGCCCTCGCGGCGCTTCATCTCGCAACCGCCGCCTGCGGTTCCTTGGTGATCGCGCTCGCCCTCGTCGAAGCGCGAATCGACGCCGCCGCAGCCTTTGCACTGTCACAGCTCGACGAGAGTTTCGAGATCGAGCGCTGGGGCGAGGACACGGAGCAAACCCGCCGGCGCGCCGCCTTGCGCGACGACATCGCTCTGGCCGCGCATTTCCACACGCTCGCGCGCGCGGCGTGACAAGCGCGGGCTGGCGCTCACTCCGGGGAGGTGATATGCCCGGCCTGCCGCGGCGGCGGGTCCGGGGGAGAACGCGATGCAGGATGTTCTGCGGCGGTTGGAAGCGAAGCGGGCGGCCGCGCGGCTGGGCGGCGGCGAGCGGCGCGTCGCTCAGCAGCACGCCAAGGGCAAGCTCACCGCGCGCGAACGGCTCGAACTGCTGTTCGATCCGGGCTCGTTCGAGGAATGGGATCTTTTCGTCGAGCACCGCTCGCACGATTTCGACATGGCGGCGCAGCGCGTACCGGGCGACGGCGTCGTCACCGGATACGGCACCGTCAACGGCCGTCTCGTCTTTGCCTTCAGCCAGGATTTCACCGTGTTCGGCGGGGCGCTGAGCGAGGCGCATGCCGAGAAGATCTGCAAGATCATGGACCAGGCGCTGCAGGTGGGCGCGCCAGTGGTGGGGCTCAACGATTCGGGCGGCGCACGCATCCAGGAGGGCGTCGCCTCGCTCGCCGGCTATGCCTGGGTGTTCGAACGCAACGTGTTGGCCTCGGGCGTGGTGCCGCAGATCTCGCTGATCATGGGCCCGTGCGCCGGCGGCGCGGTCTACTCCCCGGCGATGACCGATTTCATCTTCATGGTGAAGGACAGCGCCTACATGTTCGTCACCGGCCCCGACGTGGTCAAGACGGTGACGCATGAGAGCGTGACGCACGAGGAACTGGGTGGCGCCGTCACCCACACGTCGCGCTCGGGCATTGCCGATCTCGCCTTCGACAACGATGTCGAGGCGCTCATCGAGCTGCGGCGGTTCCTCGATTTCCTGCCGTCATCGAACCGCGTGGCGCCGCCGCTGCGCCCGAGTGACGACCCGCCCGACCGCGACGAGGCCTCGCTCGACACGCTGGTGCCGGCCAATCCGAACAAGCCCTACGACATGCGCGAGCTCATCGGCAAGGTCGTTGATGAAAGCGAGTTCTTCGAGCTCCAGCCGAGCTATGCCCGCAACATCATCATCGGTTTCGCACGCATGCAGGGCGCGCCGGTCGGCATCGTCGCCAACCAGCCGATGGTGCTGGCCGGGTGCCTCGACATCGACAGCTCGCGCAAGGCCGCGCGCTTCGTGCGCTTCTGCGACTGCTTCGGCATCCCCATCATCACCTTCGTCGACGTGCCCGGATTCCTACCCGGCACGGCGCAGGAATATGGCGGCATCATTAAGCACGGCGCCAAGCTGCTCTTCGCCTATGCCGAGGCGACGGTGCCCAAGGTCACGGTGATCACGCGCAAGGCCTATGGCGGCGCCTACGACGTCATGAGCTCGAAGCATCTGCGCGGCGACGTGAACTATGCCTGGCCTTCGGCCGAGATCGCGGTGATGGGGCCCAAGGGCGCGGTCGAGATCATCTTCCGGGGCGACCTCGGCGATGCCGCCAAGATCGAGGCCCGCACCGAGGAATACCGCGAGAAATTCGCCAATCCCTTCGTCGCGGCGAGCCGCGGCTTCATCGACGACATCATCATGCCGCACGGCACGCGCCGCCGCATCTGCCGCGCGCTCGCCATGCTGCGCAGCAAGACGCTGAGCAATCCCGCGAAGAAGCACGACAACATCCCGCTGTGACAAGAGTAACGGGAGTATCGCTGCGCCCCATGCCACGAAGCGAGCATGTTTCGTAAGATCCTCATCGCCAATCGCGGCGAGATCGCCTGTCGGGTGATTCGCACCGCGCGACGCATGGGCATCGCCACGGTGGCGGTCTATTCCGACGCCGATGCCGAGGCGGTGCACGTGCGCGAGGCCGACGCGGCGGTGCGCATCGGGCCGCCGCCGGCGGTCGAGAGCTATCTCCGCATCGACCGCATCGTCACTGCGTGCCGCGAAACCGGCGCCGAGGCGGTCCATCCCGGTTACGGCTTTCTTTCCGAGAACGCCGAGTTTGCCGCGACGCTGGCGGCGGCGGGGATCGTCTTCATCGGCCCCGACGCGCGCGCCATCGCCGCGATGGGCGACAAGATCGCGGCCAAGCGGCTCGCGGCCGAAGCCGGCGTCGCGACCGTCCCCGGACATCTCGGCGCCGTCGCCGACGCCGACGACGCCGTGCGCGTCGCGCGCGCGGTGGGCTATCCGGTCATGCTCAAGGCCGCCGCCGGCGGCGGCGGCAAGGGCATGCGCATCGCCAGTGACGACGGCGAGGTGCGCGACGGCTTCCGCGCGGCGTCCGCGGAAGCGCGCTCGAGCTTTGCCGACGACCGCATCTTCATCGAGCGCTATATCGAGGAGCCGCGCCACATCGAGGTCCAGGTGCTGGGCGATGCGCATGGCGCGGTGGTGCATCTGTTCGAGCGCGAATGCTCGATCCAGCGCCGCCACCAGAAGGTGATCGAGGAGGCGCCGAGCCCGCTGCTCGACGCGGCGACCCGCACCGCGATGGGGGCCCAGGCGGTGGCGCTGGCGCGAGCGGTCGGCTATCGTTCGGCCGGCACCGTCGAGTTCATCGCCGACCGCGCGCGCAATTTCTTTTTCCTCGAAATGAACACGCGGCTCCAGGTCGAGCACCCGGTGACCGAAATGGTGACGGGTCTCGACCTGGTCGAGTTGATGATCCGCATCGCGGCAGGCGAGCCTCTGCCTTTCGCACAGTCCGACCTGCGCCTCGCGGGCGCGGCGATCGAGGCGCGCGTCTATGCCGAGGACCCGATGCGCAATTTCCTGCCGTCGATCGGGCGGCTGGTGCGTTTTCTGCCGCCCGGCGGCGACGGCCTGCGCCTCGAGAGCGGCGTCGTCGAGGGCAGCGAAATCAGCCTGCATTACGACCCGATGATTGCCAAGCTCATCGCCCATGGCCCGGACCGCGCAACAGCGACGGCGCGGCTTGCCGAAGCGCTCGACGCGTTCTGCATCGAGGGCGTGTCGCACAACATCGGCTTTCTCGCCGCGGTGATCGCGAGCGAGCGGTTTCGCCGGGGACAGCTTTCCACCGGCTTCATCGCCGAGGAATTTCCGGGGGGATTTTCCGGCCGCGCCCTCGATCCGGCGGCCGAGGTGCAGGCAATCGCCGCCGCCGCCGCGGCACAGCGTATCGTCGCCGAACACGCAGCCGCGATCGAGGGACAACTCGCCCGCCGCGGCAGTCTCGTCCCGGAAGCGTGGACGGTCTGCCATGGCGAGGCTCGGCACGCCGCGCGCACGACCCGCGACGGGACGGCGATCACCGTCGCCATCGGCGCCGGATCGCATGTCGTCGCGACCGACTGGCGGCCGTGGCAGCCGCTCTTTCGCGCCACCCTCGACGGCAAGCCCTGCATCTATCAGATTGCCCGCGACGGCATCGGTCTCGCTCTGGCCCGCGGCGGCGCTGTGCTGCGCGTGAAGGTGCTGATGCCCCGGGCGGCCGAGCTGCTTGCCCTGATGCCGGCGAAGGCGGCGGCCGATCTCTCGCATCTCCTGCTGTCGCCGATGCCCGGGCTCCTCGTCTCGATCGCGGTAGCGGAGGGTCAGGACGTCAAGGCGGGCGAGGAACTTGCGGTGATCGAAGCGATGAAGATGGAGAACGTGCTGCGCGCCGAACGCGACGGAAAGATTGCCAGGATCCGGGCCATGCCCGGCGAGAGCCTGGCCGCCGACCAGGTCATCCTCGAGTTCGGCTGAAGGCGCGGGCGATGATGCTGGAGGTCGCGGTGCGGGTGATCGTCGAAGGACAGGTTCAGGGCGTCGGATTCCGCGCTTGGACCGTGCGCGAGGCACGCCGCCATGGCCTGCGCGGCTGGGTTCGCAACCGCCGCGACGGCAGCGTCGAGGCGATGCTGATCGGCGCGTCGGAATCGGTGACGAAAGTGATCGAGGCCTGCGGCCGCGGCCCGCGTCTCGCGCAGGTCACGCGCGTGACCTGCGAGGACGCGAGCGACGACGGCGCCGATCACTTCCACGAGCGCCCGAGCGACTGAACCCGCGCGATGCCACGATCGCAATTCCGCCTCCTCGCCAGCCGCCGGCTGCTGCCGCTGTTCGTGACCCAGTTTCTGGGTGCCGTGAACGACAATCTGTTCAAGAACGCGCTCGTCATTCTTATCGCCTATCGCGACGCGTCGAATGCGCAAGAGACCGAGATTCTCGTCACCGTGGCGGGAGCGATCTTCATCGTTCCGTACTTCCTGTTCTCCGCGACCGCAGGACAACTCGCCGACCGGTTCGAGAAGCATCGGCTGGTCCGCATCACGAAGATATGGGAGATCGGCGTGATGGTGCTGGCGGCGGTGGGATTCGCGCTCAACAGCGTCGCCTTTCAGCTCACCGTGCTGTTCTGCCTCGGCGTGCAGGCGACGTTCTTCGGGCCGGTGAAGTACGGCATCCTGCCGGAGCTGCTCAATTCCGACGAGCTTCTGGGCGGCAACGCGCTGATCGAGGCGGGGACGTTCCTCGCCATCCTCATCGGCACGATTGCCGGCGGGCTCCTCATCATTGTGCCCCATGGCGCGGTGATCGTCAGCACGACGCAACTTTCCTTCGCCTTATTGGGCTGGGGCGCGAGCCTCGCCATCCCGAGGAGACGGGCGGCGGCGCCCGACCTCAGGCTCAATCCCAACATCGCGGCCGAGACCTGGGCGATCGTCCGCCACGCCTATCGCCAGCCTGAGCTGCGCCTGCCGCTTCTCGGCATCTCCTGGTTCTGGTTCATCGGCATCGCGTATCTCGCGCAGTTTCCCAATTATGCCAAGGTGATCCTGGGCGCGAACAACCAGGTCGTGACGCTGTTCCTCACAGTCTTTTCGATCGGTATCGGCGCCGGCTCGATCCTGTGCGGCCGGCTGCAGCAGGGTGAGATCAATCTGCGGCTGGTGCCGCTGGGCGCGCTTGGCCTGACGATCTTCGGCTTCGACTTCTTCCTGGCGAGCAAGGGCGGCGGCGCGCACGGGTCGCTGATGGGCGCCACCGCCTTTCTCGCCGATCCGGCGCATTGGCGGATCGTCGTCGATCTCGCCATCATCGCGCTTGCCGGCGGCGTCTATTGCGTGCCGCTTTATGCCGTCATGCAGGCGCGCAGCGAGGACCAGCACCGCTCGCGCGTGATCGCCGCCAACAACATCATCAATGCGCTGTTCATGACCCTGGCCGGCGCCGGCAGTGCGCTCATGCTCGCTGCCGGGCTCGGCATTCCGTCGATCTTTCTTGCGATCGCCATTGGCAACGCCGTGGTGGCGGCGGCCAGCTTTCGCGCGCGTTGACGCCGCTCAGGCGCCGACGGCTTCGGCCTCTTCGCCGGCGGCCTGCACCGGTCCCGAATCCTTGCCCTTGGCCTCGGGATCGCGGTCGACGAGTTCGATCACCGCCATGGCGGCGGCATCGCCATAGCGGAACCCGGCCTTGAGGATGCGGCAATAGCCGCCGGCCCGCGCCGCATAGCGCTCGGCCAGCGTCGTCATCACCTTGTCGGCGAGCTTCGCGTCCTGGAGCGCGGAGATCACCTGGCGGCGCGCATGGAGCCCGCCGCGCTTGCCGAGCGTGATGAGGCGCTCGACCACGGGGCGGAGATCCTTGGCCTTGGGCAGGGTGGTGGTGATCTGTTCGTGCTTCAAGAGCGCATGCGCCAGGTTCTCGAACATGGCCTTGCGATGGGCGGAGGTTCGGCTGAAACTGCGGCCGCGAAGACGATGACGCATGACGGTGGCCTCAATAGGGTTCCTCGAGGCGCTTCGCTAGCTCCTCGATGTTCTCGGGCGGCCAGTTCGGGATCTCCATGCCGAGATGGAGGCCCATCTGTGCCAACACTTCCTTGATTTCGTTGAGCGACTTGCGGCCGAAATTCGGGGTCCGAAGCATCTCCGCCTCGGTCTTCTGCACGAGGTCGCCAATATAGACGATGTTGTCGTTCTTCAGGCAGTTGGCCGAGCGCACCGACAGCTCGAGCTCGTCCACCTTGCGCAGCAGGTTCTTGTTGAAGGGCAGCTCGCTCGGCCGCTCTTCCTCGGCGGCGCCGCGCGGCTCCTCGAAATTGATGAAGAGCTGAAGCTGGTCCTGGAGGATGCGTGCGGCGAGCGCGACCGCGTCCTCGGGCGTGATCGCGCCGTTGGTCTCGATCGTCATCGACAGCTTGTCGTAATCGGTGCGTTGACCGACGCGGGTGTTGTCGACCTTGTAGCTCACCTTGCGCACCGGGCTGAACAGCGCGTCGATCGGGATGAGCCCGATCGGGGCGTCCTCGGACCGGTTCTCGTTGGCGGGGCGATAGCCCTTGCCGCTTTCGACGGTCAGCTCCATCGCCAGCTTGGCGGCGCTGTCGAGCGTGCAGATGAGATGATCCGGGTTCATGATTTCGATGTCATGCCCGGTCTCGATCTGCTTGGCCCGCACCTCGCCCGGCCCCGTGGCTCGGAGCCGCATGCGCTTCGGCCCGTCGCCATGCATCCGCAGCGCGATGCCCTTGATGTTGAGGACGATGTCGGTGATGTCCTCGAGCACGCCCGGCAGCGAGGAGAATTCGTGCAGCACCCCCTCGATCTGCGCCGAGGTGATCGCCGCGCCCTGGAGCGAGGACAGCAGCACGCGCCGCAACGCATTGCCAAGCGTGAGACCGAAGCCGCGCTCCAGCGGTTCCGCCACCACCACCGCGCCGCGCTTGGGATCGTCGCCGGGCTCGATCAGGAGCTGCTTGGGCTTCTGCAAATCCTGCCAGTTCTTCTGAATCTGAGTCACGAGAGGCACCTCATGTCGCATACGCGAAATCTCCGGTAAGGCCGCCGGCCCTCGCGGGCCCCAGTGGGCGCTGCCATCGCGGCCCGGAGCGCCGATCCGGGACCAGGCAGCCTAGACTCGCCGGCGCTTGGGCGGCCGGCAGCCGTTATGCGGAATCGACGTCACGTCGCGGATGGATGAGACCGAAAAACCCACCGTCTGGAGCGCGCGCAAGGCCGACTCGCGTCCCGACCCGGGCCCTTTGACCTCGATCTCAAGCGTGCGCATGCCATGCTCCATGGCCTTGCGCCCGGCATCCTCGGCCGCGACCTGGGCGGCATAGGGGGTCGATTTGCGCGAGCCCTTGAAGCCCATGCTGCCGGACGAGGACCAGGCAATGGTGTTGCCTTGGGCATCGGTGATCGTGATCATGGTGTTGTTGAACGTGGCGTTGACATGCGCCACGCCCGACGTGATGTTCTTTCGCTCACGACGGCGCAGACGCGGCGCTGCTGCAGGCTTCGCCATTTGGTTCCTCGTCCTTCCCGGCGCGCCGACCTAGACGGCCTTCTTCTTGCCCGCGATCGGCCGCGCCGGTCCCTTGCGCGTACGGGCATTGGTATGGGTCCTTTGGCCGCGTACCGGCAAGCCCTTCCGGTGCCTCAGCCCGCGATAGCAGCCGAGATCCATCAACCGCTTGATGTTCATCGCCACGAGGCGGCGCAGATCGCCCTCGACTGAATAGTCGCGGTCAATCAACTCGCGGATGCGCAGCACCTCGTCATCGGTCAGCTCATGCGCGCGCCGTTCCGGCGGAATGCCGAGCTTGGCGCAGATCTGATTGGCGGATGTCCGTCCGATGCCGTGAATATAGGTAAGCGCAATCGGAACTCGCTTCTGATTGGGAATATTGACGCCGGCAATGCGCGCCACCTGCGCTTCTCCTTCACATCAGGGATGGGGGACGACGGTCACGTGCACGTGCCCACTGCGCACCCGGGCCGGCAAAATATAGGAAGCTAGGCAGGAAAGTCAACCATGGGCGCCGCCTGCGGCGAAGCCCAGTATCCGTTCGATTTCCTGCGTCACTCGGTCGGGTTCGGCCATCCCGTCGACCGCACGCAGGATGCCCTTTGCGCGGTAATAGGGGAGGACCGGCGCCGTCTGGTCGCGATAGGCGGCAAGCCGCGCCCTCACCGTCTCCGCCCGGTCATCGGCGCGGTGCACGAGTTGCGTGCTGCCGCACAGATCGCAGATGCCAGCGCGGCGCGGCGGGTTGTAGCGCTCGTGGTAGCTCGCGCCGCACTGGGCGCAGATGAAGCGCCCGGCGATGCGATCGACCAGCGCCGCCTCATCCACGGTGACCTCGATGACGTAATCGAGCCGCATTCCCCTGGCAGCGAGCATGGCATCAAGCGCCTCGGCCTGCGGCACGTTGCGCGGGAAGCCGTCGAGGACGAAGCCCGCCCCCTGCGCCAGCCGGTCGATCCGGCTGCCGATGAGGGCGGTCATGATGTCGTCGGAGACGAACTGGCCCGAATCCATGATCGCCTGCACCTGACGTCCGAGCGTGCTGCCGGACGCGCGCTCGGCGCGCAGCATATCGCCGGTCGCGAGCTGGAGCATCCCGTGGCGTTCTTCAAGGCGTTTGGCCTGCGTCCCTTTGCCGGCCCCTGGTGGGCCCAGCAGGATCAGGTTCACCCGCGTCTCCCCCGCAGCTTAGATTTTTTGATAAGACCTTCGTACTGGTGAGCAAGAAGATGGGAATGGATCTGGGCGACCGTGTCCATCGTCACGCTCACGACGATGAGCAGGCTGGTGCCCCCGAAATAGAACGGCAGATTGTATTGCGAGATCAGGATTTCCGGCAGCACGCAGACGGCGGCCAGATAGAGCGCGCCCACAACCGTGAGGCGGGTCAGAATGTAGTCGAGATAATCGGCGGTGTTCTTGCCCGGCCGAATGCCCGGCACGAAGCCGCCATATTTCCGCAGATTGTCGGCGGTCTCGGTCGGATTGAAGACGATCGCGGTATAGAAAAAGCTGAAGAATACGATCAGCGCCACATAGAGCAGGATGTAAAGCGGCTTGCCGTGGCCCAGGAAGGCCGCGATCTCGGCGACGATGCCTGACTGGTCGGTATTGAAACTCGCCAGCGTCGCCGGCAGGAGCAACAGCGAGGAGGCGAAGATCGGCGGGATCACCCCCGAGGTGTTGAGCTTGAGCGGCAAGTGCGAGGCCTCGCCCCCGAACATCTTGTTGCCGACCTGACGTTTCGGATACTGCACCAGGATGCGGCGCTGCGCCCGCTCCATGAAGACGATGAAGGTGACGACGGCGACGGCCACAACCAGGAAGATGATGATAAAGAAGGTCGAGAGCGCACCGGTGCGGCCCAGTTCGAGGAGCGCCCCCAGCGCCGACGGCATCCGCGCGACAATGCCCGAGAAGATGATGAGGGAGATACCGTTGCCGACACCGCGGGTGGTGATCTGCTCGCCGAGCCACATGAGAAAGATGGTGCCACCCGTGAGCGTCACGACGGTGGTGAGCCGGAAGAACAGGCCGGGATTGAGCACGGCGATGCCGGTGGAACTGTGCAGACCCTCGAGCCCCACGGCGATGCCATAGGCCTGCACCGCAGCAAGCAGGACGGTGCCATAGCGCGTGTACTGGTTGAGCGTCTTGCGCCCGACCTCGCCTTCCTTCTTGAGCGCCTCGAGCTGCGGCGAGACCGCGGTCAGCAGCTGGACAATGATCGACGACGAGATATAGGGCATGATGGCGAGGGCGAAGATCGTCATGCGCCCGAGTGCGCCGCCCGAGAACATGTCGAACATGCCGAGGATGCCGCCCGAATTGCGCTGGAACACCTCGGCCAGAACCTGGGGATCGATGCCCGGCAGCGGGATGTAGGTCCCGAGCCGATAGATCATCAACGCACCCAGCGTGAACCAGATCCGGTTCTTGAGTTCGGTCGCCTTGGCGAAGGCGGAGAGGTTGATGCTTTGTGCGAGTTGTTCCGCGGCTGACGCCATGGGGTCCATCCTTAGGCTCCGCAGGGGAGCCCGGTTTGTCAGGCAGCTTTGGTCTTGGCTGCCGCCACGATCACCTTCCCCCCGACCTTTTCCACCGCCGCAACCGCGGCCTTCGAGGCCCCTGCGACCTCGATCGTCATCGGCACCTTGAGCTCGCCCTTGGCGAGAAGCCGGACACCATCGCCGACTCGACGCAGAACGCCGGCGGCGACCAGCGCGGCGCCGTCGACGGCGGCGTCGGCCTTGAGCCGTCCGGCTTCGAGCGCCGTCTGCAGCCGGCCGAGATTGACGATGTGGAAATCCTTGCGGAACGGCTTGTGGTTGAAGCCGCGCTTGGGCAGCCGGCGATGCAGCGGCGTCTGGCCGCCCTCGAACCCGGCCAACGCGACACCGGAGCGCGCCGTCTGGCCCTTGCCGCCGCGGCCGCTGGTCTTGCCCTTGCCCGAGCCGATGCCGCGGCCGATGCGCTTCGACCGGTAATGCGCGCCGGGATTATCCCTGATCTCGTTGAGTTTCATTCGTCACCGCCTGGATCAATTATCTCACCACCGCCCGCCGTTCCGCAATCACGAGACCGACTCGACCCGCACCAAGTGCTGCACGCCGGCGATCATGCCGCGCACCTCCGGCGTGTCCTCGAGTACCCGTGCACGGTGCATCTTGTTGAGGCCGAGCCCCTTGAGCGTGGCGCGCTGATAGGCCTGGCGGCCAATAGGGCTACCGATCTGCGTCACTTTGAGCCGCGGCGTGCTGGCATCCGTCATGACGGTCACTCCCGCACTTCGGCGCCGACTTCGCGCCGGCCGAGGATCTCGCTCACCTTCTTGCCGCGGCGCTGGGCAACGGCGCGCGGGCTGACCACGCGGCCAAGGGCCTCGAAGGTCGCCTTGATCATGTTGTGCGGGTTCGAGGTGCCGACCGACTTCGCCACCACGTCCTGGACCCCGAGTGCCTCGAAGATCGCCCGCATCGGCCCGCCGGCGATGATACCGGTGCCGGCCGGCGCAGCGCGCATGATCACCTCGCCCGCGCCATAATGGCCAATGATGTCGTGGTGCAGCGTCCGGCTCTCGCGCAACGGCACGCGGACCATGGCGCGGCGCGCCTGCTCGGTCGCCTTGCGAATCGCCTCCGGCACCTCGCGCGCCTTGCCTGAGCCGTAGCCGACGCGACCTTTCCTGTCGCCGACGACCACGAGCGCGGCGAAGCCGAAGCGCCGGCCGCCCTTTACCACCTTGGCGACGCGATTGATGCTGACGAGTTTCTCGACGAACTCGCTCTCATCGCGATCGCGCGACTGGCGGTCGCCGTCACCGCGGCCGCGGCCACGCCGTTCACGGTCGCCGCCCTCGCCGCCGCGGGAACGGTCGCCGGGAGAGCGCGGCCGGTCGCCGCTGCCCTGGGTCCGTGCCATGCCAATCCCTTTCCTAGAATTCGAGGCCGCCCTCGCGGGCGGCGTCAGCCAGGGCCTTGACCCGGCCATGGAACAGGTAGCCACCGCGATCGAACACGACGACGGTGACACCGGCGTCCTTGGCACGCGCGGCGAGCAGCTTGCCGACCGCGGCGGCCGCTTCCTTGTCGGCCCCGGTCTTAAGCGTTTCACGCAGGCTCTTGTCGAGCGTCGAAGCGGCGGCAAGCGTATGCGACCGATCGTCGTCAATCACCTGGGCGTAGATGTGCTTCGAGGAGCGGAACACCGACAGCCGCGGCCGCGCCCGCGCGACCGCAGCGAGACGGCGGCGGACGCGCGCCCGGCGGCGCGCATAGAGATCCTTCGACTTGCTGCTCATGACGCGGCCCTACTTCTTCTTGCCTTCCTTGCGACGGACATGCTCGGCAACGTACTTGATACCCTTGCCCTTGTAGGGTTCGGGCCCGCGATAGGCACGGATCACCGCGGCGATCTGGCCAACGCGCTGGCGGTCGGCGCCACTGATGCTGATCGTGGTCGGCCGCTCGCAGACGATCTTCACGTCGTCGGGGATGGGAAACGTGATGTCGTGACTATAGCCGAGTTGTAGCACCAGGTTCTTGCCCTGGACCGAAGCGCGGTAGCCGACACCGTTGATCTCGAGATTCTTGTTGAAGCCGCGCGAGACGCCGGTGACCATGTTGTTGACGAGCGCGCGCGTCGTCCCCCACATCATCCGGGAGCGCTTGGTTTCGCCGTTGGGCTTCACCCACACCTTGCCCGCGTCGACCGAGGCGGTGACGGCGTCGTCGACGGCGAGCTGCAGGCTGCCGAGCCGACCCTTGGCCGTCAGCATGCGCCCGGCCAGATCGACGCTGACGCCCTGGGGCAGGGTCACGGGGTATTTGCCGATGCGCGACATAGACTCACCTCAGAACACGCGGCACAGCACTTCGCCGCCGACATTGGCGGCGCGGGCTTCGTTGTCGGACATGACCCCGCGCGGCGTCGACAGGATGGCGATGCCAAGACCGTTATAGACGCGCGGCAGGTCGGCGATACGCGAATAGATGCGGCGGCCCGGTTTGGAAATGCGGTGGATCTCGCGGATGACCGGCTCGCCATCGACATATTTGAGCTCGATCTTCAGCTCGGCCACGCCGGGCCGGACCTCCTCGCGCGAATAGCCGCGGATATAGCCTTCGCGCTGCAGCACCTCGAGCACATAGGTACGCATCTTCGAGGCCGGCGATTGGATCGACGGCTTGCGCGCACGCTGCCCGTTGTTGATGCGGGCCAACATGTCGCCGAGGGGATCGCTCATCGTCATTCGGCTCTCTCCCTTACCAGCTCGACTTCACCATGCCGGGAATCTGGCCGGACGAGGCCAACGCGCGGAGCGCGATCCGCGAAAGGCGGAACTTGCGGTAGTAGCCGCGCGGCCGCCCGGTGAGTTCGCAGCGATTGTGCAGCCGCACCGCCGCCGAATTGCGCGGCAGCTCCGCGAGCTTGAGGCGCGCGGCAAAGCGCTCCTCGGGAGGCAGCGAGCGGTCCTCGGCGATCGCCTTGAGGCGCGCGCGTTTGGGCGCGATGCGCTTCACCAACATGGCGCGGCGGCGGTTCTTGTTGACGGAACTGGTCTTGGCCATATCGTCCTCGGGGCTGGCGATCAGCCGATGAAGGGCATCTGGAAACCGGCGAGGAGCGCCTTCGCCTCCGCGTCGGTCCGGGCGGTGGTGCATATAACAACGTTCATGCCGCGCACGGCATCGACCTGATCGTAGTTGATCTCGGGGAACACCAATTGCTCGCGCAAGCCCAGCGCGTAATTCCCGCGCCCGTCGAAGGCCCGAGGCGAGAGCCCGCGGAAGTCGCGCACGCGCGGCAAGGCGATGTTCACCAGCCGGTCGAGAAATTCGTACATGCGATCCCGCCGGAGCGTCACCTTGGCGCCGATCGGCATGTTCTCGCGCAGCTTGTAAGTCGCGATCGATTTCTTGGCGCGGGTGACGACGGGCCTCTGGCCGGTGATGGTGGCGATGTCCTTGGCGGCGGCGGTGACGTTCTTGGCGTCCTGCACACCCTCGCCCACGCCCATGTTGACCACGATCTTTTCGAGCCGCGGCGCCTGGAGTGGGTTCGTGTAGCCGAACTCCTTCATCAGCGCCGGCCGCACCGTGGTCTCGTAGTGGTCTTTCAAGCGGGCGGGCATGTCGCTCTCCTCAGGTGTCGATGACTTCGCCGGAACGCTTGGCGTAGCGGACCTTGCGGCCATCATCGAGGAACTTGTAGCCAATGCGCGTCGGTTTTTGCGTTTGCGGATCGACATGGGCAAGGTTCGAGACGTGGATCCCCGCCTCCTTCTCGACGATACCGCCGGGCTCGCCCGGGCGCGGGCGGGTATGGCGCCGCACCATGTTGAGCCCCTGGACGACGGCACGGCTTTCCGTGCGCAGCACACGCACGACCTCGCCGGTCTTACCCTTCTCGCGGCCGGCGATGACCACCACCTTGTCGCCGCGCTTGATCTTGAACTTCGTCGCCATGGCTAGAGGACCTCGGGCGCCAGCGAGACGATCTTCATGAACTTGCGCGCGCGCAGCTCGCGCGTCACCGGTCCAAAGATGCGCGTCCCGATCGGCTCGCCCTGCTTGGTGATCAGCACCGCGGCGTTGCGGTCGAAGCGGATGGCGCTGCCGTCAGGCCGCCGGATCTCCTTGGCGGTGCGGACGATCACGGCCTGATGCACGTCGCCCTTCTTGACGCGGCCGCGCGGGATCGCCTCCTTCACCGAGACGACGATGACGTCGCCGATGGTGGCGTATTTGCGCTTGGAGCCGCCCAGCACTTTGATGCACATGACGCGGCGCGCGCCGGAATTGTCCGCCACGTCGAGATTGGTCTGCATCTGAATCATGATGCGGCTCTCACTGTCTTTGCGCCTGGCTTATTGACGTCCATGACGCTCATTGAATTTTCTGTCGCTTCTCACCGCGCACCACTTCCCAGCACTTCAGCTTGGAAATCGGGCGGCGCTCCTCGATCCACACCATGTCGCCGACGGCGTAGGTATTGGCCTCGTCATGCGCGTGGTACTTTTTCGACCGGCGCACGGTCTTCTTCATCTCCGGATGGGTGAACCGGCGGTCGACCCGGACGACGACGGTCTTGTCCTGCTTGTCGCTGACGACCACGCCATGCAGCGTACGCTTCGGCATCTTCTCAGTCCTTCGATTTCGACGTGACGCGCTTCTGCGCCGCAATGGTCTTCAAGCGCGCGATGTCGCGGCGGATGACGCGCACCCGCGAAGTATTCTCGAGCTGCCCGGTGGCCCGCTGGAAGCGCAGGTTGAACTGCTCCTTCTTCAGCTTGAGCACTTCGTCGTCGATCTGGTCGATCGTCATTGATCTTGCGTCGGCGGCTTTCATGACCATCACTCGGCGATGCGTTCGATGAAACGGGTCTTGACCGGCAGCTTGGCGGCGGCGAGCGTCAGCGCCTCGCGGGCGACCGCCTGCGGGATGCCGTCGACCTCGAACAGGATCTTGCCCGGCTTAACGCGGACCACCCACAATTCGGGCGAGCCCTTGCCCTTGCCCATGCGCACTTCGATCGGCTTCTTCGACACCGGTACGTCGGGGAACACGCGGATCCAGACGCGGCCGGCGCGCTTCATGAAGCGGGTGAGCGCGCGGCGGGCGGCCTCGATCTGGCGCGCCGTGACGCGCTCCGGCTCGAGGGCCTTGAGGCCGTACTGGCCGAACGCCAGCGTGGCGCCCGACGAGGCTATACCGTGGATGCGGCCCTTGAAGGCCTTGCGGAACTTGGTTTTCTTAGGCTGCAGCATGACTTGATCTCGTTACGCGGCGTTGTCGCGGCGCGGACGGCCTTGGTCGCCCTCGGCCATCTTCTTGTCCTGCGCCATCGGATCGTGCTCGAGGATCTCGCCCTTGAAGATCCAGACCTTGACGCCGCAGGTGCCGTAGGTGGTGAAAGCAGTGGCGACGCCATAGTCGACGTCGGCGCGCAGCGTGTGCAGCGGCACACGGCCCTCGCGGTACCACTCCATGCGGGCGATCTCGGCACCGCCGAGACGGCCGGAGCAGTTGATGCGGATGCCCTCGGCGCCGAGGCGCATGGCCGACTGCACCGCGCGCTTCATGGCGCGGCGGAAGGCGACGCGGCGCTCGAGCTGCTGGGCGATCGACTCGGCGACCAACTGCGCGTCGAGTTCCGGCTTGCGGATCTCGACGATGTTGATGACCACGTCCGAGTCGGTCAGCTTGGCGACCGACTTGCGCAATTTTTCGATGTCGGCGCCCTTCTTGCCGATGACCACGCCCGGCCGCGCCGAGTGAATGGTGACGCGGCATTTCTTGTGCGGCCGTTCGATCACGATGTGCGACACCGCCGCCTGCTTGAGCTGCTTCATCAGCTCTTCGCGGATCTTGATGTCCTCGTGCAGCAGCGTGCCGTACTCGGCCTTGCCGGCGTACCAACGAGAATCCCAGGTACGGTTGATGCCGACCCGAAGCCCGATCGGATTAACTTTTTGACCCATCGTTTAACTCCTCAGGCTTCCGCCTGCGCCTCGACCTGACGCACGACGATGGTCAGGTTCGAGAACGGTTTCATAATGCCCCCCACCCGGCCGCGGCCGCGAGGGGTGAAGCGCTTGATCACCAGAGCCTTGCCGACATGCGCCTCGGCGACGACCAACTCGTCGACATCGAGGTCATGGTTGTTCTCGGCATTGGCGATCGCCGATTCCAGACACTTGCGCACGTCCTTGGCGATGCGCTTGCGCGAAAACTGCAGGTCGGCGAGCGCGCTCGCGACTTTCTTTCCGCGGATTAGCTGCGCGACCAGATTGAGCTTCTGCGGGGACACCCGCAGCATCCGGCTCACCGCCTGGGCCTCGTTTTCGGCGAGGCTTCGCTTGTGTGCGCTCTTGCCCATGACTTCTTCTCTCGATCCTGCCGCCTTAAACCTTCTTGGCCTTGCGGTCCGCGCTGTGGCCGTGGAACGTCCGCGTCGGCGAAAACTCGCCGAACTTGTGGCCGACCATTTCTTCAGTGACCAGCACCGGGATGTGCTTCTGGCCGTTGTAGACGCCGAAATTCAACCCGACGAACTGCGGCAGAATCGTCGAGCGCCGGCTCCAGA
>DATKQE010000015.1:0-14949 GCA_035532935.1 Allostellaceae bacterium
ATCCGGTAGGGGACGCCAACGCATTCAGCAGCTTACGAAGCAGGCCGGCAACCGGGGTCCCAATATTTTGCCCGCGGACGCGCGCCGCCGGATTGCATGCCGCTCGGCCGATGACCGGTTCTGCATCGCGACATTGTGACCGATCCGCCGAACCGCGTTCCGCCGCTTCTGCCACGTCGCCGCCGCCGCATTCGGCTGCGGCACGATCGCTCAAGCGGACGGCCGGCCTTGGCGCGCGCGGTCAGGCCGATGATCAAGGGCATGGCGAACAGCGCGAGCGGCAACTACACCGTAATCCCGGCGATTATCGCAATCGCCAGCGTGCTCATCGTGATCGCCCGCAATCGGCTGAGCGCCCGCGCCCGACCATGTCCTGCTGCAGCTTCTGGAAAGCACCTATGTCGGCGCCGCCGATAGCGGCATCCCTGCTTGGAACCCCGGCTCGCGGGACCTAGCCGGATCGCCACGCGGCTAGTTCGATCTCCGACGCCGGAGGACTATGCCGAGACCAAGCAGCGCGCCGCCAAAGAGGACAAGAGCGGAAGGCTCCGAGACCGAGTCAACCGGATCGGCGTCACCGCCGATCGCCGCGCCGGTCGTCAGACTGTCAAACGTGAGGCCGAGATCGGTATTGGCGGCAAACGTCAGGAACGAGCCCTCGCCAGGCGCGCTCGTCGTATTGTCGACCGTGTTGCCGCCGGCGAGCGATCCTGGGTCTTGACTGTTGTAGCCGGAAAGACCTGGCGGAAGCCCGTTACCTTGGCTCGGCTGATGGCTGGGATCGCCGGAGCCGGTCGTGCCGCCGGCGTCATTGATCAGATCCTGTTCGCCGCCGTTTGGCGTGATCATGAGGTCAGCTTTGGCCGCCCCCATGGCGCTGAGGCTCGCGCCGGCGACCAACATTGCGGCAAGAGCGACCTGCTTCATGGTTTGGCGTCCTTCCCTCGAGCGTCCCATGCGGCGAAGCCGCCACGCCACCTGCGGCGGCGAAACGCTTCCAGCACCGGTTGCCAAGTCCTGAAAGGCTAGTCGCCCAGCGCTCGCGCAGCGTGTGTCAACGGGTGGACATCCCGGCCGGCGATGCCGGGACGCAAATCGCCCCATCCGCTCGCGATCTCGCCGTGGCGCGATCGCTCAAGCGGCCGCGCTGGCCTTGGCGCGCACGGTCAGGCCGATGATCACGGGCATGGCGAACAGCACGAGCGGCAACTGCACCGTGATCCCGGCGATAATCGCGATCGCCAGCGGCTGCAACATCTGATCGCCCGAACCGCTGATCCCCGCGCCCAGAGGAACCAAGGCCAGGATCATCGCCAGCGTGCTCATCGTGATCGGCCGCAAACGGTTGAGCGCCGCCTCGTAAAGCGCCTGTCGCGACGGCATCGTCTTCTCGAGCGCCTGATACTCGGAGACAAGAAAGATCGCCATCTCGGTCGCGATGCCGACAATCATCACCATCCCCATCATGGCGGTGATGTTGAGTTCGACGCCCGTCAGCCAGAGGCCGATAAAGACCGCACCCGTCGAAATCATGGAACTCAGTATGACGATGATCGGAATCGCAAAGCGCTCGTAGAGGAAAAGCAACAGGACGATCTCGGCGACGACCGCCGCGGCAAAGACCTTGATCATCCCGTTGACGGCCATTTGCTGCTGCTTGTAGGCGCCGCCGATCGTGTAATAGACCCCGGCCGGTATCAGACCCGGCTTGTCCAAGACCTCTTTCACGGCGGCAATGGTCGAGCCGAGATCGTGCCCGCCGCCGATCTGCGCCGTCACCGCGACGATTTGCGCGAGATTGTCGCGCGTGAGCTCGGGCTGGCCGGCGACGAATTTCGTCTGCGCCACCGTATCGAGCGGGAAGACATGCCCGTCCGGCGTCCGGATCGGCAGTTTTCCCAGCGTGTCACGATAGATCTTGTCTTGCGGCGGATCGAGCCAAAGCCGGATTCCGACATCCTGCACCGTTCCGAGATAGCGGGTGACGACCGCGCCGTGAAGATAATGATAGACCTGCGCTTCGACCTCGGCCGGCGTAACGTTTTCCATCGCCGCCGCCGCCGGATCGACGTGAATTTCCAGCGCGTCGCCGGCCGGAACGACGCCATTGTTCACCGAAGCCGGCTCGACGCCCGGCACCTTGGCGATCGCATCCGCCACGTTGTTCGCAACGCCGCCGAGAACATCCGGGTCCCTTGCGCTCAACTCGACGACGATCGGCTGCGGCCGGCCGACCATGTCGCCGATCATGTCGCTCAGGATTTGATGCGTGTCGAAGCTTATGCCCGGCACCTGATCGGTGACCTTGGTCGTGATCTCGTCCATCACGGTCCCGATCGGCGGGCGGCGGGACGGATCGACCAGACGGACGAAAAAATCCCCCTGATAGGCCTCGGTCAGGTCACCGCCCAGACCCGCGCCGGTGCGTCGCGAATAGGTATAGACATTGGGATCTTTCTTGAGGATCGCTTCGACCTCTTCGAGCTCGCGGTTGGTCTCGGCCAGCGACGTGCCCGGGGCCGTGTAATAGTCGAGGACGAAGCCGCCTTCATCCATCCGCGGCAGGAAGCCGGTTCCGACATGGTCGTAAGCGAGAGTTCCGGCGCCGACGAGCACGATCACGCCGACTGCGATCAAGCCAGGATGCGCGAAGAAAAGGCGGAGGATTCTGCCATGCGTGCGCCGGAGCCAGGTTTCGCGGCCATGATCCGGGTCGCGCCATTTTCCGAAATCGATGATGCTGCGCGCGAGCAACGGCACCACCAATGCGGTCAGCACATAGGAAATGACCAAGGCGGAGGTCATCGTCAACGACAGGAACTTGAAGAAAGCGCCCGTGACGCCGGAAAGAAACGCGAGCGGCGCAAAGACGATCACGGTGGCGAGGCTCGAACCGAACAGCGGGGACAGGAATTCCTTGGCCGCCAACAGCACCGCCGCTTGCGGGTGCGCGGTGCCTGGCACGCCGGCGCGGCGCGCGATGTGCTCGATCATGACGATGACATCGTCGATGACGATGCCGATCGCGGCGGCGATGCCGCCCAAGGTCATGATGTTGAACGTCATCCCCAGCAGCATCAACAGCAGCACGGTGATCAGCACCGACAGCGGCACGACCGTCATCGCAACCACCGTCGCCCGCCAGTTGCGCAGAAAGCCCAGAATCACGAAGGCGGCGAAGACGAGGCCGATCACGATCGCTTCTTCAACCGCGGCGATCGAGGAACGGACGAGATCGGTCTGATCGTACCACTTGTAGAGGTGGACCGTTTTCGGCTGGGTTTTCATGAAAGCGTCCAGCCGCCGGGTTACCTCCTGCGCCAAGCTCAGGGAGTCGGCGCTGTCCTGCTGATAGACATCGAAGGTGACCGCCGGCTGCCCGTTGTCGTCCACCAGCAGCCATTGCGGCACGCTTCCCATATCGACCTTGGCGATATCGCCCAGCCGCACGATGCCGCCCCTTCCCGTGCGCAAGGTCACGTTGCGGACCGATGCGACAGAGGTGAAGGCATCGTTGTCGATGGCGAGGTAGAGCAGGTCGTTATCTTCGAGTCGGCCGACCGCGGTCACCACATTCGTGGCGGAAATGGCGTTCGCGACATCCGACAGGGTCAATCCATAAGCCTGAAGCTGTTGCGGGCCTATGGTGACCTGGACCTCCGGCGTCTGGCCGCCGAGCACGCCCACGCGCCTGACACCGGGGATGCCGGTGAGCAACGGCGCGATCTGGTACTGGGCCAGGCGGCGCAACGCGGCGGGCGCGACCCGATGCGAGATGAGCGCATACGAGACGAACGGCATGATGACGTTCGGGCTCATCTGAATGACGTCGTAGCTCGTTCCCTTCGGCAGGTCCGCCAGCTTTTGCGCGAAGGCCGCATCGACGCTCAGCAAGGCCCGGCTCATGTCCGAGCCCCACGGGAAATCGACGAAGATCTCCGCCGCGCCGCGCGAGGTCGTCGACTCGACATCGACGGCGCCCGGAACGGCGCGCGCCACCTCCTCGAGCGGTTCGGTGACGTCGATCAGCATCTGCTTGGCCGGCATGCTGCCCGCGTCGATTTCGATGCGGATGCGCGGAAAGCTGGTGACGGGGAACAAGCCGACCGGCAGCGTGATCCCGGCGAAGATGCCGGCCAGAGCCAGCGCGAACGCGATGAAAAGCAGCGACCGGCGGTGGTGCTCGAGCCAGCCGACGAAGCTCATGGCGCGGGCTTGGCGTTCGGATCGGCGAGCCGCACCTTCATGCCGTCGACGAGTTGGTAGTTCCCGGCCAGCACCAACGGCGCCGATGGATTGAGCCGACCCTCGATCACGTCCTGGTCACCGGCCGCGCCGAGGACGCGCACCGGCACTTTCCGGGCGACGCGATTGACCGCCTGAACGACATAGGGCTTGCCGCGATCATCGACGAGGATCGCCTGGTGCGGCACCACGTATCCCTCGGCCTGGCCGGTGGTGATCCCGGCCCCTGCCATCTCGCCGGGCAGGAATGAATGAAAAGGGAGCGTGATTTCGACCGGAACGAGGCCATCCCCGGCCTCGACCACCGATCCGCGCAGCAGCACCTTTCCCGAAAACGATCGCGGCGTGCCGATCGGCGTGACGGTCGCGGGATCGCCTGGCGTGATTGCCGCCGCCTGCGCCGGAATGACACCGACCTTGAGAACGAGTCCTTCGGGCCGGGCGAGATCGAGCAGATCGGCGCCTTCGGCGACGATCGCGCCCGGGCTCGCCGCGATCCGCGTGACGATGGCGCGGAACGGTGCGCGGATGAGGTTGGGCCCGCCCGCGCCCTCGGCGTCGAGCGATGCGAGCGCCGCGCCGGCATCCGCTTCGGATTTTTCCGCCTCCGCAAGCTGCTGGCCGGTCGCCAGATGCTGCGCCACCATCTTCCGCGTGCGCTCCACCAGTTCTTTCGCGACGCGGAGCGCGGATTGCGCCTGGGCATAGGCGGCGGCGGTGCGTGGACCGGGGATGAGGCGGAGCAGCGCCGTGCCCTTGGTGACCTCCTCGCCCTGACGCACAGCGACGGAATCGACCACCGCCGCGACCGGCGCCATGATCATCCGGCGTGCCGCGGCGCTTGCCTCGACGCGGCCATAGGCGGTCACGACGCGCGGCAGGCTCCCCTTTCTCAGCGCGGTCGTCTGCACCAGGACGCTGGGCTCGCTTTGCGCGTGCGCCGCAGTCGCCGACAGAAGCGACGCGAGTGCAAGACCGGCCGTCGCGGCGATGATCGAGCGGCGCGTCATCACGTGCCGTCCCGTGCGACGGGCGCGATCCTGGCGTTCGGCAGCCCAATCCCCAGCTCGACCGCGAGCGTGATCCGGTCCTCGCCGAGACTGCGCTCCAACCGGATCACTTCGAGCTGGCGGTCGAGCGCGGTCGTCTCGAAATCGGTCAGACTGCGCTGGTCGAGATCGCCTTGGGCATAGGCTTCCCGCGCGGCGCTCGACAGCGAAGCGGCCGAAGCCGATGCGGCGCGGGCCTGGACGAGATCGGCCGTCAGGCGCTGCGCCTGCGCGGTGAGGCCGCGGATGCTTCCGACTGCGCGATCGAGCCGCGATTGATATTGCTCATGCAGCAGGTGTCGCGTCGCGCGCGCCGCGGCAATCTCTCCCTGGTTGCGATTGAAGATCGGCAGATCGAAGGTGAAGGTCGGGCCAGCCGACCGAACCGCAGAATTGTCCGAGCTCCACGAGCCGCCGAGGCTGAAGGCCGGGAATTGCCCAAGGATGGCGGCGCGGACATTCTCGTCGGACGAGCGATAGCCGAGCCGCAGCGCCACGAGATCGGGGCGGCGCTCGGGAAGATCGGCGATCCGGCGCGCGATGTCGGGCGGCTGCGGCAACGGCCGCGGTAGCGCAATCGCAAAGCGCACGTCCGGCATCAGGCCGAGAAGCGCGTCGAGATCCTGCCAGTTTCGCAACTGCGCGAGGCGGACCGCGGCGAGCGCCTGTTCCGCCGCCGCTTTCGCCGCGAGCAGGGGCGAAAGCGCCTTGAGGTCGAGATTGCCGGCTTCCGTCGCCGCCTTTACGGTCGCAAGCTCGTCCGACACGAGCGCGAGCTCGCGCCGGTCAAGCGTGGCGGATCGGTCGGTCCAATAAATGTCGAGCGCCAAAAGCCGCGCCTTCTGCGCGACCTGCCACTCCCGCCACAGGAGATCGGCATCGACCTGCGCGAGGCGCGCCTGCGCCGACCGCACCCGCGGGCGATAGGCAACGATGGCGGCGATGTCCTCGGTCAGCGATGCGGCGTAGGACGACGTGGTCCCCGGCCCGCCCAAAAGCGCGCCATAGCCGAGGCTCATCGAGGGATTGGGCAGAAGCGTCGCTTGCAGGACCGCGGCCTGGGCGGCGCCGCGCTCGCCGCGCTCGGACGCAAGGTCCGGATCATTGAGAATCGCAAGGAGGCCGATCGCGTCGAGATCGAGCGGCTTGCGCACGTCGATGCGGCGTGGCTGCGGCCCCGGCGGATCGGCCGGAAGCACGACACGGAGCGCGGCGACACTCGCAGCGAGATCGGGCGCGTGCGGCAGCGGCAGCGCATGATAGGCCGCGCAGCCGCACAGCAGGGTAGCGAGCCCGAAACATTCGGCGAGCCCGAGCGGGCGGATCATGGTAGAGGGCCATGCGGATCGCTTGCGGGCGGCAAACCTAGTCGCCGGAACATTGTCGGTGCATGTCCAGAAGGTTGGGATTTTGTAACTTGACCCTGGCGCCCGCCGGACCGGCAGAATTCCTTGGGGAACTCGCACGGGACCGGCCAGACGGAGGCGGTGTGAAGATCCTGGTGATCGAGGACGATCCCGAGACGGCTGCGTACGTCGCCAATGGGCTTTCCGAAGAGGGACACCTCGTCGAGCGGGTTGCGTCCGGCGACGACGCCCTGTTTCGCGCGATCCACGACCGCTTCGATCTCCTGATCGTCGATCGGATGATCCCCGGCATCGACGGGCTGAGCCTGGTCAAGACGCTGCGGACCGCGGGCAACCAGACCCCGGTGCTGTTCCTCACCACCTTGACCGGGGTCGATGACCGTGTCAGCGGGCTCAACGCCGGCGGCGACGATTATCTGGTGAAGCCGTTCGCGTTCGCGGAACTCGTGGCGCGCGTTGCGGCGCTCGGGCGGCGGCCGCGGGAAGCAGGCGCGGAGACCAGCTTCCGCGTCGCCGATCTCGAGCTCGATCTGCTGTCGCGGCGGGTGCGGCGCGGCGGCAAGGAGATCGACTTGCAGCCGCGCGAGTTTCGCCTGCTCGAATACCTGATGCGCCATTCGGGCGAGGTCGTGACGCGAACGATGCTGCTCGAGAATGTCTGGGATTTCCATTTCGATCCGCGCACCAATGTCGTCGAGACCCATGTCAGCCGGCTTCGCAGCAAGGTGGACAAGGGCTTCGGCGTCGAGCTCATCCACACCGTGCGCGGCGCGGGATATTGCGTCCGTGCGCCTTCCTAGGATCGTCCGCACCTCGAGCTTTCGCCTGACGCTGCTCTATGCGGGCCTGTTCGGCGCGTCCGTGCTGGTGCTGTTCGGCGCGTTCTATTGGATCGCCGACAACGCCATGACGAGCCAGCTCGATGCGGCCATCGAGAGCGACCTGACCGAACTGCGGCAGGGCTTTCGCGAGGGCGGGGCAGGAAACGTCGCCGCGCTCATCGCCGCGCGCGTCAAGGAAATGCCGTCGGGACCGATGTTCTACCTCCTGCAGGATGCGCACGGGACGGTGCTGGCCGGCAACTTGCCGCGTCTCGAGCCGCAGCAGGGCCCGGTTGACCTCGATCTCCGCGCGCCGCGCGGGCGCGGCCATGCGCCTCCTGCCGTCCGCGCGCGCGGGTTCGTTCTTCCCGGCGGCGACTATCTGGTCGTCGGCGCCGACGCCGCGCCGCTCGACGATATGCGGGAATGGACGCTGCGCGCCTTCGCCTGGAGCTTTGCCATCACGCTCCTGATGGCGTTCGGTGCCGCCGCGTTCCTCAGTCAACGTCTGCTGCGGCGGGTCGAGACGATCAGCCGGACGGCGCGCGACATCATGGACGGGAATCTGTCGCGGCGCATCCCGCTCCGCGGTGTCGACGACGAATTCGACCATCTCGGCGCGAGCCTCAACGCCATGCTCGAGCGGATCGAGGAATCCATCGACATCATCCGCCAGGTGTCGAATGACGTCGCCCACGATCTGCGCACGCCGCTGGCGCGGCTCAGGCACCGGCTGGAGCTGGCCGATCGCAAAGCGTCTTCGCCCGATGAATGGCGCTCCGCCATCCGCCGTTCGATCGACGACACGGACGCGATCCTCGGAACCTTCGCCGCGCTTTTGCGGATCGCGCAGATCGAGAGCGGCGCACGTCGGGACAAGTTCACGACGATCGATCTGTCGGAACTCCTCAACACGGTGATCGAGCTCTATCAGCCCATGGCCGACGAGAGACGCCAGCGGATCTCGACCCGCATCGCATCCGGCCTCTGTGCCCGCGGCGACCGCGAACTGCTCGCGCAGATGTTCGCGAATCTGCTGCAGAACGCGCTGCAGCACGCGCCCGAGGGCGCATCGGTCGAACTTTCGGCGATACGATCATCGGCCGACGCGGTCGAGGTGGTTCTCTCCGACACGGGGCCCGGAATTCCCGCGGCAGAACGAGAGAAAGTCTTCCGCCGCTTCTACCGGCTCGAACGCAGCCGGACGACGCCCGGCAACGGCCTTGGCCTCAGCCTCGTCGCGGCCGTCGCGGATTTGCACGATGTCGGCCTCGCGCTCGACGACAACGATCCGGGTCTCAAGGTCACGCTGCGCCTTCGGGCTGGCGCGTGATGCCTGCCCGTTGGGATCGGCGCACGGCTCGGGGGTCGCGATAACGCCCCGTCACCGGTTGTCGATCGGAGCACGCTCCAGCGCGGCGCGGTCCCAATGGCCGAGATCGGCCGCGGCCGCGTAAGTGCTCTCGAGGAATTGCAGCAGGATCTCGTCGGGCGCCGCGGCGGCACGGACCGCCGCGTAGGGAAGCAGGAACTCGCCGAAGGCCGTGCTGTAGGCGGCGGCGGCCGGCGCGACCGCGGCAGCGGCGAAACCGGCGGGCTGGGGATAGGCGTAGGCGTAGAACACGGGCTCGGCCAGCCCCGGGCCGCCGGGCCAGAATCCGGCGCTGCTGACTTCATGCGAATAGGCCTCGCGCGTCACGCGGTCGGCGACGTTGGGTGCGCCCGGATGCGGCGGCGCGCGCCGGCCGGAGAAGCGCGTCACGGCCAGATCGAAACTGCCCCAGAAGAAATGGACCGGGCTGACCTTGCCGAGATAGCCGGCGCGAAACGACGTGAAGACACGGTCGGACTGCACCAGCACGCGCCAGAACCGATGGGCGAAGTCGGCATCATAGGCGGCATGGCGGTCATCGGCCTCGAACCGGATCGGCTGCTCGATCTCGCACGGCACCGTCCAGATCGCCACCTCGAGACCGAGCGCGCGCATCCGCCCCAACAGTTCGGCATAGAAATCGGCAACCGTGCGCGGCACCAAGGCAAAGCGATCGCTCCTGCCATCATCGACGCTGATCTCAAGCGCATGGGCGAGAAAATCGAAATCGATCTGAAAGGCGCGCGCACCATAGGGAATGGGCGACGTGGTGAGGCCGCGGCTCGTGACGTAAAGCGGCACCTGCCACCAGTGATTGATGCTCGGCGCCCGCGCCAGGCGGATCTTGCCGACGATCTGGGTCCAGAGGTGAAGCGTGACGCGGGTCGCGTCCCACGCCGCCAGCGGCAAATCCGGCCAATCCGCCGGGCGCGATGCGGAACGGGTTGACATGGCCGCTCTCCCTCGCGCGCCGTCGAACCGCGGCGCGGCCTCGATCGGCGCGCCCCCATCCTCCTTCATTCCTGCCATTGCTGTCGAGGCCGCGAGCGCCAACAATCGGTTCGCTGCGGAGCCCGGCAGACGCCGCCGTGTTGCGCTTGGACGAGGCGGGAGCACGCATTGCGAAAGACGTCCACCACGCCCCGGATACGATCCGTCAGTGAAGAGGCGGCAAGCGCCGCCATCGAAGGAAGCGCCGCAGCCGCCAGCGTCGCCGGCCTCGCCGATCTCGTCCTGCGCCTTTCGCCGCGAGCCGATGTGCCGAGGCTCGCCGCCGTGGTCGTCTATGGGGTGTCGATGATCGTCGCGTTTCTCGCTTCGGCGCTCTACCACGGCACCCAGCACCCGGGACGCAAGCGCTTCTTCCGGGAGATCGACCACTGCACGATCTTCATCTACATCGCGGGCACGTACACCGCCGTCACCGTTTTGGCGCTATCGCACCATGGCGGCTCGTACCTGCTGGCAGCGGTCTGGGCGCTCGCGATCATCGGTATCGCGCTTCGGCTCAACAACGGAGCCGGCTTTCTGCGGTTCGCGATCCCGCTTTATCTCGCCATGGGCTGGCTGTTCCTGGGCTGGAGCGAGACGCTCTATCGCGCGGTAGGATGGACCCCGATGATGCTGATGCTTGCCGGCGGCGTGAGCTATAGCGGCGGACTGCTCTTCCACCGCTGGGATCGTCTGCCCTATGGCAATGCGCTGTGGCACGTCTGCGTCGTTGCCGGCAGTGCCTGTTTCTTTTGCGCGATTACCCTGTTTCCGCAGTTGTGACGGCGCCGCCGAGCGCCGGTCGGCTTGCGTCGCCTCATCCGGCGGTCTTGACCGCACTTCTGGCGCGCGGCGTCCCGGCCGCCTTCGCGGCATCGCGATCCGCGGCTTCCTTGGCGAGGCGAAGCGCGCGCAGGCGAGCCGTCTTTTCGTCCAGGGCGCGCCGGTCTCGTTCCCGATTGGAGAGGCGCTCGGTTTCCTGCTGCTGCCGGCGCGTCAACAGCTCTTCGGCCTTTCTGCGCGAGGCGCTCCGCTGTTCGTCGAGCTTCGCCATGGTGGCTCCTCATTGCGGCGCCGTCCGTGGATACGGACGCGCGATTAGTACCCCTCCCGCTCCATGCGCTTCCTCAACGCCTTGCGGGTGCGGCGAATGCCCTCGATCTTCTCCCGCGCCCTGCGCTCGGATGGCTTCTCATAGGCGCGGCGCCGCTTCATTTCGCGGAATGTTCCTTCGCGCTGCATCTTCTTCTTGAGCACCCGCAACGCGGAAGCAACGTCATTGTCGCGTACGAAAACCTGCATGCCACCTCAACGAAATACGAACGAAACGAAATACGAACGAAAAGCGCGTCGAGATGGTGGCCTTGCGGCCACCATCGGTGCGCTCCGGCGGTCAGCCGGCGAGTGAGATGTGATCGGCGGCCTGTTTGCCGCGCTCGCTGACCACTTCGTAGCGGATCTTTTGTCCCTCGCTCAAAGAACCGAGTCCGGCCCGCTCGACCGCGGAAATATGCACGAACACATCCTTGCCGCCGTCATCGGGCTGGATGAAGCCAAAGCCCTTTTGAGAGTTGAACCATTTGACGATACCGATAGCCATAAAGGCCTCCGTTGTGCGTTTGATCACGCCGCGCGAGATGACGCGCAGCGACGCAGTGTCAGCCTCATGGGGTCTTGATGGATCGCCTGGGGGCGGTACGGCAAGCGCCGAAGCAGAAACTGGCACACCCTATATGGCGTGTTTCGGGCACGAATGCAATCCGAGGCTTGACCGGCCTCTCCCGAGCAAGTCCCGAACGAGCCGATCTTGTGCGTTTCGCGCGGCTCGGCACCATGCCGCCGCGTCGCTTGGCGCCGGCGTTATTCCCTGCCCTTCGGGTTCGTTATCCTGTATGCTTGCACCATCATCACTCATCAAGCGCCGATGGCTGAGAGATTTCGCGTACTGTCGCGGGATCGAGAGAACGGCTTGCTCGATGAGCGTTGGAACCTCTCCATGGCCCTGCTGTTTCCATGCGGAGGGCGAGCGAAAGTCCCGTTCTGCGGAACGTGTTTTCGTGAAGCCTACGGTGCAATCACTCCGGATCGGAGTCGCAGGCGATGAACGAGGCTGAATATCTGCGCGAACGCGCACAGGCATGTTATCGCCAGGCCCGGTCGCTGCGACTGCCCACCGCCATCACAGCGCTCGAGGCGCAGGCGGCGGAGTTCGAACGGCGCGCGGCAGAATTCGAAGCCCGTCTCGCGGCCCGGAAATGATCGACGAATCGGCTCGCCGGTCACGCCGCCGTCCGCCCGCGCGAGGCGGATCGCTTCGGCGAATGGGACCGACGGCGTTGATCGGCGATTCGTGCGTGCCTGCCGGACGATGATTCCTTTGCTCGCGATGATCAGGACATCGATGAGCGGGTGATCGATTTGATCGGACCGCGCGGATTCCCGGACGCCTCTGCGATCTTGCGATCCTGGCGTTCGATCGATGCACGAACCGATCCTTCGCCGTCGAACGGGTCCAGCTCCGCGCTGAGCACCTTTCGGTTCGAGCTTCGCGTACCGTCCTGGTAAAGGACGTCATAGAGAACGAAGCTGGGGTCGGCCGGTTTTCTCTTGCGCGCCATTGCAGTTCCCCTGGCAGTTCCCGTGGTTGCGTTCGGCGTCAGGTGTTTTCGGGCTCGCCTGCCGAAGGCTGCGGCTCGGGCGCCTCGGGATCTTCCGTGCGTTTGGCAGCCTTATCTTGGCGGCGCAACAGCTTCTCCTGCTTGCGCTGCTCCTTGGCGCGGTTGCGTTCGGCGCGCATCTGTCGGTAATTGGGTTTGAAGGGCATCGAAGCTCCCGTTCCGCGCGGCCCAGGCGTTACCGCCAGCGCGCTGCATTGACCAATCGTCGTCGGAGCGCAGGGCCGAGCGTCGCGCCACCGCTTCATCAAGGAGACCCGTTGCCGGCGGAGGCTTACTGCGAACCTCCGCCGACTATATCGCGAGCCCAGCCCGGGGCGGCCTCGTCGCCAAGATCCCAGATGCAGTCCGGGATACGGCCGATGGCTCGCGGCGGCTCCCAGCTACGCGTTGATCGGACGCGCTGCTTGGACCGCATGCGCGATATGTAGTGCGCGGATCGGCTCTTGACGAGCGGAACTTCGTCGGCCGCGCGGACACCGTCGCCGATTGCGGGAACATTGCATTGTACTGTTGCCCGCACCATATGATGTCGACATTCGTTTGGCTGCAGGTCCGCTGCAGCTTGATTCGTCGACGCGTCGTACAAACCTCGCCTCGCCGCGATGTGGTCCGCGGCATCCTGATGAGGCCAACTCATCGCGCCGGCGAGTCGTCGATCGGCATCGTGTCACCGAACAATCCGGAGAACGCCCCATGGCCGCGTCTCACCACCCGATTCGCCACCTCGCGTTGCTGCCGCCGAGCGACGGCGCGACCGTAGCGATCGCCGCGCGGGCGCTCGGGATGGACCGCCGCGCCGTCGCGAGCCGCGTTGTCGCCGGTTTGACCTCTTGAGCCGAGCGCGGGCCGCCATGATCGCCGAACCCCAGACGCCGGAACAGTCCGCACGACAGATTCTGCGGCTGATCGTCGGCCATTTCCAGGCCATGCCCGGGCGCGTCCTGCGCGAAACGAGCCTGCTGCAGATCGTTTCGGCCGACGGTTGGAATGCCGCCGAGTATCAGCCGGGACGCACCTATGCCCTGGAGCACGGATGGCTCAATGCATCGGTGGATACCTTGACCTTGACGTCCGCCGGCTACTCCGCGGCATTCGCATAGTCTCGTCACGATCATCTCATCGAAGGGCTGCCGCTGCAATGACGCACAAATTCAAGACGAGGCAAACGGTAACGTACTTCCCGGCCGGTCCCGGCGGCGCCGACCGCAACGTCAAGTTCGAGATCGTTCGCCTTCTCCCGTCCGAGCGCGGGATCAATCAATACCGGCTCAGATCGATCCTGGATGGGCATGAGCGCGTCGCCATGGAAAGCGAGCTTTCCTAGCCGTCCGACCGCACCCGGAGGATTCCCGTCGCGCGGGCCCGGACCCGGCGCGCGGCAGCGGCATTGTGGCACCGCGTCCCGGGATCGATTAGACTCCGTTGCCGGTGGCGCGATTGAAGCGCCGCAACGGAGGAAACGATGGACGCGCGCGAGACGATCTACCGCGACCCTGCGGCCGAGGAATTCGACCAGAGCCGAATCCTGGCCAATGCCCGGGAACAGGCGATCAAGCGGCACTACGAAGATTTCTGCATCATCGACGTCGACGCGCATCACTACGAGAGCGACCATTACGACGAGATTCTCGGCTACATCGAGGATCCGATCCTGCGCAACGAGATTCGCTATCAGGGCTGGGGCCGTAACGGCGTGACGACGCCCGACGGCACCTATCAGAACATGGCCGGGCGCATCGCCCGCCTGACCGGCCGGACGAGCGAAAAGGCGCCGCCGGGCGTCCACCGCGATGTCGCCCTCACCAAGCGGTGGATGGACGCCATGGGCATCGACGTGATCTGCCTCTTTCCGACGCCGATGCTTACGCTGGGCGCAGTGCCGCGCAAGGAGGTGGAGAGCGGGCTCGCACGCGCCTATGCGCGATGGCTCACCGAGAAGGTGCTGGCGGCCGAGCCGCGCATCCGCTCGATGCTCTATCTCCCGTTCAACGACCCCAAGGCGAGCGAGAAGATGGTCGAGGACTTCGGCGGAAAGCCCGGGGTCATCGGCTTCATGGTGACAGCGCCGCACCGGCGCGGCGTGTTCGAGAACGACTACATGCGCCTTTACGCCATGCTGCAGGAGCGCAACCTGCCGATCGCCTTCCACGGCAGCTATTCCTGGCACGAGCAGACCTTCGCCACGTTCAATCGCTTCATCGTGGTGCATTCGCTGGGCTTCTCGTTCTTCAACATGGCCCATTGCGCCAACTGGGTCATCAACGCCCTGCCCGAGCGCTTCCCCAAGCTCAAGGTCGTGTGGATCGAAAGCGGCTTGGCTTGGGTTCCGTTTCTGATGCAGCGGCTCGACAACGAGTACATGATGCGCACGTCCGAGGCGCCCGGCCTGAAGCGGCGCCCGAGCGAATACATGCGCGAGATGTTCTT
>DATKQE010000016.1:0-37808 GCA_035532935.1 Allostellaceae bacterium
CGCGGTGACGAGCGGGGCGGCATCGCGGTCGGCGCCTGAGGGCAGCGGCGCCGCGGGATCGGCGATCCAGCGCTCGATGTCGCGCTGCACGATCTTCCCGTCGAGGTCGCGCAACAGCATGTGATAGCCATCGGGATACCAGGCGATACGCCGCATTGCCGCGCCTTGCCGCGGCAGCTCGGCGATCATCGTCTCCACCGCGTCGCGCGGGATGATCTCGTCGTGCTGGCCGTAGAGCAGCAGCATCGGCAGGTCGAGCCGCGGCGCCGCAGCGAGCGCGCGGTCCATGATATTGACGAGGCCATAGATCGTGTCGACCCGGGTTGCCTTGATCACCAGCGGATCGCGCCCGAGCGCGCGCAGCATCGGTATATTGTCCGACGCCATGATATGCAGCCCGCTCCCGGTGAGCGTGAGCCCCGGCACGACCGTGTCGCCGGCCCATAGCGCCACGCGCTCGAACACGTTCATGGTCGCGCGCCCCCACACCGCCGGCGCGACGAGGATGATGCCGTCGGCGACCGGGCGTAGGGCGCCGACCGCACCGGTGACCGCGGTGATGGCCACGGCGCCGCCCATGCTCTCGCCGAGCAGAAAATGCGGCACGCCGGGATGGCGGGCGGCGACGAGGCGGCTTGCGATCGCCGCATCCTGGTCGAGCCGGTACGTTCCCACCCAGTAGCCGCGATCGGGTGCCTGGCCGAAGCCGCGCTGATCATAGGCATAGGTGGCGATGCCGTGCTTGGCCCATTCCGCGGCTGCGCCGGCAAACGCGTTGGAATAATCGTCGAATCCGTGCAAGGCCAGGATCGTCGCCTCGACCTTGCCCTTGGGCAGCCAGATGTGGAGCGGCAGGACCGCGCCATCGTCGGCGCGGAACCAGTGGGTGGCGAGAAGCGGCGGCCGGATCGGCGCGGCGGCAACGCCTGGCGTGGCCGGCAGGTGTCCCAGATCGCCGCCTGCGCAGGCGCCGAGCAGCAGCGCAAGCGCCACGACCGGCCAAGGCGCGAGCCGGCGGCGCGTCATCGGCTGCTCCCGCTGCCGCCGGTCAGGCGCAGGAAAATGTCCTCGAGCGTCGTTTCCTCGCTCGTCACGTCGCGCACGCCGAGGCCCGCCGCTACGATCGCGGCGAGAACCGGTGCGAGCGAAACCCGGGTCGGCTGATAGTGGAGGACGAGCCGCCCCGGCGCGGCCAGCGTCAGCCCCATCGCCGCGAGCGGCGGCGGCAGCGATTGGATCGGCTGGTCGAGCGTCAGCGTCAGGCTCTTCTCGTCGATCTTGGCGATCAGCGCCGCGGTGGTGTCGCAGGCGACGACGCGGCCCTTGTCGATGATGGCGATGCGCTCGCACAGCCGCTCGGCCTCTTCGAGGTAATGCGTGGTGAGGAGAATGGTGGTGCCGGCGGCGGCGAGGTCGCGCACATGGTCCCAGAGCTGCTGGCGCAGCTCGACATCGACGCCGGCGGTGGGCTCGTCGAGGACCAGGATCGGCGGCTGGTGCACCATCGCCTTCGCCATCATCAGCCGCCGCCGCATGCCGCCTGACAGCGCGCGCGCCGGCTGGTCGGCCTTGTCGGCCAGCGCCAGCATCTCGAGCAGGCGGTCGGTGCGCCGCTCGGCGGGCTTCACGCCATAGAGCCCGGCCTGCACCTCCAGGAGCTCGCGCGGGGTGAAGAAGAAATCGATGACGATCTCCTGCGGCACCACGCCGATGGCGGATCGTACCTGGCGCGGCGCGCGGTCGATGTCGATGCCCCACACCGTGACGCTTCCCGCGGTCTTGATGACGAGGCCGGCGAGGATGTTGATGAGCGTCGATTTGCCGGCGCCATTCGGTCCGAGCAGGCCGAAGATCGCGCCGCGCGGAATCGCGAGGTCGATGCCGTCCAGCGCGGTCTTCGCCGGCGCGTGGCGCGGGCCGCGGTAAACCTTGGTGAGCCCGGCCATGGTGACGGCGGAATCGGGCATGGCGCGGTGCGCCGGCAGGTTCCGCGCCGGTGCGATGAAAGCGGCTGAGGTCATCATTGATTGTGCCGCGGCAATGGGTATCATCCGCGCCGCCGGAAGGTCAACCGGCGCTTTTCCCGCCATTGTCGCGCGCGGACGGACGGAGACCGCGATGCAGCCGTTCGAGACCATCGAGGTGGATACCGATGTCGTCGCCTGCGACGGCGACGGCGGGGTGGGCGGCCATCCCCGGGTCTATCTCAACCTTGCCGGCAGCGGCTCGGTCGAATGTCCCTATTGCTCGCGCCTGTTCGTGCGGCGCGGCGCGCGGGCCGAGGGGCCGGGCCACGCGGGCGCTGGCCCGCCGGCCACGCCGTGAGCGCGCTCCGCCACGTCTTTCTCATCGACGGCTCGGGGTTCATCTTTCGCGCCTATCACGCCCTGCCGCCGCTGACGCGTCCCGACGGGACGCCGGTCGGTGCGGTACTCGGCTTCTCCAACATGCTGCTGAAGCTGTTGCAGAGCACCGATGCCGATCATATCGCCGTGGTGTTCGACACCGCCAAGATCAGCTTCCGCAACCGCATCTACGACGCCTACAAGGCGCACCGTCCCGAGCCGCCCGACGATCTCGTGCCGCAATTCGCCTTGGTGCGCGAGGCGACCGACGCGTTCAACGTCTGCCGCATCGAACGTCCCGATTTCGAAGCCGACGATCTCATCGCCACCTATGCGCGCCATGCCGCCGAGGCGGGTGCGATCGTGACCGTGGTCTCGTCGGACAAGGATTTGATGCAGCTCGTCTCCGACCGCATCGGCATGTTCGACCCGATGAAGGAGAAACCGATCGGCGCCGCCGAGGTGCGCGAGAAATTCGGCGTCGGCCCCGACAAGGTGATCGACGTGCAGGCGCTGTGCGGCGACAGCGTCGACAACGTGCCGGGCGTGCCCGGCATCGGCGTCAAGACCGCGTCCGAGCTGATCAACGCCTATGGCGATCTCGAGAACCTGCTGGCGCACGCGGCCGAGATCAAGCAGCCGAAGCGGCGCCAGTCGCTGATCGATTTCGCCGAGCAGGCGCGTCTCTCCAAGCGTCTCGTCACGCTCGATCAGGCGGTGCCGCTGCCGCTGCCGCTCGAGGACCTGGCGGTGAAGCCCCTGGACCGCGACAAGCTCGCCGCGTTCCTCACCGCCCAGGGCTTCCGCACCTTGCTCGCCCGGATCGCGCGCCTGGGCGAGGAGCCGACCCGGCCGGCATCGCGCGCGCCGGCCGCCAACGGCGCGATCACGCCTCCGGCGGCGACGGCACCCGATCTCACTCCGGTCGAGCAGCGCTACGAGCTGGTCCAGGACGTGGCGGCGCTCGACCGCTGGATCGCCGCGGCGCGCGCGCAGGGATTCGTCGCGATCGATACCGAGACGACGTCGCTCGACGCCTCGCTCGCCGAACTCGTCGGCGTGTCGCTCGGGCTCGCCCCCGGCCACGCCTGCTACATCCCCCTGGGCCATGCCGTGCCCAAGGACGGCGGCCTCGAACTCGCGGAACCGCCGCCGCCGCCGGTGCAAATTCCCCGCGCCGACGCGCTGGCGCTGCTGCGCGTGCTGCTCGACGACGAAAGCGTGCTCAAGATCGGGCAGAACATCAAATACGACATCGAGGTTTTCGCCGGCTGCGGCATCACGGTCGCACCCACCGACTGCACCATGCTGATGTCGTTCGTGCTCGACGGCGCGCAGCACGGCCACGGGCTCGACGAGCTGGCGAAGCTCCATTTCGGGCACGACACCATCAAGTACAAGGACGTCGCGGGAAGCGGCAAGGATCATGTCGGTTTCGCCGCCGTGCCGCTCGAGCGCGCGCGCGACTATGCCGCGGAGGATGCGGACTTCACCTTGCGCCTGCATCGCCGGTTGAAGCCGCGCCTCATCGCCGAGCACATGCTCGCCTTCTACGAGACGGTCGAGCGGCCGCTGGCGGCAGTGGTGGCGGCGATGGAGCGCGCCGGCATCGCCGTCGATCGCGGCGAGCTCGAGCGCCTGTCGGCGGAGTTCGCCGAACGCATCGCGGCGCTCGAGCGCGAGATCCACAAGCTCGCCGGCCATCCCTTCAATATCGGCTCGCCCAAGCAACTGGGCGAGGTGCTGTTCGACGAGCTCGGCCTGCCGGGCGGCAGGAAAGGCAAGACCGGCGCCTACGGCACCGACGCGGGCGTGCTCGAGCAGCTCGCACTGACCCACGACCTGCCGGCGCGGGTGCTCGACTGGCGCCAACTGGCGAAGCTCAAGAGCACCTATGCCGACGCGCTGGTGGGCCAGGTCAATCCCAAGACCGGCCGCGTCCATACCAGCTTCTCGCTCGCCGCGACATCGACCGGGCGGCTCGCCTCGACCGATCCCAATCTCCAGAACATCCCGATCCGTACCGAGGAAGGGCGCAAGATCCGCCGCGCCTTCATCGCCGCGCCGGGCCACGTCCTGATCTCGGCCGATTATAGCCAGATCGAGCTGCGCCTCGCCGCCCACGTCGCCGCGGTCGAGCCGCTCAAGGAAGCGTTCCGCGCCGGCGCCGACATCCATGCGCTCACCGCGAGCGAGGTGTTCGGCGTGCCGGTCGCGGGCATGGACGCGGCGGTGCGGCGCCGCGCCAAGGCGATCAATTTCGGCATCATCTACGGCATCAGCGCGTTCGGCCTGGCGCAGCAATTGGGCGTGCCGCAGGGCGAGGCGGCCGATTACATCCGCGCCTATTTCCAGCGCTTCCCCGGCATCCGCGACTACATGGAGCGGGCCAAGGCCGAGGCGCGGGCCAAGGGCTATGTCGAGACGCTGTTCGGGCGGCGGTGCTATATTTCCGGCATCAAGGACACCAATCCCGCCCGCCGCGCCGGCGCCGAGCGCCAGGCGATCAACGCGCCGCTCCAGGGCGCCGCTGCCGACATCATCAAGCGCGCCATGCGCCGCGTCCCCGGCACGCTGGCGGCGGCGGGCCTGAAGGCGCGCATGCTGCTCCAGGTCCATGACGAACTGGTGTTCGAGGCGCCCGAGACCGAGGCCGAGGCGACCGCCGCCGCCGTCAAGACCGTGATGGAGGGTGCCTGCGCCCCGGCGCGGGAGCTGTCGGTCCCGCTCGTGGTCGAGACCGGCACCGCGCGCAACTGGGACGACGCGCATTAGCCGTGCCGCATGCCGCGCCGGGCCGCAACGCTTGATCCAGGTCAGGGCGCCGGGACCGCCGGTTGCATAATTTTAGGCAAATTCGACAGGCCGGCAGGGGCGGATCGGGCAAGTTTCGCGTTTGCACCCTGTCATCGGAGGTGAGCCATGGCTGAGCAAATCGATGCGGATCTCGAGACGCTGCGCGGCGATATCGGGCAGATGCGGGCCGATATCACGAAACTGACCGAGACGCTGCAGGCTCTGGTGCGTCACGGCGGGTCGGAAGCGATGGAGAAATTGCGCGAAACCGGCGCACGCGTGAAAGGCGAGGCCACGAGGACCGGGCAATCGCTCGCCCACGAAATCGAGGAACGGCCGGTTGCTGCCGCCGTGGCGGCGTTCGTCGCCGGCATGGTTCTCGGCGCCTTGTTCAGCCGCCGCACTTAGCCCAGCCCATCCGGCGCCACGGGATATCGCGATGCTGCAAAGCTATGTGACGCGGCTGATCGTGTGCGGCGCCTCGCTGCTGGTTGCGGTGATCGCGCTCGTGGTCGGCGGCGGCTTCCTCGGCGCCGCGCTCTACCTCGTGCTTCGCGATCTCCTCGCGCCGTCGATGGCAGCGCTCGTCACCGGCCTCGCGGCGCTGCTGCTGGCCGTCATCGTCGTCTTGCTCGGTAGCCTCGCGGGGCGGATGCTCGGTTCATCGAAGCGCCGTCGGCAGGCGGCGCGTCTGGCCGCAGGACCGGCGGGCGGGCGCGGGCTCGCGGCCGATCTCGGCATTCTCGCGGGCGAAGAGTTCGCGGCGCTGTTCCGCACGCACTGGCGCGCCGGCGTCGCCGCAAGCCTCGCCGCGGGTTTTGCCGTCGGCGCCAGCCCGGCCCTGCGCCGGCTGCTGCGCGACCTCCTCGAACTCTAGGTCCGGCGGCGGTCCGTGGCCTAAGGCGCCGCCGCGGCGCCCGCGGACTCCAGGCGGCGCATGAGCTGCTGGCGCTGCTCCTCGAGCTCGGCCGGCAGACGGCTGCCGAAGCGGTCGAACAGCTCCTCCTGGTCGCGGGCCTCGGCGCGCGCCTCGTCGCGGTCGATCGCCATGATCTTGGAGAAGCGCTCCGGCGAGAAGGTAAGGTCCTGCCAGTTGAGATCCTGGTAGTGCGGGGTGTAGCCGAAGGGACCGGCGACCGGCGCCGGCGCGCGGTCGTGCACCCGCTCGACGATCCATTGCAGCACGCGCATGTTCTCGCCGAAGCCGGGCCAGGCGAATTTGCCGTTCTCGTCGCGACGGAACCAGTTGACGCGAAAGATGCGCGGCAGGTTCTTGACCCGCTTTTCCATCGACAGCCAGTGGTTCCAGTAATCCGCCATGTTGTAGCCGCAGAACGGCAGCATGGCGAAGGGATCGCGGCGGATCGCCGCCTGGTTGTCGGCGGCGGCCGTCGCCTCGGAGCCCATCGTGGCGGCGAGATAGACGCCGTGCTGCCAGTTATACGCCTCGAACACCAGGGGATAGGTGCGCGACAGCCGCCCGCCGAAGACGAAGGCGGAGATCGGCACGCCCGCCGGGTCTTCCCAGGCGGGATCGATGCTCGGGCATTGCGCTGCGCTCACGGTGAAGCGCGCATTGGGATGGGCCGCAGGCCGGCCGCAGCCGGGGGTCCAGTCCTGGCCGCGCCAGTCGGTGAGATGCGCCGGCGGCTCGTCGCTCAGCCCCTCCCACCACACGTCGCCGTCATCGGTCAGCGCGCAGTTGGTGAAGATCACGTCGCGGTCGAGCGTGCGGATCGCATTGGGATTGGATTTGAGGCTGGTGCCGGGCGCGACGCCGAAGAAGCCTGCCTCGGGATTGATGGCGCGGAGCGTGCCGTCCGGCTGCGGCTTGATCCAGGCGATGTCGTCGCCGATGGTGCGCACCTTCCAGCCGTTGAACGCCTTGGGCGGCACCAGCATCGCCAGATTGGTCTTGCCGCAGGCCGAGGGAAAGGCGGCCGCAACATAGGTCTTCTCGCCCGCGGGGCTCTCGACGCCGACGATCAGCATGTGCTCGGCGAGCCAGCCCTGCTCGCGGCCGAGGATCGAGGCGATGCGCAGCGAGAAGCATTTCTTGCCGAGCAGCGCATTGCCGCCATAGCCCGAGCCGAAGGAGACGATGGAATGCTCTTCGGGAAACTGGACGATGTATTTGTGCTGCGAATTGCACGGCCATTTTACGTCGCTCTCGCCCTCGGAGAGCGGCGCGCCGACCGAGTGCAGGCACGGCACGAAGTCGCCGTCGCCCAGCTCGTCCAGCACCTTCTGGCCCATGCGCGTCATCAGCCGCATGCTGGCGACGACATAGGGTGAATCGCTGATCTGCACGCCGATATGCGAAATCGGCGAGCCCAGCGGGCCCATGCTGAACGGAATGACATAAAGGGTCCGCCGGCGCATCGCCCCCTCGAACAGCCGGTCGAGGGTCGCGTGCATCTCGCGCGGATCGACCCAATTGTTGGTCGGACCGGCATCTTCCTCGCGGGCCGAGCAGATGAAGGTGCGGTTCTCGACCCGGGCCACGTCGCTCGGATCGGACAAGGCCAGATACGAACCCGGCCGCTTCGCCGGATTGAGCCGGATGAGCGTGCCCTGCGCCACCATCTCGGCGCACAGCCGGTCGTACTCCTCCTGCGAGCCGTCGCACCAATGCACCCGGTCGGGCTTGCACTTGCGGGCCGTTTCCTCGACCCAGGCGAGAAGCTTTCGATTGCGCGTCCGCGCCGCCACGATCATACCCGTCCTCTCCATGCCTCGTCCGACGCGCCGCCGGGCGAATTGGCGCTGCGGCCATCCTCCGCGGACGGCTCGATCGGCCGTCCACACCTGACACCCGGCGGGGATTGTCTCACCCTCCGCACGGTCGTTGCGATGCGCGGACAGCTCCGCCTACCGTGCTTGGCCGTTCTGGCCATGACAGCACGGTCTGCACGCGTTTCCCCGACCGCATTCTACGATCGGGCCGCCGTCAGCCGCAACAGGGAGTTGCGTGATCCGCTCCTAATCTACTGATATCATTAATTTTTATGACAGAGGTTCCGGCGCGGCGCTGCGCGCCAGGGCGGCGAGCCGCACGAATTCCCGCCGCACCTCATCGGCGTTCCCGACCGGCGCCGCGAATTCGAGCCGCGCGGCAACCGTCTCCCGCCGCAGGTCGGCGCCGTCTGGATCGACCCCGGTGAGCCGCCATCCGTCGCCCGGCAGGCCCAGAAGCCGGTGCGCATAGAGCGTAACGGAATCGGCATGATCGCGGTTCATATGGGCGAGGATGCCGGGCTCGGCCGCGGCCAGCGCCGCGGCCGCTTCGGCCGCCGGCGGCAAGGCGGCGGCCTCGATCCAGTGGATCCGGCCGAATCCCGCGACCAGATGAGCGCGGCGCGGGGCGAGGCGATAGAGCCTGAAATCGGCGAAGCCGCGATAGGCCGCAGCGGTGGGATGGCGGGCGATGTAGCGCTCCAGCAGCCGTTCGTCCGCGACCGGGGCGATCTCGCCCAGCACCGTGACGCGGGCGCCGGTCAGCGGGTCGGCGAGCCCCGCGGTGGCGTCGCACAAGAGCGAACCGCGCGCCTCGCGCTTCAGGTTCCTGGCATGCTCGGCAAGGTCGGACAGGAACAGGAGCGGTGCGGCGTCGGTGTCGAACGCCACCAGCACCAGCGAGGCATAGGGCCACGTCTCCGATCCCGCCGCCAGCGCCGTCGCCAGCGTGGCGCGATCGGCCTGGCGCAGCACGCGCCGCGCCGTCCGTTCCGGGCTCTCGCTCGCCGCCATCGCGCTCCCTTAACGCCGGCCGTGCGCCCGGGCAATCCCCCGTGGAACGCGACCGGGCACGGCGCACCGCCGCACCCTATATAAATGGGATATGATGGGGACCGGGCAGGGACTCGGCGGCGTCGGTGCCCTCGATCCGCCACAATCGCTTACGAACCTTCATCGGCCCCGCGACGGCGCAAGAGGAGCATCCGTGTCCAACACCATCGCCCTTGTCGATGACGACCGCAACATCCTGGCATCGGTGTCGATGGCACTCGAGGCCGAAGGCTTTGCCGTGCGCTGCTACGCCGACGGTGCCGAGGCCTTGCGCGGGCTCGCGCAGCAGCCCGTGGACCTGGCGATTCTCGACATCAAGATGCCGCGCATGGACGGGATGGAGCTGCTCTCCCATCTGCGCAAGGACAGCGCCATGCCCGTGATCTTCCTCACCTCGAAGGACGACGAGGTCGACGAGGTGCTGGGACTGCGCATGGGCGCCGACGACTACATCAAGAAACCGTTCTCGCAGCGCCTGCTGATCGAGCGCATCCGCGCCTTGTTGCGACGCGGCGAGCTGGCGCGCGACGTGGTCGCCGCGGGCGAGGCGGAACCGGTGATCCAGCGCGGCGAACTGGTGCTCGATCCGAGCCGCCACCAATGCGCCTGGAACGGAACGAATGTCGATCTCACCGTCACGGAATTCCTGATCCTCAAGTCGCTGGCGCTCCGCCCCGGCCACGTCAAGAGCCGCGATCAGCTCATGGACGGCGCCTATGGCGAGCACATCTATGTCGATGACCGCACCATCGACAGCCACATCAAGCGGCTGCGCAAGAAGTTCAAGTCCATCGATCCGGAATTCGCGCAGATCGAAACGCTCTATGGCGTTGGATATCGCTACCGCGACCGCTGACAAGGAAGCGGCGCCCACCTCTTCGGCCGTCGCCGCGGCGCCGCGCGAGCGCCGCTACCGGCGCGGCTGGCTGTCGCCGCTGACGCGCCGCATTCTCGCGGTGAACGTGCTGGCGATCGCGCTCCTCGCGTTTGGCCTGCTTTATCTTGGCGAGTACCAGCAGAGCCTCATCGCCGCCGAGCTCGGGGCGCTCAAGACGCAGGATCAGATCTTCGCGGCCGCGCTCGGCGAGGGCGCGGTCATCGACGTGGTCGGCCTCGGCCGGGTGCTCATTCCCGAACTGGGCCGCGACATGATGCGCCGCCTGGTCGAGCCGACGCGGACGCGCGCGCGGCTGTTCGACGCGCATGGCCGGCTCGTCGGCGACACCCGCGTCATGCACGGCACCGGCAGCACCGTGCAGGTGACGGAACTGCCGCCGCCGGGCGCGGCCGGCCTGATCGACCGGGTCGCCACCGCGATCTACGACTTCGTGGTGGGCGCCGTGTCGTGGGGCGACCACTATCCTCCCTATCGCGAGCACGACCCGCAACGGGTTTCGGACTATCCCGAGGTCCAGCGCGCGCTCGACGGCGAGATCGGCACGGCGGTGCGCAAGGACGCGGAGGACGACGACCTGATGCTCACGGTCGCCGTGCCGGTCCAGCGCTACAGACAGGTTCTGGGCGTCCTGCTCTTGTCCAAGGGGAGCCGCGAGGTCGAGCAGGCGGTGCGCGCGGTGCGCATCGAAATCCTCAAGATCTTCGCTCTCGCCCTCGGCGTCACCGTGCTGCTGTCGATCTATCTTGCCGGCACCATCGCACAGCCGGTGCGCCGGCTCGCGGCCGCGGCCGAACGCGTGCGCAGCTTCCGCGGTCGCCAGATGGCGATCCCCGATTTGACCGCGCGCGGCGACGAGATCGGGGATCTCTCGGGCGCACTGCGCGACATGACGAGCGCGCTGTGGGAGCGGATGGACGCGATCGAGCGTTTTGCCGCCGATGTCGCGCACGAGATCAAGAATCCGCTCACCTCGCTCAGGAGCGCGGTCGAAACCGCGGCGCGGGTGGGCGATCCCGACAAGCAGCGCAAGCTCCTGACTCTGGTGCTCGAGGACGTGGCGCGGCTCGACCGCCTCATCAGCGACATCTCCGACGCCTCGCGCCTCGACGCCGAGCTGTCGCGCGACGAGCTCGGGCCGGTCGCGATCGCGCCGATACTCGAGACGCTGGTCGAGGTCGAGCAGGCGCCGGAGGCGGAGGGCGCGCCGCGGTTCGTTCTGGGGCTGCCCGAGGCGCAGGACGCGCGGGCGGAGCTTACGGTGCTCGGCATCGAAGGCCGGATCGTCCAGGTGTTCCGCAACCTCATCGCCAATGCCGTGTCGTTCAGCCCGCCGGGCGGCGTCATCCGCATTGCGGCACAGCGCCGCGGCGACCGCGTCGAGGTGACGATCGCTGACGACGGACCGGGCATTCCCGAGGGCAAGCTCCATGCGATCTTCGAGCGCTTCTACAGCGAGCGGCCGGTGGGCGAGAAATTCGGCACGCATTCGGGCCTCGGCCTGTCGATCTCGAGACAGATCGTCGAGACGCATCGCGGCACTATCGCCGCGGAAAACCGGCGCGATAACGAAGGCCGCGTGATCGGCGCCTGCTTCACCGTCCGGCTGCCGGTGGGTTGACGCCCGCGCCGCCTGTGCAAAGCAGCACGGACGGCCGCAAACCGAGCCGGCCTAAACAAGTCATAGTAGACGTTAATTTTTGGGCAACTACGACTTGCAAATCGGACGCTCGATGTCCTTTGCTGCAGTGCCAGACCATTGACATTAACCGGTCGGGGGCGCACGTAGGCGGCCGATGATCCGAGTCCATGGTACTTCAGTCGCGCTTGACGCTGGCGGCGTCCTGTTGCGGGGACCTTCGGGCAGCGGCAAGTCGGATCTTGCCCTACGGCTCGTCGATGCCGGCGCGCGCCTCGTCGCTGACGACCAGACCGAGTTGCACCGCATCGGCGATGCGCTCGACCTGCGCGCGCCGTTCGCGCTCAAGGGCCTCATCGAGGTTCGCGGGCTCGGCATCGTGCGCGTGCCGGCGGCCGATCGTGCGCGGCTTCGTCTCGTCGTCGATCTCGTCGGCGAGGACGTGATCGAGCGCATGCCCGAGCCGCGCTTCGTGACGCTCGAGGGCCTGTCCTTTCCGCTGCTCGCCCTTGCGCCCTTTGCGGCCTCTGCCGCGGCCAAGCTGCGCCTCGCACTGCGGGCGCTCGCCGGGGCCGATGTGGTCGCGGGCATGGCGGCGCCATGAACGGCGCTCCGCATCCGGGCTGCGGCCGGGTGTTGGTCGTGACCGGGATGTCGGGCGCCGGCCGGTCGACGGCGCTCAAGGCGCTCGAGGACATGGGCTACGAGGCGGTGGACAACGTGCCGCTATCACTGCTGCCGAACCTGGTCGGGCCGCAGATGGCACGCAGCCCGCTCGCCATCGGGGTCGATGTGCGGACGCGCGACTTCGCCGTGCCGGCGCTGCTCGATGCGCTCGACGCCCTCGCCGGCGCCGACGAGCTCGATCTCAAGGTCGTATTCCTCGATTGCGACGACGAACTGCTGGAGCGGCGCTATACCGAGACGCGCCGGCGCCACCCGCTGGCCGGCGAGCGCCCCGTTGCCGACGGGATCCGGCTCGAACGGGAGCGCGTTTGGCCCTTGCGCGGCCGCGCCGATCTGGTTATCGATACCTCGGCGCTGACGCCGGCGGATTTGAAGCGGCTTCTGCATGGACATTTCGCGCTCGACGCCGCGCCCGGCATTGCCCTCTTCGTCACGTCCTTTGCCTACCGTCATGGCTTGCCGCGCGATGCCGATCTGGTGTTCGACGTGCGCTTCCTGCGCAATCCCCACTATGTCGATGCGCTCCGCCCCGCGACCGGGCGCGATGCGGACGTCGGCGCCTATGTCGCCGCGGATCCCGACTTCCATCGGTTGTCCGACACGCTCTTCCGGTGGCTCGATGAGTTGCTGCCGCGCTACGAGCGCGAGGGCAAGAGCTATCTCACCATTGCATTCGGCTGCACCGGCGGCCGCCATCGCTCGGTCTTCTGTGCCGAGCAGCTGGCGGCGCGGCTGCGCAGCCAGGGCCGGCGCGTGGCGCTCAGCCATCGCGACCTCGACCGCTCTGCCGGTGCCTTCGCAACCCCGGTGGCGGCAGAGCCAGTAAAGGGCATCGCATGATTGGCATGGTTCTCGTCACCCATGGCCGGCTCGCGGCCGAGTTCATCGCGGCGCTCGAGCATGTCGTCGGTCCGCAGCGCAACGTCGCCGCCGTCTGCATCGGTCCCGACGACGACATGGAAAAGCGCCGCCAGGATATCCTGCGCTGCGTCAGTGAGGTCGATGACGGCAGCGGCGTGGTGCTGCTGACCGACATGTTCGGCGGCACGCCGTCCAATCTCGCCATCTCGATCATGGACAAGGCGAAGATCGAGGTGATCGCCGGCATCAACCTGCCGATGCTCATCAAGCTCGCGAGCCTGCGTCAGACCGAGACGTTGGCGAATGCCGTTCGTGGCGCCCAGGAGGCGGGGCGCAAATACATCAACGTCGCCTCGCAGCTTCTCGCCGACGTCCGTTGATGGACGCTGCGCCCGGCAGCGGCAGCGGCAGCGGCAGCGGCCACGGCGCCGCCATAACGCTGCGCACTGTCACGATCTGCAATCAGCGCGGGCTTCATGCGCGCGCCGCCGCTCGCTTCGTCAAGCTGGCATTCGAATTCAATGCCGACGTCACGGTGGCGAAGAATGGCACGACCGTCTCCGGCCGCTCGATCATGGGGCTGATGATGCTGGCCGCCGGTCCCGGCACCACGGTGGAACTACGCGCCGCGGGTCCCGATGCCGAGCGCGCGGTAGCGGCACTCGCTGCGCTGATCTGCGGCGGCTTCGATGAAGCCTGACGCCGAGACATCGAAACTGGAAAGGCTGCTGCAGGGGTTGGCGATCTCGCCGGGGATCGCGATCGGGCCCGCCTTCATCGGCGACGACACCAACATCGCCGTGCCGGATTACCGCATCGAGCCCGCCGGCGCCGCGGCCGAGCTCGAGCGCTTCCGCGCCGCGGTCGCGCTGTCGCTGAAGCAGCTGCGCAAGCTCAAGAGCAAGGCGGCGGTCCTTCCCGCGGCCGCATCCGAGGAGATGGGCTATCTGCTCGATGCGCATCTCGCCATGCTCACCAACTCCCGGCTCGTGCGCGGCGTCGAGCGGCGCATCGCTACCGATCACATCAACGCCGAGCGCGCGGTGCAGGCCGAGATCGGCGACATCGGCGAAAGCTTCGCGGCGATGCGCGACGCCTATCTCGCCGCGCGCATCGAAGACATCCGCGTGGTCGGCGCGCGCCTCGTGCGCAATCTCACCAAGACCCCCTATGCCGCCTTGCAGGGGCTGCCCGAGGGCACGGTCATCCTCGCCGAGGAACTGACGCCGGCCGACACCGCGCTGCTCGATCCGCGCCGCATCGCCGGCTTTGCCACGGTGCTGGGCGGCGCCGAGAGCCACACCGCGATCATGGCGCGTGCGCTCAACCTGCCGGCGGTGCTGGGCGTGGCCGGGCTCCTTTCCGGGGCCGTGCCGGGTGCGACGGCCGTGATCGACGGCGGCGCCGGCATCGTCATCCTCAATGCCGAGCCCGCCACCGTCGCGCGCTATGCCGAGGCGCGCCATGCGCTCGTGCACGAGCAGCGGCGCCTGGGACGGCTCAGCCGGCTGCCGGCGGTGACGCGCGACGGCGTCGAGATCGAGCTCGAAGCCAATCTCGAGCTGCCGCGCGAGCTCGACCAGGCTTTGGCCGCGGGCGCGCAGGGCCTGGGCCTGGTGCGCACCGAGTTCCTCTACATGAACCGCGACGAGCTCCCCGACGAGGACGAGCAGTACAAGGCCTATCTCGGGCTCGTGCGCGGCATGGGCGGACGGCCGATCACGTTCCGCACGCTCGACATCGGCGGCGACAAGCTCGCCGCGCCGCTCAGCTCGGTGATGGCGAGCGAAGGCAACAACCCGGCGCTGGGGCTGCGCGCGATCCGCCTGTCGCTCAAGGAACGGCGCCTGCTCGATACGCAGCTTGCGGCGATGCTGCGGGCATCGGCGCACGGGCCGGTGCGCATTCTCTTGCCGATGATCTCGAGCGTCGGCGAGATCCATCGCGTCAAGGAGGCGATGGTCCAGGTCGCGCGCCGCCTTCGCCGCCGCGGCGTGCGCATGGCCGATCCGCTGCCGCCGCTCGGCGCGATGATCGAGGTTCCGGGCGCGGCGCTCGCGGCCGATGCGCTGGCCGGCGTCGCCGATTTCTTTGCCATCGGCACCAACGATCTGATCCAGTACACCCTCGCCATCGACCGCGGCGACGAGCAGGTGGCGCATCTCTACAATCCGCTCCATCCGGCGGTGCTGCGGCTCATCCAGTTCGCGGTCGAAGCGGCGCTGCGCGCGCGCAAGCCGGTCAGCCTGTGCGGCGAAATGGCGGGCGACCCGCGCTTCACCGCGCTGCTGCTCGGCCTCGGCATCCGCAGCCTGTCGATGGCGCCCGCCAATGTCGCCCGGGTCAAGGAGCGCATCCGCCGCCTCGACATGGGTTCGGCGGCGCACCGCGCCCGCGCCATCATGGATCAGATCGACGATGGCCGCATCGCTTCGCTGCTCGACGACTACAATGCGCTCGCGTAAGGAGCGGCGGCGCGAGCCGGGCAAGCGCGCGGCATTTTTCGCCTGCGCGCGGCGCGAAGCCGGGCCATAATCGACAAGCCGTGGAAACGCGGCGAAGGAGGGGAGGAGTTTGCGCAGGCTGACATGGCTCGGGATCGCGGGGGTCGTCGCCATGTTGCCGCGTCCGGCCCATGCTTTCGATGGCGCCGCGATCCTCGTCCCGTCGGGACTCATCGTTCTGGCTGCAATCGCTGCGGTCGCCATCATCGTCGCGCGCTATCGCGGCCGGGTGAAGGCACTCGAGGCCGAACGCGCGCGGCTGGCCGCCGCGCTGGCCGAGCGCGACGCGCTCGTACACGCCGCTCCGGCGGCGCTCTATTGCTGGCGTGCCGGCGCGAAAGGGGTTCGGCTCGCTGCCGGATCGCTCGGCGCGCTGCCGGGAAGCGAGCGCTTCGACACGCTGGCGGCGACGCTCGTGCCGGACGATCGGGCGGCGCTGGCCGAGGCTCTGGCGCGGCTCGAGCACGAGGGCCAGGGCTTCGCGCTGCCGGTGCGAGTCGCCGCGGAATCGCCGCAGGAAGCGCGTTCGCTCGATCTCATCGGCCTGCGGCTCGGCCAATACGCCGACGGCCCGGTCGATCTCGTCTGGACCAGCGATGCGGGCGCGCGTGACGAGCGCGACCGGATGCGGCGCCTCATCGACACCGTGCCGCGGCCGCTGTGGCGCCGGCGCGGCAGCGATCTCGCGCTCATCGATTGCAACCGCGCCTATGCCGCCGCCGTCGATGCGACGGTCGAGGCGGTGCTGGCCGAGGGGCGCGAGCTGGGCGCGGGCGTCATTGCGCAGGGCGGCCGCGGACTGGCGCTGCGCGCGCGCAGCACCGGCGCGGCGCAGACCGAAAGCCATCACGTCGTCATCGGCGGGTCGCGCCGTCTCTTCGCGTTCACCGAGGCGCCGCTTTCGCCCGGCGGCGACATCATCGGCTGGACCCACGACCTCACCGATCTCGAGAGCAAGGAGGCCGAGCTGCAACGCCACGTCGCCGCTCATGCCGAGGTGCTCGAGAACATCGCCGTGGCGATCGCCATCTACGGCGCGGACACGCGGCTCGCCTTCTTCAACATCGCATTCGCGCGGCTGTGGAATCTCGAAGAGGAATGGCTCGCGTCCAAGCCCAATCTCGACGAAGTGCTCGAGCGGCTGCGCGAGCGGCGCCGCCTGCCCGAACATGCCGATTTCCGCGCCTTCAAGCAGCAGCAGCGCGCCATGTTCACCTCGCTCATCGATCCGCATGAAGATCTGCTGCACCTGCCCGACGAGCGCACGCTCCGCCTCGTCGTCAGCCCGCATCCGTTCGGCGGGCTCATCTACGCCTATGAGGACGTGACCGACCGGCTCGCGCTCGAGCGTTCCTACAACACCTTGATCGAGGTTCAGCGCGAGACCCTCGACAATCTCTACGAAGCGATCGCGGTGTTCGGCAGCGATGGCCGCCTCAAGCTATGGAATCCGGTCTATGCCCAGATCTGGCGGGTGTCGCCCGACGATCTTGCCGGCGAGCCGCATGTCGCCGAGGTGGTCGAGAAGACGCGCGCGCTCCTCGACGACGGCGGCGCATGGCCCGAGACCAAGCGCCGCGTCATTGCCCGCATCACCGCGCACGAAGCGACAACAACCCGGCTCGAACGCCGCGACGGCTCGATCCTGCAGGCCGCCATCGTGCCGCTGCCTGACGGCAACATCCTGTTGAGCTATCTCGACGTGACGGACCGGACGCGGGTCGAGGAAGCGCTGCGCGAACGCAACGAAGCGCTCGAAACCGCGGGCCGGCTCAAGAGCGAGTTCATCGCCAATGTCTCCTACGAGCTGCGCACGCCGTTGAACGCCATCATCGGCTTCGCCGAGATCCTGACGAACCAGTATTTCGGCGAGCTCAATCCGCGCCAGCTCGAATACAGCCGCGGCATCCTCGAAAGCTCGAACCGGCTCCTGTCGTTGATCAACGACATTCTCGATCTCGCGACGGTCGAGGCCGGCTACATGCAGCTCGAGCCGCACGAGGTCGACATCCATGCGCTGATGTCGAGCGTCATGACCTTCACCCGCGAGCGCGCGCGCAACCAGGGCCTGCGGCTGCAGTTCGACGTGCCGCCCAAGATCGGCGCCATCGTCGCCGACGAGCGTCGCCTCAAGCAGGCGCTGTTCAACCTCGTCTCGAACGCGCTCAAATTCACCCCGGCCGGCGGTACCGTCACTCTCGCCGCGCGGCGCGAGCGCGACCGCGTCGCGCTCGTCGTCGCCGACACCGGCGTCGGCGTCGCGCGCGAGGATCAGGTGCGTATCTTCGAGAAGTTCGAGCGCGGCAATCCCCATGCGCGGCAGTCGGGGCCGGGGCTCGGCCTGTCTCTGGTCAAGAGCTTCATCGAGCTGCACGGCGGCAAGGTCGAGCTCGAATCGCATCCGGGCCGTGGCACCACCATCACCTGCTATCTCTACGACCGCGCCGACGCGCTGATGCTGCGCCCGGCCGGGGAATGAGGGCCGCGCGTCACCGCCCCGGCACGCCCTTGGTGGTTGAATATTCGAAATGAAGCGGCTGGTCCGGGCGCAGCAGCGGATGGATCGCGTGCGCCGCCTGCGCCGCTTCGGCGAAGCCGGTGAGGATGAGCTTCAGCTTCCCGGGATATGCGGCGATGTCGCCGATCGCGAAGATGCCGGGCGTCGAGGTCATCGCGGTCGCGGGATCGACCACGATGCGGTCGCGGTCGAGCGCAAGGCCCCATTGCGCCACCGGCCCCAGATTCTGCGACAGGCCGTAGAACGCCAGGAGCGCGTCGGCTTCGAGCCGCCGCGTCGCGCCGTCGAGCGTGCTGACGATGACCGCGCCGAGCCGGCCGGCTTCGCCCTCGAGCGCGTGAAGCTGATAGGGAACGACCAGTTCGACCCGTCCCTGTCGCGCCAGCACTTCGAGCCGCGCCGTCGCTTCGGGCGCGGCGCGGAACCGGGCGCGGCGATGCACCACCATGACCCGCTCGGCCAATTCGGCGAGCGACAGCGCCCAGTCGACCGCGGAATCGCCGCCGCCGGCGATGACGATGCGCTTGCCGCGGAAATCCTCGCGCCGCGTCACGAGGTAGAAGACGCCACTGCCCTCGAAGTCCTCGATGCCGGCGAGCGGCGGGCGGTTGGGACCGAAGGCGCCGACGCCGGCGGCGACGATGACGGCACCGCAAGCGACCGCGCCTCGTGCCGACGCCACCACGAAACCGCCCGCCGGCAGCGGCGCGAGCCGCGCCACCGCGTCGCCGAGGTGATAGACCGGGTCGAACGGCGCCGCCTGCTCGACGAGCTGGGCGACGAGACGGGCGGCCTCGATCCGCGCATGGCCGGGGATGTCGTAGATCGGCTTTTCCGGGTAGAGCGCGGCGCATTGTCCGCCGGGCTGGTCGAGGGCGTCGAAGACGTGGCACTTCAGGCCCAGCATGCCGCATTCGAACACGGCGAAGAGCCCCACCGGTCCGGCACCGATGATCGCCACGTCGCTGCGCCCAACCGTTTCCGCCATCGTCGCCGATCCCGCGCCAATCCGCGCTAAAATGCCGGCTGCGACGCGGCGACGCAATCGCCCGCAACGCCGCGGAAACCGCATTGCAGCGGCAAGGTGCGGCGTCCTAAAACCCGCGCCGTGAGCGACGGCGTCTTATTGTCCATGGCCCTCCCCGACGAACGTGCGACCGAGGCGCTGGCGGCGCGTCTGGCGGGGCTTGCGGGGACGGGCGACGTGATCGCGCTCGAAGGGCCGCTCGGCAGCGGCAAGACCACCTTCGCCCGCGCCTTCATCCGCGCCCGCTTTCCCGGCGTGGCCGAGGTGCCGAGCCCGACTTTCACCCTGGTCGAGGTCTATGGCGATGCCGGCCCCGCGGTCTGGCATTTCGATCTCTTCCGCCTGGACAGCCCCGACGAGGCGTGGGAGCTCGGCATCGAGGAGGCATTCGCCGAGGGCATCAGCCTGATCGAATGGCCGGACCGGCTGGGGCGGCTGCTGCCGCGCGAGCGTCTCGTCCTGACGCTCGCTTTCGGTGCCGCGCCTTCGGCGCGGATGGCGGCGCTGGCGGGCGCGCCCTCTTGGGCGCGGCGTCTTTCGGGGATCGCGCATGGCTGAGCGCGCGGCGCAGCTTGCGGCGCTTCTCGCCGCCGCAGGCTGGGCCGATGCCGTGCAGCACCCGCTTCCCGGCGATGCCTCGTTCCGCCGCTATGTGCGGCTCAAAGGCGAAGCGGGCAGCGTGATGCTGATGGATGCGCCGCCGCCGCGGGAGGACGTCCGCCCGTTCCTGGCCGTGGCGCGGATGCTCCATCGGCTGGGGCTGAGCGCGCCGCAAATCCGCGCCGAGGACGCGGCGGCCGGATTTCTGCTGCTCGAGGATTTCGGCGATGACACGTTCACGCGGCTGCTGGCCGCGGGCGCGGCGGAAGCGCCGCTCTACGAACTCGCCGTCGACGTGCTGATCGCGCTCAACCGGCGGTTTGCGGCATCGCTCGCGCCGGCGCTTCCGCGCTATGACGAGGCGCGGCTGCTCGACGAGGCGGCATTGCTCGTCGACTGGTATCTGCCGGCGATCGCGGGCGAAGCCACCGCGCCGGATCTCCGCGCCGAGTATCTGGCGCTCTGGCGCACGCTGCTGCCGCTTGCGGCCGCCGCGCCGCAGACGCTGGTGCTGCGCGATTATCACGTCGACAATCTGATGCGGCTCGACGGCCGGCCCGGCATTGCGGCCTGCGGCCTTCTCGATTTCCAGGATGCCGTGCTGGGCCCCGCAAGCTACGATCTCGTCTCGCTGCTCGAGGATGCGCGGCGCGACATTTCGCCCGATCTCGCCGGCGCGATGCGGGCGCGGTTTCTCGCCGCCTTCCCCGCGCTCGACCGCGACGCCTTCGCACGTTCCTATGCGGTGCTGGGGGCACAGCGAAACTGCAAGATCGTCGGCATCTTCACGCGGCTTTGCGTTCGCGACGGGAAGTCGTCATACCTGGCGCACATTCCACGCGTCTGGCGTCTCATCGAGGAGGACATGCGACATCCCGCCCTGGCGCCGCTCGCGCGTTGGCTCGAGCGCTACATTCCCGCTGCGGCCCGCCGCGTCCCGTCCGTGCGGCCCGCTACATGAGGGCCATTCCCGAAACCGCGATGGTGCTGGCCGCGGGGCTCGGCACGCGGATGCGGCCCATCAGCGAGCAATTGCCCAAGCCGCTCGTCCAGGTGGGGGGACGCGCGCTCATCGATCATGTGCTCGACCGGCTCGTCGGCGTCGGCGTGCGCCGCGTCGTCGTCAACCTGCACTACCGGGCGGAGATGATCGAGCGCCATCTCGCCGCCCGCCGCGATGTCGATTTGCGGTTTTCGTTCGAGCCGGATTTGCTCGACACCGGCGGCGGGGTTGCCCAGGCCCTGCCGCAGCTCGACGACGTCTTCTATGTCGTCAACAGCGACGTGATCTGGCTCGATACCAAGCTCTGGGCGCTGGCGCGTCTGGCGCGCGCCTTCGATCCCGAGCGGCACGACGCGGTGCTGCTGCTGCAGCGGACGGCGCAGGCGGTGGGATATTCCGGGCTCGGCGACTTCATGCTCGATCCGTCCGGCAATCTGCGCCGGCGCGGCGAGCGCGAGGTGGCGCCGCATCTCTTCGCCGGCGTGCAGCTGCTGCACTGCCGCCTGTTCGACGGCGCGCCCCAAGGCGCCTTCTCGATCAACCCCCTCTGGGACAAGGCGATCGCGGCCGGCCGCATCCGCGGCCTGGTGCATGACGGCGAGTGGTTCCATGTCGGTTCGCCGGCGGGGCTCGCGCTCACCGAGGCGCGCCTCAATACGCATCGGATCGAGCGCTAGGGGTGGGCACGGTCTATAGCATCGCCGCGGAGCTGCCGTTTCTCGATACGCTGGTGGCCGGGCTGGTGCGCCAGACCGACGGCGACCCGCTCGCGCTCGCGCGCCATGTCGTGCTGCTGCCGACGCGGCGGGCGGTGCGCGCGCTCGGCGAGGCGTTTTTGCGCCACGGCAACGGCCGTGCCTTGCTGCTGCCCCGGCTCACGCCGGTCGGCGATCTCGACGCCGACGAGTTGGCGCTCATCGGCGACGAGGGCGCGGGCGACGGCGGGCTCGACATCCTCCCCGCCGTGCCGGCGCTGCGCCGTCAGTTGATGCTGACGCGCCTCGTGCTCCTCTGGGGCGTGCGTCGCGGGACCGGTCCCTTTACCGCCGGCCAGGCCGCGCCGCTCGCGGCCGAGCTGGCCCGCTTCCTCGACGAGGTCCAGGCCGAGGGCAGCGATCTCGGCGGCTTGGAGGCGCTTGTGCCGGCCGACTATGCCGAGCACTGGCAGGACGTCCTTAAGTTTCTCGACATCGTGCGGGTGCATTGGCCGGCGGCGCTGGCGGCGATCGGCTGTCTCGATCCGGCCGAGCGGCGCAATCGCGTGCTGGCGGCCCAGGCGGATTCGTGGCGGCGCGCGCCGCCGGCCCATCCCGTCATCGCCGCGGGCATCACCGGCGGCCTGCCCGCGGTCGCCGATCTGGTCGCCGCGGTGGCGGCGCTGCCCCAGGGCATGGTCGTGCTGCCCGGCCTCGCGCGCGATGGCGATTCCGACGCCTGGGCCGAGATCGCGGCCGATCCCGCGCACCCACAGCATCTCCTGGCGCGGCTCTTGGACCGGCTCGGCTGCGATCCGGCAGCGGTGCGGGACTGGCCCGCCGCGCTGACGGCCGGCGCTTCGCCCTTGCGCCGTGCCGTGGTCCTGGAGGCGCTGCGTCCCGCCGCCTCGAGCGAGCGGTGGCGCGAGGTTCCGCCGATCGCCGCGGGCGCGCTCGCCGGATTGCGCCGGCTCGACTGCGCCGGCCCGCAGGAAGAAGCGCTGGTGATTGCGCTCCTGCTGCGCGAGACGCTCGAGACCGAGGGCGCGACCGCGGCGCTGGTCACGCCGGACCGCGACCTCGCCCGGCGCGTCGCTGCCGAGCTGCGGCGCTGGGGCATCGCGATCGACGATTCCGCCGGTGTACCGTTGAACCGCACGCCGCCCGGCGTGTTCCTGCGCCTCCTGCTCGACGCCGTGGCGCAGGAACTGGCGCCGGTGCCGCTGCTCGCGCTCCTGAAGCATCCACTCGCGGCCGCGGGGTTCGCGCCCGAGACCTTCCGCGCGCGGGCGCGCCTGCTCGAGCTTGCCCTGCTGCGTGGCCCGCGGCCGGCGCCGGGGCTGCGCGGGCTCGACGATGCGGTTGCGGCCGAGGACCGGACGCTCCGCGCGTTCGTCGCCGCGCTGGGCGCGGCGCTCGCGCCCCTTGCTTCGGTCATCGCCCGGCGCGAGACCGGCCTCGCAGACGCGGTCGCCGCCCATATCGAAGCGGCCGAGGCGCTGGCGCGGAGCGATGTCGAGCCCGGTGCCGCCCGGCTTTGGCGCGAGCCTGCCGGCGAGGAAGCGGCGCAGATGACGAGCGAGATGCTCGATGCCGCATCCGATTTCCCGCCGATCGCCGGCGACGACTATCCCGCGCTGTTCGAGGCGCTGGTGACCGGCCCAGTGGTCCGGCCGCCCTATGGCCGGCATCCGCGCCTTTTCATCTGGGGCCTGCTCGAGGCGCGGCTGCAGCAGGCCGACCGGGTCGTGCTCGGCGGTCTCAACGAGGGCGTGTGGCCGCCGGAGGCGCCGAGCGATCCGTGGCTGTCGCGGCCGATGCGGCAGCGTTTCGGCCTGCCGCCGCCGGAGCGGCGCATCGGCATGGCGGCGCATGACTTCGTCCAGGCGCTGGGCGCGCGCGAGGTGGTACTGACCCGGGCCGCGCGCGTCGAGGGCACGCCGACGGTGCCGTCGCGCTGGCTGCAGCGGCTCGACACCGTGCTGCGCGTGGGCGGGCGCGAGGGCGTGATCGCGGCCGCAAACGAGCCGCTGGCCTGGCAGCGCCGGCTCGATGAAGCAGAGGCGCGGAACACGCTGCCGCCGCCCGCGCCATGCCCGCCGGTCGCCGCCCGCCCGCGCCGCCTCTCGGTCACCGAGATCGAGACCTGGATGCGCGATCCTTACGCGATCTACGCGCGCCGCGTGCTCGGGCTCCAGGCGCTCGAACCGCTCGACGCCGATCCCGGTGCCGCCGAGCGCGGCCGCTTCATCCATCTGGCGCTCGACCGCTTCCTGCGCGAGTTTCCCGGCGCGCTGCCGGCAGATGCGGCGGATCGGCTCATCGCGATCGGCCGCGAGGCGTTCGGCGCGGCGCTCGACCGCCCGGGCGTTTACGCCTTCTGGTGGCCGCGCTTTGCCCGCATCGCCCGGTGGTTCGCCGCGAGCGAGGCGGAGCGCCGCGCCGCCCGAACGCGCAACCTCGCCACCGAATGCCGCGGCCGCATGACCTTCGCCGGTCCAGCCGGCAATTTCGAGCTGGTGGCGATCGCCGACCGCATCGACCGCCGCGGCGATGGCGGGCTCGCCATCATCGACTACAAGACCGGAACGGTTCCCGACAAGGCGGACGTGGCGCTTGGCTTCGCGCCGCAACTCGCGCTCGAGGCGGCGATCGCGGAAGCGGCCGGCTTCGCCGGCATCGCGGCGGCGCCGGTCGAGGAACTTGCCTTCTGGCAGATGAGTGGCGGCGATCCCGCCGGCCGCGCGGTGCCGGCCGCGGCGGACGCGGATCTCCGCCGCCGCATCGACGAGGCGGTCGCGGGCTTGCAGCGCCTCATCGCCCGGTTCGACGATCCCGACACGCCCTATCGCGCCGTACCGCATCCCGACAAGGCGCCGCGCTACAGCGACTACACCCATCTCGCCCGGGTGAAGGAATGGTCGGTGTCGGGCGAGCGCGGGGAATGACGCGGCCCGATCCCGGACACGCGCAGCGCGCGGCCGCAGACGGCGCCGCCTCGGTCTGGGTCGCGGCCTCGGCCGGGACCGGCAAGACCAAGGTCCTGACCGACCGCGTGCTGGCGCTGATGCTGCAGGGAAGCGATCCCGCGCGCATCCTCTGTCTCACCTTCACCCGCGCCGCCGCGGCCGAGATGGCGATCCGACTCAATCGGCGGCTGTCGGTATGGGCGGTCGCGAAAGACGGCGAACTGGCACAGGATCTCCAGGCGCTCTTGGGGCGCATGCCGGATGCCGACCTTTTGGCGCGGGCGCGGCGCCTCTTCGCCCGCGTGCTCGACGCGCCGGGCGGGATGAAGATCGAGACCCTCCACGCGTTCTGCCAGTCGCTGTTGCGCCGCTTTCCGCTCGAGGCGCAGGTCGCGCCGCATTTCGCCCTGATGGACGAGCGCAACGCGATGGAGGCGCTGGCCGATGCGCGCGACGCGATGCTCGCCGCCGCCCGCAGCGGCGCCGATCCGGCGCTCGCCGACGCGCTCGGGCTGGTCACGCGCCATGCCGGCGAGGGCGCGTTCGACGATGTGATGAAGGAACTCGTGCTCGAACGGGCGCGTCTTGCGCGCGCGCTCGCCGGCGGCGGCGACACGTTCCGCGGCCGCGTTTGCGACTTGCTCGGCGTTGCCGCCGATGGCACGCCCGAGGCGGTGGTCGCCGCCGCTTGCGCGCCGCTCGACCCGGCGCTCGCCGCGATCGCTGAGCAAATGATCGCGAGCGCGAGTGCCCAGGACCGTGCCCGCGGCGCGGCGCTCGCACGGTTCGTGGCGGCGGTGTCGGCGGAACGGCCGGACCTGTTCGACGACTATTGCAGCGTGTTCTTCACGCGAGAGCACGAAGAGCGGGCGCGGATGGTGACCAAAGCGGTCGCCACAGCGTCGCCCGGCGCCGAGGCGGCGCTGCGGCGCGAGGCGGCGCGGCTCGGCGGGGTGTTGCCGCGGCGCGCGGCGGCGGCGCTCAAGGAGGCGGCGCTGGCGCTGGCGTCTCTGGGCGGCGACATGCTGCGGCGTTACACCGACCGCAAGGCGGCAGGCGCGCTGCTCGATTACGAGGACCTGGTGCTGTCGGCGCGCGATCTGCTGCACCGGCCGGGGATCGCGCCGTGGGTTCTCTACAAGCTCGACGGCGGACTCGACCACATCCTCATCGACGAGGCGCAGGACACCAATCCCGAGCAATGGGACGTGGTGGCGGCGCTCGCCGAGGAGTTCTTCACCGGCGAGTCGGCCCGGCTCGAGCGGCGCACCGTGTTCGCGGTCGGCGATCCCAAGCAGTCGATCTTCAGCTTCCAGCGCGCCGACCCCGATGCGTTCCTGCGCATGCGCGGTCATTTCGCCGCACGTGCCGCGGCCGCCAGCGGAAACTGGCGCGACGTTCCGCTCGATGTGTCGTTCCGTTCGACCGCGGCGGTTCTCGCCGCGGTCGATGCCGTGTTCGCGCGGCCCGAAGCCCGTGACGGCGTGGCGCTCGACGGTGTGGCCATCCGGCACCATGCCTTCCGCGCCGGCCAGGGCGGGCTGGTCGAGTTGTGGCCGCCGGTCGCGCCGCTCGATCCGCCGCCGCTCGAGCCGTGGGAGCCGCCGCTCGCCCAGCACCGGATGCGCGCGCCGCCGGTGCGTCTCGCTGCGGCGATCGCCGACACCATTGCCGCGTGGACGCGCGACGGCGAACGCCTGGCCGCGCGCGACCGGCGGATCGAGGCCGGCGACGTGCTGATCCTGGTGCGGCGGCGCGGGCCGTTCGTCGGCGCCTTGGTGCGCGCCCTCAAGGATCGCGGTGTGGGGGTCGCGGGGGCCGACCGGATGCGGCTCACCGACCAGCTCGCGATCGAAGACATGATGGCGCTGATGCAGTTCCTCCTCTTGCCGGAGGACGACCTCACGCTCGCGACCGTGCTCAAGGGGCCGCTGGTCGGCGTCGACGAGGACGGGCTCTACCAGCTCGCGCATGGCCGGCGCGAACCGCGTCTGTGGGACGAGTTGCGCCGGCGCGCGGGCGATCGCGCCGATTTTGCCGAAGCGGTCGAATTCCTGTCGGCGTTGCTCGGCCGCGTCGATTTCGCGCCGCCCTACGAGCTTCTGGCCGAGGTGCTGGGGCCAGGCCAGGGGCGGAAGCGGATGCTGGCGCGGCTCGGGCCGGATGCCGCCGATCCGCTCGACGAGCTGATGGAGGCGGCGCTTGCCTATGAGCGCCGCCATGGCCCGTCGCTCCAAGGCTTCCTCCATTGGCTTGCGGCGGGCGACATCGAGATCAAGCGCGATTTCGATCAGCGCGGGCGCGACGAGGTGCGCATCATGACGGTGCACGGCGCCAAGGGCCTACAGGCGCCGATCGTGTTCTTGCCGGATACGCTGCAGGTGCCGCGGGCGCTGTCGCGCGTGGCGTGGACCCCGGACGGCGTGCCGCTGTGGCGGGCGCATGAGGGCTGCGGCGCGCCGGCGCTCGAGGCGGCACGCGCCGCGGCACAGCAGCGCCGCGGCGCGGAATACCGCCGTCTCCTCTATGTCGCGATGACGCGCGCCGAGGACCGGCTCTATGTATGCGGCTGGCACACCAAGCAGGCGCCGCCACCCGGTACCTGGTACGAGCTGGTGAAGGCCGGGCTCGCGGCGGTGGCGGATGTCGCAACCTTCGACTTCGCCGCGGGCACGGCGCCCGGCGGCGATGGTTGGGAAGGGCAGGGTCTGCGGCTGCTGGCACCGCAGCGCGCGCGGCCGCAAAGCGACGCGGCACCCGTCACGCCGGCTGCGTATGTCGCGGAACTGCCCCTGTGGACCCGCCGCCCGCCGGAACCCGAGCCGGAGCCGCCGCGCCCGCTCGCGCCGTCGCGGCCCGAGGGCGTGGAGCCGGCGCCGCGCTCGCCGCTCGGCGCCGATCAGGGCCTGAGCTTCCGCCGCGGACTTTTGATCCACCGCCTGCTGCAGGCGCTGCCGCTGCTCGGGCCGGACGCGCGGGAAGCGGCGGCCCGTCGCTTTCTCGCGCGGCCGGTGCATGGGCTCGATCGGGCGCAGCAGGACGCGATCGTGGCGGAGACGCTTGCCGTCCTCAATGACCCTGCGGCAGCGGCCTTGTTTGGGCCGGACTCGCTGGCCGAGGTGCCGGTGGTCGCGCGCGTCGGGGGGCGCGCGATCTCGGGCCGCATCGATCGGCTGCTCGTTCGCGCTGACGATGTGATAATCGTCGATTACAAGACGCTCCGCCCCGTGCCCGAGGACGAGGCCGCGATCCCGCCCCTCTATATCGATCAGCTCCGCGCCTATCGCGACGCGGTGGCGGAGGTCTATCCTGGCCGGACGGTGCGGTGCGCGCTGCTGTGGACCGACGGGCCGCTTTTCATGTGGGTCGGCGCCGCGCGGCTTGGTGGCCATTGACGCTCCGCGAGGGGATTCCTAGATTTAACGCCTGTCCTTCAGGAGCCCAGCATGAGCACCACCAAGGTCACCGACAGCACCTTCGATGCCTCCGTCCTGCACGCGCCCGGGCCGGTGCTGGTGGACTTCTGGGCCGAGTGGTGCGGGCCGTGCAAGATGATTGCACCCTTCCTCGAGGACATCGCCAAGGAAATGGAAGGCAAGGTCACGGTCGCCAAGATCAATATCGACGAAAACCCGCAGACGCCGATCAAATACGGCATCCACGGCATTCCGACGCTATTGCTGTTCAAGAACGGCCAGGTCGCGGCCACCAAGATCGGCGCGCTGCCCAAGAGCAAGCTGGTCGAGTGGGTCCAATCGGTCGTCTGATCTACCCATTGTCCTGCAGCACCCGGCCCGCGAGATAGAGCGAGCCGCAGATCAGCACGCGCGCGCCCGGGGCGGCGGAAGCGGCCACGGCTGCGGCAATGCCGGCGGCGGGCGTTGCGGCGATACCGAGCGTGCGCGCGGCGGCGGCGAGTTCCTCGGCCGGGCGCGCATGGGGTTCGCCGGGAATGGTGACCGCCTGCATTCCGGCGATATAGGGCGCCAGCGGCGTGAGAAACCCGTCCGGGTCATGGGTCGCGAGCATGCCGAAGACAAGCCGTAGCGGCCGGTCGCGCCACTCTGCCGCGACCGCGCCCAGTGCCGCGCCGCCGGCGGGATTGTGCGCGCCGTCGAGCCACAGCTCGCAGCCGGGCGGCAGCGCCGCGACCAGCGGGCCGCGCTTGAGATGCTGCAGGCGCGCCGGCCATTCGACCGTGGCCATGCCGCGCGCGAGCGCCACCTCCCCCAGCCTGAAGCCCGGCAGGCAATCGAGACAGGCGAGCGCGGTCCCGGCATTGTCGTATTGGTGCCGCCCCGGCAGCCCCGGCGCCGGCAGCGTGAGCAGGCGCCGGCCGCGGTAGCGCAGGCCCGGCGGCACAGCGGCGGCATCGGGATCGCACGACCATTCGGCGCCGTGGCGGAAGAGCGGCGCTCCGATTTCGCCGGCGCGCGCCTCGATCACGTCCTGCGCCGCCGCCGTCTGCGGCGCGATCACCGCCGGCACCGCCGGCTTGAGGATGCCCGCCTTCTCGAACGCGATCTTGGCTACCGTGTCGCCGAGGAAATGCTGGTGGTCGAGCGCGATCGGCGTGATCGCCGTGACCGCGGGCCTGGCGATCACGTTGGTCGCGTCGAACCTTCCGCCCAGCCCTGTCTCGATGAGCGCCGCGTCGGCGGGATGGCGCGCAAAGGCCAAAAACGCCAGCGCGGTGGTGATCTCGAAGAAGGTGATGGGCGCGCCGGCATTGACGCTCTCGACCTCTTCGAGCAGCGCTGCCAGCGCCGGCTCGTCGATGAGGCTCCCGGCGACGCGGATGCGCTCGTTGAAATCGACGAGATGCGGCGAGGTGTAGACGTGGACGCGATAGCCTGCCTGCTCGAGGAAGGCGCGCAGGAAGGCAAGGGTCGAGCCCTTGCCGTTGGTGCCGGCGACATGAACGACCGGCGGCAGGTGATCGTGCGGATTGCCGAGCGCGTCGAGCAGACGCAGCACGCGGTCGAGCGACAGATCGATCAGCCGAACATGGAGCGTGGTGAGCCGCTCGAGGATGCGCGCGCTGGTCAGAAGCCGCGCTCCGCGCCGCTCGGGGCGAGCCCCGGCTTCTGCGGCGCCCCGTGCCGGGTCAGGAGGTCGAGGACACGCGCCAGCGTCGCCTTCAGCTCGCGGCGCGGCACGACCATGTCGATCATGCCGTGCTCGAGCAGGTACTCGGCGCGCTGAAACCCCTCGGGCAGTTTCTCGCGGATGGTCTCCTCGATGACACGTGCGCCGGCGAAGCCCACCACCGCGCCCGGCTCGGCAAGGGTCACATCGCCCAGCATCGCGAAGGATGCCGACACGCCGCCCGTGGTCGGATCGGTCAGCACGACGACATAGGGCAGCCCCTTCTCCTTCACCATGTCGACCGCGATCGTGGTGCGCGGCATCTGCATGAGCGAGAGAATTCCCTCCTGCATGCGCGCGCCGCCCGAGGCAGGCACAACGACGAGCGCCGCCTCGAGCTGCACCGCAAGCCGGGCAGCGGTCAACAGCGCCTCGCCGGCCGCCATGCCCATCGAGCCGCCGAGGAAGCCGAAATCGAACACCGCCGCCACGGCCTTGACGCCGCCGATCGTGCCGTGCGCGACCATCACCGCGTCGTCGCGCGCGCTTGCCGCCTGCGCCTCCCTGAGCCGGTCGGCATAACGCTTGCGGTCGCGAAAGCGCAGCGGATCGGCCGCGACCCGCGGCACCTCGACCGCGGTCGCGCGCTCGTCATCGAACATGAGCGCCAGACGATGCTGCGGCGGCAGGCGCAAATGATGCCCGCAATTGCTGCAGACGTGGAGATTGGCTTCGAGCTCGCGATGGAACAGCATCTGCCCGCAGCCCGCGCATTTCTGCCACATATTCTCCGGCACGTCGCGCTTGGCGACGGCGGCACGGATCTTGGGCAAAACAAGATTGGTGAGCCAGCTCACGGCGCGCCCCGTGCCTGCCGCACGCCGGCGGCCAGCGCCCGCACGCGGGAAAGCACCGCATCGATCAGGCCCGCGGTCGCCGTTCCGTCGGGCGCGAGCGCAGCCGCCACGCCATCGACCAGCGCCGAGCCGACCACGGCGGCGTCGGCGACGCGCGCCACGGAAGCGGCCTGCGCCGGCGTGCGGATGCCGAAGCCGACGGCGACGGGAAGCGTGGAATGGCGCTTCAGCCGCGCGACCGCGGCCGCGATGTCGGCGACGTCTGCCGATTTCGTGCCGGTGATGCCAGCGATCGCGACGTAGTAGATGAACCCCGCCGTGTGCCGCAGCACCGCCGGCAGCCGCGCATCATCGGTGGTCGGCGTGGCGAGACGGATGAAATCGACGCCGGCGTCAAGCGCCGGCAGGCACAGCTCGTCGTCGTGCTCGGGCGGCAGGTCCACGACGATCAGCCCGTCGACCCCCGCCGCCTTGGCATCGACGAGGAAACGCGGCACGCCATAGCGGTAGATCGGGTTGTAATAGCCCATGAGAATGATCGGCGTGGCCGGATCGCGGGCGCGAAAGTCGCGGACGATGGCCAGCGTGCGGGCGAGCGTCATGCCGGCCTTCAAGGCACGCAGACCGGCGGCCTGGATCGCCGGCCCATCCGCCATCGGGTCGGAGAACGGCATGCCGACCTCGATCAGATCGGCGCCCGCCGCCGGCAGCCCGTCGAGCAAGCGGGCGAAGGTCGCGGCGTCGGGATCGCCGCAGGTGAGATAGACGACGAAGCCGGCGCGGCCCTCGCGCCGCAAGGCGTCGAAGCGCGCGGCGACGCGCGCGCTCACGGCGCCTTCTCCGCCGCGCGCGCAACCGTATCGAGATCCTTGTCGCCGCGGCCCGAGAGATTGATCACGACGAGATGGTCGCGCGGCAGCTTCGGCGCGCGCTTCAGCGTCTCGGCGACGGCGTGCGCCGATTCGAGCGCCGGGATGATGCCTTCGAGCCGGGTCAGCAGGCGGAACGCTGCCACCGCCTCGTCGTCGCTCACCGGCACGTATTCGACGCGACCGGCATCGTGCAGCCAGGCGTGTTCGGGACCGATGCCGGGATAATCGAGCCCGGCCGAGATCGAATGCGCATCGAGAATCTGCCCGTCCTCGTCCTGCAAAAGATAGGTGCGGTTGCCGTGCAGCACGCCCGGCGTGCCGCCGTTGAGCGATGCCGCGTGCTTGCCGGTGGCGATGCCGAGCCCGGCGGCCTCGACCCCGACCATGGCGACCGTGGGCTCGTCGAGAAAGGGATGGAACAGCCCCATCGCGTTCGAGCCGCCGCCAACGCAGGCGATGAGCGTGTCGGGCAGCTTTCCCTCGGCCTCGCGCATCTGGCGTTTGACTTCGTCACCGATGACGCATTGGAAATCGCGCACCATCGCAGGATAGGGATGCGGCCCCGCCACCGTGCCGATGAGATAATAGGTGTCGTCGACATTGGCGACCCAATCGCGCAGCGCCTCGTTCATCGCGTCCTTCAAGGTCGCGGTGCCGGAATGCACCTCGCGCACCTCGGCGCCCAGCATGCGCATGCGCAGCACGTTCGGCATCTGCCGCGCGATGTCGGTCGCGCCCATGTAGACGACGCAGGGGAGATCGAACAGCGCGCACACCGTGGCGGTGGCGACGCCGTGCATGCCGGCGCCGGTCTCGGCGATGATGCGGCGCTTGCCCATGCGCCGCGCGAGAAGGATCTGGCCGATCGTGTTGTTGACCTTGTGCGCGCCGGTGTGGTTGAGGTCCTCGCGCTTCAGATAGATCTTGGCGCCGCCGCCGTGGCGGGTGAGGCGTTCGGCGAAATAAAGGGGGCTCGGCCGGCCGACGTAATGGGCGAGATAATGCCCGATCGCGGCGGCGAAAGCGGGGTCGCGCTTGGCGTCTTCGTAGGCGCGCTCGACTTGGAGCACCAGCGGCATCAGCGTCTCGGCGACGAACCGGCCGCCGAAGATGCCGAACATGCCGCGCTCGTCCGGTCCCGCGCGATAGGTGTTGGGTCCTGCCATGGCGGTGTTCTAGCGGCAAAGCGGCCGCGGATTCAAACCCCAAGGCTGCCGCCGCCGCCGGGGGAACGATGGCAAGCCATTGAATTGGCGTGAGAAAATTTCTTGCGGCGGGCGGCGCCCGGTGCTTGCCCCGTGGTTAGGCGGATTTTTACGGCTCTGTGACACGCTCGCGGCTCGGACGATCGGGGGGGGAACATGCCGCTGACGTCGCAACAACAGCCGGAACGGGCGCGCCGGCGGGAGCACAGCGAATTCGGCGTCGGCGACGGCGCCAAGTTCGGCGTGTATTTCCCGCTCTTGTTCGAGCGCCACCCGATTCCGCTCTACATCTACGACTGGGACACGCTCGATATCCTGCTGGTGAACGACGCCACGCTGGCGCAATACGGCTACAGCCGCGACGCGTTCCTGCGCCTGCGCGTGACCGATCTCCTGGTGCCGCGCGAGACGGACCAGTTGGCCGACGAGCGCGCCAGAACCGTGCTGAAGGCAAGCGAGCGGCTTCACCGCAAGGCCGACGGCACGATCTTTCCCGTCGACATCTTCCGCCATCGGTTGGAAGTCGATGGCCGCATGCTCGCGCTCGTCGCCTGCCCCGACGCCGGCGTGCGTGCGCACGCCCAGGAGCAGCTTCGCCGCAGCACCGACGACCTGCGCCGCAGCCACGAGAACCTGGCACGCGCGCAGCGCATCGCGAAGACCGGCAGCGTCGAACGCGATTTCCATGCCGAGCGGACGGAATGGTCGGACGAGACCTATCGCATCTTCGGCGTCACCCGCGAAACCTTCACGCCCAGCCCCGCGGCGATGCTGGTCATGGTTCATCCCGACGATCGCACGCGCGTGGCCGAGGCGCTCGCCAAAACCCGCGAGGGTGTTTCGGTTCAACTCCAATACCGCATCATCCGCCCCGACGGCAGCGTGCGCGTCCTTTATCGCGAGGCCGAGGTCATCTTCGACGCGGCGGGAAAGCCGCTCCGCTCGGTCAGCATGCTCCGCGACGTGACCCGGGCGCACGAGGCGCAGGAACGGCAGCGGAAGCTCGAAGCCGAGCTGCGCGTTGCCAAGGACGAGGCCGAGGCGCTGGCCCGCGCCGTGCAGGAGGCGAACGCCGCGCTGGAGCGCCGCGTCGAGGAACGCACCGCGGAACTGAAGGCAGCGCAGGACGCTCTGCTCAAGAAGGAGCGGCTCGCAACGCTGGGACAGCTCACCGCGACGGTCGCGCACGAGCTGCGCAATCCCTTGAGCGCGATCAAGAACACCACCTTCGTCATGGGCGAGCTTGCGGCCGCCGGCGGCGTCGACATCGAACGCCCGCTCACGCGCATCCAGCGCAGCATCGAGCGCTGCAACCGCATCGTCAGCGATCTGCTCGACTATTCGCGGACGCGTGCGCTCGACCGCCGCCCGCGCGAGTTCGATCATTGGCTGCGCGAGACCTTGGAGGACCAGCCGGTTCCTCCGTCCGTCACGCTCGTCCTCGACCTCGCGGCCGGTGCGGCGCGAGTGCCGCTCGACTCCGAGCGCTTCTGCCAGGTCGTCATCAATATCGTCGACAACGCGGTTCAGGCCATGGCCGCGGCGCCCAATCCCGCCGCCCCGCCGCGCCTCGTCGTCGCCACCCGCGCGCTCGACCGCCAGGTTCGGATCGTGTTCGAGGATAACGGGCCCGGCATCGCGCCCGAAATCCTCGGCCGCGTCTTCGAGCCGCTGTTCAGCACCAAGAATTTCGGCACCGGCCTCGGCCTCGCGACCGTCAAGCACATCGTCGAGCAGCACGAGGGGTCGATCGCGATCGCCAGCACGCCCGGCGAAGGCACGCGCGTGGCCATCGACCTGCCGCTCGCCACGGCGGCGCAGGCGGCCTGAGCGGCACGCGGACGCGGTCCCTTTTTCCGGGCGCGCCGGGCTGCCCCTACAACGCGCTTGCACGCGCAAGAAACGTGCGAATCATGGTGACATCCTTGACGCCGGGCGCCGATTCGACGCCGGAGGAGACGTCGAGGACCGGCGCGCGCGAAATGGTCGCCGCTGCGGCGAGATTGTCGGGATCGAGCCCGCCCGACAGCATCCACGGCAACGGCCATTCCCGCGCGCTGAGCAGCCGCCAGTCGAACGCCAGGGCGTTGCCGCCGGGCATGGCGTCGGCCTTGTCCTTGGGCGGCTTGGCATCGAACATGAGCCAGTCGGCAACCGAGAAATAGCGCCGGGCGGCGGCGAGATCGGCCGCGGCGGCGACCGGGATCGCCTTCATCGTGCGGATGCGGAAACGGTCCTTGATCGCAGCGACGCGCTGCGGCGTCTCCTTGCCGTGCAGCTGAAGGAGATCGAGCGGCGCCTTGGCAAGGAGCTGCGCGAGAAAATCGTCGTCGGGATCGACCGTGACGCCGACGCGGGTGACACCGGGCGGCACGGCGGCGGCGAGCGCCGACGCCGCGGCGATCGACAGATGGCGCGGGCTCGGCGGATAGAACACGAAGCCGACGAAACGCGCGCCGCCGGCGATGGCCGCATGCAGGGCTTCCGCGGTGCCGAGGCCGCAGATCTTGACCGCGACGGTCATCGCGTCACCACCTCAATTCACGACATTGTCGAGCGCGAGCTTCGCCGCCGCGAGATCCTCGAGCGCGAGGCCGACTGACTTGAACACGGTGACCTGGTCGTGGAAGCGCCGCCCGGCCCGGCCGCCGCGCGTCAGCTCGAAGAGATCGCCGGCGATGTCGTCCGCGGTGATGGCACCCGCCGCGATCGCCTGAATCAGGTCGCCGGCCGCCAGCGCACCCTCGCGCGTATCGACGAAGATGCGCGCGCGCCGCATGGTCTCGTCGTCGGCCTCGCGCATCGCGGGCGTGACGCCGCCGACGAGGTCGATATGCACCCCCAAGGGCAGCCAGTGGCCGCGCAGGACGGGCTCGGTCGAGGCGGTGGCGCAGCAGATGACGTGGGCGCCGTTGACGGCGCGCTGGAGATCGTCGGTTGGCGCGACCTTGAGCGTGCGCCGCGTCAGCCGCTGGGCCAGCCGCGCGGCCTTGTCGCGGTCGCGGCCCCACACCAGGACGTTGCGGATCGGCCGCACGCTGGCATGCGCCTCGATGAGGTGCGAGGCCAGCCGCCCGGTCCCGATCATCAGCAGCCGCTCGCAATCGGGACGGGCGAGATAGCTCGCCGCGAGCGCCGAGGCGGCGGCGGTGCGGCGCGCGGTGAGCGCCGGGGCGTCGAGCAATGCCAGCGGCTTGCCGCTGCGGGCGTCGAGCAGAAGGTACTCGCCGAGATGGGTCGCTTCGTGGCGCGCGGCGTTGTCGGGAAAGATGGTGAGGACCTTGACGCCGAGCTGGCGTCCCGCCTGCCATGACGGCATGACGAGGAGCGTGGCGTCGCTCCCGCCCGGCACCGCGATGGTATGGACGTGCTGCGGCGGGGCGACGACTTCGCCGCTGCGAAGCATCGTGCGCAGCGCCTCGACCAGCGAGGGGAAGTCGAGTGCCGCTGTGACCTCGCTCGGGCCGAGGACGCGCATGGTGCGGAGATAGCCGCCTCAGGGGCCGGCGTCAACGCGGGGCGGCGTGGCCGCGCCGAGCCGGGCCTGGGTCGCCGCCAGTTCCCGCTCCAGTGCCTCGATCCGCTGCCCCTGCGCGCGCGCCGCGCGCCGCGCCCGTCCGCCATTGATCCAGGCGACGAGCTCGCCCGCCAGGAAGCCCACGAGCAGCGTCAGCAGCACGACGAGATAAAGCGGCGCCTCGAGCCGCGCCGGCAGCGGCCACAGCGTCACCGTGACGGCGGTGCGGTTCGATACCGCGAACAGCACCGCCACGACCGCGACCGGCGCCGTCACCACCCAATGGACGAGGCGCACCGCGGCACCCGCTCAGGCGCTCTCGTTCAACCGGTCGCGAAGCTGCTTGCCGGTCTTGAAGAACGGAATGTGCTTCTCGCCGACGCTGACGCTGTCGCCGGTGCGCGGATTGCGCCCTTGGCGCGCCTCGCGGCGCTTCACGGAAAAGGCGCCGAAGCCTCTGAGTTCGACCCGGTCGCCGCGCGACAGCGCCGCGGTGATCTCGTCGAAGACGGTGGAGACGATGCGCTCCACGTCGCGCTGATAGAGATGCGGATTGCGGTCGGCCAGGTGTTGAATGAGCTCGGACTTGGTCATGCGGCGCCTCTTGGGGGCGGAACCGGCGGAAGCCTGCCAAACCGCTGTCAAACGGTCAAGAATCGCCGGAGGGTCTATTTCTCGTCCTTCTCGCGGGCGCGGTTGATGGCGGCACCGAGGATATCGCCGAGGCTCGCGCCGGAATCCGACGAGCCGTATTCGGCCATGGCCTTTTTTTCCTCGTCGAACTCGCGCGCCTTGATCGACAGGGCGGCGCGACGCGTGGCGCGGTCAAGCGCCGTGACCTTGGCGTCGACCTTTTCACCGACGGCAAAGCGGTCGGGCCGTTGCTCGGCGCGGTCGCGCGACAGCTCGGACTTGCGGATGAAGCCGGGGAGCCCGTCCTGGAGCTGCACCTCGACGCCGCTCTCGGTGATGGCGGAGACGGTGCAGGTGACGACGTCGCCCTTCTTGACCGCGGCGAGGCTGGCCTCGAGCGGATCGGAGGCGAGCTGCTTGACGCCGAGGCTGATGCGCTCCTTCTCGACGTCGATGTCGAGTACGCGCACGCGCACATTGTCGCCCTTCTTGTATTCGCGGATCGCGTCCTCGCCGGCTTTCTGCCAATCGAGGTCGGAGAGATGCACCATGCCGTCGATGTCGCCGGGCAGGCCGACGAACAGCCCGAACTCGGTGGTGTTGCGCACCTCGCCTTCGAGCTCGGTACCGACCGGGTATTTCTCGGCGAACGCCTCCCACGGATTCTGCATCGTCTGCTTGAGGCCGAGGCTGATGCGGCGCTTGGCCGGATCGACGTCGAGCACCATCACCTCGACCTCCTGGCTGGTCGAGACGATCTTGCCGGGATGGACGTTCTTCTTGGTCCAGCTCATCTCCGAGACATGAACCAAGCCCTCGACCCCCGGCTCGAGCTCGACGAAGGCGCCATAGTCGGTGATGTTGGTGACGCGGCCCTTGAAGCGCGCGCCCGCGGGGTATTTGAGCTCGACGCCCTCCCACGGATCGGCCTCGAGCTGCTTCATGCCCAGCGAAATCCGCTGCGTCTCGGGGTTGAAGCGGATGACCTGGACCTTCACGGTCTGGCCAATATGCAGTGCCTCGGACGGATGGTTGATCCGCCGCCACGCGATGTCGGTCACATGCAGCAGGCCGTCGACGCCGCCTAGGTCGACGAAAGCGCCGTAATCGGTGATGTTCTTCACGACACCGGTCAGCACCTGGCCTTCCTTGAGCGAGGCCACGAGTTCGGAGCGCGCCTCGGCGCGGCTTTCCTCGAGCACGGCGCGGCGCGACACGACGATGTTGCCGCGCGCGCGGTCCATCTTGAGGATCTGGAACTGCTGCGGCGAGCCCAGGAGGGGCGTGATGTCGCGCACCGGCCGAATG
>DATKQE010000017.1:0-20285 GCA_035532935.1 Allostellaceae bacterium
GGTCTGCGCATCGGCGCCGCGCCCGGTCTCGGTCTCCCGCAGCACGGCATAAACATCCCGCCAGCTCGCGCATCGGCCGCCGATTTCGCTCGTGAAAAAGTCGAGGAATTCGTCCAGCCACGCCAGGAACCGCTGCCGGTCTTCGACGGTACGGACGTAGGGCGTGTTGCCGGGCTCGAGCGACGGGGTGTGGTAGGTCAAGACAAAGACCTTGTGACCATGCGCCGCCATGTGACGCACGAGGTGCTTCGCCTCGCCGATGGCGATCCCTTCCGGCGTGAGCTTGAGCCGCTCCAGAAGATGAAGCCGCGCCATCACCGCAGGCAGCCGGGACCATTGGGCGACACCATCAAACAGGTTCTGGGAGAACGACCATCGCAGGTCGGCAGCGCGCCCCACCAAGGCGGCGGAGATCGGGATCTCCAGCAGGCTGCGATCATCGTCGATCCAGAACGGCTCCGCCGTCATGCCGCGATAGTCCGGCCCGCCCTGAGCGGCGAAGCTCCACCGCGGCATGACGCTGGTGTCGGCGTGGTATCGAAGCTCCTTCAGAAATTCGAAGGTACGCGGGCCGATGCCATAGCGGCCCGCGCGGTAGACGCGGGGAGCCACGCCGAATGCGTCCTCCACGGCCCGGGTCACCGTCCGCAGCTTTTCGTATTCCAGCGCCGCCGTCAGATTGCCGGGGAAACTGTTCCGGATTGAAATATCCTCGTCGAACGGCGGCGTCACCCAGGGATGAAGCTGCGTGCCGATCTCGCACTTGGCATCGGCCAACAACTCGCGCAACGGCGCGCGGCCGCTGTCCTGGGTCGCGACCGGGTAGTCCACGAGATAAATCGGCACCAACCCATAGCGCGCAAAAACCTCGTGCGCGCGATATTGCTGGCGCATGGCGGTCGCATCGATCGCGGAACGCGTGAAGGGACGGCCCCAGTCGAACGATTCCTCGGCATCCACCGTGGTGATGAGGACCGGAGACCCAATCCGCCCGGCGGCCCCCACGTTGCGGCCATTCGGGTTGAGCGTCGCATTCCAGGTCGGGGGCGCGGGAAGATGGCGGCGGGACCGGGACCGAGAACCCGGCGCCGCGGACACGTGCGCCGCCTCGGTGTCACCGGATACCAGCGGCAGCAGCCGCCCGGCGTTGCGCTTGAAGTCGAGTACCGCACGGGGCAGGATGGCGGCGCTAACCAGGATCGCCCCCTCGATCGAGGGCCGTGCGATGAAGGACCGCCACAACAGCCGCCGCGCGAGGCCCATCCTGCGATCGTAAAGTGCCCGTTGCCCGAACTCCGCCAAGATGCGGGTGCGCTTGGTCTGCACCAGCGAAGCGGACAGCCCCAGTCGAACCTTCAGCGCATCGACGCTGTAAAGCGAAGCGGCGAGGAACCGGTCGGTGTCGGACGAGATGCCCACGCCGCGCGTATAGTGGACCAACACCTCCCGACAAGTGACGATGGTCCAGCCGGACGCCGCGAACCGGAGCCAGAGGTTGTAATCTTCGACCGAGATCAGTTCCCTGGCCTCCTCGAAGCCACCGAGCGCGTCGAATGCGGCGCGACGCATGAGCACCGAGGAATTGACAATCCAGTTTCGGTTCCACAGATCGGCGAAGGAGAGCGCCGGCGGCGGACGCTCTCCGCGATGGTCCGGTAGGCAATGGACCAAACCGACCTTGGGCGAAGTGATGAGGGCGATTTGCCGCTCGAGCTTGGCCGGGAACCACCAATCGTCGGCATCGAGCAGGGCAATCCAATCGCCGCAGGATTCAGCGACACCACGGTTTCGCGCGCTCGCGGGTCCGCCATTCGGCTTGGAGACGACCCGCACCGGCGGCCCGAAGCGACCCGCCACCTGCGCGGTGTCGTCGATCGAGCCGTCGTCGACGACGATGATCTCGCACGGCGGATAGGTTTGCGTCAGGCAACTCTCTATCGCGCGGGCGACATGCCGCCCGGCGTTGTAGGCGGGAATGACGACGCTGACCGCGGCACTGTTAGCAGCCACTGACATCGGCGCGCCCGCTGAAGACGGAGGAATACATTTGTACGATCCGCGGCACGACGGCCGCAGTTGAATAGCACGCCTCTATATGGGGTCGCGCCTCCCGGGCCAACGCGGCGCGCGCGTCATCGGCCAGCAATTCGAGAATCTCCGCGGTGAGCGCGCCGCCGGCAGAGAGATCGCTATAGCGGCCGGCCGGACCGACGACCGAACGGAATCCCAGCGTGTCGTGACAGACCACCGGCAGGCCCGTCGCCATTGCCTCGAGCAGGACGATGCCGAACATCTCGTAGAGTGAGGCCAACACAAACAGGTCGGCCGCCCGATAGAGTTCGGGCATCCGGTCGTGCGGCACATTCGGCATGAAGCGCACGCGCTCGCCGAGCCGGGTCTCGCCCTCCGCGATGAGTTCGTCGGTATCGGCCTCGCGCCCGCCGGCGATCACCAGCATGACATCGCGATGGGTTCGCGCCAGCACGCCGGCAAATTCCGCCAGCAGGTAGTCGATGCGCTTGTGGAAGCGGCGGATCGCCGCGCAGCAGAGGACGATCGTCCGATCTTGCGGCAGGCCGAGCGCCGCGCGCGCCGCTTTGCGGTCGCCTGGGGAAAAGCGAGCGGCGTCGACGAAGTTCGGGACCATGAAGACCATCTGGCCCGGCGGCTTCTGCGCCTGCCACGCATCGAACGCCTCGCGGGTCAGCAACTGAAGATGCGCGAAGCGGCGCATCCGCTCGGGACTGTCACCGGTTCCGTTGGCATAGACCACCTTGGCGCGGCACAGGCCGCGCCGATGCGCCCGTTCGCACCAGGTCGCAAGGATCGGGTCTTGAACGTGCAGGATATCGACGTCGCGTCGGATCTGCCGCCAGAGCGCAAGCGCAAAACTGGTCTGCTCGACGTCGTAAGCAGACCCGAGGCCATAACGCCAACCGCCCAGATGGCGAAACGCCTGGGCCACCCGGATCGCGCCGGCGCCGGTGCGCTTCAGGCATGGCAGCACGACGGTATCGCCACCGCTTGCGCCGCCGAACACGGTGACATCCACATCGGTCCGGCGCAAAGCCTGGCCGAGATCCTCCGCCCAGGATTCGATCCCGCGCTGCACGTGGCCGAGGCCGGAACAGGCCACCGCGACCTTGAGCCGCGCCGGCGCGCGCCGGCCATTTCCGGCGATTTCGATCGGACGTGCCGACAATGCCGTGAGCGTCTCCCCCGCGGATCATGAATTGCCCCGACAATCAACCTAACGTCTATCGTGCCGTATGAAGCCCGGCAAGTCGACGACAACCCATTCACGCACAATATCGGTCATCTATCGTTAACAACCGATTTTGCCGGCTTGGGAATCGCGCCACGCCGAGAGCAATTACAGCCTGCGCAAATCGTCGCGGAGACCCCGCGCGAGCGTATAGGCCGTCGAATGCGCGCGCGCCAGCATCGCGTGGGCGAAGGACTTCATCCAGAACCACATATAACCGCTCGACGAAACGAGAGTCGTATTCTTGCCGACCGTATTGTTCGCCATTTCCGCCGGCGTATCGCTCAGGTTATGGAGGAGATCGAAGCTTCGGCCGCTGTCATTGGTGAACCGGTTCCCGATCAGGACCAAGGTCCCGACCGGCCGTGATCCGTAGGGTGCTTCAGTCGAGACCGCCGCGGGCACGTCAGCGGTCTTGGGGCCCTTTTCGAGACGATTGTTGCGCATCTCGAGCGAGCCCCCGGCCGGCAGATGCACGAGGTACCCGGCGGTGCCGGTCGGACCATCCTCGATATCGTCATCGACGAGCTCGGTCCGCACGGCATAGGACAACACGTCGTCGCCGCCATGCGTATCGCGAAAGACCGAATGCTCGACATGCAGCAGCGCAATCCACCCGATATTGAGCGCACTGTTGCAGCGCCCGTTGTCGCAGCCGCCGTTATCGATGAATTGGCTGTTCACGATCGTGATGCGGCTCAGCGCGGAAGCGGCCGCCAGGATGCCAACCTCGTCATTGACGAAGCGCACGTTATCGACATGCAGATCGGTACCTTCCGCGCGAATTCCCGCGCCGTTCCGATCGGGCACCCGGGCGCGCGTCAAGGTGAGATTGCGGACCGTAACATCGGTGCCGTCGACGACGAGGATCCCCTTGCCGGCGCAGGTGAGATCCGTGAGGACCACGCCGTCCCCCGTGCCCTCGATGGTCAGATGACTCTGCTTTATAACCGCGCAATCGAAATAGCCGCCTTTGAGGGGTTCGATTTGGATCGTATCGCCGTCATGTGCCATCTGCACGGCGGCGCTCGGCGTTTTGATGTCCTGGTCGGGACCGACGAGGAATGTCCTCGCCTCGCCCGCGCCGGCCTGACAGAGCCATGCCATTGCGAACAAGACACCAAGACGCCGATAGGAGACCATGCGGAATCGTCTGCCGGCCGGGACGTCGTCACTCGACCTTCCCGTCGCCATCCAGCGGCTTGATCTGTCCCACGAGCTTGTTGCCCTTCAGTATCGCCGGCGTCGCCGTCAGGTTGCGCACGAAGATCGTCGGATGGCTCATGTCGTTGGTAAACGTATTGTTGGTTATGGTGATTTCCTTCGTGCGTTGCGTCACGCCCTCCTCGCCCAACGTGACGGCCGTCGAATGGTTCTCCGCATCGGGCCCTTTCTCGAGCGTATTGTTCTGCATGATGAGCGTGCCGCCATTCGGAATATCGACGAGATAGCTTGAATTTCCGGTTGGACCGTCCTCGATCGTATTGCCGATGAGGACGGTCTCGGCGGCACGCGATTTGATGTGATGGCCGTGATGTGTGCGCTTGAAGACGGAATTCTCGACGCGAAGCAGCGCCACTTGATTGATGTAGATGCCGTGTGCGCAGCCGGGCCCGGAGCAACTGCCGTTGTCGACGAACTCGCTGTTCGTGATGATGACATGGCTTGCCGTGAGGTTCACGTTGGAAAGAATGCCGTTCTCGTTATCGAGAAAGCGGCAATGGTCGACCGTAAGATTCGTTCCCTGGGAGCGAATTCCTGCACCGTTATGGTCCGGAACCCGTGCCCGCTGGAATGTGATGTTTCGTACCGTGACGTTGTTGCCGCTGACGATGAAGAGTCCCTTGCCCTCGCATGTTTTGTCGGTGATGACGACGCCGGGACCCTTTCCTTCGATCGTGAGATTGTTCTGGTGCCAGTTGGCGCAGTCGAAATATCCGCCCTTCATCGGCTCGATCTCGACCGTATCGCCGTCCTTGGCGACCTGGTCGGCCGCGCTCGGAAACTTGAGCGCCTGGTCGGGTCCGACGAGAATCGTCTTGGCATAGACGACGGGAACGGGCCAGGCCAGAACCGCGGATAGCACCATGCAGCGAACCCAACCGGTCATGAGAAGCCCTTTCGACAATCGGGATGCCTCGATGCAGGCAGTTCGTCCAAAAGGACGAGGACGATGACCATCTCGGTCATGAACCTTACTCCGGTCCGTCCATCGGCTTGGGCCCGGCATCGCAGCATTGTCGCGGATACTAACATACCGTCTCGCGTTCTGTCGCATTAATTACCTGACGGGGACTGGCCACAATTCCAGGACTACGAGGCTTGCCGGACATCACGGCCGCGGCGCCTTATCGCTTGATGACATAGCCGATCTCGCGAGGCGGCGGCCCTTCGATGGTGACGTGATCGAGGACGATGGGATGGCCGACGCATTTGTCGAAATTGTGGATGGCAGCGTCCGGACGCTCATCGACGATGCGCACGTCCTTGAGCACCATGTCGCCGGGATAGTGGCACGATTCGGCGGTGAACCCGACGATCTCGTCGCTTTGGGCGCCGGCGGTCTTCACCAGCGTCGAGCGGTAGACCAAGGTGTCGCCGCCGTCGGGAATGTCGAGATCGCGCGAGCCTTTGGTGCTGCGGAAGGTCGAGTCCGAGATCTCCGTCTTGCGGCAGCGCGATTTGAACTCGTGGCCGACATGCGCATCACGAAAAATCGATCCGCGCACGATCACGCTGTCGCAGTCGCCACTGAAATAGACGTTATGCGTCTGGCCGTTCCATCCATTGTCGTAGAATTCCGAGTTCTCGACGACGATCGAGCGGCTGGCCGAAAGAATTCCGTCCTGGGAGTCGTGGCACTCGATGCGGCGGACGGTGAACGTCGTGTTCGGATCGCCGCGGATGCATGCCCCGTTGGCGCCGAGCGAGTCCGCGATCTGCGCGCCGCTGATCTCGAGATTATCAAGCGTGACCTTTTGCGCCGAGATCACGATGCACGCCTTGTCGCCGCTCAGGCGCAGCCCGGCGCAATCGAAATGGGGCCGCCCGGCGATCCCTCGAATGGTGAGGCCGTTCGTGGTCACGTCGTCGGTCTCGTGATAGGTGCCGCCGACGACCTCGATCGTATCGCCTTGGCGCGCGACCGCGAGTGCCGCGCCGAGCGTTGCGTAGGGCTGACCCTCGCCGACGCAGACCGTGCCGGCCCGGCACAGCCGACGGCCGGAGCCCTGCTCCTTGGTCGGATCGATCACTTCGATCTGGCCGTTCGCGCCACGGCGCAAGGCGCCGATCAATGAAGGCGCTTCGGGAAGGTGCGGACCGCTCGCGGCCGCGGGCCGCGCAACTGCATCCCCGGCCCGCGCCACGCACGTGAGGCCGCCCACCGACAGAAGCACAACCGCGCCGCCGGCCAGCATCGCCAGCCGAAAGCGCGCAACGATTTGCACCAGACGCATCGCGCAAGCCCTTCTTTGACAATCGGTGACGCTTGGCGCCGCCGGTACGATCGTCGCCATGGCGCGGCGGCCCATCACCGCGGCAGGACCCGCACCGCCGCGGTCGCGCTCAGGCCGCTGAGCGCGTCGGTGACCCGCACGCGCCATGTCCCGACGGGATCGTTGAGGGCCAGGGGAATCCGCCAAGCGCCGCCGCCGCGCCGCATTCGGATATTGCCCGAATAGGCGCGATCGGTCCGCCCCGACGGGTCCATGACCGTGACGTGCAGAACGTGAAAGGCCGCACCCGACGACCCAGCGAACGAAATGCGAAGCACGGCGGTGGCACCCGGATGCGTCGGCGCGGGAATGGAGAGCGTGGGGCGCGGCAGCGGCCGCGGCGACAGGGCGAGGAGCGTCGGTTCGAACGGATCGAGGCGAAGCCGCAGGCGATCGCCGTGAAACACGGGCCGCTGCGCGCGCAAATCATAGACGAACGCCTTGCGCGGCAGGGACAGCACGATCGGCGCCGCCACGGGTGCGGGCGCGGAAGGCTGCCGGAGGCCGACGATCGTGACAGCACCGTCACGAAAGGCATAGACGTCGACATCGCTATCTTGCGCGCCCGAAGCCGCGGTGACCTTGACCGCCGGCGCCACTCTCTGTTGCTCGAAGAGGGCGCGCAGCCGCATAAGCCCGTCCGGTCCGAAATGCGCCGATGCGCCGGCGGCCGGCGGGTCGGGGGCGAGATAAACCGCCCTTCCCTGCCCGACGGCGAAGCGCGTCTCGGTCCCGTCCGGCCGCTGCCTGAAGACGTCGGACAAGAGCGGGCGGTCGAGCCGTTTTACATGCGCATCGAACCGGCCGGGCTCGCTGTCGGCGATGACGGTCCCGCCGGCCGAGACAAAGCGGCGGATCGCTCCCGCGCCGGCGGGCGACAGCGCGATGGCATGCGGCAGGATCAAGACCCGGCAATCGCCGCGCCGCAAGGCTCCCTTTTCGAGCGATGCGGCGGCGATGAAGCGCGGCTCGAAGCCGAGCGCCTTGATGGCGAGCGCATAGGCCGACATCGCCGACCGTACGGTATTGTCGTTGCCGCCTTCGGCCGCGGAGCCTCGCCTCGTCCAGGCATTGCCCTTGTCCTTCCAGTCGAGCATCCATTGCGCGCGCATGCTGGCCGGCGAATAGAGGATGGCAACGGGGCTGATCAGCCGGCGGCTGTCAATCACGAGCGCGCCAAGTCCGTCACGCAGCGCGCGGAAGTACGGTGCGGCCGCAAGGCCTCTGCTGCCACGGACACCGGCGCTATCGACAAATTGATGATTGTCGTCCCACAGAATGAGCCCGCGTGCGCCCTCGAGCCAGGCGCGCCACACCTGCCGCGCCTCGGCCTTGCCGCTGTCGAACGATGTCGACAGCAGGATCATGTGCGGCGCCAGCGAGCGGATGAGGTCGAAGTTCTGGTCGCCCGTCTCCATCACGTCGACGGATTGGGCAAGGCGCGAATAGTCATAGCCGCCCCAGCCCGGGACCTGCACGCCTTCCATCGCCGCATAGGCATGGGGATCGGCCTCGTGCACCGCGTCGCGGCCCATCCGAAGCGCGCGCGCGAAGGCAACGTCCATCCACGCCTTGAAATCGGCCCAGGCGGCGAAATTTTCATCGGTCTGCTGCATCGCCGCGGTCGTGGTCGGCGGCACGACACGACTCCAGTTCGGGAAATCCGACCCCCACTCGCGGTTGAGCGCGGCCAGGTCGGGATATTGCGTCTTGAGCCATTGCCGCATGGCCGCGAGCGACGGATCGGAGACGTCGAAATCCCAATACGCCGCGAGATCGGCGATGCCCGACTCGTCCGCGAGGTTGTAATAAAGCGGCCGATAGGGGCGATAGGTCTCGACGGTCGCGACGAGCCGGTCGTGGATCTTCTTGAGCCAGCGCGGATCGGACAGGCTGGGGTCGCGCCGGAAGGCCGCCGGGTCGCCGCTGCGCGCGAGCTTCTGCGCTTCGAGGAAGCGCCAATTCACGGCATGGCCGGGGTCCCAGCGGTGATAGGCGGAATAGAAATCCGTCGCGATGTTTTCGACATAGAAGCGCAGGTCGTTCTGCACGATCGGCGTGACTTCAGCGGCGGCAAGCTGCCGCGGTGCGGCGCGGTTCGCCTGCACCAGCCCGGCGCTGACACCGATCTTGGCGAGCGCGGCATAGCCGGCAGCCGTCTGCGGCTGCCACATGATGATCTGATAATCCCACCACGGACCGCTCGGCGGCGGAACGACGAATGAAGCCGTGACGTCCGCCTCGCGCCGATCGGGCGCGCCGGTCGGCTGGCGGCCATCGAACGACAGATGGACCCGCAACCGGTTCTGGATCGCCGCGGCGCGCGCGGTGTCCAGATGAAACGCCACATCGGTCCCGCCGTGCAGCGCGAAGCGGATACGCCGCCGCTCGACGATCCGCCCCGTCGAGTCACGCCATTCGAGACGCAAGACGCCCCGCCCGTCGGCCGGAGACGCGAGCCGGTAGACGACATCGAGCGGCTGGCCGCGCGCCGGCGGCGTCGCAGGGAAAACGATGGCGTCGGCGAACGCTGAACCCGGCGCCACCGCCCACAGGATGAAAAGCAGCGCCGCAAGTCTCACGCCGTTCCCCTGAACGTCGCATCGTAACGCGCGACCATCGACTCGAGTGAGAAATTCGTCGTCACCTGCTCGCGATTGGCTTGGCCGAGGCGGTCGCGAAGCCCAGGATCATGCAGCAATCGCGCGAGCGCATCCCCCAGCGCCGCCTCGTCCCCGGGAGGCAATACGAAAGGGGCATTCTCCGCGGCGACGATCCGCCGTACATCTCCCACATCGGTCGCCAGAATGGCACGGCCGGACGCCATCGCCTCGAGGATCGAGTTCGGCATCTGTTCGGTATCCGATGTCAGGGCGAACACGTCGAAGCGGCCGAGCAGACGTTCGGGATTCGCCATGGCGCCCGCAAGAACCACCTGTTCCGCGACGCCGAGCCGCGCCGCCTCGCCAAGGACGGCGCCGCGTTCCGGTCCCTCGCCGATGATTACGAGACGCGCGCCGAGCGCCCGCGGCAAGCAGGCAAAGATTCGGACGAGCCGCGGCAGATTCTTCTCGCGCCGCAGCCCGGCCACCGTGCCGATCACCGGCGCCGCCGCCGCGATGCCGAGCGTCGCCAGCAGCGCCGGATCGGGCGGCCGCGCGAAGCGGGCGCAATCGATGCCGTTCGGAATATACAGGACGCGCGACTCCGGCAGACGCCATTGTTCGCGGGCGATCGCGGCGAGCGTATAGGACGGTACCACGACCCGCTCGCAATGCGACAGCAACACGCGCCGCGTCACGGCCCGGCGCCGATTCAGCACGCCGCCCGCCTCGTCCGGTCCGAATCCGTCCTCGACATGGACGTGCCGGCACAGGGGGAAAGCCCAATTGGCGAGCGCCCATTCGATCGCGCCCCAATTATAAGTGAGCAGCAGGTCGGGGCGATAGCGACGCAGCAGACGGCGCGCGTTGCGCAGATTGGCGAAACTGATGCCGGAAGATTTCACCACCGGCATCGCCACGGATGCCCATTCGACGCCCCGGTCGAATCCCGCTGCCGCCTCGAGATTGCCGTCCATCGCCAGCACCGTGTGGCGATATTGCCCGCGAAGGGCGTTGGCAAGGCTCAGCAGCCGCGCCTGCGGTCCGCCGACGCCAAAGGTCGAGAAGACATGGAAGAGATGCCGGTTGGTCTCATTCCGCGGGCGCGTCAATGGCAAAGCCCTTGCGAAGGAAGGCGCCCCGATCCCGCGCGGGCGTCCAGCCCAAGTCGCGGCTGGCATCGGAACAGTCGAAGGTTGCCGTCAGGCCGCGCGACTTGAGATCGCGCAGGCTCGGCCACGGCGCGGCGCGGCGCGCCAGCCGCTTGAGCACGGTCTTGCCGATCTCGATCCCGTAAAGTTTCAATACTGACTGCGGATGATAATGGAGCGGGCGCCCGGTGACACGCGCGAGCTCGGCGATATATTCGTGCGCGCTCAATCGGACATCGCCAACGACATTATAGCATTTGCCCTCGATCCCCGGCGCGTCCAGCGCCCGGACGATTGCGTCGGCCACGTCCTCGGCCAGCACGAGCGGTAGCGGGTTGCGGCCCCGGTTCCAGCCAAGGCAGTGATTCTCGTGGTTATAGAACCCGATGCCCGAATGGAACGGCGAGGTCCCCGCGCCGATCACGACGCCGGGCCGCAGAATGCAAAGCGGAATGCCGCGCGCGTTGCGCAGCCTCATCAGCGCAAGTTCGGCCAGCGCCTTCGCGCGCGCGTAATCGCCGCGCTCTTCGGCAAGCGGGTCGGGCGGCGTCGTCCCGACGACGACGTCGCCAGCGTCGCCGAGATAAAGCGCGGCAATCGAGGAGACGAAGATCAGCCGTTTTACGCCCGACTCATGGCAGCATTCAGCGACGGTGCGGGCGGTGCCGACGAGCGTCTCCTCGACCTCGCCGCGCGACCCGCCGCCGCCGCCATGCGCCAGGTTGACGACATAGGACGCAGCGCCAATGGCCGCGTCGACATCGGCCGCGTTGCGCGCATCGCCGCGAACCAGCTTGACGCGCGGATCGGAATAAAGCGCCGGAAGATTCTCGATGTTCCGCGCCAGTACGGTGACGCGCCGCCCGGCGGCCAGCAGCCGCTCGACCAGATACGCTCCGATGAACCCCGTGCCGCCGACCACGAGCACGTCGGATGCGATGTCGTCGGCCGGGCGCGGCGTGGATTTCGCCGGACGGTCGGACAAGCCCGCCACCCGGACAATGCGCTCGCAGAGCTCAACCATGACGCCACCGTCCGCGCCGCGGAGATCGCCGTTGCGCTGAGCGAGATCGGCGTAGAACCGCTCGATCGAGGCTTTCATCGAGAGATAGAACGGATCGGCGCGCGGACCGAGCTTCAAGACACCCGCGACGGTCCGGGTCGAATTGACGAGCGACTGACGCTGTAGCGTGAATCCTTCGGCGACGCTCGTGCGTATGTCATCCCAGGCGTCGATCCAACGCCCGCTCGTCTCCACCGTTGCCCGATTGCGCAGGTAATCGATGCCGATCGTCCCGTCCGTGCCGATCACGGTCGTCTGCCATACGGGGAAGGATTCGCCGAGCGACAGTTGCAGTTGCGCCGTCGCCTGCGCGGCTTCGAGCGAGACGAGCCAGCGGCGATAGACCTCTTGTCCCTCGGCCAGTCGCAACGGCGGCGACGTCAGCGCCGCAACGGTGCGTGCGGGACCGATGAGATCGTGGATCTGCGACAGCGGATGCACGGCCTGCTCGAGGAGCAGGTTGACCGGAGCGTGGAACATCCAATGCCCGAGCTGCCGCGCCGCAAGCTGGCGAAGCGGCACATTGAAGCGGCAATCGACGTGACGGATGGGGCCGATCCGATTCCCGGCGAGGATGCGCTTCGCCCGGACATGCGCCGGGTGCTGCACGAAATTGTGATTGACGCGCAGCATCGCGCCGCCGCTTCGCGCCGCCTCTTGCAAGGCTTCGCATTCGGCCGCCGATTGCGCCATCGGCTTTTCCAGAAACACGTGAATGCCCGCGCCGAGCAGCGGCTCGGCTACCGCTTTGTGCAGCGGTGGGGGAACCAGGACATGGACGGCATCGAGATCGCCTTCGGCGATGAGCGAGTCGATCTGCTGATGGACCCGGTCGACCTGCCATTGCTTCGCGAACGCGCCGGCGCGCGCCGCTATCGGGTCCACGACCGCGACCAACCGCAGCGCCGGGTTGGCCTTGATGGCGGCGGCATGCGTCTGCGCGATGTTGCCGGCGCCAACGAAGCCGATGCGCGTGACTTTCATCGCGAATCGAGGCGGTGTGAGAGAGCCGATTCAGACGGAGCGGGACAGGCTGGCATTCTCGCGCCGAGATAATGAAGCAGACGCGGCGACGGCAGGCAATCGATCGTCATTCACCGACCATGCGTCAGATTTAGCGGGCATGACCCGACATTGCAATTGGCCGCGGGCACCGAATCCTCGCCGGGTTCCGTCCTGCGCGTGGCCTGCGGCAAATCATCCATCCCCACAGCGCCGCAGGGGCGCTTGAGGCGGCGACGGGCGGACATCCGCACGACCGCCGTTCCCGATGGCGTTAACCATTGCCCGGATATGCCGCTTGAGCCAACGCGCCGGCGGCGATGCGCGCAGCACGAATGCCAGGCTGCCGATCGGCTGGTAGCCCAACAGCGCGGCGCGAAGAACGAGCCCTACCCCGGCGATATAGCTCTCGGCGCAGGCGATGCGGCCGATGCGCCCGATCCGCTCGCCCCGGATGGCCCGGATTTCGGCTGCGGTGAGCCGGTCGCGGAGCGCCGCGACATGGCCTTCGACCATGCGCAGCGTCACGGCGATGTGTTCACGAAAGCCGCGGTCGGACAGGCTGTTCGCGCGCGTATAGACATAAGCGAGGCATTCAGGCAGGTAGCCGATCTCGCCGCGCAGCGCGAGGCGGATCCACATGTCCTGATCCTCGCCGATCTCGAGCGCCCGGTTGAAGCCGCCTAGCTCCACGAGATGACGCCGCCAGACCAGGACGGTCGGCGTCGCAACCGTGTTGCACGCCAGCAGCCCCTTCCAGCCGTCGGGCCCGGACAGCGGACGACGGCCCCGGAACGTGTCGCCGAGATCCTCGCCGTCCACCGCGAACTCCTCCGAGGCACAGGCGACGAATACGTAGCGGTCAGAGGATTGGATCAGCGCGACCTGCCGTTCGAGTTTCGCGGGATGCCATGCGTCGTCGGCATCGAGGAAGGCGACGAGTTCGCCGCTTGCAGCCTCGATGCCGGCATTGCGTGCACCCGCGGCGCCGGCGCACTCCGTGAGCCGCATGACGCGGATCTGCGGCGACGGATCGGCTTCGACGATTCGGACCGTATCGTCGCCGCTGCCATCATCGACCACGATGATCTCGAACGGCTGATAGCTCTGCGACAGGACCGAAGCGAGCGCCCGGCCGATGGTAGGCGCGGAATTATGGGTCGGGATGATGACGCTCACGCGCGGCGGCGCGCCCGTGTTCCGTTCTTCGCCATCCATCGCCATGACCTTCGACATCGCTCGTTCGGCGCAGGGCTCAGGATTGATGAATTTCTGTCGCCGTCAATAGATCGGTCGCGCGACCGCGGTGGCTTCCGGCCAGCCGAGCCGCACCGGCCCGGGAGCACCCGGGCCCGATGGCGCTCGGTCTGCGCGTCATGGCCGATTGGGCGACGCTTCGCGCGCGGTGGCAAGATCGGACAATTATATAACAGCAACACTTTCGAATTACTTATGATAGCATGGTGAGGATGATGGGCATGGCCTCTCGTAATGCTTCGGGCCTTGCCCCCGAGGGCTCGGCGGGGAGTTGCAATTTCCCGATGGTCGGTTTGCTGCCGTTCGAGCCTTTTCCCGTGGAACGGCATGCGATTATATGCGTTCGGGACACGCCGCCCGTGCAGCGCCCGTGAAGCGAATGCACTCGACGGACCACCCGTTGGTAGGCGAGGATGCGAGAGGTGAATTCGCGATGCCCACCGCACCGATGGGCCGGGCTTGGCGCCGACATCGCCGTCCGGCGCCAACGGCAGGAGCGTCGCGGCGTTGGCAGCATGTGCGGGCATCCGTCATGCGCGGGAGATGAGCCGTGGGCCAGGGCCTTTACTATCTGTTGACCATTATTGCCATCGGCGTTGTGATGCGCTGGTACATCCGGAACGACGGCATTGGCCCCGGCGACAGGACCACGGGAATCCTCAGCATGGACCGGCCGCGATCGGACGAGACGCAAAAGAGCGCCCGGCGCGGCGGTGCGCGATAGGTCGGGTCTGCCGGTCCTGCCGTCCGCATCCGCGCGACCTCTGCGATCGGTAAAGAGGGTATCGTCCTTAACGTGTCATTCCTGCGAGGATGGTATCTTCTTCGGAAACGCCCTTGCCCCGGCCGATGGCTGCATGACCGTATCGCTCCGCCGTGAAATTTCCCTTGTTCCGGCTTGGCCCCTTGCTTGCCCTTCAGGTGCAGGAACCGTCGTGACACGCCATGCGTGACCTTGTCCTCATTCTGGCGATTTCGGCAGGCATCATCACTGCACTGCCCTACCCCTTCGTCGGTCTGCTGTTGTGGGCGTGGTTCACGGTCATGGACCCGCACGAAGGCGCGTACGGCATTGCGCAGCGCCTGCCGTGGAACCTGGCGATTGCAATCGTCGCGCTCATGGCGTGGCTTCTCTCGCGGCGGGAGCGCAAGCTGCCGGGCGTTTCGGTCACCATTGTCCTGGTCGTCATCTTCCTTTCGTGGATGACGTTCAATTCGTTCTTCGCGGTCAAGCCTGACTGGTCGTGGCCCTTTTGGGATCGCACGTGGAAGATTTACCTGATGGCCGTCCTGGCCACGATCCTGGCAACGAACCGGGTCCGGTTCCACGCCCTGATCTGGACCGTGGTAATCTCGCTTTCCTATTGGGGCGTGCGCGGCGGCGTCTTTACGCTTTTGACCGGCGGCGGTTACCACGTTTATGGTCCGGCCGGAACCGAGTTGGCGGACAATAACAATTTAGCGCTCATCATCGTGATGATCCTGCCGCTTCTCAATTATTTGCGGCAGCACACCGCCTCGCGCATCATGCGCATGGGCATCGTCGCCGCGCTGGTGCTCAACGTCTTGACCGTCCTCGGCAGCTATTCGCGCGGCGGCTTCATCGCCCTCGGCGTGCTGGTGGTCGCATTCTGGTTACGGACGAAAAACAAACTCGTCTATCCGGTGGTCGCCGTCGTCGCGATCATACCGCTTCTCAAATTCATGCCCGAATCGTTCTGGCATCGGATGGACACGATCCAAACGTATCAAACGGACGCGTCTTTCGACGGCCGTGTCCAGGCGTGGCAAGTCGCTTATCATTTCGCCGTCGATCATTTCCCCTTCGGCGCCGGCTTCTATGCGCCTCAGCTCCCGCAGATATTCAATCATTACTTCCCCGGGCTCACACCTCACGCCGCGCACAGCATCTTTTTCCAAGTGCTGGGCGAGCACGGCTTCATCGGCCTGGCGATCTTTCTGGCGATGATCGCGAGTGCCTTTCTCAATCTCAGGGCGGTAATGCGCCTGACGGCGAAAGTGCCGGAGATGAAGTGGGCCAACGACCTCGCGCGAATGATCCAGCTCAGTCTGCTCGCGTTCTGCGTCGGCGGCGCGGCGCTGAGCCTCGCCTATTACGACCTGTTCACGCTGTGGATCTGCCTGAGCGCCGGGCTTCTCGAACATACGAGAAAGCAAGTCAAGCCCAGCCCCGGCCACGCCATGGCGACGGCGCGCCCCGCTGTGGCGCGGCCTTATCCGGTGGCGATGAGATATCGGGGAGGACTCGATGCCCGCGATTGAAGGGCACCCGCGACGGTTCACCGGCCCGCGCGCCGCCGGCGGTTGCCGCCGTCACGAGCGGCGCTGCCATTGTTGCACAGTTCAACACCGTCCTTGCCGCTATCGGCGCCGGTGATCCGGTCCGGCCGGCCGCGATGACAACAGAGCCGCCCGACCGAACCGACCCGCGCGATGCGATGACCGGGCGCACCGAAAAGGCGGATGGAGCGGTATTGCGGCGCATGGCGCGGGGCTCCGCCTGGATGGTGGCGGCGCGATGGGGCGTGCGCGGCATCGGGCTCGTCAGCACGATCATCCTGGCGCGGCTGCTGCGGCCTGCGGATTTCGGCCTCGTCGCCATGGGCACGGTGACGATGGGGTTCGTCCAGGTCTTCGCCGAGGGCGGCCAGAATCTCGCCGTCATTCGGCACGCCGATCCGACACCGGGACATTTCGACACGGCATGGACGATGTCGGCCGGCGCCGGATTGATCGTTGCCGCGGTCATGGTGGCGATCTCGCCGTTGGCGAGCTGGTATTTCCACGAACCGCGCGCGGCGCACGTGGTCGAACTCCTCGCGCTCGCGCCGCTGATCAACGGCTTCACCAATGTCGGCGTCGTCGTGGGCTTCCGCAAGGACCTGCAGTTTCACAAGGAGTTTCGCTTCCTGATCTTGCGCAAGGTCTTTCCGTTCGCCGTCACGATCCCGCTGGCCCTGCTGTGGCGCGATTATTGGGCGCTCGTCGTCGGCATCATCTGCGGCGAGCTTCTGGCGGTGGTCGCGAGCTATCGCATGCACCCGTATCGCCCGCATTTTCGGCTTACCGAGTTGCCGGAACTCTGGGCGTTCTCGGCCTGGATGCAGCTGACCGCGCTTGCCGATTTCTTCGGCAGTCAGACCGATCAAATCGTCGTCGGCAACCTCGCCGGAACCGCCTCGATGGGCAGCTACAACATCGCCGGCGATATGGCCACGGCACCGACCAACGAGATCGTGGTGCCGACGGCACGCGCGCTGTTCCCGGTCTACGCGACCCTGCTGCACGATCCGGCGCGGCTGGCGCAATCCTATCTGAGCATGCTCTCCATCATTGCGATCGTCGCACTGTCCACGGGAACGGGCGTGGCGCTCGTCGCCCATGACATGGTGGCGGTCGTTCTGGGCGCGAAGTGGTCGGCGGTAGCGTCGTTGATTCCGTGGCTGGCGCTGGGCGGCGGCGTGTGGGGCGTGGCGATCAGCGTCAACAGCGTTCTCAGCGTCACGGGCAACACGCGTCTCGCGGCGACGCGGAACTGGGCCTTTCTCCTGCTGGTGGTGCCCGGAGCCGTGGTCGGCGGTCTTGGTTGGGGCGCACCGGGCGTCGCCGCCGCGCGGGCAATCGCCGCGGTCCTGTTCACGCCGGTCATGTTCTATTCATTGACGCGCGTCATTCCGGTAACGTCCGCCGAGATCGTCGAGCGGATATGGCGGCCGGCCCTCGCCGCCTTGGCCATGGCGGCGATCATCCATCTGTCGGGTACGGCGAGCATCGTGTCGCTTCCGGTGCGTCTCATCTGCAATGTCGGACTGGGGATGGCCGCATTCGCGGCGGCGTTGCTGGCGCTGTGGCTCGTGGCCGGACGTCCGGCGGGCGCGGAACGCATGTTCGTCGAGCACGCGCGGGACGCTTGGCGAGGACGGCGCGGGCGCAAGGCGGCGAGCCGCGTCCCCATCGCACCTGGCCAGCGTGATGGCTGAACGCCGTCACATGGAGTCGTCGGGGAAAGTCGCCGTGGACCCGCCGCGTGCGCCGGCACCATCCACCCGAGCGGCAGCAGGAAACACTCCGTTTTTCATCGTCGGCTGCGGCCGCTCCGGCACGACGCTGCTGCGTCTCATGATGACGGGGCATTCCGGCATCGAAATTCCGCCGGAAACATGGTTCATCCTCTCGCTCGTTCGCAAGTTTTCGCTTCGGGATGAACTCATGCCGTCCGATGTTGCCGAGGTGGTCACGCTCATAACGGACGACTATCGCTGGCCGGACATGGGGATGGCGGCGGATTCGTTTCTCAATCGGGCGCTGGCTCTCGAACGGCCCCATCTCGTCGACGTCATCAATATCATCTATGACCACCACCTTGGGCTGTCGAAGAAACGCCGGTTCGGAGACAAGACCCCGGCCTACATCGAAATCGTGCGTGAACTCGGCGATCTCTATCCCGGCGCAAAGTTCATCCACCTGCTGCGCGACGGACGCGACGTTGCCATCTCCTTTATCCATCTCGGTTGGATCGGCGGTTACCGTTGCTACGAACGCGATTTCGAATGGACGCGGGCGTTGCGGTTCCGGGACGCGTACCGCCAAACCGATCTCGACCACCGGATTCTCGACATCAAGTACGAGGATCTTCTTCGTGAGCCGGAAGCAACGGTCCGCGCGATCTGCGACTTTCTCGGCGAGGACTTCGAGCCCGCGATGCTCGACGTGTCGCGCCGGACCGACCTCGTCCCGGCGCGGGAGCGCAAGATCCATCCGAAGCTCGACGAACCCTTGTCAACGGAAGCCATCGACCGATGGCGGACCACGCTGTCGGCCGTCGCGTGCTTCATCATGGAGGCGTGCCTGCAGCGGAACCTGCGCCAATGGGGCTACCAGCTTCGCTTCTCGTCGTTGCGATGGCGGCCGATCCTCATCGCCGCGGGATGGGTGCTCTTGGCCGTGGGACCGCTTCTCGCCAAGGGCATCCCCTATCTCCAGCGGCACCGCTACCTGTCCAGGACGATCTATATCTGATCCCGCTATGCGCGCTTCGCCGCGGCGCCCAGCACGCGGTCGTAGACCGCCTGGTAGCGCGCCACGCTGGCGGTCCAGGTGCGTTCATGCTCCACAAAGTCGCGGGCCGCTTGTTGCATGCGCGGCCAGCGCTCGCGCGCCGCCAATACGTCGATCACCGCCCGCGCCAGGGCATCGACATCGCCGGCGCGAAACAGGAAGCCGGTATCCTCGGCGCGAATCAGTTCGCGATGGCCGCCGACATCGGAGGCAAGGACGATGCGCCCGCTCGCCATCGCCTCAAGCGGCTTCAGCGGCGTGACGATCTCGGTGAGCCGCATCGAGTGACGCGGGTAGACGAAAAGATCGACGAGATCGTAGTACCGCTTCACCTCGGCATGCGGAACGCGTCCGAGAAAGCGAATCTGCTGCACCACCCCCAGCGCCGCCGCGAGGCGGCGCAACTCATCCTCCGCGGGCCCGCCGCCCACGAGCAGGAGGGCGATCTCGGGGCGGTCCTTCAGCATCGCCGGCAAAGCGCGAATCAGCAGGTCGAGCCCCTCATAGGCATACCACGAACCGATGAAGCCCAGCACGACGTGGCCATCGAGCCCGATCTCGCGACGGAGCGCCGCGTCGATCGTGCGCTGATCGGTGAAAGCCGCGGTATCGACCGCATTGGGAATGACCGTGACTTTGTCCGCCGCGATGCCGCGCGCGAGGATGTCGCCGCGCAACCCCTCGCAGATCGTCGTGACGGCGTCGGATTTCCTGAGGACGAGCGATTCGATCGCGTGACTGAGCCGGTAGCGCAGGCTGTGCTCCGTGGTGGTGCCGAGATCGACGGCCGCATCTTCCCAGAACGCGCGTACCTCGTACACCACGGGCAGGCCCAGCTTGCGCCCGGCCCGCAGCGCCGCGAGGCCGTTCAAGGCGGGTGAATGCGCATGCAGGATGTCCGGCCGCTCGATCCGAACGACCTCCTCGATCCGCCGCGCCGCGGCCAGGACGTTGGCGCCCTCGCGAACGATCGGAACCCTGTCATAGGGCGCAATCGGCGGCGAGCGGTAGATCGTCCAGCCGTCCACCACCTCCACCGGCGTGGCGGTGGCATTGTGCTTGGGCGTGGTGAGATGCGCCGTCTCCCAGCCCCGGGCGCGCTGCGCCTGAAGGATCGCGATGGTACGGAACGCGTAACCACTGTGCAGCGGCAGCGAATGATCGAGAATGTGCAGAATCTTCATGGCGCGGGCGGGGCGCGCGCGTCGATCTCGCGGGCGAAGGCCGCGTCCATGGCTAGGGTGCTCCGCGGACGTAGTTTGCGATGATTTCGATGGTTCTTTTGATGGCGCGTTCGTGTTTGGTCATGGCGTGTTCGAGGGCGCCGATGCGGGTGATGATTTCGGCGAAGGCGGGATCGGCGCCGTT
>DATKQE010000018.1:0-5555 GCA_035532935.1 Allostellaceae bacterium
ATTAATAGACTGGAGCATGTTCTGATCAGAAAAGTCTATCAACTTTTCTGGAACATGCTCTAGGCGAGCGGAACTTTTTCAAACGATATGAGTGTCAGACCAGTTGAGAGGGCGAGAGATGAAGACCGCGAGGGACGTGCTCAAGGCGATCACGGACGATGACGTTAAATATGTTGATCTTCGCTTCACCGATCCGCGCGGCAAGTGGCAGCATGTCACTTTCGACGTGTCGCTGATTGACGAGGATGTGTTTTCCGAAGGGCTGATGTTCGACGGCTCGTCGATCGCCGGCTGGAAGGCGATCAACGAATCGGACATGACCTTGATGCCGGATCCGGCGTCGGCCTGCATGGATCCGTTTTTCGCGGCGCCGACGATGGTGCTTGTCTGCGACATTCTCGAGCCGACGACGGGCGAGCCCTATAGCCGCGATCCGCGCGGCGTCGCCAAGCGGGCCGAGGCCTATGCCGCCTCGACCGGGATCGGCGACACCGTCTATTTCGGTCCGGAAGCCGAATTCTTCGTCTTCGACGACGTGCGCTTCGCCACCGATCCCTACAACACCGGCTTCGTCCTCGATTCGACCGAGCTGCCGACCAATAGCGACACGCCCTATGAGGGCGGCAATCTCGGCCATCGCATCCGCACCAAGGGCGGCTATTTCCCGGTGCCGCCGCAGGATTCGGCGCAAGACATGCGCGGCGAGATGCTGGCGGCGATGGCGGCGATGGGCGCCAAGGTCGAAAAGCATCATCACGAGGTCGCCTCGGCACAGCATGAGCTGGGTTTGAAGTTCAGCCCACTGACGGTGATGGCCGATCAGATGCAGATCTACAAATATTGCATCCAGCAGGTGGCGCAGAGCTATGGCAAATCGGCGACCTTCATGCCAAAGCCGATCTATGGCGACAATGGCTCCGGCATGCATGTGCATCAATCGATCTGGAAGCACGGCAAGCCGCTGTTCGCCGGCAATAAATATTCCGATCTCTCGGACGAATGCCTGTATTACATCGGCGGCATCATCCGCCATGCGCGGAGCCTGAACGCCTTCACCAACCCTTCGACCAACAGCTACAAGCGGCTGGTGCCGGGCTTCGAGGCGCCGGTGCTGCTCGCCTATTCGGCGCGCAACCGCTCGGCCTCGTGCCGCATCCCGATCGTGTCGAGCCCCAAGGGCAAGCGCGTCGAGGTGCGCTTCCCCGATCCCGCCTGCAACCCCTATCTCGGCTTTGCCGCGATGCTGATGGCCGGGATCGATGGCATCCAAAACCGCATCCATCCGGGCGAGCCGATGGATAAGAACCTCTACGACCTGCCGCCCGAGGAATTGAAGGATGTGCCGACGGTGTGCGGGTCCTTGCGCGAGGCGCTCGAGAACCTGCGCGCCGACCATGCCTTCCTCACCAAGGGCGACGTGTTCAGCAAGGACTTCATCGATGCCTATATCGACCTCCGCTACGAGGAGGTCCATGCCTTCGAGCACACGCCGCACCCGATCGAGTTCCAGATGTATTATTCGGTGTGACCTCCCCCGCGCCGGCGGCGCGCGCGACGCCCCTCCCGGTCCTGCCGGGAGGGGCGTTTCCGTTTTCGGCCTTCAACCCGCCGCCGGCGGTCGATCATCCCCGCCCAAGACCGCTGCCGGCATCAATCAATAGACTAGTGCAATAATTGCACTAAAAACAAAATCGCCGGCGGCCAGCGTCGCCGGCGGCGGCGCTCGCCGGACAGTTTTGTGACATTTTTGGTGCGACAATGTCGCGCATGGCTGTATTGCGCGCATCGCCCGCAAAACGGCGCGCGTCCCCACGCCGTTGCGGGGATGCTGCCGCCTAACGCTCCCTATGATGCAAACGACAGCGGCTTTGATCACTTGCAGCGAACGCGGTTTCGTCGGCGACGGAAATCGTCGCCACGGGCACGCGAACACGATGCGGGTTGAGATGATTTCCCCGGTTCGGACGTTGTCCCGGTTGTCATCGAAGCGAACCCGCTTCCAGCAATCCGCCTGATCCGTTCAAAAGGGGGAGCCAGCGTGCCTTCCGATGCCGTGACCGCACTGCGGACCGAGACCGAGCTCGTCGTACATCCACCCGAACGGGAAGACGCACCGCCGTTCGACGGTTGGACCTGGCTCATCTACGGCGTGATCTTCGCCAGCCTCGCCACCGTCGTCTATCTCAACGTCCACCTCTATCTTCGCCCGATCATGTCGCTGCTGCACGACCACCACAAGGCGCGCATCGTGGTGGTTCCGAGCGTGCTGTGGGCGGCGATGGGGACATTGCTGTTCGTCTTTCGCACGATCGTCTGGATCGGTTATCGCCCGGTGCGCCCGATCGACTTTGCCGCGGCGCCGCGACTCAGCGTCATCATCCCCGCCTATAACGAAGGCGCCATGGTGCTGAAGTCGATCACGTCGGTCGTGGAGGCGGATTATCCGCACGACCGGCTGGAAATCGTCGTCATCGACGACGGCAGCCGCGACGACACCTGGCGTTACATTTCCGAGGCGGCCGCGCGTTATCCCGAACTGGTCACCGCGCTCCGGCACGAGCGCAATCGCGGCAAGCGCGAGGCGCTGGCGCTCGGCTTCGCGCGTGCCCGCGGCGAGATCCTCGTCACGGTCGATTCCGACAGCGTCATCGAGCGCGGCGCGCTCCTGGCGCTGGTCGGGCCGTTCCGCACGCCGCGCGTCGGCGCGGTGGCGGGAAAGGTCATGGTCTTCAACCGCCGCGCCGGCCTCATCCCGCGGATGCTGCACGTCCGATTCATTCTGTCCTTCGACCTGCTGCGGTCGGTCGAATCGGTGTTCGGCAACGTGTTCTGCTGCCCCGGCGCACTCACGGCGCTGCGCGCTTCGGCGGTGCGCAGCGTGCTCGAGCGCTGGCGCAATCAGCGCTTTCTCGGCGCCCGCTGCACCTTCGGCGAGGATCGCGCCCTCACCAATTTCCTGCTCGAGGCCGGCTACGACACCGTCTATCAGCGCAATGCCGTGGTTCACACCGTGGCGCCCGCGGTCTATGCCAAGCTGTGCAAGATGTTCATCCGCTGGGACCGCAGCTTCGTGCGCGAGGAGTTGCGCTTTGCCTGCATCGTCTGGCGCCGCCCCCTGGTGCCGCGGCTCATTGCGCTGTGGGATCGCGCCATCACCGATCTGCGCTATCCCGTCTATTACGCCAGCCTGGTCCTGCTCGTTACGATGGCCGTGGAGCACCCGGGGATGATCGTGCGCATGCTGACGGTGATGGGCATCGTGTCGCTCGTCAACATGCTCTATTTCCTGCGTAGCGAACGCTCGTTCGACTTTCTCTACGGCGTCCTCTATTCGTATTTCGCGTTCTTTGCGCTGTTCTGGATATTCCCCTACGCCTTCTTCACCGTGCGTGCGCGCTCCTGGCTCACGCGCTGAGCAAGGCATCAGGCCGGCGGCGTCTCGGCGACAATCGCCTTGTAGCTCGCGAGCACGCCGGTCACGGCCTGGGCGACATTGGCGGGCGGTGCGACGCAAAGGGCGTTGACGCCCGCCATAGCCTTCTGCTCGTCGGCGATCACGGCGAGATCGGTCTTTCCGCTCGCTGCATAGGCCTGGAAACCGGCATCCGCCGCCTTGGCGAGCCAGCACGCCATCGCAATCGTCGGCTGCGCCGATGCAACCGCGGCATTGGCATTGGCCTCGCCCGTATTGATCTGCTGCGCCGAGCAGGCGGCCAGGGCCAGCGCCGCCACCAGCGCGGCCCGCGTCATGATGCGCGCGCTCATGGCTTGCCTCCCGGCAAGGCGAAGCCCAGCGCGCCAAAGATCGCGGCCGCCACCAGGCCCCACGGCGGCGGGATCAGCGGCATGAACGCCGCGACCACGCCGGCGATCGCCGCATGAGTCGAGGGTTCCTTGATTCGTGCTTCCAGCCAATTCATGACCGTCCTCCTCCTTCGTCATCGGATGTTTCCTACCCGTAGGCGCGTGCGAGCCAGCCCGCGAGAAAGCGAGCCTTGTGCGGCTCGGTCGCGACGATGCTGCGGAAATGGCCCGCGAGCTCGCTCTTGAGCGCCGCCAGCAACAGATCGGGCGGCAGCGAAGCGGCGGTGCCGATCGTCGCGTCGCCCAGTTTCCCGTCCTCGGCGACGGCGCGCCCCGCCGCCCGGCACGCACGCTGCAGAGCGCGGATCGCGTTTGCGGGGCCGATCGGCACCGCAAGGTCGAAGAGCTTGAGCGCCACCGGACGCGGCAGGCGGCGCCAGGGATAGCGATCCCACCAGCGCGTCCGATAGCGCGCCTCGGCCTCCGCGCGCGTCATCGCGCGCAGCGCCGCGGCGGTGAGATCCGGATTCTCGCGCAGCGCGAAGCCCCAATGAGTGAGGCCGCCCGGATCGCGGGGGTCGTCGTGCAGCCCGCCCTCGTGCGCGAGCACGAGCGCCACAGCTGTGTCGAACAGCGGATCGTCGCTCATGCCGGCGGCCCGCTCGGCGGCGGCCCGTCCGGCCCGCGCCGCAGCGCCTCCAGGATGCGCAGCAACAGCTCGAGGAAAGCCCGCATGCGGCCCTCCTCACTTCCGCCCGCGCCGTGGATCGCGCGCGATCAAACGATAGACGCCGTGCGCGCCGATGATCGCGCCGCACAGCATCGAGACGAAGCTCAGGGCGATGCTCACGTCATGGAGCAGCCCCGCCCACCACGCGCCGTTGAAGGCGATGAGCACGCAGCCGACGGCGAACTCGCCGCAGGCGTGGAGCAGGTCGGTGTGATCGGGCATGTCGTTCTCCGCGCTGCGCGGGAAATTCACTTCGCCACCACCGCGGGCGGCGTCTTCGTAAGGTCGACCGCGAACGCGTCCGCCGGATAGAGGCGGTCGGCCGCGATCACCGCCTCGCCTTGCCGCGCCTGCACCGCGACGCATGCGGCGAGCGTGCAGAACCCCGCGCGCCGGATGGCGCCGGTCGCGGGGTCGTAGACCACGTAGAAATGGCTCATGGCTTGCCCTCGCTTGGTTGGACGCCGCAATCCGCCGGCACCGGGACGCGGCTCACCGCCGCAGTTCCGACACCGCGAGATAGGTGGCGCTGTAGGGCGCAATTCCCTGATCGGCGGTGCCGACGACCTCATAGGCGTTGCTGCCGGCGGCCGGCGTGTCGGCGACCGTGATGCTGAAGGGAACCGTGTCGCTCGCCGGCAGCGAGAAGGCGGTGCCCGCGTAGATCGTTGTCGTGCCGGACAGGTTCGTGCGCGTGATCGAGAGCGTCACCTTGGTCGCGGCCGGCGAACCCATGCCCGGTCCGAACGATCCGGAGGCCGAGACGAGCACGGCGCCCCCGATCGTCAGGGCGATGCCGGCGCCCATTCCCGTGCCGGCCGAGCTCACGCCGCCGGGCGCCCCCGCGCCCGAAACGAGATTGGTCGCCGCGCCCACGTCGAGATCGGTATAGAGCCCGAGCGCGCCGACGCTCGACAGCGCCGGCGCATTGCCGCCGATGGTGTGGGCATAGCTCGTCGCCTGGTCGAGCGTCTGCCGTCCGCCGCCCCAGATGTTGAACGACAGCAGCTTCACGTGGATG
>DATKQE010000019.1:0-5833 GCA_035532935.1 Allostellaceae bacterium
ATCGCGGCGCGCGACCGGCCGGACGCTCTATATCCTCGACGAGCCGACCACCGGCCTGCACTTCGACGATGTGAGCAAACTGCTCGAAGTGCTGCACGCGCTCGTCGACCAGGGCAACACCATCCTTGTGATCGAGCACAATCTGGAAGTGATCAAGACGGCCGACTGGATCGTCGATCTCGGACCCGAGGGCGGCTCGGGCGGCGGGCGCATCGTGGCGACGGGCACGCCGGAGCAGATCGCCGCCGCCAAGGGCAGCTACACCGGCGAGTACCTCAAGGCCTACCTCGCGCGCTATTCCGAGAAGAAGCGCAAGCGGGCGTAACCAATTTTATTAGGCCTCATTGAGAAGGCCAGACGCGAAGGCATCCCTCGTCCGAAATAAATGGATTCTGTTCCGCTTCACGACTGGAAAGCCGCACAAGGTCAATGGGTCGTCTAAATCTATCCATGAGCCTTTCGACAATCGAATTAGAAATCCGCCTCAACTCTGACATTTTTATAATATCCTGATCGTACACGACCAGCAGATCAATGTCCTTCGGCGAACGTCTGATAAGCGATGACCCAAACAAAAACACTTCCAAGCGTGAATCATTAGGCATGTTACGCAATGCCGCTCCTAGCGCGCGGCTTATTTGGGTCCGGAGGTACGTATTCGACGAATTTCTGGCCCTCATAATACACGGCTCCAAGGAATTCCTTGAACGTGAACAACCCCATTTTTCGCCGTTTGCATTCATCTTTCGCATCACCGGTATATTGGTTCCACGCTGACATCGTGATGATCGCGTTGATGTCCGGCTGTGCAGCAATCATTTCTAGAACGTCTGCTTGGCTCACGATGTAGTTATTGGTCAGAAAAACTGTCAGTGCGCTTTTGCCGTCGCGCGCGATCCGGAGAACTTGATAATCGAGCTCCTCAATACCGCTGACAACCGGGTTTGTGCCGAGGTATTCGATTAGTTTCTTGCGAGACTCGGGACGGGGTCTTTTCTCGTAATAGCCGTGATCAGCCATCGCAATCTCCAAAAAATTTTTTCATCCCCTCTGGGAAAGTCGGTGCTTTCGAATTTTTGTCGCCCCCTAGGTGATTGTATTCAAGCGCGTCTTTATGGACTAGGAATTCAGCTGCCGACCGACGTTCGTCACCTGTTAGAAATTCACTGTTCCTTGAAAGAAATTCGTAAATTCGCCTGTTGTTTGGAATAATGTCCGACTGCACTTTCAAGTGCCACGTAGCGACGGCGTCTGAGATTGGATCGTCCCTTGACGACGAAAACGGGCCGTATGCCTCAAAAATTGCCTTGTTGACCTGTAGCAGCTCTTTTACCGCGCGCGCCAATTCGAGGCGGCTGTTAAATTTCGGGACGCCAAATGCGTTCTTAATTGCGTCCTCGTGCTTTTGCTTCCAATCACGCAGCAGCTCAACGGGATATTCCTGCGAATTTTTGTCCACGATCGCGTGACACGTCGGGCAGAGGACTATAACGTTCTCGTAGTCATCCCGATCAAGCGAAACTATGGTGGAATTTCCCCGTGGTCCATGTTCGCTCGAGGCGATTACATGCGCTAGTTCCTCGATGCTTGATACAGTTCCGGATTTGAAGAGAACGAATAAGTCCCTTTTCGCACAACCTGGATTAGCGCAATACCCGCCGGATCGCGACAGCAGCATTCGTTTCACACGCGCAGAGATCGCCATTATCGGCCCAGGACGATAGAGATAGCGCCCGTCGTCTTTCGATGCATCTGCGTGCTCAATAAGGTCGGTGATGAGTCACAATGCTTCAATCTGATGATCGAAGACTACTATAGCGCGTTCACCGGCAGCTTGAGATAGACCGTGCCGTTGGCTTTGCGCAGCGGCGCCACCTAATTCGCCGACGTCTTGGTGACCTTGGCGCTTGCGGGCATCAGGTCGGGCCGTTCCCACCAGCCGCCGCCCATCGCCAGGAACAACGCCGACGTGTCGAGATATCGCTGCGCCTCAACGCGCGCGTAGCCGATCAATGCGCGCTGGTGCAGCCGTTGCGCATCGAGCAGATCGAGCAGCGCGGTGTTGCCGGCGTTGTAATTCTGCCGCGCCAGGTCGAGCGAGTGGTTCGCCGCATCGAGCGCCGTGCGTGCGTCGGCGAGCAGCGCGGTATCGTGGCGCAGGCCGTCGAGCACATCGGCCACCTGGGCAAAAGATTGGAGTACCGTGCGCCGGTAGATCACGGCCGAGGCTGTGTAATTGTCCTCCGATGCGCGCTTCTGCGCCTCGAGTGCGCCGCCGTGGAAGATCGGTCCGCTGATGCCGGCCGCAAGGGTCCAGACGCTGGCCGCCGGCGTGAAGAGCTTGGCGGTCGTGAGCGCGATCTGCTCCGCACTGCCGCCGAGCGTGATGTCAGGATAGAGCGATGCGGTCGCGACCCCGACCGCGGCCGATGCGGCGTGCAGCTCGGCTTCGGCGGCGAGGATGTCCGGCCGGCGATGAACGAGCTCGGACGGCAACGTCACCGGAATCTCCGGCGGCAGAGTCAGCGAGTCGAGGGCGAATTCAGGCGGCCGCCATTCGGCGGGCGTCTTGCCGACGAGAACCGACAGCGCATGGCGCGCCACGCTCGCCTGCTGCTGCAGCGGCGGCAACGCCATCCGGTCGGACGCGTGCTGCGCCTCCGCGCTGGCGACATCGGCGTCGGTGGCGATGCCGACGTCGGCGCGCTGGCGCACGAGCGCCAGAGTGCGCTCGTCCTCGGCAACGATGTCCTCGTTCGCCGCGAGCTGTGCGCGCAGTGAAGCGAGCGTCAACGCATGAGAGATGACGTTGCCGGTCAGCGCGAGATAGCTCGCATCGAGCTCATAGCCGCGAACATCGGCCTCGGCCCGGCGCTGCTCGACCAGTCGCCGGATCTTGCCGAACGGATCGAGCGAATAGCTCACCGTCGGTCCGACCGAGAAGGTATTGAACACGGCCGGAGGCTGCTTGAGGCCGAAGGCGGCGTAGTTCTGGCGCTGGCGCTCGACGCCCGCGGCCGCGTCGATCTGCGGAAAAGCGCCGCCCTGCGCCGCGTTGGTGATTTCCTGCGCGGCTTTCAGGTTCGCGGCGGCGGCGGCCAAGTCGGGATTTCCGGCCAGCGCTTGCTTGATGACGTCGTCGAGCGCCGGCGACTTGAACAGCGTCCACCAGTCGACCGCGATCTTCTGGCCGACGGCGAGGCGCTGCGCCGGCTCGGCCACTGGCGTGGGTAGCGGCGCGTCGCCGCTATTCTCATAGGTCGTGTCCGTCGGCGCCGCCGGCGGCTTGAAGTCGGGGCCGACGGTGCAGCCGGCGAGCGTGCCGGCGACGAGCAGGATGGCGGCAACGATGCGCCGACCGCGGACGCTCCCCATCCAGAGAGGCCGCGCTTCGTCATGAACTGTAATGCATCGTCGACCCGTCATCCCGCGACCTAGTGCATCGCCTTCTCGATTTCCTTCTCGACCGCGCGGCCGCGCAATTTCTCGAGCCCCATCAGCCGCAAGGCCAGGTTCTCGTAGAGCGGGACGCTCTGGCCGCGGCTCACTTTGCGCAGGAAGTACTTTTCAAAGGCGACCTTGGCGATGTGGACCCAGCGGCCGTCGCTCGACCAGTTGACGTTGCGCGGCGGTATCTGCGGCAGCGCCACGAACGCCACGCCGCCGTCGCCGAAATCGGCGAGGCACACCGCGTTCCAGCTCGCTTCCTCGCGCGGCGTCTTGCCGTCGACGATGGCGCGGATGTTGCGCGCCGTCGCGGTGACCATCGATTCGATCATGAAACCGGTCTTCGGCACGCCGGTCGGAACCGGCGTCGCTTCGACCGGCGGAATGGCGATGCACACGCCGACCGAGAACACATTCGGGTACTTGGCGTTGCGCTGCTTGCGATCGACCAGGGTAAAGCCACGCGGATTGACCAGCCCGTCGATGCCTCGGAGCGCCTTGATGCCGCGGAACGCCGGCATGACCATGGCGAACTTGAACGGCACCTCGTACGTCTTCTTGTCCTTGCCGTCGTCGTCGACCTCGGTGACGTGAAGGCGGCCCGGTTCGACGCGCGTGGTTTTGGCGTTGGTGATCCAACGGATATGCCGCTCGCGCAGCTCGGATTCGAGTAGGCCCTTGGTATCGCCGACGCCGCCAAGGCCGAGATGGCCGATATACGGTTCCGATGTCGCGAAGGTCATCGGCACCCGGTCGCGGATCTTGCGCCGCCGCAGCTCGGCATCGGCGATCATGGCGAATTCGTAGGCCGGCCCGAAGCAGGAGACGCCGGGCGCGGTGCCGACAACGAGCGGGCCCGGGTCCTCGCAAAATGCGTCCCAGGCTTTTGCTGTCGCAATCGCATGCGCGGTCGTGCAGATGGAGTGGGTGTAGCCGTCGGGTCCGAGGCCGGGTACTTCGTCGAAGGCGAGCTCCGGCCCGGTGGCGATGACTAGATAGTCGTAGGGAACGCTGCGACCGTCGACGAGGACGACGCGGTTTTCGTTCGGCAGCACGCGCTCGACCCCGACCGGCACGAATTCGATGTCCTTGCGCTTGAACACCGGCGCCAGCGGCACCTGAATTTCCTCGGGCGTGCGCCAGCGGACCGCCACCCAGGGATTGGATGGCGTGAACTGGAACGACTCCGTATTCGAGATCACCGTCACGCGATGGCCGGCGCCGAGCTGTTCCCGCAGCTCGAACGCCATTGGCACCCCACCGAGCCCTGCGCCCATTACGACGACTTGCACCATGGCTTTCCTCCTGCCGGCGGCGGTCCGGGTTTCCGTCAGCTCGATCTTGGGCGTTGGCGGCGCCAGCGCCTTGATTCAAGTCAATCGCGGCCGTTGCCGCGCCAACCCGCCCGGTTGATCTTGATCAATGCGGCCACAGCCGAGGGCCGCGATCCTTTCAACATGACAGCGATCAAGGGAACGCCGCGCCAGGCCTGGCGCCGAGCTTCCTGAACATCCAGGCCGCCGGGCAGAAGCCGGTGAACGATGCCTGGAGCATGTTCGCTCCGATGAAGGCGGTGAACCAAAGCCAGGCCGAGCTGTGAAGCTGGCTGAGCGCGAGACTGATCAGGATCAAGGTGCCGGCAAAGGCAAAAACCAGACGATCGACGGACATGATGCTCTCCTTCTCACTCCAAGACGCCGACCGCACGCATTGCCGGGGCTCAGCAGTTGCGCCCGGCCACGCGCTTGCGACCGCAATAAAGCCGGTACAACACCTCAATGACCGCGCGCGGCCCTTCGCCGGCGATCGCGTAATAGATCGATTGCCCGTCGCGCCGCGTGCGCACCAGCCCGTGGACGCGCAGCTTGGCCAGATGCTGGCTCAACGCCGACTGCCGAAGGCCGACGAGCCGCTCGAGCTCGCCAGCGGATTTCTCACCTTCGATCAGGTTGCACAGGATCATCAGGCGCCGCTGGTTGCTCATCGCCTTGAGCAACGCACTCGCTTTGACCGCCTGCGGTTCGAGCTGCCGTACATTCATATTTGCTATTTAGCATTCTCTAATATATATTGCAAGCGGTAACTGACGGGCTCTGGCAACCCCATGCGATACGCCCTCCTCCTCACTCTCATCGCCGTTGCCCGGCTCGCCGCCTCGGCGGACGCCGCCGAGTATGTCGTTGCGCCTCGCATGATCGACGATCGCACCGCGGTTTTCGGCACGGTGGAGAGCGTGCACGAGACGCAGGCCCGAGCGCGCATCGCCGGCACCCTCGCGGAGATCTCGGTCGTCGAGGGCGATCAGGTTAGCGCGGGACAGCGGCTCGCCCTGGTCGAGGACCCGAAGCTGGCGCTGCGCCTCGCCGAGACCGACGCCCGGCTCAAG
>DATKQE010000020.1:0-3944 GCA_035532935.1 Allostellaceae bacterium
TCCTTTTTGCTTGCCGCGCATGACGTGGACCGCCTCGAGTTCGCCGCGCTTGACACGCTGCAACACGGTCTGGCGCGACACGCCAAGCGCGCGCATCGCTTCCCGCATCGCCATGAAGGCATCGCCGGCATCGCCGTTGAAGCGGGCCATGAGCTCATCGGTGAGGCGGATGCGCCAGGGAGCGCCGGGGGTCAATTGCTCGCCCGCGATAATGCCGTCATTGAGCAGGCGATGGATGGTCGATGGTGCAACGCCGAGCACGACAGCGGCTTTCGTGATCGTCAGCAGCTCGCCCTCGGGGGCGTCACGGGACAAGCCCGTAGGCTGAAGGCCCACGGCGGTCGGCTCGAAACAGGGAATATCCCAGTGGCGGCGCAGATTGCCGACGCGGCCCGCGATGAAGCGATGACCGTATGCCGTGGTACGCCCCTGACGGTTGAGGATGCCGGCGATCACGCTGTCGGGGTAATGGACCGCGAGCCGGCGTACCAGTGCGATCGTGCCCTCGTCGGTGCGGATGGTGGCCGGCCGCGAGCGCGGCAGGGTCAGATCGATTTCGTCGAGCGCGCCGCCCTTCCAGCGCAGTGTCAGGTGCGCCGCGGCCTTGTCGCGCTCGACCTTGACGATCACCTCTTCGACAAGGGTGCGCAGCAGCTCCTTGCGGTCTTGTGGCGCGGTCGTGGCCGCTCGCCAGACGGAGGCGAGATCGGGCCCGAGCGCGAGCAGACGGTCGCGCTCGGCTTGCGAGACTACCCGTGGCTGCTGCCGTTCGCGACGCTCCAGCTCGGCCTTGGCGGCATCGAGCGCCCGCAGGCGCTCCTCCCATTCGCGTTCGAGGCCGCGCGCCACCAACCGGTTGTCGGGGTCGACGGCGCGGTAGCGGCGCTCGGCGCGTTGCGCTTCGTAGCCGGCCCGCTCCACCCCGAGCCGCCACTGCTTCAAGGCGGCCTCGCGGTCGCTTTCAAGCCGTTCAGCGGCGGCGAGCGTGGCGGCAAGCCCGGCCGGCTCCAGGGCGAGGATGAAGGCGCGGGTGACGGCCTCGTCGATCTGGATGCCGCCGATATTGAGGCAATAGACGCCGCGGCCCTCGACCAGAACCTTGCCCGGACAATGGTAACCCGGTGACGAATTGCGGCCGCGATAGTGGGTGTGCAAGCGGCGGCCGCAATGGCCGCAGCGGGCGAGTCCTTGCAGGAGGGCGCTGCCCTCCCTCACGGCGCCACTCGCCTTGTGCGGTCCGGGCCGCGTGTTGCAGGCGATCCGTTCCCGGTTGGCTTCATAGCTCTGCCAGTCGATGAAGCCCGGATGATGGTCCGGGATCAGCACCTGCCACTCGGAACGGGGCAGGTGTCGCAGGCGCTTCTTGCGCCCGCCGGCGGCATCCAGGATCGTTTCCTGGCGGGTCTTGCCATAGGCGTAGGCGCCGGCATAGACGGGGTTGGTGAGGACATGGTGGATGGCAGTGTAGCTTGCCTCGACCCAGCGGATCTCGCCGCCCTGGTGCATCTGCAGCGGGAATTTGTGCCCTTCCGAGCGGAACCACAGCCAGACGCGCCGGGCCGAGCCGGTCTCCGAAAAGCGCGCGAAGACAGTGCGGATGGCGGTGACGACGGCCTCGTCCGGATGAAAACAAACCTCGCCCTCCGCCTCACCCCACACAAAGCCGACCGGCAGACCGCGCCGGAGCTCGCCGCGCGCAGCCTTGTTGCGAATGCCGCCATTGAGGCGGGCGCGCAGCACATGCAATTCCGCCTCGCTCATCGTGCCCTTGAGCCCAAGCAGCAGCCGGTCATTGAACAGCGCCGGGTGATAGAGGCCATCGGCATCGCCGATCAGCGTGTCGGTGAGCCCGGCAAGGTCGATCAGGCGATACCATTCGGCATTGTTGCGCGCCAGACGCGAGACTTCGAGACCGAGCACGAGGCCGACATGGGCGAGCGCCACCTCGGCGGTCAGCCGGGCGAAGCCGGAGCGGGCTACGGCGCCGGAGCCGGAAAGACCGAGATCCTCATCGATGACGATCACCTGTTCGTCGGGCCAGCCGAGCTCGCGCGCTTTGCCGGCGAGCGCGTATTGCCGGTCGGTCGATTCGCGATTGTGCTCGACCTGGGCAGCGCTCGACTGGCGCAGATAGACGATGGCTTGACGCGAGAGATGGCTCGCCGTGATCTTGGTGCGCTCATTCATGGCTCGCCCCGTTCGCCGCCGCTGCGAGCATGCGGGCGATGAGGCGCGCGAGGATGTCGAGCGCTGCGCTGCGCGCTGCCGCGTCGAGCCGTTCCCAGGGTATCGGCGCAAGGCTCGGCGCAAGCGGGTCCATCGGCGGTTCGGGCGGGTCGAGAAAGGCCAGGTTCAGTTGCACGGCGGCTCTCCTTCTGCGGCGTCGACTCGATTGGTCGGCCGTGGAGAGCGTCGACGAGATGGCGCAGCCGGAGCAAATCGCCGAGACTGCCGAGAGAGCGAGGGCCGGTGTCGTCGCCTCGCAAAGACCGCGCGCCGCCGGCATGACCCTCGCCCCAGTCGGTCCACTCGGCCGGAATGAGCGAGCGGCTGCCGTCGGGCAGACTGACAAGCAGAAAGAGTACGCGGCCGCGCCGGATGCTGCTGATCACGGCAAGCGAGCGGCCCTCGAAGGGATGGCGCTCGCGGGTGATCGTCACCGAATCCGGGATATCACGGCGATGGGTAGTCTGCCGCCGTTTCCTTCGACCGAGTCAATCACGACGGCCTGATGGCGCGCGTTGCCGCGCGGGTGACGGATAAACGCGTGCGCAAGCTCATCCGGGCCTTTCTCAAGGCTGGGGTGATGGAGGATGGTTTGGTCAGTCCGGTGGAGGAGGGGACGCCGCAAGGCGGTCCGCTCTCGCCCCTCCTGAGCAATCTCGTGCTCGACGATCTCGACAAGGAGCTGGAGCGACGGGGTCACCGTTTCTGCCGGTATGCCGACGACTGCAATATCTATGTTCGCAGCCGCCGCGCCGGTGAGCGGGTCATGGCCTCGGTAAGCCGGTTCCTGACCGGCAGGCTGCGGCTGAAGGTCAACGAGGCGAAAAGCGCAGTAGCGCGACCGGAGGAGCGAAAATTCCTGGGGTTCAGCATCTCGAATGACGGGAGCGAAAGGCACATCGCCGCCAAAGCCCTCGAAATTCAAGGCGCAAATCCGGGACATGACCCGCCGGACACGGGGGATCAGTCTGCCGCAACTGGTTAAGGAGCTGGCGCCGTACCTCCTGGGATGGCGCGGCTACTTTGGCTTCTGCCAGACCCCACGGGTGCTCACCAACCTGGAGGCATGGATCCGCCGAAGGCTACGTCTATACCTTTGGCGGCAATGGCAGAACGGTCCCAACCGCTTCCAGGAACTGCGGCGCCGTGGCGTGCCGAAGTTCGGCGCGGCGGTTGCCGCCGGCTCGCCGACCGGCTTCTGGCGTATGTCAGGACACCCGGCGGTCCAACAGGCCCTGCGCAACCCGTTTTTCGACTCCCTCGGTCTCCCCCGCCTCTATGTCTCTGCCCCAGCTTAATGCGATCGAACCGCCGTGGTACGGACCCGTATGCCCGGTGGTGTGGGAGGGGTGGCGCCGTGAGGCGTCCCCCTATCCCGATCAATCCGCACGCCAAAGACCGTTGCGACGCCCTCGACCGGCTTCCGCCACCCGATTCGCTCAACGAATACGTAGCCCTGTTTGAAGCGGCCTATCCCAGTGAAAGCGATCGCAGAACATATATTGCCGCCAAATTGAGCGGTGCTAAGCCATCCTATGGCCACATCGCCCTTGCCACGCTCATGAAGGCAGGGCGCGCACAGATCGTTTGGACCACCAACTTCGACCCGCTGATCGCCGACGCCTGCGCCAAGGTCCACGAGGGCACCGGGCACTTAACGACCGTCGCCCTAGCTAGGTCCAAATGGCCGATGGAACCTAACTCCCTGAAAAAATTGG
>DATKQE010000021.1:0-18087 GCA_035532935.1 Allostellaceae bacterium
GGGATGCCGTAGCGCTCGGCCAGCGCCACCAGGACGCCGCCCTTGGCCGTGCCGTCGAGCTTGGTCATGACGATGCCGGTGACGCCGACCATGGCGCGGAAGGTCTCGGCCTGGGCGTGGGCGTTCTGGCCGACCGTGGCGTCGAGCACCAGCAGCACTGCATGCGGTGCCGCGGCGTCGAGCTTCTTCATCACGCGCACGATCTTCTGCAGCTCGGCCATCAGATCGGCCTTGTTGTGGAGCCGCCCGGCGGTGTCGATCAGCAGCACGTCGCAGCCCTGCCGCCGCGCCTCTTCGAAGGCGTCGAAGGCGAGGCCTGCCGCATCGGCGCCCGCCGGCCGCGACAGCACCGGGACGCCGGCGCGCTCGCCCCAGATTTTGAGCTGCTCCACCGCGGCGGCGCGGAACGTGTCGCCGGCGGCGATCATCACGCTCTTGCCGGCGTCGCGATAGGATTGGGCGAGCTTGCCGATGGTGGTGGTCTTGCCGCTGCCGTTGACGCCCACCACCAGGATCGCGAACGGCTTTTGCGCGCTTTCGGTCTTGAGCGGCCGGTCGACCAGGGACAACGACTTCGCCACCTCCTCGGCGAGCGCCGTGCGCACCTCCTCGGGCGTCACCTCCTGGTTGAAGCGCGTGCGCCGGAGCCGCGCGACGAACTCGGTCGCGAGCGTGGTGCCGAGATCGGCACCGATCAGCAGCTCCTCCAATTCGTCGAGCGTCGCGTCGTCGAGCCGGCGGCGGCCGACGATCGCGCCGATGCCTTCGCTCAGGCGCTGCGACGAGCGCTGCAGCCCGGCCTTGAGCCGCTGGAACCAGCCGCCGCCCTCGCTCACGTCCGCTCTCCTGCGAGCATCCCGCTCTCGCCGGCGGCGAGGCGCACGCGCACGATCTCGCCCGGCGTGCCGTAAAGGCGCACCGGCGCATAATGCTCGCTGCGGCCGAACCCGTCCTTTTCGATCAGCACATCGGCTGTGCTGCCGATGCGGGATGCAAGCGCGCGCGCGGTCGCCGCCTCACCCGCCGCGCGCAGCATTGCCGCCCGCGCCTGCACGACGGGGCGCGGCACTTGCGGCATGCGGGCGGCGGGCGTGCCGGGGCGCGGGCTGAACGGAAACACGTGGAGATAATCGAGCCCCGCCTCGTCCACCAGCGCCAGCGTGCGCGCGAACATCGCCTCGTCCTCGGTCGGGAAGCCGGCGATGAGGTCGGCGCCGAGCGCGATCCCCGGGCGCAGAAGCCGCGCGCGTGCCGCCACGTCGAGCACATCGCCGCGCGAATGCCGCCGCTTCATCCGCTTCAGCACGAGATCGTCGCCCGCCTGGACCGAGAGATGGAGATGCGGCATCAGCCGCTTCTCGCTCGCCATGAGCCGCCACAGCGCCGGGTCGATCTCGGCCGGGTCGAGCGACGACAGCCGCAGCCGCCGCAATCCCGGCACCAGCGCCAGGAGCCGGCGGCAGAGCTGGCCCAACGCGGGCCGGCCGGGCAGATCGCCGCCCCAGGCGGTGAGATCGACCCCGGTCAGAACGAGCTCCGCATAGCCCGCATCCACCAGCGTCGCGGCGCGGCGCACGACCTCGCCCGCCGGCACCGACCGGCTCGGTCCGCGCCCCAGCGGGATGATGCAGAAGGTGCAGGAATGATCGCAGCCCTGCTGCACCTCGACGAACCCGCGGGCGCGACCCTCGAAACCATCGACGAGCGGCGTCGCGCTTTCCTTGAGTCGCGCGCGGTCGCCGACATCGATGCGTGCATCGTCGCGGTACCGGTCGGCGTCGAGCTTTTCGCGGTTGCCGAGGACGCGATCCACCTCGGGCATCGCGGCAAAGGCGTGGGGGGCGATCTGCGCGGCGCAGCCGGTGACGATCACGGTCGCGTCGGGCCGGGCGCGGCGGGCGCGGCGGATCGCCTGGCGCGCCTGGCGCTCGGCCTCGGCCGTGACCGCGCAGGTGTTGACGATGACCGCGTCGGCGACGCCGGCAGCCGCGGCGGCGCGGCGGATCGCCTCGGACTCGACGGCATTGAGGCGGCAGCCGAAGGTGACGATCTCGACCGCCATCACGTGCCCAAAAGCGACGGATCGAGCGTGCCGCGGAAGCTCACCGCCACCGGCCCGGTCATCATCACATGGCCGTCGTCGCGCCATTCGATCGCGAGCGTGCCGCCATCGGCGCGCACCGCTGCGCGCCTTCCGGTGAGGCCGCGCCGGTGCGCCGCCACCAGCGCCGCGCAGGCGCCGGTGCCGCAGGCGGGCGTGATGCCGGCGCCGCGCTCCCACACGCGCAGCCGGATCCGGTCGGGCGCCAGCACCTGCGCCACGCCGATATTGGCGCGCTCGGGGAAGAGCGGATCGTGCTCGAGCCCGGGGCCGAGCGCGGCGAGATCGACCGCCTCGGCGTCGGCGACGAAGAAGGTCGCATGCGGATTGCCCATGCTCGTGCACACCGGATCGCCAAGCGGTCCCGCCGCAAGCGGGACGTGCAGCGTATCGGCGGCGCGTGCGAGCGGGATGTCGCGCCATTCGAGCCGCGGCATCCCCATATCGACCGTGACGCCGCCGCCGCCGCCGGCCTGCGCCGCGACCGGGCCTGCCGCGGTGTCGATCGTGACCGCGCGCACCCCGCTCTCGCGCATCAGGAGGGCGGCGACGCAGCGCGCGGCATTGCCGCACGCTTCGGCCTCGCCGCCATCGGCATTGCGGATGCGCATGAAGGCAGCGGTGCCATCGCGATGCGGCGGCTCGATCAGCACGAGCTGGTCGCAGCCGACGCCGCGGTGGCGGTCGGCGATGGCGCGTGCGGCCGCGCCGTCGATCGCCAGCGCGTGCTGCCGCACGTCGAGCACGACGAAATCGTTGCCGAGCCCGTGCATCTTGATGAACGCCGCGCCGCGCATGGCGCGGTATATAGGGTTGCGCTTTTGCCCTGTCCAACGCGTTCCCCCGCGTCCGGCGGACACGGGGGAACGCGCCAGCGAAGGGGGCGCTAGTCGGACTTCTTCATCGTGCCCTTGGTCTTGTCGGCGGGCTTCTTGGGGCCGGTCTTGGCCTTGGCGACCTTGGCGTGGTGCTTGGCCTTGGTGACGTGATGCACCTCGCTTGTCGCGGGCGAAGCCGGCGTGGTGCTGGCGGCGAGCGCCGGCAGCGCCGCGAGCGTGCCGACCGCGAGCGCGGCGGCAAGAAGGGAGAATTTACGATTCATGGATGTCCTGTCTCCGATCGTCCCGCAGGAATGCGGGGCGCTACCACAACGGCGCCGGCTCTACCGATCATCCGCGGAGAAATCGTGATATTCTCATGGCGGAATTGCGGCAGCACGCCGCCCGACCAGGAGGCAGGAGGATGGCGCTCACCGCCCGGCCGCTTCATTCGAGCTTCGCTGCCGAGATCGCCGGCGTGGACATGCGCCGGCCGCCCGACTCGGCGACGCTCGCCGCGGTGATCGCGGCGATGGACCGCTATGGCGTCTCGGTCTATCGCAACGAGCCGCCGCTCACGGATGCGGAGCACATCGAATTCTCGCGCCGGCTCGGCCCGATCCAGCGCTCGCGCGTGCTCGCGGTCGCCGGGCGCAACGGCGCGTCCCGCGTCCCCCCTCCCGAGATCATCGATCAAAGCAATCTCGACGACGACGGCGAGATCTATCGCGACGGTGACCGGCAGTTGCTGTTCAAGCGCGCCAATCGGCTGTGGCACACCGACATGTCGTTCCATCCGGTGCGCGCGACCTATTCGCTGCTGTCGGCGGTAGCGCTGCCGCCGGGCGGCGGTCCCGACACCGAGTTCGCCGACATGCGCGCGGCCTATGACGCGCTCCCCGCGGCGATGAAGGCGCGGGCCGAGGATCTCGTCGCCGAGCATTCCTATTGGCATTCGCGCGTCGTGGGCGGTGGGCCCGAGGCCACCGCGGAGGAACTCGCTTCGCGGCCGCCGGCGCCGCACCGCATCGTCCAGCTTCACCCGGGGTCCGGGCGCAAGACGCTCTATCTCGCCTCGCACGCCCAGCGCATTATTGGCATGCCGCTCGAGGAAGGCCGTGCGCTGCTGGCCGAGCTGACGGCGTTCGCGACCCAGCGGCAGTTCGTCTATGCCCACAAATGGCGCCGCGGCGACGTCGTCATCTGGGACAATCGCTGCACCATGCACCGCGCCATGCCGTTCGATGACCGGCATGAGCGCCGCGACGTCCGCCGCACCACCTGCCGCGAGCGCGCGGTGGCCTGACCGCTCAGGCCGGCGCCTTGGCGGCGGCCGTGTCCTCGCGCGCGAGATAGAGATGGCGGCGCGGCAGCCAGAAAGGGAATTCCTTGAGGCGAGCGATGACGCGCGCGATGCCGGTTTTCATCGAGCCCTGGTCCCGGTCGCTGCCGGACGCCCGACGCCGGGCGGCCCATCCGAGGCAAACGACCGGACGGGCGTAGCCGATCCGCGTCCCTGCCGCGCGCAACGCGGCAGGCGGTCAGGCCGGAACGGCGACGGCTTCCCGCACCGTGGTCCGGCGCATGTCGCGCGGCACGAGAACATCCTTAAACGGCGTCGCGCGGTGCATGGTGCAGCGATTGTCCCAGATGACGAGATCGCCCGCCCGCCATTTGTGGACATAGACGAAACGCGGCCGGGTCGCGAATGCGATGAGCTCGTCGCGCAGCGCCCGGCTTTCGTCCTCGGACCAGCCGATGATGCGGTCGATGTGCGAGGCGATATAGAGCGTCTTGCGCCCCGAGCCGGGATGGACCCTGACCACCTTGTGCCGCGCCGGCGGCCGCAGCCTGATCTCCTCGTCGGTGGGAACATAGCCGTAGGCGCGGCGCGAGACCCAGATCGAATGCTCGGCGACGAGCCCGTCGAGCCGCCGCTTCATCGCCTCGGGCAGCGCGTCATAGGCGGCGCGCATGTCGGCGAACTCGGTATCGGCGCCGTCGGCGGGCGCGATGCGGGCCGATAGCATGGAATAGGTGGCGGAGAGCTGGCGGAACGAGCTGTCGGTATGCCACAGCCGGTTGCCGAGCGAATAGCGCCGCCGCTCGTCGTCGGCGGGGAGCATGTTGCCGCGCGGGTCGAGGTTGGAGACGTCGAAAATCTCCTTGTGCTGGATGCGGTCGCCTGCCTCGGGCGCGCGCGGCCGGCCCTGCACCAGGGGCGCAAGCTCGGGCTCGCCGAAGAGCCGGGTGAAGCGCAGCTGCTGCGCGTCGTCGATCGCCTGGTCGGGCAGGCAGGCGACCGCATGGCGGTCCATCACCGCCGCGATCTCGCGCCCCAGCGCCGGGGTCGGCGGATCGCGCAGATCGAGCCCGGTCACCGCGGCGGCGAAAACCGGATGAAGCGGCCGTATCGCCAGTGCCATCGCATCCCTCCTGCCGTGACCGGCAACGCTACCGCCGCGCCGCGGCGGCGACAAGGCGGCGGCGCGGCAGCGGCATCGCCTAGGGCGCTGCACCGGCATCCTCGCCCTTCGACCGCTCCCCTTCGCCAAGCTCAAGGTTGCGCTCAGGGTGAGGTAGCTCTTTGATGGCATAAAGGACATCGCCTCATCCTGAGCCGCGGCGAAGCCGCGAGTCGAAGGACGCACGGACCGATTCCAGCCCAATGCGATAGCCTGGCGGATTGACTCGTTCCCGGGCGCGTCCTAGCTATTAGGCTGCTTCCCCGGAAGCCGTTTGGAATTTCGCCCCCGAGGCTGGTCAGTCCGCGAGTGTCGCGCACTGGCCCGTTCGTTCTTGGAGCCCTTGATGTTCGAAAGCCTCAGTCAACGCCTCGGCGCCGTGTTCGACCGGCTGACGCGGCGCGGCGCGCTCAGCGAGGACGACGTCCAGGCCGCGCTGCGCGAGATCCGGGTGGCGCTGCTCGAGGCCGACGTGGCGCTGCCGGTGGTCAAGGACTTCGTCGATGCGGTCCGTGCCCAGGCGGTAGGGCACGAGGTGCTGCATTCGGTGACGCCGGGGCAGATGGTGGTGAAGATCGTCCACGACCATCTCGTCGAGATGCTGGGCGGCGGCGGGACGGGCGGGTTCAGCCTCAACGCCGTGCCGCCGGCGGTGATCATGATGGTCGGGCTGCAGGGCTCGGGCAAGACCACCACCTCGGCCAAGCTCGCGCGCCTCCTGAAGATGCGCGAGCGCAAGAAGGTGCTGCTGGCCTCGCTCGACGTGCAGCGTCCCGCGGCGCAGGAGCAGCTTGCGGTTCTCGGCCGCCAGATCGATGCGCCAACCGTCAGCATCGTCATGGGCGAGCGCCCGGTCGGCATCGCGCGGCGCGCGCTCGATCAGGCCAAGCGCGAAGGCTATGACGTCTTGATCCTCGACACCGCGGGGCGGCTCCATATCGACGAGCCGCTGATGCAGGAAGTGGCGGCGGTGCGCGACGCCACCCGTCCGGCCGAGACGCTCCTCGTCGCCGACGCGATGACCGGCCAGGACGCGGTCAATGTCGGCAAAACCTTCGCCCAGCGCATCGGCCTCACCGGGATCGTCCTGACCCGGATCGACGGCGATGCCCGCGGCGGCGCGGCGCTGTCGATGCGTGCCGTCACCGGCCAGCCGATCGTCTTCATCGGCACCGGCGAGAAGCTCGATGCGATCGAGGCGTTCCACGCCGAACGCATCGCCGGGCGCATCCTCGGCATGGGCGACGTCGTCAGCCTGGTCGAAAAGGCGGCCGAGACCATCGACCAGGAGGAGGCTGAAAAGCTCGCCCAGAAGCTCGCCAAGGGCGGCTTCGATCTCGACGACCTCGCGGCGCAGCTGCGGCAGTTGCGCAAGATGGGCGGCATGGGCGGCGTGCTCGGGATGCTGCCCGGCGTCAACAAGATCAAAAAGCAACTGGGCGAGGCCAAGCTCGACGAGAGCCTCTTGAAGCGCCAGGAGGCGATCATCGGCTCGATGACCAAGTCCGAGCGGCGCAATCCCAAGCTGCTCGATGCCTCGCGCCGGCGCCGCATCGCCACCGGTTCCGGCACCTCGGTGCCCGAGATCAATCGCCTCCTGAAGCAGTATCAGGACATGGCGCAAATGATGAAGCGGATGAACAAGCTCGGCAAGAAGGGCCTGATGCGGCACGGCATCCAGGGGCTCTTGCCGGGCGGCTTCCGCTGATCGTACCCCCGACCCCGAAGGAGACAGGATGTCGCTCAAGATTCGCCTCACCCGCGGCGGCGCCAAGAAGCGCCCATTCTACAGCATCGTCGTCGCCGATTCGCACAGCCCGCGCGACGGCCGGTTCATCGAGCGGGTCGGGACCTACAATCCGATGCTCGACAAGGGCCATGCCGATCGCCTGGTGCTGAAGACCGAGCGCATCCAATACTGGCTCTCCAAGGGCGCGCAGCCGAGCGAGCGGGTGGCGCGGTTTCTCGGCGATGTCGGGCTCGCGCCGGCGCCCGAGCGCCGTGAGACGCCGCAAAAATCCGCGCCCAAGGCCAAGGCTCAGGAGCGCGCCAAGGCCGCCGCTGCCGCCACCGCAGCCGCCGCGGGCGGCGGCGCGTGACCGCCGCGGCGTGACGCGGCCGGGCCATGGCGCCTGAGCCGCGCGTCTGTCTCGGCGTCGTCGCCGCCCCGCACGGCGTGAAGGGACTGCTGCGGGTGAAGAGCTTTACCGCCGAACCCGAGGCGATCGCGCGCTATGGCCCGCTCGAGGACGAGGCCGGGACCAAGCTCGCGCTCGAGCTGGTGGGCGCGGTGAAGGGCGTGCTGGTGATGCGGATTGAAGGCGTTGCCAACCGCGATGCGGCGGAACGGCTAAAGGGACGGCGCCTCTATCTGCCGCGGGCGGCGCTGCCCGAGCCTGCGGCGGAGGAATATTACCATGCCGATCTCATCGGCCTCGTTGCCGAACTCAAGGACGGGACCGTGCTGGGCCGCGTCCGCGCGGTGCATGATTTCGGCGCCGGCGACAGTCTCGAGATCGCGCGCGAGGGCGCGGCGCCGGTGCTGATCCCCTTCACCCGCGCCGCCGTGCCCGAGGTCGCGATCAAGGAGGGCCGCATCGTCGTCGATCCGCCCGAGGGATTGTTGGCGCCCGCCCGTTCCGACGCGCCGGCACGGGGCTGACATCGATGGCCTGGCAGGCGACCGTGCTCACCATCTTCCCCGAGATGTTCCCGGGGTCGCTCGCCCATTCGCTCGCGGGCAAGGCGCTGGAGGATGGGAAGTGGCGGCTTCTAACAGTGGACATCCGCGATTTCGCGCGCGATAAACACCGCTCCGTCGATGACGCTCCGTTCGGTGGCGGGCCGGGAATGGTGATGCGGCCCGACATCGTCGATGCGGCGATCGTCGGCACGGTGGCGCCGGGGCCGCTCGTCTGCATGAGCCCGCGCGGCCGGCCGCTCGACCAGGCGCGCGTCGCGGCGCTGGCGGCTGGCGACGGCGTGCGGATTCTGTGCGGACGCTTCGAGGGCATCGATCAGCGCGTCATCGAGGCGCACGCGATCGAGGAGGTCAGCCTCGGGGATTTCGTGCTTTCGGGCGGCGAGCCGGCGGCGCTCGCGCTCGTCGATGCGTGCGTACGGCTGCTGCCGGGCGTGGTCGGCGACCGGGCGGCGCTGGCGGAGGAGAGTTTCGAGCGGGGATTGCTCGAATATCCCCATTACACCCGGCCGCAGATTTGGCAGGGGCGCGCGGTGCCGGAGGTGCTGTTGAGCGGGCACCATGAGCTGATCCGCCGCTGGCGCGAGGCCGAGGCGGAGCGGGCGACGCGGGAGCGGCGCCCGGATTTGTGGAAACGCTATCGCGCCCGCAGCGGCGGGGACGCGAGCTAGGTCGGAGGTACGAGATCGATGAACCAGATCCAGACGCTCGAGCAGGAGGCGGTGCAGAAGCTTCTCGCCCAGCGGCCGGTGCCGGAATTCCGGCCGGGCGACACGGTCAAGGTCAGCCTCAAGGTCGTGGAGGGCGAGCGCGAGCGCATCCAGGCGTTCGAAGGCGTATGCATCGCCCGCCGCAATGCCGGCCTCAATTCGAGCTTCACGCTCAGGAAGATTTCCTATGGCGAAGGCGTGGAGCGTGTCTTCCCGCTCTATTCGCCGCGCATCACCGCGCTCGAGGTCGTGCGCCGCGGCGCGGTCCGGCGCGCCAAGCTCTATTACCTGCGCGGCCGCACCGGCAAGGCGGCACGCATCGCCGAGCGCGCGCGCGAGATCGTCGTCGACGATGCGGCCGCGCCGGCGGCCGCGCCGGCGGCTGCACCAGCCGAGGAGTGACCGCCATGGCCGCGCCGCGCACGCTCTACGACAAGATCTGGCAGAGCCACCTGATCGACCAGCAGGACGACGGCACCTGCCTCATCTATATCGACCGCCATCTCGTCCACGAGGTGACGAGCCCGCAGGCCTTCGAGGGCCTGCGCATGACCGGCCGCAAGGTCCGCCGGCCCGAGGCGACGCTTCTGGTCTGCGACCACAACGTGCCGACGACCGACCGCTCGCACGGCATCGAGGAGCCGGAATCGCGGCTCCAGGTCGAGACGCTGGAGCGCAACGCCCGCGCGTTCGGCCTGACCTACTTCGACATGGTCGATGTGCGCCAGGGCATCGTCCACGTGATCGGGCCGGAGCAGGGCTTCACGCTTCCCGGCACCACGCTCGTGTGCGGCGACAGCCACACCGCGACCCATGGCGCGGTCGGCGCCCTGGCCTTCGGCATCGGCACCTCCGAGGTCGAGCACGTGCTGGCGACCGAGACCATGATCCAGCGCGCGTCCAAGAACATGCTCATCCGCGTCGAGGGCGATCTTCCCTTCGGCGTCTGGGCCAAGGACGTGATCCTGGCGATCATCGGCCGCATCGGCACCGCGGGCGCCACCGGCCACGTCATCGAATATGCCGGCAGCACCATCCGGGCGATGTCGATGGAAGGGCGGATGACGATCTGCAACATGTCGATCGAGGCGGGCGCGCGCGCCGGTCTGGTCGCGCCGGACGACACTACCTACGCCTACCTGAAAGGGCGGCCGATGGCGCCCAAGGGCGCGGCGTGGGAACAGGCCGAGGCCTATTGGCGCACGCTCCCCTCCGATCCCGGCGCACGCTACGACCGCGAGGTCGTGTTCGAAGCCGCGGACATCGTCCCGCAAGTGACCTGGGGCACGAGCCCGCAGGACGTGCTGCCGGTCACCGGCACGGTGCCGAATCCCGCCGACGAGAAGGACGACTATCGCCGTCGCTCGATCGAGCGCTCGCTCGAATACATGGCGCTGAAGCCGGGCACGCCGTTGAGCGCGATCCCGGTGCAGAAGGTCTTCATCGGCTCCTGCACCAACAGCCGGATCGAGGATATGCGCGCCGCCGCGGCCGTGGCCAAGGGCCGCAAGGTGGCGGCGGGGGTGAACGCGCTGGTTGTTCCCGGCTCGGGCCTCGTCAAGCACCAGGCCGAGGAAGAAGGCCTCGACCGCATCTTCCGCGACGCCGGCTTCGAGTGGCGCGAGCCCGGCTGCTCGATGTGCCTGGCCATGAACGCCGACAAGCTCCAGCCGGGCGAACGCTGCGCCTCGACCTCGAACCGCAATTTCGAGGGCCGCCAGGGCCCCGGCGGGCGCACCCACCTGATGAGTCCCGCCATGGCCGCCGCCGCGGCCGTCGCGGGCACGCTCACGGACGTGCGCAAGCTGGGCTGAGGTCCTTGGCGTCGTCCGGGCGGGGGTTTCGACGCGACCCGATCGCTCGCTAAGGCCGCCGCGGTCCGCGCAGGAACGCCGACACGATCACGCCGACGGCGATGATGCCGAGGAGCGGGAGCCACAGCACGAAGAGCCCGAGAAAGACCAGGAACCCCACGGCCAAAAGCGCGGCGAGGCCGATGAGGCCGAGCAGCATGCCGAGCGGCCCGGGCCGCGCAATATAGATGCGCTGGCCCGAGACCCACACCGGTTCGTCCTTGCGCCGCCGCCGCGGATCGTCGCGCGCGGCACGGCCGGGCGGAATGATCTCGACCTCGCCCGGGCGGCGGCGGTCGTCGTCGTCGGGATGATGCATCGGACCTATGTGTGGCCCCGGCGCCGGGCTTGCAACCCTCCGCCTCGACTCACGTCTTGCCGAGGCGCTTCAAGGCCGCTTCGCGCACGCTCGGATCGATCATCTTCTTCATGTCGTAGGGCTGCTTGAGGATGCCCTCCTTGACCAGTTCCGCCGCCATCCAATTGATCTTGTCCATCGGCAGCGACAATTCCGGATCGATGCCGTGGGTGCGCACGGCGTCGTCATAGATATAGGCCGGGCGCGGATCGTCGGGCGTGGCGCCGGTGAGCTTGCGGGTGAGCGCCAGCGTCGCATCGCGATGCGTGACGGCGTAGCTCAGCCCCTGCATCTCCGCCGCCATGAAGCGCACCGCGGCATCGGGATGGGCCTTGAGCGCGGCGCCGGTGGTGAAGATGCAGACGCGCATGTAGAGCGGCAGCACGTCGCGCCCGGCGATCAGGAGCTTGACCCCGTTCGCAGCGGCGATCGGCTCGTATTCGCCGGACACGACGGAGGCATCGGCGACGCCCGCCACCAGCGCCTTGTAGCGGTCGAGATCGCCGCCGAGATTGGCGAAGCGCACCGACGCCGCGGGGATGTCGTATTTGGCGAGGAGCGCACGGGCCAGCACGTCGGGCAGCGAATTGGGCGTCGAGATCGCGAAGGTCTTGCCCTTCAGGTCCTGCGGCCCGGCGATGCTGTCGCGCACGAAAATGCCGTGCGGCAGGCCCGGCCAGTCGCAGCCGAGAAGGCGCACGTCGATGCCGTGCGCGCGCGCCGAGACGGTGCCGGCGAAGGTGCCGTCATAGCTGTCGATAGCGCCCGCGATGAGCGCGCGGAGCGCGATGGCGTCGCTCTTGAACTGTATCAGGTCGAGTTGCACGCCCTGCTTTTGCGCGAAGCCCTGATTCACCATCATGTAGATGCCGGCATCGCTCTTCGCCTCGAGGATGCCGTGGCGCCATTGCAGATCCTCGGCCGCCGCCCATCCCTGCAGCGCCAGCATCACCGCCGCGGCCAGCGCCGCCGCCCGTGCCACCCCTTTCCCGGTCATTCACCGCTCCTCTGCCGTGGGGCCGCGCCCCGTTGCCCGCGATGATCGCATGCTTGCCTTCGTCTTCCTACTCCGCTAACCATCGACCGATTCCGAGCACCGAAGGCCCGCCATGGAAAAATTCACGGTCCTGACCGGCATTGCCGCGCCGCTGCCGCTCATCAATGTCGATACCGACAAGATCATCCCGGCGCGGCACCTGAAATCGGTCGCGCGCACCGGCTTCGGCAAGTTCCTGTTCGAGACCCTGCGCTTTCGCCCGGACGGGACGGAGAACCCGGATTTCGTGCTCAACAAGCCCGCCTACCGCCATGCCGAGATCCTGGTCGCGGGCGCCAATTTCGGCTGCGGCTCCTCGCGCGAGCATGCGCCCTGGGCGCTCCAGGGTTTCGGCATACGCTGCGTCATCGCGCCGAGCTTCGCCGATATTTTCTTCAACAACTGCTTCCAGAACGGGCTCCTGCCGATCAAGCTTCCGGAAGAGACCATCGCGCTCCTGATGGACGACGCGCAGAAGGGCGCCAATGCGCGCCTCACCATCGATCTCGCGGCGCAGACCATCACCCGGCCCGACGGCACGGCGGTGCATTTCGACATCGATCCCTTCCGCAAGCATTGTCTCCTGAACGGGCTCGACGATGTCGGGATCACGCTGCAGAAGGAGGCGAAGATCGCCGCCTTCGAGACGAAGCGGCGCACCGTCCAACCCTGGGTCTGAGCGGCATCATGGCGGCGAACCGGAAGCTTCTTCTCCTGCCGGGCGACGGCATCGGTCCCGAGGTGATGCGCCAGGTCGGGCGCGTCATCGAATGGTACGACCGCCGCCGCATCGCCAGCTTCGAGGTCGAAGAGGGCCTCGTCGGCGGCTGCGCCTATGACAAGTTCGGCACGCCCTTGACCGACGACACGATGCGCCAGGCGCTCGCGGCCGATGCGGTGCTGCTGGGCGCGGTCGGCGGGCCGAAATGGGACGGGCTGCCGTTCGCGGTCAAGCCCGAGCGCGGCCTCCTTCGCCTGCGCAAGGACATGGACCTGTTCGCCAATCTCCGCCCGGCCATGGTGTTCAAGCCGCTCATCGGCGCCTCGACCTTGCGGCCCGAGGTGATCGACGGGCTCGACATCATCATCGTGCGCGAGCTGACGGGCGGCGTCTATTTCGGCGAGCCGCGCGGCATCGAGACCCTGCCGGACGGCACGCGCCGCGGCATCAACACCCAGGTCTACACCACCGCCGAGATCCGCCGCGTCGCGCGCGTCGCGTTCGAGCTGGCGAAAAAGCGCGCCGGCCGCCTGTGCTCGGTCGAGAAGGCGAACGTGATGGAATCGGGCGTGCTGTGGCGCGAGGAGGTGCAGAAGCTGCACGACGAGGAATTCGCCGATGTCGCGCTCACGCACATGTACGCCGACAACTGCGCCATGCAGCTCGTGCGCAACCCCAAGCAGTTCGACGTCATCGTCACCGACAATCTCTTCGGCGACATCCTGTCGGATTGCGCGGCGATGCTGACGGGCTCGCTCGGCATGCTGCCCTCGGCCTCGCTCGGCGCGGCCGACAAGAGCGGGCGGCGCAAGGCGCTCTACGAGCCCGTGCACGGCAGCGCGCCCGATATCGCCGGCCAGGACGCCGCCAATCCGCTGGCCTCGATCCTGTCGCTCGCCATGATGCTGCGCTATTCCTTCGACCTTGAGGACGAGGCGAAGCTCATCGAGGCGGCGGTGCTGGCTGCGCTCGAGAGCGGCGTGCGCACCGGCGACATCCTCCAGCCCGGCACCGCGCGCGTCTCCACGACGGCGATGGGCGACGCCGTGCTGAAGGAACTGGAGAAGCGCGCTTAACTTACCGTGCGTCCTTCGACTTCGCTTCGCTCGGGGTGAGGCAATTTGCACGGCGCGACAAAGTCGTTCGCTCATCCTGAGCGAAGCGCGCAAAGCGTGCGCCGTCGAAGGACGCACGGTGTCGCTTATTTGCGCGCGCGATGCGCGCCGGCGAACGCGGGCGCGACCTCGGCCATGAAGCGCGCCATCTCGTCCTTCACTTGCGCGTGCGGCTTGAGGCCGACATTGAAATAGAGGATGACCTCGTCGAATCCCGCCGCCTCGACCTTCTTGAGCGTGTCGGTGATCCGTGACGGCGACCCCAGCAGCACCGCGTTCTCGGTCAGATCCTCGGGTCGCGAATTCTTCAGCTTCGCGACCATGTCGATGAAATAGCGATAGCTCGGCGGCGCCGTCTTGGCATCGCCGGGCAGCGCCGCGACGACGCATTCCTTGTAATAGCGGATCTGGCGCGCGCGCGCCGCCGCCTCGGCCGCCGCGTCATCGGCGAAATGCGTGAAATAGCTGCACATCAGCCGGCCCGGCTTCTTGCCGTACTTGGCGCAGGTCGCGTGATAAAGCTCGGCCACCTTCTTGAGGCCGCCGAAGGTCATGGCCGCGGCGAAGGGCGCGACGATGAGGCCGCAGCCGAGCCGTCCCGCCAGCTCGATCGACGGCTGCGAGAACGACGCGACATAGGCCGGCAGCGGCCGCTGCACCGGCTTCGGCGTGATGCCGACATCCTCGAACTGGTAATAGCGGCCCTGGTGCGAGATCGGCCCGTCCGCGTCCCACAGGCGCCGGACCACCTCCATCCCTTCCTCGAACACCGCCTGGTTGTCGTCGAACGAGACCTTGAATGGCTCGTATTCGCGCCGGTCATAGCCGCGCCCGGCAGCGAAATCGACGCGCCCGCCGCTCAGGAGGTCGAGCGTCGCCCATTGCTCGGCGACGCGGATCGGATGATGCAGCGGCAGCACGGTGACGGCGGGCGCGAGCCGGATGTGCTGGGTGCGCGCCGCGACATAGGCGAGCACGAGGTCGGGGCACGACAGCACGCCGAGGCTCGAGAAATGGTGCTCGCCGATCCAGGCCGAATGCAGGCCCAGCGTCTCGGCATAAAGCGTCTCGTCGAGGATATCGGCGATGAACGAATTTGCGCCGCGCGGATTGTCGACGTAATGGTTGTCACTCAGTGTGAAATATCCGAAATCCATCGCTTCCTCCTTACGGCTCGGCCTTGGCCTTGAGTTTAGCCCGTTCGGGGCGGTCCGGTAACCATTGCCGATCGCGAAACCCTAATTTCCGGTTTGGCAAGATTCTTTGGTTATACCGGCGCCCGGTGCCGTGCCGGCGGAGGGTGGCTTGTTACGCATATTCGGACATTTCGTGCCGCTGCCGGCGCTTGCGCTGGGGCTGTGCGAATTGCTCCTGCTGTGCGCCGCGTTCTATCTCGTCAACGACCCGATGGCGGCGGCGCATCTGCAACTCGATGTGCTGCCGGCGCAGATGGCGTTCGGGATCGCGGCGCTGGCCCTCGTCGCGATGACGGCGGTGGGCCTCTATCACTACGACGTGTTCCTCGACGGCCGCCTGATGGCGATCAAGGTCGGGGCCGCGCTCCTCCTGGTGGCGCCGGCGGCGGCCGCCATCGGCATCGTCTATTCCCGCGCCGCTGCCGGCAGCGACATCGACTGGGCGGCGTGGTCGCTCAAGGCGAGCGCCGCGTGGGTCGCGCTGGTGATGGCGACGCGCGCGGTGTTTCTCCGGCTGTTCGATTCCGATCTCTTCCGCCGTCCGGTGCTGGTGATCGGCACCGGCGTTCGCGCCCGCCGCATCGCCGAGCTGGTCGCCCGCGGCCAGAACCATTCCTTCGCGGTCAGGGCCTATGTCCACGCGGCCGGCGATCTGCGCCTCGTCATGGGTTCGGGGCTCGATCTCGACCGCAGCGACGACGACTATGCCTTGAGCCGCTTCGTCGCCGAAACCGGCGCGCGCGAGGTGGTGGTGGCCACGGACGAACGCCGCGGCATGCCGGTGGCGCAGCTCCTCCACTGCCGGATCGCCGGCGTGAGCGTGGTCGATTATCTTACCTTCTGGGAGCGCGCGACCCGCAAGGTCGAGCTCGAATCGCTGCAGCCGAGCTGGCTCATCTATTCCGACGGGTTCCGCCAGGGGATGCTCGTCGACGCCGCCAAGCGCGCGCTCGACCTCGCCGTCAGCATCACCCTGCTCGTCTTCGTCCTGCCGGTGCTGGTTGCCGCGCTCGTCGCCATCAAGCTCGACGATGGCGGACCCGTGTTCTATCGCCAGGAGCGCGTCGGCCGCTTCGGGCGGTGCTTCACGCTCTTGAAGCTCAGGACCATGCGCCTCGATGCCGAGTGCGACGGCACGCCGCAATGGGCGCGCAACGGCGATCCGCGCGTGACCCGCGTCGGCATCCTGCTGCGCCGGTTCCGCGTCGACGAGTTGCCGCAGCTCATCAATGTGCTCGAAGGCCGCATGAGCTTTGTCGGGCCGCGCCCGGAGCGGCCCTTCTTCGTCGACGAGATCGCGAAGAGCGTGCCGTTCTATCGCGAGCGCCATTCGGTGAAGCCGGGCATCACCGGCTGGGCGCAGGTCAACTATCCCTATGGCGCCTCGCTCGACGACGCGCGGCAGAAGCTCGGCTACGATCTCTATTACGTGAAGAACCGGACGCTTTTCCTCGACGTCCTGATCGTGCTCCAGACCGTGCGCGTCATCCTCTTTCACGAAGGCGCGCGCTGAGCCCCCAGGCCAAGGCCAGGCGGCGTCAGATCAGCCTGGCGGCGAGCCACATCGCCCCGATCGGGATCGCCCAGGCGCAGCAAGCGGCCAGCACCAGCGCCGCCCCCCAATAACGGAACGGCGCATCGTCCTCGTTCCGGGTCTCGAACGGCCGTACCGGAAGCCGAGCCTTCATCCTGCGCTCCCACGCGAAAGGGCGGATGAAGCCTGTCGCTTGCGCGTTAAATTCGCGTAAAATTTTTGGCGAATTCCGGTATTATGGCGCAAGTGCCGGAAACGACACCCTAGCGTCCTCCCGTACACACACCAATTTTGGTGTGAACGGTTGAATATGTTGTCAAATCATAAGACTCAGGCCAGCATCGCCGCCGCTAAGCGCGGGAGGGTGGATGCATGTCTGACAGCGACATTCTGGCTGTCCAACTCTGGATTGGCGCAGCCGCAATCGCGGTTCTGGCGATGGCTATGGCGGCCGCCGGCTGGAAGCATAAATATTTTATCCGAGGTTTGTTTGCGCTCGTAGGCCTCTTAGCGCTGGTTGCCATATTTTGGCGTGAGATCATGCCGATTATACCAGATGCGGCCGGCGGGTTTGTGGCCTCGCTAGCCAATAGTCGTCTTGCTTGGTTCATAACGTTTGTGTGCGGGACCGGCACAATTTGGTTCATTGCTAAAATGCGAGCGCGAAAACCAGAATTAGAAAACCCTGGCAATGATGCTTGGGAAGACAACATGCCTCTTATGAAGATCTACAACCGAAAATTTGTAAATGAGACGGTTTCGCTCGACGGCAGGCATTTTGTGAATCCTGTATTCGATAATGTGACGCTGTTTTATCAAGGGACTGGGCCGGTGTTTATGGAGAACCCAACCTACATTCTTCACGACGGTAAAATGAAAAGCCGTTTCGCTTCACGAAACAAAGTCATCACGATGGCGATAAAGATTCATGATAATCTTCTCAAGGCTGCCAGCGTTCAAACAACGCTGATGACTCTTGGACCGGAAGCGACATTCGACGCGCCAAAGGTGGAGCGTGATCCTCACTAGATTGGTCAAAGGTCTTCCAGACTAAACCCCTCTAGTTCCAGCGCTGCTAGCACGCGAACAGGAACGTTGCCGCGAACGTACCGCGCTTCAATTTTGCTTTGATGGACACCGAACATCAACCGGCATCCCCATCGGTGCGCCGGACAAGCCGGCCGATGATGGACGGGCTGAATCAGTTGCATAGGCAATAATAGCGGCGTCCTCCACACGCCACGCCGGATCCTTTCACAAACCAACGGATACGGCTGATCCCGGCGGTTGCTCCCCGGTTTCCGCGCGCGCTGGCGCCGGGGGCGATCGAGGCGGCGTCGCAAAAACAAGCGGCCGGACCTTGCGGGTCCGGCCGCGTGCAGCGTGCGCCGCGGATGGTCAAGCCATGCGCGGCTTCATTCGAACCGCGTCAGAACAGGAATCCAGCTTCGATGAGGCCGCGAAACTGCGACTTGTCGT
>DATKQE010000022.1:0-42859 GCA_035532935.1 Allostellaceae bacterium
GCTCTCATCCGCCGCGCGCGAGCTTGAGCCATGCGGCCTCGTCGAGCGTGGCGACGCCGAGGCTCTTGGCCTTGTCCGCCTTCGAGCCGGCCTCGGCGCCGACGACGACGTAGTCGGTCTTGCCCGAGACGCTCGAGGCGACGGTCGCGCCCAGCGCCTCGGCGCGGCTCTTCGCCTCCGAGCGCGACATCGCCTCGAGCGTGCCGGTGAAGACGATGGTCTTGCCGGCGAGCGGCGAATGCGCGGCGTGCGGCGGGGCGAAATCCTCGATCTCGACGCCCGCGTCCTCGAGATCGTCGAGCACGTCGCGATTATGCTTCTCGGCGAAGAAGCCGATGATGTCCGCCGCCATGTCCTCGCCGATGCCGTGGATGTCGTTCAATTCGCGCCACGCCTCGCTGTCCTGGTCGGCGGCCTCGGTCATCGCCTGGCGCCAGCGTTCGAACGAGCGGTAGTGGCGCGCGAGCAGCTTCGCCGTCGCCGCGCCGACCTGGGGGATGCCGAGCCCGTAGATGAACCGGTCGAGCGTGATCCGCCGGCGCTCGTTGATCGCGGCGACGAGCTTTTTCGCGCTGGTCTCGCCCCAGCCTTCGCGGCCCGCGATCTGGTCCGGCGCGAGGCGGAAGATGTCGCCGGGCTTGCGGATGAGCTTGTCCTCCCAGAACGCCTGCACGTGCTTCTCGCCCATGCCCTCGATGTCGAAGGCGTCGCGCGCGACGAAATGCTTCAGCCGCTCGACCGCCTGCGCCGGGCAGATGAGGCCGCCGGTGCAGCGCCGCGCCGCCTCGCCCTCCTCGCGCACGGCAAGGCTGCCGCATTCGGGGCATTGGGTGGGGAAATGATAGGGGCGGCTGTGCGCCGGCCGGCGGTCCTCGACCACCGCGACCACTTGCGGGATCACGTCGCCGGCACGCTGGATGATCACGGTGTCGCCCTCGCGGATGTCCTTGCGCGCGATCTCGTCCTCGTTGTGCAGCGTCGCATGCTGGACGACGACGCCGCCCACCGTGATCGGCTCGAGATCGGCGACCGGCGTCAGCGTGCCGCGCCGCCCGACCTGGATGCGGATGCGCTTCAGCACGGTCTGCGCCTGCTGCGCCGGGAATTTGTGCGCGATCGCCCAGCGCGGCGCGCGGCTGACGAAACCCAATCGCTGCTCGAGGTCGAGGTCGTTGACCTTGTAGACGACGCCGTCGATGTCGTAGGGGAGCTTGGCGCGCTCGGCGAAGATGCGCTGGTGGAAGTCGAGCACGGCGTCGACGCCGCGGCACAGACGCGACAGCGGATTGACCTTGAAGCCCCAGGACCTGAAGCAATGCAGCGCTTCCTCGTGCGTCTTGGCGAAGGGATGGTTCGCCTCGCCCCAGGCATAGGCGAAGAACTTGAGCGGCCGCGACGCCGTGACGGCGGGATCGAGTTGGCGCAGGCTGCCGGCGGCGGCGTTGCGCGGATTGGCGAAGACCGGCTCGTCCGCCTTCGCCCGCTCCTCGTTGAGGGCGAAGAAGCCGGGATGCTCCATGTAGACCTCGCCGCGCACCTCGATGGTGGCGGGCCAGCCCCGTCCCTCGAGCTTCTTGGGCACGGTGGCAAGCGTTGCGATGTTCGCGGTCACGTCCTCGCCGGTGATGCCGTCGCCCCGCGTCGCGCCCAGCACCAGCTTTCCGTGTTCGTAGCGGATCGACGCCGACAGGCCGTCGATCTTGGGCTCGGTCATCACCGCGATCGATGCCTCGTCGACGCGCGCCACGTCCTCGGGCGCGCGGAAGAAGTTGCGGATGGTACGGAAGAATCCGCGTACCTCGTCCTCGTCGAAGGCGTTGTCGAGCGACAGCATCGGCGTCGTGTGCCGGACCTTGGCAAAGCCGGCGGCGGGCGCGGCACCGATGCGGCGCGACGGGCTGTCGGCGCGGACGAGCTCGGGAAACCGCTTTTCGATCGCTTCGTTGCGCCGGCGCAGCGCGTCGTAGTCGGCATCCGAGATCTCGGGCGCGTCCTTTCCGTAATAGAGCTTGTCGTGGTGGGCGATCGCCGCGGCGAGCCGCTTTAGCTCCCGCTTCGCCTCGGCGGCGGTGAGGTCGGCGGGCGCGCGCTCCTCGACCGGCGCGGCCGTCACGACGGCGCCCCGGCGATGAGGCTCGCCGCGGCGGCACGCGCCTCGGCGGTGACCGCCGCGCCCGACAGCATGCGCGCGATCTCCTCGCGCCGCGCCGCCGCGTCCAGCATTTCAACCCGGGTCTCGGTACGCCGCCCGGTCGCCGCCTTGACGACGCGCCAGTGATGCGCGGCGCGCGCGGCGACCTGCGGCGAATGCGTCACGACCAGCACCTGCAGCTCCTGCCCGAGGCGATGCAGCCGCTCGCCCACCGCCGCGGCGACGGCGCCGCCGATGCCGCTGTCGACCTCGTCGAAGACCAGGGTCGGCACCGGCGAGCTGCGCGCCACCACGACCTTGAGCGCGAGCATGAAGCGTGCCAATTCGCCGCCCGAGGCGATCCGCGCCAGCGGCCCCGGCGGCGTGCCGGGATTGGTCGCGACCTCGAAATGAACGCGCTCGGCGCCGGCGGCGTTCCATTCCGATTCGCCGAGCGGCGCGAGCACGGTGGCAAAGCGCGCCTTGTCGAGCCGGAGCGGCGGCAGCTCTTTCATCACCGCGGCATCGAGCGCGCGCGCGGCGCGGCGGCGCGCGCGGCTCACCGCCTCGGCTGCCGCGACATAGTCCTGGCGTGCCTCCTGCTCGCGCCGCATCAGCGCCTTCGCGCGGTCGCCGTCGTTGTCGAGCGCGGCGAGGCGGGCGGCGATGGTTTCGCGCAATTCGGGCAAGGCGTCGATCGCGACGCCGTGCTTGCGCGCGAGCGCGCGCAGCGCGAAGAGCCGTTCCTCGATGCGTTCGAGCGCAGCGGCGTCGCTGCCCAGCGCGCGCGCCTCGGCCTCGATCGCGTCGATCGCCTCGCGTGTCTCGACTGCGGCGCGTTCGAGCGCGGCGAGCGCGGCGTCGAGCCGTCCCGCCGCCTTGTCGCGCCAGCGCTCGAGCTGGCGCTGCGCCGCATGGATCGCGTGTTCGCCGCCGCGCTCGCCGGAGAGCTCGCCGCGCGCGCTATCGAGCGCCTCGGCGATGCGCTCGCGGTTCAAGCGGAGCTGACGCTCGTCGGCGAGCGACGCTTCCTCGCCGGGCTTGGGATCGAGCGCTTCGAACTCGGCGCTGGCGTGGCGGAGCTGGTCTTCCTGGGCCGCCGCCGCCGCGCGTGCTTCCGTCGCTTCCGCGCGCGCGGCACGGGCCGCGCTCCATGCCGCAAAGGCGCGACGCATCGTCGCCAGCGCCGCGCCATGCCCGCCATAGGCGTCGAGCGCATCGCGGTGGGTGGCCGGGTCGAGCAGTCCGCGCTCGGCGAATTGCGCCTCGATCTCGACCAGCAGCTCGCCGGCGCGGCGTAGCAGGCCGACGCTCGCCGGCTGATCGTCGATGAAGGCGCGGCTGCGCCCGTCGGCATTGACCGCGCGGCGCAGCACCAGCGTGTCGCCCGCGCAGGCGATGCCGGCTTCGGCGAGCAGCGCGCGCAGGGGATGATCGGCGCCGAGCGAGAATTCCGCGCTCACCACCGCCTGTTCGGCACCCTTGCGCACGAGGCCGCTTTCCGCGCGCACGCCGAGCGCCAGCCCCAGCGCATCGAGCAGGATCGATTTGCCGGCCCCGGTCTCGCCCGTGAGCACGCAAAGACCGGGCCGAAACGCCAGGTCGAGTCGGTCGATCAGCACGACATCGCGGATGGTGAGGCCGAGCAGCATCGCAACCCAGAACGCGTGTGGCGCAATCGCCGCGGATGATAGCGGCGCCGGTTCCGGTTGTCGCGCGTCAGAAGATCGAGCCGATCCAGCCGAACCAGCTGCGATCGGCGCCGGCGGTCGCGGTCGTGCCGCCATCGCTCACGAGCGCGTAGGCAGCCTTGTACCACGGATTGCCCGGATAGTTGTAACCGAGCACGGCGGCGGTGCGCCGTGCCTCGTCCGGCAAGCCCAAGGCGAGATAGCATTCCGTCAGCCGCTCCAGCGCTTCGGGCACGTGCGTCGTGGTCTGGTACTCGTCGACAACCCGCTTGAAGCGGTTGAGGGCGGCGAGATAGTCGCCCTGTTGCTCGTACCAGCGGCCGATATCCATTTCCTTGCCGGCGAGATGATCGCGTGCCAGATCCATCTTCAGGCGCGCGTCGCGCGCGTATTTCGAGTCGGGAAACCGCCGCACCACCTCGGCGAGGGCGTTGAGCGCCTGTTGCGTCGTTTGCTGGTCGCGCCCGATATCGGCAATCTGAATGTAATAGTCGAGCGCCTTCAGATAGTAGGCATAGGCGACGTCGCGATGACCGGGATGAAGCTGGATGAAGCGGTCCGCGGCGATGATCGATTCATCGTATTTGCCGCCCTGATAAAGCGCATAGGCCGACATGAGCTGCGCCTTGGTCGCCCACACCGAATAGGGATGCTGCCGGTCGACCTCGTTGAAATCCCTCGTCGCCTTGGTGTAGTCGCCGGCGAGCAGCTCGTCCATCGCGCTGTTGTAAAGCGTGTCGACCGGCCGCTCGACATAGGTCGGCTTGACCCCGCCGCAGGCGGCAAGCGTGGTCAACAGCGCAACGGCCGCAAGGCTCGCGATCGTGTGTCTCATGCGGGATTCCGCCGGATTATCGTCGTCGCCGCGGTTATAGCACGGGGCACCGGCGGCCGCGAGATGCGGCGGGCGGCGCGTCAGGCGGTGGCGCGGCGCGGCTCTTCCCAGTCCTCGTCCGGACCGGCGATGGTGGCGTGGCGCCACGCCGACGGGTCGGCGAAGAGCCGTTGCAGCAGAAGGCGATTGAGTGCGTGGCCGGAACGGCAGCCCTGGAACCGGCCGAGGATCGGCCCGCCGGCGAGATAGAGATCGCCGATGGCGTCGAGCAGCTTGTGGCGCACGAACTCGTCGCCATAGCGCAGCCCCTCGGCGTTGAGCACGCGCTCGCCGCTGATCACGACCGCGTTGTCGAGCGAGCCGCCGCGGGCGAGCCCCGCGGCCCGCATGGTCTCGACCTCCTCGAGAAAGCCGAAGGTGCGGGCGCGGCAGATGTCGCGCTTGAATCCGGCGGGATCGACGACGACGGTGAGCTTCTGGCGCATCAGCGCGCAGCCGGCGAAATCCATCTCGAAGCTCAGCGCGAAGGCGGAGGCGGGCTCGAGGCTTGCCGACTTGCCATCGGCCGCCACGCGGACCGGCTTCAGCACCTCGATCGCGCGGCGCGGCGCGTCCTGTTCGACGAGACCGGCGCGCTCGATCAGAAACACGAAAGGTGCGGCACTGCCGTCCATCACCGGCACTTCGGGGCCGTTGAGCTCGACCACGGCATTGTCGACCTCGAGCCCGGCGCAGGCTGCCATCAGATGTTCGACGGTCGCGACGGCGGCGCGGTCGGTGGCGAGCGTGGTACACAGCGCCGACTCGGCAAGATTGCGCCATGTCGCCGCCAGCTCCACGCCGAGATCGGTGCGCCGGAACCGGATCCCGGTATCGGCCGGCGCCGGAACGAGCGTCATCGCGACCTCGACGCCGCTATGAAGCCCCACGCCGCGACATCTTATCGGCGTCTTGAGCGTCTTCTGCCGGGCCGACCCCATCTTAATTATCCCTCGTTGACATTTTTCCCGGCGGTCGATTAACCCTGGGGTGCAGGCTTAACAGCGCATGTTGCTCTGCACAAATCACAGTTTGTTACGGAATGTTTCAGGGAAAACCCTTGCATTGGCAGGTGGTTATGGCTGGCGCGGCGACGCCCGCCCCGGCCTCTTGCCGCGATGGCAAGGGGCGGGGCGCGGCACGGCCGATCGGCGCTCTCAGTTCGCCTGGCGGCGGAGGAAAGCCGGAATATCCAGCAGGTCCTCCTCGCGCGGCGCCGCGGCGATGCGGTCGGCGGGATCGAGTCCGCCGAGCCGCGGCTGCTGCGGCGGTCCCGCCGGACTGACCCGCGGTCCGGCCGGCGGCTCGTCGCGCTTCATCAGGCGGCTGGCATTGGTGACCCGCTCGAACAGGCTCGGCATGCGGGACTTCGGCCGTGCCGCGGCCGGCGGTGCCGGGGGCGGCACAGGCGGGGCCATCGCGGCGGCGGTGCGCGTCACCACCGGCTCGACCGGGCGCGGCAGGACGAAGCCGCCCTTGCCGACGGCCGCCTGCTCGGCCGCATCGACCTGCGGCGGATCGGGTTCGAGCGCGACCGCGAGCGCCGGCTCGGCGGCGGGTGCGGGGACGGTCTTCGCCACGCTCTCCTCGCGGCTGCGGTCGCTCACCAGGCTGATCACCGGCCGCGGCTCGCGCGCCTGGTCGAGATCGATGCCGGTCGCCACCACCGAGATGCGCATTCTCCCGGCGAGCTTGTCGTCGAAGGTCGAGCCGAAGATGATGTTGGCATCGGGATCGACCTCCTCGCGGATGCGGTTCGCCGCCTCGTCGACCTCGAACAGCGTCATGTCGAGCCCGCCGGTGATGTTGATGAGGACGCCGCGCGCGCCCTTCATCGACACGTCCTCGAGCAGCGGGTTCGAGATCGCCGCTTCGGCCGCGTCGATCGAGCGGCGGTCGCCCTCGGCCTCGCCGGTGCCCATCATCGCCTTGCCCATTTCGCTCATCACCGCGCGGATGTCGGCGAAATCGAGATTGATGAGGCCCGGCATGACCATGAGATCGGTCACGCCGCGCACGCCCGAGGCGAGCACGTCGTCCGCCATCTTGAAGGCGTCGGCAAAGGTGGTGCGCTCGTTGGCGACGCGGAACAGGTTTTGGTTCGGGATGACGATGAGCGTGTCCACGAACGTCTGCAGCTCCTCGATCCCGGCCTCGGCCAGGCGCAGCCGGTGCGAGCCCTCGAACTGGAACGGCTTCGTCACCACGCCCACGGTGAGGATGCCAGCCTCGCGCGCGGCGCGGGCGATCACCGGCGCCGCCCCGGTGCCGGTGCCGCCGCCCATGCCGGCGGTGATGAAGACCATGTTCGAGCCCTCGAGCGCGTGCATGATCTCCTCGAGCGCCTCTTCGGCGGCGATGCGGCCGATCTCGGGCCGCGAGCCCGCGCCGAGGCCGCGCGTGACGCCGACGCCGAGCTGAATCCGCCGCTCGGCAAGCGACTGCTTCATGGCTTGCGCATCGGTGTTGCAGACGATGAACTCGCAGCCGTTGAGGCCGGAGCGGATCATGTTACTTACCGCGTTGCCGCCGGCGCCGCCGACGCCGACCACGGTGATGCGAGGCCTGAGCTCGTGCTCTTCCTCCGGGATACTGATGTTTAAAGTCATCGGCCGTCTCCGAGTTTTATCCGCATTGTTGCTTCCCCGTGCCTTGCCTCCTCACCTCCTGCCGCGCCGCTTCTGGCACGGGGGGTCGTTGGTGGACGCCCTGAGCCCTCGCCCCTCGGGGTGTAGGGGCCCGCCGCGATCCGGCGGGTGGACGAGGGTGGCGCCATGACGATTCGGTTGGGTGACATCAGAAATACTCGCGCAGCCAATTGCCGAAGCGGCCGATGAGGCCGTCGGGCTCTTCCGTCAGCGCGCGGCCGTGACGCGGCAGCTCGGCGCGCTCGGACAGCGCGAAATGAAGGAGCCCGGCCGAGGTCGCGAAGGCCGGCCCGCCGGTCGCTTCGGCAAGCCCGGTGACGCGCAGCGGCCGGCCGACGCGAATCTGCTTGTCGAGGATGAGCGCCGCCAGCTCGCGCGTGCCCGGAAGCTGACAGGCGCCACCCGTGAGCACGATGCGGCGGCCGACGATCTTGTCGAAGCCCGAGGCCTCGAGCCGGTCGCGCACCAGTTCGAACGTCTCCTCGAGGCGCGGCGCGATGATGCCGACGAGCAGCGATTTCGGCACGTGGTTGGCCTGGCCGTCGTCGTCCTCGCCGACCTGCGGGACCGAGATCATCTCGCGCTCGTCCGAGGCCGACGCGATGGCGCTGCCGTGCAGCGTCTTCATCCGCTCGGCATGGGCGATCGGCGTCGACAGGCCGCGGGCGATGTCATTGGTGACATGGATGCCGCCCACGGGGACGCAGTCGGTGAAGACGAGATTGCCGTCGAAGAACACGGCGATGGTGGTGGTACCGCCGCCCATGTCGACGACGGTGACGCCGAGTTCACTTTCGTCCTCGACCAGCGCGGCGAGGCCCGCGGCATAGGGACTGACGACGAGCGCGGCGATCTCGAGATGGCAGCGGCCGATGCAGTTGGCGAGGTTGCGCAGCCCGGCGGCGGCGGCGGTGACGATGTTCATGTTGACGGCGAGCTTCTGGGCGAACATGCCGCGCGGGTCGCGGATGCCGCGGCTGCCGTCGATCGAGAAGCCGACCGGGACCGAATGGATCACCGCGCGGTCGGCGGGCTCCTTGAGCCGGTATCCGAGCTCGAGCACGCGGCGCATGTCGCCGTCGGTGATCTCGCGCCCGTTCATGTTGATCTCGGCCTTGACCAGGCGCGAGGCGGTGAACCCGCCGGACAGGTTCACCACCACCTCGGCGATCTCCTCGCCGGCCATCTGCTCGGCGGCATGGACGGCGGCGAGGATGGAGGTGCTCGCCGCATCGAGATCGACGATGGCGCCGCTGCGCACGCCGCGCGAGATCTGGTGGCCGATGCCGACGATGCGTGCCGCCGCGCCATCGGTCCGGGCGATGAAGCAGCACACCTTGGTGCTGCCGATATCAACGGCGGCGACAATGCCGCCGCGCGGCCGCGCCTTCGTCACGTGGACTTCCTCCCCTTGGCTTTCTTGTCGTGGGCGGATTTCGCCGGTTCGGCGGGAAGGCGAACGACGAGGCGGTCGGGCAGGCGCAGATCGACCGCCACGATTTTGCGCTCGAGCAACTGGTCGTGCCGGTCGAGCGCGGCGAGCCGGTGCCACGCGCTGTCGGGGTCCTCCTCGGGCAGCGCCACGTCGATGCCGTTGTCGAGCCGCAGGTTCCAGCGCCGGCCGCCGACGCGCACCGCGGCCGCGACATGGGGATAGAGCGCCGGCTCGGTCGCCAGCATGTCGAGCAGCGCGACCGCATGGCGCGGCGCGTCGTCGCCCACCAGCACGATCAGAGAACCGAAGGTGTCGAGCCGGTCGGTCGGCACGATCTTGCCGTCGCGGTCGATCAGCACAAGCTTGCGGTCGCGCTGCCAGAACGCGAGCGGCACGCGCTCGACAAGGCGGACGAAGATCGTGTCCGGGAGCTGGCGTTCGACCTCGGCCTTGCCCACCCAGGTCAGCGCTTCGAGCCGCGCCTTCGCCGCGCCGAGATCGACGGAGAGAATGGGCGTGCCGCGGCGCACGCGGAGCGCTTCGAGGATGGCCTGCCGCGTCGTCCGCTCGCGCCCGACCACCGCGACATGGTCGACGGCGAAGCCGCCATCGGCGGCGATACCGGCAAGCCACGTGCCGAGCCGGTCGGCCGCCGCTTCCATCCTGCCGCTGCGCACGAACCAGGTGGCGCTGCCGCCCAGCCCCGCCACGATCGCGGCGACGAGGCCGACGAGCAGCACCCGCTGGCGCAGGCGGCGGCGCGGTCGCGGCCGTTGCGGCAGCTTGGGCGCGCGCGGGGCGCGGCTCAGGAATCGCATGCCGCGTTCTCCACCATCCAGCACACCAGCTCGGCGAAGGAAATGCCGGCATGCTGCGCGATCTCAGGCACGAGCGATGTCGGCGTCATGCCGGGCTGGGTGTTGATTTCGAGCAGCACCATGCGGCCGGGCTCGCCGCCGGTGTCGTCGTAACGCAGATCGGCGCGGCTGACGCCGCGGCAGCCGAGCGCGCGATGCGCCGCGAGCGCGATCGCCATCGCCGCCGCGTGCGCGCTGGGATGGATCGGCGCTGGCAAGAGATGCACCGATCCGCCCGGCACATATTTCGCGGCATAGTCGTAGAACGCGCCCTCGGCCGGGCGGATCTCGAGCACGCCCAGCGCACGGTCCCCCATCACCGCCACGGTGATCTCGCGGCCGGGCACGTAGCGCTCCACCATCACCCGCTCGCCGAACGCCCAGCGCGCGACCTCCGCGGTCCAGCGATTGTCGCCTGGGCGCACGATCTGCACGCCGACGCTCGAGCCCTCGTTGATCGGCTTGACGACGAAAGGACGCGGCAGCGGGTCGCCGGCTTCGAGCGCGCCGCGTTCGAGCACGACGCTTTCGGCGAGCGGCAGGCCGGCAGCGGCGAACAGCCGCTTCGCCATCGGCTTGTCCATCGCCAGGGCCGAGGCCGCCACGCCCGAATGCGTATAGGGAATGCGCAGCATCTCGAGCACGCCCTGAATCGTGCCGTCCTCGCCGCCGCGGCCGTGAAGGGCGTTGAACACCACATCGGGCGGCGGGGTGAGCGCGGCGATGAGCGCCGGCAGATCGCGCGTCAGATCGATGCGCGTCACCTCATAGCCGACCTGGGCGAGCGCGCGCGCGCATTCGCCGCCGCTGACGAGCGAGATCTCGCGCTCCGCCGACCAGCCGCCCATGAGCACGGCGACCCGCTTCATGGTGCCGGCTCCGGCGCGCCGATGCGGCGGATTTCCCATTCGAGCGTGATGCCGCTGGTCTCGCGCACGCGGCGGCGCACTTCCTCGCCCAGCGCCTCGATCTCGGCGGCGGTCGCGGTGCCAGTATTGATGAGGAAATTGGCGTGCTGCTCCGACACCATCGCGCCGCCCCGGCGCAGGCCGCGGCATCCTGCCGCGTCGATCAGCTCCCACGCCCTGCGCCCCGGCGGATTGGCGAAGGTCGAGCCGCCGGTGCGCGCGCGGATCGGCTGCGTCGCCATGCGTGCGGCCTGGATCTCGTTCACGCGCCGGCCGATCGCATCGCGGTCGCCGGGCTCGCCGGCAAAGCGCGCCTTGATGAAGATCCAATCTTCGGGCACGCCGCAATGGCGATAGGCGAGGCCCATCGCTTCCGGCTTCAGCACATGACGCTCGCCAACGGGGTCGAGCGCCTCGGCGGCGACGAGCACGTCCTTGAACTCGCGCCCATAGGCGCCCGCGTTCATGCGCAGGCCGCCGCCGATGGTGCCGGGAATGCCGGACATGAACTCGAGCCCGGCGATGCCGGCCATGCCGCAGGCGAGCGCGACGTTGAGATCGAGCGCGCCGGCGCCGGCCTCGACCGTGCTGCCGTCGGCGCGGATGTCGACGAAACCGCGGCCGAGCCGCACCACCACGCCGGCGATGCCGCCGTCGCGCACGAGCAGGTTCGAGCCCACCCCCAGCACCGTCGCCTTCACGTCGGCGGGCTTCGCCGCGAGGAAGTCCATCAGATCTTCCACATCGGCCGGACGGAACATGATCTCGGCCGGGCCGCCGACGCGGAACCAAGTGACGGACGCGAGCGGCGCGTTCTCGGTGAGCCGCCCGCGCACGCGCGGCAGGCGTTCGATCAGGCGCCCGTGCTGCAATGCCGCTGCCATCATGCGCGCGCTCCGCGGCGCGCCGGGTGCAACGCCTCGAGCTCCGCCGGCAGCGCATTCGCCCATTGCGTGATCGAGCCGGCGCCGAGGCAGACGACGAAATCGCCCGGCTGCGCCAGGTCGGCGACGAGCGGCGCGAGCGCGGCAGGCGCCAGCAGCGCCAACGCATTGCGATGACCGCGCGCCTTGAGGCCGGCGACGAGCGCGTCGCGGTCGACGCCCTCGATCGGCGCTTCGCCCGCGGCATAGACGTCGGCCACCAGCACGGTGTCGGCGTCGTTGAAGCAGGTGCAGAATTCGGCAAAGAGATTGGCGAGGCGGGTGAAGCGGTGCGGCTGCACCACGGCGATGACGCTGCCCTGGGTGGCGCCGCGGGCGGCGCGCAGCACCGCCGCGATCTCGACCGGATGGTGGCCGTAATCGTCGATCACGGTGACGCCGTTCCACACGCCAGTCTCGGTGAAGCGCCGCTTCACGCCCTTGAAGCCCGCGAGCGCCGCGCGCACCGTCTCGTCCGTCAGCCCCATCTCGTCGGCGACGGCGATGGCGGCGAGCGAGTTCTGCACGTTGTGCCGGCCGAACATCGGTAGATAGAGCCCGGCGATCGTGCGCGTCGTGTCGGCGCGGCGGTCGCTGACGATCGCGTCGTAATGCGCGCCGTCGCGGCCCATCTCGAGATTGACGGCGCGGATGTCGGCCTGGGGCGTGAGACCATAGGTGACGATCCGCCGCTCCGACAGGCGCGGGATCATCCCTTGCACCACCGGATGATCGATGCACAGGGCGGCGAAGCCATAGAACGGGATGTTGGCGACGAAGCTGTCGAATGCCTGTTGCAGCGCCTCGAAGCTGCCGTAGAAATCGAGATGCTCGGGATCGATGTTGGTGACGACGGCGATGGTCGCCGGCAGCTTGACGAAGGTGCCGTCGCTCTCGTCGGCCTCGACCACCATCCAGTCGCCGCTGCCGAGCCGCGCATTGGTGCCGTAGGCGTTGATGATGCCGCCGTTGATGACCGTGGGGTCGAGCTTCGCGGCATCGAGCAGTGCGCCGACGAGCGAGGTCGTGGTGGTCTTGCCATGCGTGCCCGCGACCGCAACCGACCATTTGAGCCGCATCAGCTCGCCCAGCATCTCGGCGCGGCGCACGACTGGCACGAGACGGGCGCGCGCGGCGACGACCTCGGGATTGTCCTGCTTCACCGCCGAGGACACGACGACCACCTGCGCCTCGCCCAAGTTCTCGGCGCGATGGCCGATCGCCACGGGAATCCCGAGCGATTGCAGGCGACGGACATTGGCGCCGTCGGCGATGTCGCTGCCCTGCACCGAATAGCCGAGATTGCGCAGGATCTCGGCGATGCCGCTCATGCCGATGCCGCCGATGCCGACGAAGTGGATGGTGCCGATATCGAGCGGCAGCGTTCTCATGCCGCGTCCTCCTGCACGGGCCGCGCCGCGCCGTTGCCGCCGGCCGCCGCCACGACGAGGTCGGCAAGACGCCGCGCGGCATCGGGCCGGCCGAGCCGGTGCGCCGCGACTGCCGCCGCGACGAGCGTATCCGGCGTGGCAACGAGCGCTGCGATGCGTGCGGCGAGCGCCTCGGCGGTGAAGACGGCTTCGGCCATCACCCAGGCGGCGGCCGCTTCTTGGAGCGCGGCGGCGTTTGCCGATTGATGGTCGTCGGCGGCATAGCGGTAGGGCACCAGCACGGACGGGCGTCCCACCGTCGTCAGCTCGGCGACCGTCGAGGCGCCGGCGCGCGCGATCACCAGATGCGCACGCGCCAGCCGCGCCGGCACGTCCTCGAAGAAGGTCGCGGTCTCGGCCTCGATGCCGCTTTCCTGATAGGCGCTGCGCACCGCGGCGAGATCCTCGGGCCGCGCCTGCTGCATGACGACCAGGCGGCGGCGCAGCGCCGGTTCGAGCCGCGCCAGCGCCGCCGGCACGACCGCGCTCAGCACCCGCGCGCCCTGGCTGCCGCCGATGACGAGGAGCGCGATGCGGCCGTCGCCGGGCGCGGCATAGGGCGTGGCGCGGTGCGCCACCACCGCCGGGCGCACCGGGTTTCCGGTCTCGACGATGCGCGCACGATGGCCGGCGCGGAGCGCGCCCACGCTGGGGAAAGAGGTGGCGATCGTGCCGACGCGCGGTGCCAGCAGGCGGTTGGCGCGGCCAAGGATGGCGTTCTGCTCGTGGAGCAGCGTCGGCAGTCCCTGGCGGGTCGCCGCCAGCATGGTCGGCACCGAGGGGTAGCCGCCGAACCCTACCGCCGCCGCCGGCGCGAGCGCGCGCAGAAGCCGCCCGGCCTCGAACGTGCCGAGCGCGATCTCGGCGATCGCCGTCACCTTGCCGACGATGCCGGCGTCGATGCGGCCGGCGCGGATGCGATGGAGCGCCACCTGCGGCAGCCGGTCGCCGAAGGCCTGGCCGCGGCGGTCGGTGACGAGCGCGACCGCGAAGCCGCGCCCGATCAACTCGCCGGCGAGCGCCTCGGCCGGGAACATGTGGCCGCCGGTGCCGCCGGCGGCGAGGACGATCGGCCGCGCCGTCATTCGCCGCCTCCGCCATAGCGCCGTCGCGTCAGCGCCAGCGCCATGCCCATGCCCATGCCCAGCGACAGCATCGACGAGCCGCCATAGGAGATGAACGGCAGCGTCATGCCCTTGGTCGGCATGAGATGCAGCGCCGTCGCCATGTTGATGATCGCCTGCAGCCCGAACTGGACGAAAAGGCCGGTCGCCGCCAGCACGACGAACAGATTGCCCTCCTGTAGGAGCCGGGTGAAGCCGCGCAGCACGATGAAGGCGAAGACCGCGACGATGACGAGGCAGACGATGAGGCCGAGCTCCTCGCCGGCGACGGCGAAGACGAAATCGGCGTGCGCGTCCGGCAGGTATTCCTTGACCGTGCCTTCGCCCGGTCCGCGCCCCCACAGCCCGCCATTGCTGAACGCCTCCATCGCGCGCTCGACTTGATAGCCGTCGCCGCGCTGCGGATCGAAGAAGCGATTGATGCGGATCTCCACGTGCGGCAGCGTGAGATAGGCGCCGACCAGCCCGCCGGCGCCGGCGAACAATCCCGCCACCACCCAGTAGATCCGCAACCCCGCGAGGAAGAATTGCGCGAACCAGACCGCAGAGACGACCACGGCCATGCCGAGATCGGGCTGCTGGATCAGCAGCCCCACGATCAGCACATAGAGCGCCATCGCGATCCAATGGCCGGGGAAGCCGGGATTGAGCCGGTGTTGCGCGAACAGCCACGCGGCGACGACGGCGAAGGTCGGCTTGATGAATTCCGACGGCTGCAGCGAAAATCCCGGCAATTCGATCCAGCGCCGCGCGCCCTTGATGTCGACGCCGATGAAGAGGGTTGCGACCAGCAGCACGAGCGCGATGGCAAATCCGACCAAGGCGAGGCGGCGGATGCCGCGCGGGCTTTGCAGCGACACCACGAACATGGTTGCGATCGCGACCGGCAGCACCGCGAAATAGCGCTTCACGAAATGCAAGCTGCCGGCGCCGATGCGGATGGCGACGGCCGGGCTCGCGGCGAAGATCATGACCGAGCCGAAGCCGATCAGGATGAAGATCGCCACCAGCGTCCAGCGGTCGACCGTCCACCACCACTGTGCCACCACGCTCTGATCGGTGCGCGCGAAGCTCATGCGCGTTCTCCGGAAAGGGTTTCGACCAAGCGGCGGAACGCGGCGCCGCGCGCCTCGAAATCGGCGAACTGGTCGAAGGACGCGCAGGCCGGCGACAGCAGCACGGTGGCGCCGCGGTGCCCCTGCGCCGCGTCATGCGCCGCCCGGACCGCCGCTTCGAGCGTGCCGCACAGGGCGCAGGCGACGCGTCCCTCGAGCGTCGCGGCGAAGGACGGTGCCGCCTCGCCGATGAGGAAGGCGCGGCGGATGCGGGGGAAGAACGGCGCCAGCGTCGCGATCCCGCCTTCCTTGGCGCGGCCGCCTGCGATCCAGAGAATGTCGTCGTAGCAGGCGAGCGCGTTGGCCGCGGCATCGGCGTTCGTCGCCTTGGAATCGTTGACGTAGCGGACACCGTCGATGACGGCGATCGGCTCCTGGCGATGGGCAAGGCCGGTGAAGCTCTTGATCCCCGCCGCCGCTGCCGCCGCGTCGAGGCCGAGACCGCGCACCGCGGCATAGGCGGCGGCCGCGTTCTGCCAATTGTGCCGCCCGGGCAGGCGCGCGAGATGGCGCAGATCGAGCACCGCGCGCGCGGCGCCGTCGAGCGCATCCATCAGCACGCCATCGGCGACATGGACGCTGGCCGCCGGCTGGTCCCGCCCGTGCCGGCGCCGCGGCGTCAGGGCGGAAGCGCACGCGGAGATCGTCGCCACCCGCACCCCTTCGGCGGCGAGGCGGCAGGCGGTACCGCGGCAGATCTCGTCGTCGATGCCGACCACCGCGCACTGATCCGCCGGCCCGTGTGCGAAGATGCGCTCCTTGGCGGCGATATAGCCCTCCATGCCGCCGTGGCGGTCGAGATGGTCGGGCGTGATGTTGAGCAGCACCGCCACGGCGCAGGCGAGGCCCGGCGTGAGCTCGAGCTGATAGGAGCTCAGCTCGAGCACGTAGATCCCGTCCGCCCCCAGCTTTTCGAGCGCCAGCGCCGGCACGCCGATATTGCCGCCCAATGCGACGCGGCGGCCGGAAGCAGCGAGTATCTGCGCGATCAGCGCCGCGGTAGTCGACTTGCCGTTGGTGCCGGTCACGCCGACCATGCGCGCGGCGCGGCAACTGCGCACCAAAAGCTCGATGTCGCCGATGATGTCGATGCCGCGGGCGCGGGCGCGGGCGGCGACCGGGTGCGGCGCGGGAAAGGCGTGCGGTATCCCCGGCGACAGCACCAGCGCCGCAACGCCGTCGAGATCGGCGGTGGCGAGATCGGCGAGCGGGATGCCCGCCGCCGCCGCCGCCGCGCGCCGCGGCGCGGCGTCGTCCCAGGCCATGACGCGGGCGCCGCCGCGGGCGAGCGCCTCGGCCGCCGCGAGGCCCGATCGCGCGAGGCCCAGGACGGCGACGCGGGCGTTGCGGAAGCATGTCACTTCGATCATCGCCGCCTCACCGCAGCTTCAGCGTCGACAGCCCGGCGATCGCGAGGATCGAGGCGATAATCCAGAAACGGATGACGATGGTCGGCTCCTGCCAGCCCTTTTTTTCGAAATGGTGATGCAGCGGCGCCATGCGGAAGACGCGCTTGCCGGTGAGCTTGAAGCTCGCCACCTGGACGATGACCGAAACGGTCTCGAGCACGAACAGCCCGCCGATGATGGCGAGAACCAGCTCGTGCTTGGTGATGACGCTGACGATGCCGAGCGCGCCGCCGATGGCGAGCGATCCGGTATCGCCCATGAACACCATGGCGGGCGGCGCGTTGAACCACAGGAACCCGAGCGCCGAGCCCACCATCGCGGCGCAGAACACCGTCAGCTCGCCGGTGCCGGGGACGTGGTTGATCTGAAGATAATTGGCGAAGACGAGATTGCCGACGAGATAGGCGATGAGGGCGAAGCACCCCGCCGCGATCATCGCCGGCACGATCGCGAGCCCGTCGAGCCCATCGGTCAGGTTGACCGCGTTCGAGGCGCCGGTCATGACGATGACCGCGAACGGCACGAACCCGGTCCAGCCAAGATTGATCAGTACGTTCTTGAAGAACGGCACCGCGAGCGAGGTCGCGAGCGAGCCGCGGGTGAGCAAGATGACGGCGACCGCGCCGATCGCCGCGACCACGATCTCGGCCAGGAACTTGGTCCGGCTCGGCAGCCCGCGCGAGGAGCGGCGCGTGAGCTTCTGGTAGTCGTCGAAGAATCCCACCGCGCCGAAGCCCACGGTCACGAACAGCGTCACCCAGAGATAGCCGTTCGTCAGGTCGCCCCATAGCAGCGTCGAGACCGTGAGCGCGATCAGGATCAGGAACCCGCCCATCGTGGGCGTGCCCTTCTTGGTCTGGAGATGGCTCTCGGGTCCATCGAGGCGGATCGGCTGGCCCTCGCGCTGCTTCGCCTTGAGCCACGCGATGATGCCGGGCCCCAGCGCGAAGCTGAGGCAGAGCGAGGTCACCACCGCGCCGCCCGAGCGGAAGGTGAGATAGCGGAACAGGTTGAACGGCTCGAACTTGTCGGCCAGCGGGGAGAAAAGGAGAAACAGCATCGGCGCTAGCCCTTGACCGCAACCGCGGCGGCGCCGCTATGAAGCCGCGCCACGATCTCGCGCATGCGCGTGCCGTATGAGCCCTTGACCGTGACGACGTCGCCGGCGGCGAGGCGCTGGGGCAGAAGCTCGGCCATTGCGGCGGCAGTCGCGCGATGCGCGCCGCGGCGCCGCTTCGGCAGCACGTCGTGCAGCGCGCGCATCGCCTCGCCGACGGTGAAAACAAGATCGATCCGGGCGTCGAGCAGCGCGTCTGCCAGCTCGGCGTGTAGCCGGGACGCGGCCGGCCCCAGCTCCAGCATGTCGCCCAGCACTGCGATGCGCCGCCCGCCCTTGCCCGGCTCGTTGGCGCCGAGCACGGCGATGGCGGCGCGCATTGCCGCGGGGCTCGCGTTGTAGCTTTCGTCGATGAGTTCGACGGTGCCGCCGGGAACCGGGATCCGGTGGCGCCGGCCGCGGCCCTCCATCGGCTCGATCGTGCCGAGCGCCGTCGCGGCCGCGCCGACATCGCCGCCCGCGGCCTTGACGGTGGCGAGCACCGCGAGGCTGTTCATCACCCAGTGGCGGCCGGGAATCGCGACGCAGTAATCGACGATCTCGCCCATGACCGACGCGGTCACCGCGCTCGCTGTCGCGTAAAGGTGGCAGTCGATGAGCCGCACGGCGCACTCCGCCTGCGCGCCGAAACAGAGGATGCGCACCAGCCCGCGCGCCGCGGCCGCCGCGGCGAGGCGCGCGAAATGCGGATTGTCGCGGTTGAGGACGGCGGCGCCGCGCGGGTCCATACCGTTGAAGATTTCCGCCTTGGCGTCGGCGATCGCCTCGACCGAGGCGAAGAAGCCGAGATGCGCCGGCTCGACCGTGGTGATCAGCGCGATGTCGGGGCGCACCATCCGCGACAGGGCATCGATCTCGCCGGGATGGTTCATGCCCAGCTCGAACACGCCGAACGCGGTGTCGCGCGGCATGCGGGCGAGCGACAGCGGCACGCCCCACTGGTTGTTGAGGCTGCCGGCCGAGGCGACCGTGCGGCCCTGGCGTTCGAAGGTGCGGCGCAGTGCTTCCTTCGTGCCGGTCTTGCCGACGCTGCCGGTGACGGCGACGACGGTGGCAGCGGTGCGGCGGCGCGCTTCACGGCCGAGCGCCTCGAGCGCCGCCTGCGTGTCTGCCACGTGAACGAGCGGGGCATCGCCGGGCAAGCCCATGGGCGCGCGGCTCACCACCGCGGCGGCGGCGCCCTTGGTAAGGGCGTCGGCGACGAATTCATGGCCGTCGAAGCGCGGGCCGGTCAGCGCGACGAACAGGTCGCCCGGCGCCAGCGTGCGGCTGTCGATCGACACGCCCTGCGCGCTCCACGCGCGCGTGCTGCTTCCGGCGATTGCGGCGTCGGCTTCGGCCGAGGTCCAGAGCGGGGTCATCGCTGCGCCTCGATTGCCGCGCGAGCCGCTGCCCGGTCGCTGAACGGCAGCACCTCGCGGCCGATGATCTGGCCGGTCTCATGGCCCTTGCCGGCGATCAGCAGCGCATCGCCGGGTTCGAGCAGCGCCACGGCCGTGACGATGGCCGCGCCGCGGTCGGCGATCTCGCGCGCCTTGGGGCAGGCGGCGAGGATGGCGCGGCGGATGGCGGCGCGGTCCTCGCTGCGCGGGTTGTCGTCGGTGACGATGGCGATATCGGCGTCGCGCTCGGCGACCGCGCCCATCATCGGGCGCTTGCCGGGATCGCGGTCGCCGCCGCCGCCGAACACGACGACGAGCCGGCCGCGGCAATGCGGCCGCAGCGCCCGCAGCGCGGTCTGGAGCGCATCGGGGGTGTGCGCGTAGTCGACGATCACCGGCGCGCCGCTGCCGGCGGATGCCACATGCTCCATCCGGCCCGGCACGCCCGCCAGCCCGGCAAGCGCGGCGAGCGCCGTGTCGACCGGCGTTCCGGTGGCGACGGCCAGCCCCAGCGCCGCCAGCGCGTTGCTCGCCTGGAACCCGCCGAGCAGCGGCAGCTCCAGCTCCCGCATGGCGCCGAGCGCTGCGACCGTGATCGCCTGGCCGGTGGCGGTGGGCCGCGCCGCGACGAGGCGCAGATCGGCCGAGGCCGCCGTGCCGATGCCGATGACGCGCTGCCCCCGGTCGCGGCACAGCGCCGCGAGTTGCCGGCCCTCGGCCGCGTCGAGATTGAGCACGGCGACGCCGTCTTGCGGCAGAAGCTCGGCAAAGAGCCGCGACTTCGCCGCGAAATATTCCGCCATGCCGGCATGATAATCGAGATGGTCGCGCGTCAGGTTGGTGAAGGCCGCCGCCGCCAGCGCGAGCCCGTCGAGCCGGTATTGATCGAGGCCATGGCTCGACGCCTCGAGCGCGACGTGATCGATGCCGGATCCGGCGAGCGCCTGGAGGGCGCGGTGGAGCGCCACCGGATCGGGCGTGGTAAGGCTGCCCGGCTGCGTGAAATCCGGCCCGACGATGCCGAGCGTGCCGAGACTTGCCGCCGGGAGGCCGTGGCGCTGCCAGATCTGGCGGGTGAAATCGGCGACCGAGGTCTTGCCGTTGGTGCCGGTGACGGCGACGACGGTGCGGGGCTGCGGCGCGTGAAAGCGCGCGGCCATGAGCGCGAGGCGGCGGCGCGGATTGGCGTCTTCGATCACCTGCACCGGTGGCCGGCGCGTGGTCAGCGCGGCGAAGGGAGCGGCATCGGCGACCAGCACGGCAACGGCGCCCCGGTCCACTGCCTCGCCGACGAAGCGGCTGCCATCGGTGCGCGTGCCGGCGAGCGCGGCGAAGAGAAACCCTGGCTCGACCGCGCGCGAATCGGACACGAGTCCGCTGATCTCGGGATCGCTGTCCGATGCAGGCAGGACCAAGGCGCGGTTGCCGCCCATGAGCTCAGTTAGCCGCAAGTTTCCGCCCCTGCGGGAGAGGCAAGTCGACCATCAGAGAACGGCGAATTTCGGGCGAATTTTCGTCCACCGGTTGGATTCCCACGATTGAGGCCATGCGCTCGATGGTATCCTTTACCGCCGGGGCGGCGACCCAGCCGCCGGTCGCGAAGCCGTGGGTCTGCTTGTCGCCGTGCGGCTCGTCGATGCTGATGAGCACGACATAGCGCGGGTTGTTGATGGGAAAGACGCCGACGAACGACGACAGCAATTCGTGCCGGAGATAGCGCCGGCCGGCGACCTTCTCGGCAGTGCCGGTCTTGCCGCCGATCAGATAGCCCGAGTCTTTGGCAAGGCTGCCGGTGCCGTGCTCGACCACGAGCCGCAGCAGCTTGCGCATGTCGATCGAGGTTTCGGGCGCGATCACGCGCTTGCCCGGGACGGGCTCGCCCTCGGGCTGCTTCAGCAGCGTGGCGGGGTGCATCACCCCGCCATTGACGGCCGCGCTGACGCCGGTCGCGACCTGGAGCGGGCTCACCGACATGCCGTGACCGAAGGCGATGGTCATGGTGTTGACGGGGCGCCACACCGCCGGCACCAGTGGCGCCGCGAGTTCGCGCAGCTGGAACTGTGGCGCCTTCATCAAGCCGAAGCGGGCGAGATATTCCCGCTGCAGATCGGCGCCGGCCGCCGTCGCCATCTTTGCCGCGCCGATATTCGAGGAATACATGAAAATCTCGGGCACGCTGAGCCAGCGCCGCTGGGCGTGGTCGTCGTGGATGGTAAAGCCGCCGATATGAATGGGGTAGGTCGCGTCGTAGCCGCCTTCCATCGTCGTCGTATGCGAATCGAGCGCCATCGCCACGGTGAAGATCTTCATCACCGAGCCCATTTCGTAATCGCCGAGCGTGATGCGGTTGAACAGTTCGTCGGGCTTCGCCTTGTCGATTTGGTTGGGATCGAAATCGGGGAGCGACACCATGGCCAACACCTCGCCGGTGTTCACGTCCATGATGATGCCCATGCCGCCGATCGCATCGAATTGGCTGACCGCCTTCTCCGTCTCGTCGTGCAGAATGTATTGCAGCCGCGTGTCCACCGACAGTTGAATCGGCGCGCCGCCGCGGCGCAGGCGTTGGTCGAGGCCGCGTTCGATGCCGGCGAGACCCTTGCCGTCGGTATTGGTATAGCCGACCACGTGCGCGAAAAGATTACCCTTGGGATAGACGCGCTTGCCCTCGTCCCGGAATTCCAGCCCGGGAATGCCGAGGCGGTTGACCGCGACCTCCTCCTGCGGCGTGAGCTGCCGCTTGATCCAGATGAAGCCCTTGCCCGAGGCGAGCTTGGCGGCAACGTCGGCCTCGTCGAGATCGGGCAGGACGCGATGGAGCTGCCGGGCGGCGGATTTGGCATCAAGAATCTGTTTGGAGTCGGCGAACAGCGACGGCGTCTCGAGGGTCGAGGCCAGCAGCACGCCGTTGCGGTCGACGATGTCGGCGCGGAAGTGCGCCGGGCGGGTCGTGGGATCGCGATGGGCGAACGGCACGTCGCTGGTGCCGAATATCGTCACGCCCACGAGGCGCACGCAGATGATGGCAAAGGCGAGGCAGAAGAGCGCGGCCGTGATGAGGAGCCGCGTATGGCTGACGTCGAGCGATTGCCGTGCCGGCCCCTCGAGCGGGGCGGGGCCGCACGGGTCGGGCTTGTAGTGCCGCGGACGGCAGGGATTCTCTTCGCGGGGCGGGACGGGATTCATCATTCGGCACCAATCTCGAATTGGGCGAGCCGCGCATGGCTTTGCGTCTCCGGCCGCGGCCGCGAGCGCGCCTGCGGTGCCGGCGCTGGCAGGGGCGGGGAGGCGTCCGCCGCCGGGTCGCGCAGCGGAATGGCGTCGATGCTGCCGAGCTGCGCCGGCTCGATCGGCACGAGATGGAGATAGCGCTTGCTGAGCTCGCTCAGGCGCGACGGCCGGCTAAGGAAGCTCCACTCCGCCTTGAGCACGCGGATGGCCTCGCGGCTCTCGGCGATCTGGTGGTCGATGTGCGCGAGCTGCGCCTCCTGGTGCATCACCTGGTATTTGACCTGGAACATGATGTAGCCGGTGCCGATCACGGCGGCGGCCCAGAACGCGGTGCCCGGACGGATCATGGCGCCGACTCCCACGTCGGGGCGGCGGTGCGTTCGGCGGCGCGCAGCCGGGCCGAGCGGGCGCGCGGATTGCGGGCGATCTCGGCCGCGCTCGGCACGATCGGCTTGCGTCCCAGCAGACGGAAGCTCGGCGGCCGGCTGCGCATTGCCGGAAGATGGCGCGATCCGCGCGGCGCGGCGCCGCTGCGCGCGCGCAGGAAATCCTTGACGCGGCGGTCCTCGAGCGAATGGAACGACACGACAGCGAACCGGCCGCCGGGAACCAGCAGCCGCTCGGCCGCGGCCAGCCCGCGTTCGAGCTCGCCGAGCTCGTCATTGACGGCGATGCGCAACGCCTGGAACGTCCGCGTCGCCGGGTCCGTCCCGTCGCCCGGCGGCAGCGCCGCGCGCACGATCCGCGCCAGCGGCGCGGTGCGGGTGATGGGGGCCTCGGCGCGGGCGCGGATGATGGCGCGGGCGATGCGGCGCGCAAAGCGCTCCTCGCCGTAGGAATGGATCAGGTCGGCGAGTTCCGCCTCGGACAGCGCGTTGACGAGATCGGCGGCGCTCGCCCCGGCCTGCTCCATGCGCATGTCGAGCGGGCCGTCGGCGCGGAAGGAAAAGCCGCGCTCGGGCGCGTCGAGCTGCTCGGAGGAGACGCCGAGGTCGAGTGCCACGCCGTCGAGCGCGGCGATGCCGAGCGGCAGCAGCAGCCGCTCCATCTCGCCGAAACGCCCGCCGACGACCATCAGCCGGCCGGCATAGCGCGGGGCGAGGTCGTGAGCGCGCCGCACCGCCGCAGGGTCGCGGTCGATGGCCACGACGCGGCAGCGCGCCGCTTCGAGCAGCGCCTGGCTATAGCCGCCGAACCCGAACGTGCCGTCGAGATAAAGCGCGTCGTCGTGCGGCGCGAGCGCGCTGATGGTCGCGTCGAGCAGGACGGGAACATGCGCCAGGCTCATCTTGCGCCCCCGTTCGGGCGCGGCGGCAGCGTCACGCCGCGAGCGCGGCTGCGCCGCTCCTGCTGGTGACGCTCGAAGCGCATTGGCTCCCAAATCTGAAAGGTGCTGCCGTGGCCGACGAAGGCGGCACCGCCTTCGATGGTGATGCCGGCATGGTCGCACAGCTCGGGCGGCAGCTGGATGCGGCCCTCGCCGTCGAACGGAAGCTGCTGCATGTCGGCGAAAATGGAAGAAATCGCGTCGCGCTCCTCGGAAAACTCGGGCAGGCTATCGACCCGGGCGGTCAGTTCCTGGACGCGGTCGATGCCGCTGCCTTCGAGCGCGCCGAAATTGATCGCCGGATAGACGACGACGCCGGCAAAGCCCTGTCCCGCGAGCGCAGCACGAAACGGCGCAGGAACGGACACCCGCCCCTTGCGGTCGACCTTGTTGACGAACGTCGAAAGGAACAGCGCCACCCCGGCCCCCGACCTTTCGCCCATCTTTGCGGGACAGGCTACCGCGCGCTGTGCGCCCGCCCTGCCCGGCGCCAGCGGCCGAACTTATGGGACGACATGGGATATCATGGGATGGTATGGCTGTCAATTCAAAGGGACAATAAAACTTGGGGGTTATAGAGATTTTCTCTGTGATCAATTCTTTGCCAGCGATAGCAAATCGCTGCCCGAAAAGGCCCTGTACTGGTATTTCCCATGAAAGCCCATACCGGCTCAAGTTCTCTTTCTGTTCGCAAAATGCCAGACGGCCTGTAAGCCGGGTTCTGTCCCCGCCGTAACGGGGGATGGCCATTCATCTGGGACGTTCGTTGCCGAACGCCTCGCGCGACCGACCCGGACGGCGGCGCGGAAGCCCGCCCGGCCCGGCGGCCGTGATGGCCGACGGACCTGCCGTCCCTACTTGGTCTTGCTCCCGGTGGGGTTTGCCCTGCCGCCGCCGTTGCCGGAAGCGCGGTGCGCTCTTACCGCACCATTTCACCCTTGCCGCCCGTCGAGCGCCCGGAGGCGTGACGGGTATGGCGGTATGTTTCTGTGGCACTTTCCCTAGGGTCGCCCCCGCCGGGCGTTACCCGGCACCGTGCTTCCATGGAGCCCGGACTTTCCTCCCCCCGCCTTGCGGCGAAAGGCGGCCATCCGGCCGTCTGGCAAGAGTGAATATAGTGCGTCGGGGGCCGGTGCCGTCAAATTTCGCCGCATGATGCGGCAACGGCGGCGATGCGGCCGCGCGTCTCGGCATCGGCGACGCCGTCGCAGCGCGACGGGCGGAAATGGCGCTGGAAGGCGGCGAGGACCAGCGCCGTTTCGTCGTCGAGCCGGCCGCTGGCCGGCACGGCATAGCCGATCGCGGCGAGCAGGCGTTGCACGTCGGCGATCGTGTCCGACGCCGACGCTGCGGGAAAGAGTCCGATCCCGGCGCGGGCGAGGCGGGGCCAATCGAACAGCTCGCCCGGATCCTGTTTGCGCCGTGGCGCCACGTCCGAATGACCCAGCACATGGCGCGGCAGGATCGGGTGGCGGGCGAGAATGTCGCGGCAGAGCGCTTCGAGCGCCGCCATCTGCGGCTCGGGAAAAGGCCGATAGCCCCATTCGTGACCGGGATTGACCAGCTCGATGCCGATCGAGGCACCGTTCACGTCGCTCCGTCCGCGCCAGGACGAGATGCCGGCATGCCAGGCGCGATGCTCCTCGGCGACCAGTCGCCAGATCGTGCCGTCCTCGTCGACGAGGTAATGCGCGCTCACCTGCGACGCGGGCGCGCACAGCCGTTCGAGCGCCTCGGCGGCCGTTTTCATGCCCGTATAGTGCAGCACGAGCATGTCGATGCCCTCGGCGCGCGGTCCGAAATTGGGTGAAGGGCGCTCGCGGATTCGCATCGATAACGCTTTTTGACGGAGGAGGCCGGCACCATGAAGCGCGGTCCCGGCGGCGTCAACGCCGCGGCGCTCAGAACGCGAAGCGGGCGACGAGGAAAAGCACGCAGCCGACACAAGCGCCGACCAGCGTGCCGTTCATGCGAATATATTGCAGGTCGTTACCAAGCGCGAGTTCGAGCCGTGCGGCGACCGTGCCGGCATCCCAACTGCGCACCACCTCGGCGATGAGCGCAGCGATCTGGCCGCGCCACGGCACGACCGCCAGCGCGATATGCTCGAGGCCGGCGTGGATGCGCTGCTGCATCGCTTCATCGGCGGCCAAGGCGCGGCCGAGCGAGGCGAAGCCCGTCTCCAGCGCCGCACGCGTATGTGATGCCGGCGCCGCGAGGTCGGCCAGCACGACGTCGCGCAGCCGATCCCAGCTCGCCGCCAGCCACGCCTGAACCTCCTTCTGCTCGAGCAGCCGCGCCTTCATCGCGGCGACACGGCGGCGCCATTGCGGCGACTCGACGAGGTCTTGCGCCAGGCGCTCGACGGCGGCGCGAAACCCGAGCCGCGCCTCGCTTTCGGGCCGGCGCAATTCCGCCAGCACGTCCTCGATGCCGGCGATGAGCGTCGCCGCGATGCGGCGGTCGATGGTGCGCGGGATCCACCAGCGGCTGCGCTCGGCCACCATCGCATCGAGCCGGTCGGCATTCGCCGCGAGCGCCGCATGTGCCGCCTCGAGCGTGCGGTCGAACAGGGCATCGTACGCGCCGCTGCGAGTGAGGAGCGCGATGAGATGGCCGAGCGCGGGAGCCAGCTCCGCCGCGCCGAGCTGGGCCTGGAGCGAGCGGGCGACGAATTCGCGCAGCGCGCGATCCTCCAGCGAGCGGATCAGCGCCGGCAGCGCAGCGGCCGCCCACGCGGCGACGGAGCGGGCGTTCTCGGGCACGGCGAGAAACGCCGCGGCGTGACGCACTGGCGCCAGATCGGCCAGCTTTGCCGCCAGGATCGTAGGCGCAAGGAAGTTGCGCTCGACGAATTGGCCGAGCCCGGCGCCGATCCGGTCCTTGTTCTTTGGAATGATCGCGGTGCGCGGAATCGGCAGGCCAAGCGGATGGCGGAACAGCGCCGTCACCGCGAACCAGTCGGCCAGCCCGCCGACCAGCGCCGCCTCGGCCCCCGCATGGACGAGGCCGATCCAGACGCCCGGATGCGGCACGGCGCTGCTGCCGAGAAAGACTGCGGCCGCAAGGGCGAGAAGGCCGGTCGCGAGCATGCGGCTCTGCCGCAGCGCGCGCCGCAACGGCGCCTCGTCCTCGAGCGCCGGGCTCTCGCCGATCTTGGTCTGCACTTCGTCCTCGCCGCTGGCCGCGCCGTGCCGCGCCGTGTTAGCGTCGCCGGGCGCAGCAATTCAACCGCGGAGGCGCGTTTTGTCTTTCGGCGTCGGTTTCATCCTCTACGTCCTCGGCAGCCTCGCCGTCGCGGTCTGCCTCGTGGCCGTTTCGGGTCCTCCCGGCGCGGCGCCGCCGGCGCCGGACCACGGCCACGGCCATGGCGGCCATTGATCGCGGCCGCGTCCTGGCTAAGGTCCGCGCCCTCGTCTTCGACGTGTTCGGGACCGTCGTCGATTGGCGCGGCAGCATCCTCAAGGAGCTCGAAGCGTTGGGCCGGGCCAAGGGAATCGCCGCCGATTGGGCGCGGTTCGTCGACGATTGGCGCGGCGGCTATCATCCGGCGATGCAGCTCGTCCGCTCGGGCGCACTGCCCTGGACCAATATCGACGGTCTGCATCGCCGAATTCTCGATGTGATCCTGGTGCAGCACGGCATCGCCGGCCTGACCGAGGACGAGAAACGGCATCTCAACCTCGTCTGGCATCGGCTCGACCCCTGGCCCGACGCGGTCGCGGGCCTCGTGCGCCTCAAGCCGCGCTACATCGTCGGCACGCTCTCCAACGGCAACGTCGCGCTGCTGGTCGATATGGCAAAGCACGCCGGCCTTCCCTGGGATGTCGTGCTCTCGGCCGAGCTGGTGCGGCACTACAAGCCCGATCCCGAGGCCTATCAGATGGCGCCCTCTCTGCTGGGTCTCGCGCCGCACGAAGTCATGATGGTGGCGGCCCATGCCAGCGATCTCGCCGCCGCTGCGACGCAGGGGCTGCGCACGGCCTATGTCAGCCGGCCGCTGGAACGCGGGCCCGGTTCGCGCGCCGAAGCCGTTTCGAGCGATGACGTCGACGTGGTTGCCGGCGATTTCCTGGAGCTCGCGGCGCGACTCGGACCATAGATCGCGCGGCGTTCCGCCCGTCACGCGCTGGCCGGACACGACGAATGCACGGCCGCCGTCATCCCGCGGCCGCGCGAGGTCGAAGACAGATGGGCCCGGTTCAGGGCATCTATATTCTTGGCTTCCTTCCGAACCTCGTGATGAATTTTCTCATGCTCTACGCGCGCGCGCTGCACTTTGCGGGCGTGCTCGGCTCTGGCATGCTTGCGGTGCTCCGCTGCGGCGTGCTTGCGGCGGGCCGGTTGCGGCGGCGGCGGAAAAGCGATTGAATCACGCCGCCGCCGGTCGAACCGGGCGGCGACCCTGAGCGCGGCGGAGCGATGAGCCTTACCGGTCAATGGCAGTTCTGGATCGACCGCGGCGGCACGTTCACCGACGTGGTGGCGCGGCGTCCCGACGGCACGCTCGTCACGCGCAAGCTGCTCTCCGACAATCCCGGGCGCTATCGCGATGCCGCCATTGCGGCCATCCGTGACATTCTCGGCCTCGGCCCCGACGCCAAGCTGCCGACCGGCGCCATCGCGGCGGTCAAGATGGGCACGACGGTTGCCACCAATGCGCTCTTGGAGCGCAAGGGCGAGCGTACCGTGCTGGTCATCACCAAGGGCTTCGCCGACGCGCTTCGCATCGGTTATCAGAATCGGCCCAAGCTGTTCGCCCGCCACATCGTGCTGCCGGAACAGCTCTACGAGCGCGTCGTCGAGGTGGACGAGCGGGTGACGGCGGCAGGCGAGGTGTTGCGCGTGCCCGATCCCGAGCGCGTCCGCGCCGATCTCGCCGCCGCCTTCGCCGCCGGATGCCGCGCCGCGGCGATCGTGCTGCTGCACGGCTACCGTCACGGCGCGCACGAGCGCCTCGTTGCCGACATCGCCCGCGCCGTGGGATTCTCGCAGGTCTCGGCGAGCCACCGCGTCAGTCCGCTGATGAAGCTGGTCAGCCGCGGCGACACCACCGTGGTCGATGCCTATCTTTCGCCGATTCTCGGCCGCTATGTCGACGAGATTGCTGCGTCGCTCGAGGGCGCGCGCCTGTTGTTCATGCAGTCGAACGGCGGCCTCGTCGATGCGCGGCGCTTCCAGGGCAAGGACGCGATCCTGTCGGGTCCGGCGGGCGGCATCGTCGGCGCCGTGCGCACCGCCGCGATGGGCGGCTTCGACAAGATCATCGGCTTCGACATGGGCGGCACCTCAACCGACGTGTCGCATTACGCCGGCGAATACGAGCGCCGCTTCGAGACGGTGGTAGCGGGGGTGCGACTGCGCGCGCCGATGATGTATATCCACACCGTGGCGGCGGGCGGTGGCTCGATCTGCTTCTTCGACGGCGCGCGTTATCGCGTCGGGCCGGAATCGGCCGCGGCGGTGCCGGGGCCGGCCTGCTATCGCCGCGGCGGGCCACTCACCGTCACCGACTGCAACGTCATGCTCGGCAAGCTCCAGCCGCAGTTCTTCCCGCACGTCTTCGGCGAACGCGGCGACCAGGCGATCGACCGCGACGTGGTGGCCGCGAAATTCGCGGCGCTCGCCGCCGAGATCGCCGCCGCGACCGGCGACACGCGCAGCCCGGTCGAGGTCGCCGAGGGCTTTCTCGCGATCGCGGTCGAGAACATGGCCAATGCGATCAAGCAGATTTCGATCGAGCGCGGCTATGACGTGACGGAATATACCCTGTGCTGCTTCGGCGGCGCCGGCGGTCAGCACGCCTGCCGCGTCGCCGATGCGCTCGGCATGAAGCGCGTCTATGTGCATCCGCTCGCGGGCGTGCTTTCGGCCTATGGCATGGGGCTCGCCGATCTGCGCATCCTCAAGGAGGAGGCGGTCGAGGCGCGGCTCGAGCCGGCGCTCATGCCCGCGCTCGACGCGGCGCTCGGCCGGCTTGGCGCAGAGGGCTCGGCCGAGATGCGCGCGCAGGGCGTCCGACCCGACCGGATCGCGGTGCTCGCCAAGGCGCATGTCAAATACGAGGGCACCGATGCACCGCTCGTCGTCGCCTTCGGCACCGGCGCGGACATCGTCGCCGGTTTCGAGGCGGCGCACCAACAGCGCTTCGGCTTCGTGATGAAGGAGAAGCCGTTCATCGTCGAGGCGGTGTCGGCCGAGATCGTCGGTGCCACCGACGCTGCCGAGGAGCCGCTTTATCCCGTGCCGCTATCGGCGCCCGCGCCCGTGCCGATGGCGCGCGTCGCGCTCTTCACCGCCGGCGCCGAGCATGAGGCGCCGGTCTTCGACCGCGACGCGCTGGTTCCGGGCCAGACGCTCGACGGCCCGGCGATCGTGCGCGAGGATACGGCGACGACGGTGGTCGAGCCCGGCTGGCGTGCACGGCTCGATGAACGCCGCTATCTCGTGCTCGAGCGGGTCGTGCCGCTGCCGCGCCGCGTCGCCATCGGCACCGGCGTCGATCCGGTGATGCTCGAAGTGTTCAACAACCTCTTCATGGCGATTGCCGAGCAGATGGGCGTCGCGCTGCAGAACACCGCGTACTCCGTCAACATCAAGGAGCGGCTCGATTTCTCGTGCGCGCTCTTCGACCGCGCCGGCTCGCTCATCGCCAATGCGCCGCATCTGCCGGTGCATCTCGGCTCGATGGGCGAAAGCGTGCGGACGGTCATCCGCTCGCGCGGCGCGGGCGCCGACGGCCGCGGCATGCGGCCGGGCGACGTCTACGTGCTGAACGCGCCTTATAACGGCGGCACGCATCTTCCCGACGTGACGGTGATCATGCCGATTTTCGCCGAGGACGATGCGCGCGGCGCGGGGCCGGTGCATTTCTATGTCGCCGCGCGCGGCCATCACGCCGATATCGGCGGCATAACGCCGGGCTCGATGCCGCCCGACAGCCGCACGGTCGATGAGGAGGGCGTGCTGATCGACGATTTCCTGCTTGTCGATGCCGGCCGCTTCCGCGAGCGCGAGACCATCGCGCTGTTGTCGGGCGGCCGCTATCCCGCGCGCAATCCGGCGCAGAACATCGCCGATCTCAAGGCGCAGGTGGCGGCCTGCGCCAAGGGCGCCGAAGAGCTGCACCGCATGGTGCGGCATTTCGGCCGCGCCGTGGTCGAGGCCTACATGCGCCATGTCCAGGACAATGCGGCCGAGCAGGTGCGGCGCGCGATCGATCGATTGAGCGACGGTTCCTTCGCCTACGAAATGGACGACGGCGGCGTCGTCCGCGTCCGGGTCGCGATCGACCGCGCGGCGCGGCGCGCCACTATTGACTTCACCGGCACGAGCGCCGAGCGCCCGACCAACTTCAACGCGCCCTCGGCGGTGTGCAAGGCGGCGGTGCTCTATGTCTTCCGCACCCTGGTCGAGGACGAGATTCCGTTGAACGGCGGCTGTCTCGAGCCGTTGGACATCATCATTCCCGAAGGCTCGATGCTGAGCCCGCGCTATCCGGCGGCGGTGGTGGCGGGCAATGTCGAGACCTCGCAATGCATCACCGATGCGCTCTATGGCGCCTTGGGCACGATGGCGGCGGCGCAGGGGACGATGAACAACTTCACCTTCGGCAATGCGCATCACCAGTATTACGAGACGATCTGCGGCGGTTCGGGCGCGGGGCCCGGCTTTGCCGGCGCCGATGCCGTCCACACGCACATGACCAACACGCGCCTCACCGACGCCGAGGTGCTGGAGTGGCGCTTTCCGGTGCTGCTCGAAAGCTTTTCCATCCGGCGCGGCTCGGGCGGCGCGGGGCGCTGGCGCGGCGGCGACGGCGTGATCCGCCGGCTGCGCTTCCTCGAGGCAATGACCGCGGCGATCCTGTCGGGCCGCCGCCGCGTGCCGCCCTTCGGCCTCGACGGCGGCGAGCCCGGCGCGGTCGGCCGCAACTGGGTCGAGCGCACCGACGGCACGCGCGAGGCGTTCGGCGGCACGCACGCCGTCGCGATGCAGCCGGGCGACGTCTTCGTGATCGAAACCCCTGGCGGCGGGGGATACGGGAAGGCGTAGCGGGACGAAGCGGTGCCGCTATGCCCGCGCGCGGGCCGAGGTCGCGAGCCACACGCCGGCGAGGATCGTGGCGATGCCGACGATGTGAAACGGCCGCAGCGTCTCGCCGAGCAGCCCCACTGCCAGAACGACGGTGAAGGCCGGCAGCAGATGGTTGGTGAAGCCGGCCCGGTTCGGCCCGACCAAGGCAAGGCCGCGATTCCACAGGATATACGCCGCGACCGAGGCAACGAGACCGACATAAAGCAAAGTTGCGAGCGTGGCCCCGTCGAGCGGCGGCGCGGGAACGAAGGCGCTCTCGATCGCGTAGAACGGTGCCAGCGCCAGCGCGCCGATGGTGCTGATGAGGAACAGCACGGCGACGCCGTCGAGCTCGCGCGGCCGCCGCGACAGCAGCACGCAATAGAACCCCCAGGCCGGCATCGCCAGCAGGATGAGCAGGTCGCCGGGATTGAAATGGAACGCGCGCAGATGGCTGAAATCGCCGCGATTCAGGATGACGAGAATGCCGCAGAACGACACCGCCATGCCGGCGATCTGCCGTGCGCTCACCCGCTCCACCCCCATCAGCGCGGCGATGAGCATGATGAAGAGCGGCGAGGCCGAATACATCATGGTCGAATTGAGCGCCTCGGTGTAGCGCAGCCCGATATAGATCATCGCCTGGAAGAAGCCTGCGCCCGAGACGCCGATGAGCACGAGCACCACCCATGACCGCCGCAGCGTCGCGCCCTCGTTCCTGAGCCGCGGCAGCGCGAACGGCGCCAGCACCAGCGCCGCGATGGTCCAGCGCCAGAAGGCCAGCGCGAGCGGCGGGATCTCGGCCCTGACGGCGCGGCCGACGACCCAGTTGCCCGCCCAGCACAATTGGCTTCCTGCCAGCAGCAGATAGGGATAGAGCGCGCGCAGCCGGGCGGCGCGGCGATTTTCTGAGAGCGGCGGCGCCGTCATGGCGCGAAGGTCACTGAATTTCGACGGACGGGGTGAAGATATAGCCGGTGCCGCGCACCGTCTTGATCATCGTCGGCTTCTGCGGATCGGGCTCGAGCTTGCGGCGCAGCCGCCCCACCTGCACGTCGATGGTGCGGTCGAACGGACCGGCCTCGCGGTTGCGCGCCAGATCGAGCAGCCGATCGCGGCTCAGCACCCGGTTGGCATTGCTGACGAAGGCGGCGAGCAGATTGAACTCGCCGGTGGTGAGCCGGACCTCGCCGCCGCTCGGCGAGACCAGCTCGCGCGCCGCGAGATCGAGATGCCAGCCGGCGAAGCGCGCCTTGTTCGGCCCCGCGACCGGCCGGTCGTTCGGCATCGCGCGCAGCGTAACGCGCCGCAGCACGCTCTTCACCCGCGCCAGCAGCTCGCGCAGATGGAACGGCTTCGCCAAATAGTCGTCGGCGCCCATCTCGAGCCCGATGATGCGGTCGACCGTCTCGCCGCGTCCGGTCAGGATGATGATGCCGACATCGGATTGCTCGCGCAGCCCGCGCGCGAGGGTCAATCCGTCTTCGCCCGGAAGCATCACGTCGAGAATGATGAGATCGGCGCGATCCTGCGCCAGCGCCCGCCGCATCGCGGCGCCGTCATGGGCCACGCTGACGCGATAGCCCTCGCCTGAAAGATACTCGTGGACGACGTCGCAGACCTCCTTCTGGTCGTCCACCACGAGGATGTGGCCGTTCGGCTTCATCGCCCGTGACTGTGGCGCATGCGCTGACCCGTTGCAATATCGCGTCCGCGGCGATGCCGATGCCGGGGCGTCGATCGCCGTTACAATTCCTTACAGAAATCCCCGGAGGTGACAAGAAGTGACCTCAGCGATTGGCTGGCGTCCCGCGCAGAGTCGCTCCGGCTTAACGCACGGTTGCATGGCCCGCCACATTGCAGAGGGAGCGGTCGATGACGGACATCTACGCGGGAATTGCGACGGAAATTCCGCGCCTCAGGCGCTACGCGCGGGCCTTGACGCGCGATAGCGTCGCCGCCGAGGATCTGGTGCAGGACTGTCTGACGCGCGCCTTGAGCAAGGTGCATCTGTGGCAGAAGGGGACCGATCTTCGGGCGTGGCTGTTCACGATCCTGCACAATCAATATGTCAACTTCGTGCGTCGCTCCGCGCGCGAATGCGCGGTGATCGGCTTGAGCGAGACTGAACCGCTGCTCGCCTGTTCCGCCGATCAGGCCAAACGGCTCGAGCTGCGCGATCTTGACCGCGCGATCGCCTGCCTGCCGGAGGAACAGCGCGCGATCCTGTTGCTCGTCGGCATCGAAGGGCTGCGCTACGACGAGGTGGCGCAGGTGCTGGACGTTCCGGTCGGCACGGTTCGCTCGCGCCTCTCGCGCTGCCGCGAGACGTTGCGCTGCCGCATGGGCATCGCGCCCGCCGCCGCGCCGCAGCCTCCGTGCCGTGCCGCGCGCGGCGCCGCCGCGATGCATCGCCGCCGCGCCTGACGCTGCCCGGCCCCACCGGTCGCGCGATCCCGCGGCGGCGCTGCCGCCGCTCGAGATGGCCGCGCAGGCGGCCGCGCGCTGGTCGCTGGTCCACGGCTTCGCGATGCTGCTGTTCGACGGTCGGCTCGACGGGATCATCCAGTCGCTGCCTGCCGGCGAAGACGCCGACACTCTGCGCGGCGCCGTTCTCGCCACGACCCGAATCGGTGATTGAGCCTGGCGGACGTCAACCAGGCCGACCGGCGCGGTGATCCGGTGCGCCTCGCGTCCCGTATCTCAATGTGACACTGCATATTGCTTCTTGCTTCTCCTCCTCGATCTCGAACCCCGCCTCGTGCGGGGTTTTTCTTTCATTCGTGCCGCCCGGGCTCCCGTCGTTAACGAACTGTTAACGATTTGGCCCGAATTTAGACACAGTTCTATTACTGGTAGGAACGCCATGAAGGTCACTCAAGAACTTGTGACCGTCTGGGCCGAGCCGGAGACCGATGAGATCAATATCGTTCTCGCCGGGATGCGGATCGTGCTCAATTCCGAGGAAACCGCCTTGCTGGTCAGCGGCCTCGCCAGGGCGCTCGAACGGTCGCATCCGCCGCCGGCGCGCGATCAGGGTGACGCTCTTCCGGTCATCGTCCGCAAGGATGAACCCGGCAACCCGGCGCCGGCCGATTCGGATGGAATGCAGCTTCGCACCCGGGCGCTGATCCAGGCGAGCATCCGCGACAAGGGGCTGAGCCTGCGCGAGGAGCCGCGATCATGACTGCCGCGATCATCGCCGTCGCCCAGCGCAAGGGCGGCAGCGGCAAGACCACGCTGGCGGCGCATCTCGCCACCACCTGGGCGATGTCGGGGCATGACGTGGCGCTGATCGACACCGATCCGCAGGCGAGCCTCACGCAGTGGTACCGGCGGCGCGAGGAGCGGCTGGGCCACAGCCATACCGGCCTCGATTTCACCACGGCCATCGGCTGGCGCGCGGCCGGCGAAATCTTTCGTCACGCGCGTGAGCACGAGATCGTGCTGGTCGACAGCCCCGCCAATGCCGATGGCGACGTGCGTGCGACCGTTCGCGCGGCCGGGCTCGCGCTCGTGCCGGTACAGCCGTCGCCGCCCGACGTGTGGGCGACGCTGCTGACGCTCGACATGGCGCAGCATGAGGGCGTCCCGGCGCTGCTGGTGCTGAACCGCGTCCCGGCGCGAGCCTCGCTCACCGCGGCAATGCGCGCGCGGCTGGCGGACTATGACGTCGGGCTCGCCACTAGCGCCGTCGGCAGCCGCGTCGGTCTCGCCGCAGCCTTTGCCGATGGGCACGGCATCGTCGAAAGCGCTGAAGGCTCGACCGCCGCCGCCGAGATCGCGGCGCTCGCGGCGGAGATCCTTGAACTGCTGCCGCTCGAGTGTCGCCCGCCGGTCCGCGCCGCCGGACCCGCGGTATCGCCGGTTGAGGTCGAACGGCTGCTGGCGTTTCCTTCCTGAGACCCTCGCCCCGCTTGTCTCGCGCGACGCGATCGGGGAGGATCGCGCCATGGCGGAAGCGGTCGAATGCGTCGTCGTCGGCGCCGGCGTCGTCGGGCTCGCGGTTGCGCGGGCGCTTGCGCGCGCGGGCCGCGAGGTGCTGGTGATCGAGCAGGAGCGCTGGGTCGGCGCGCACACCTCCTCGCGCAACAGCGAGGTGATCCACGCCGGCCTCTATTATCCCAAGGGCAGCCTCAAGGCGGTCTTCTGCGTCGCCGGCCGCAAGCGTCTCTACGATTATTGCAATGCGCACGGCGTGCCGCACCGGCGCGCGGGCAAGCTCGTCGTCGCCTGCAACGCGGCCGAGGTCGCGGCGCTGCGCACGGTCATGGCCAAGGCCGCGGCGAATGGCGTCGACGACCTCGTCTGGCTCGACGGCGATGCGGCGCGGGCGATGGAGCCGGCGCTCTCCTGTCTCGCGGCGTTTCATTCCCCCTCGACCGGCATCATCGACAGCCATGCGCTGATGCTCGCCTATGAGGCCGATGCCGAGGCGGCGGGCGCGACGGTGGTGCTGCGCGCGCCGGTGCTGGGCGGCCGCGTCGGCGCCCGGGGGTTCCATCTCGAGATCGGCGGCGCGGAGCCGATGGCGCTCGACTGCGCGGTCCTCGTCAACAGCGCCGGGCTCGAAGCGCCGGCGCTCGCCCGCCGCATCGCCGGCATTCCGCCGGCGACGGTGCCGCGCGATTATTATTGCCGCGGCATTTATTTCACCCTGTCGGGGCGCACGCCGTTCCGCCGGCTCATCTACCCCGTGCCCGAGGCGGCCGGGCTCGGCGTGCACGTGACGCTCGATCTTGCCGGCCAGGCGCGATTCGGTCCCGATACCGAATGGATCGACGGGATCGACTACACCGTCGATCCGCGCCGCGGCGAGCGCTTCTATGCCGCTATCCGCAATTATTGGCCGGGTCTCAAGGACGGCGCCTTGCAGCCCGGCTATGCCGGCATCCGCCCGAAGATCAACGGCCCGAGCGAGCCCTCCGCCGATTTCGTCGTGCAGGGTCCGGCCGAGCATGGCGTGCCCGGCCTCGTCAATCTCTACGGCATCGAGTCGCCGGGCCTGACCGCCTCGCTGCCGCTGGCCGATCATGTCGCGGCGCTGCTGGCCGATGAGGCTGCAGCCGCTGCCGTCGCGTCGCGCGCCGCTTCCGAAGGCTGATCCGCGGCCGCGCCGGGCAAGGTGAGGTCGGTCAATCGCCTGCTTGCCGAATTCCGGCCGCGGGGGCACCATCGCTTCCGGTATCAAACAGGAGAATCTCATGTGGTTCGCTGTCGCGATCATCGGGATGATTGGCATCGCTACCGGCATCACGTTGCTGCCGGGCGGCACGCCGCCGCAGTCGCGGCCGGCTACCGTCGCCGCCCCTGCGCCGCCGACGCCCGCGACCGGCAACGCTCAGCACTAGCGCGCAGCGGCGACCGCCATGGATGAGACCACCGCCACGCCGCGCGCCGGCGCCGCGCCCAACGATCTCGAATCCTATTGGATACCGTTCACCGCCAACCGCCAGTTCAAGGCGCATCCGCGTCTCCTGGTGGCGGCCGAGGGGATGTACTACACGAGCATCGACGGCCGCCGCGTGCTCGACGGGACTGCGGGGCTGTGGTGCGTCAATTGCGGCCATGGGCGGCCCGAGATTGCCGCGGCGGTGCATCGCCAGGCGCGCGAGCTCGATTACGCACCGGCCTTCCAGATGAGCCATCCCAAGGCGTTCGAGGCGGCCTCGCGCCTCGCTGCGCTGTTCCCGGGCGATCTCGATCACGTCTTCTTCGCCAATTCCGGCTCCGAGGCGGTCGATACCGCGCTCAAGATCGCCATCGCCTATCACCGCATGCGCGGCGAGGGCGCGCGCACCCGCCTCATCGGCCGCGAGCGCGGCTATCACGGCGTCGGCTTCGGCGGCATAGCGGTCGGCGGCATCGCCGCGAACCGGCGCCTGTTCGGCACGCTGCTCGCCGGTGTCGACCATCTCCCGCACACGCATGACCGCGAGCGGCAGGCGTTCTCGCGCGGTCAGCCCGAATGGGGCGCCGATCTCGCCGATGCGCTCGAGCGGATCGTGGCGCTCCATGACGCCTCGACCATCGCCGCCGTCATCGTCGAGCCGGTCGCGGGATCGACTGGCGTGCTGGTGCCGCCCAAGGGCTATCTCGAACGGCTGCGCCGGATCTGCGACCGGCACGGAATCCTTCTGATCTTCGACGAGGTCATCACCGGTTTCGGGCGCCTCGGCGCAAGTTTCGCGGTCGAGCGCTTCGGCATCGTTCCCGACATGGTGACCTGTGCCAAGGGACTCACGAACGGCACGGTGCCGATGGGCGGCGTGGTCGTGCGCCGCGCGATCTACGATGCCTTCATGACCGGACCCGAGATCGCGGTCGAGCTGCCGCATGGCTATACCTATTCGGGCCATCCGCTCGCGGCGGCGGCGGCGCTTGCCGCGCTCGACATCTATGCGCGCGAGGACCTGTTCGCCCGCGCCCGTGGGCTCGAGGCCTATTGGGAGGATGCGGTGCACAGCCTCAAGGGCCTGCCGCACGTGGTCGATCTGCGCAATCTCGGCCTCGTCGCCGGGATCGAGCTCGAATCGATTCCGGGCAAGCCCGCCGCCCGCGCCTTCGACGTTTTTCTCAAATGCTACGAGCGCGGGCTCCTCATCCGCACCACCGGCGAGATCATCGCGCTGTCGCCGCCGCTCGTCATCGCCAAGGCCGAGATCGACGCGATGTTCGGCCGGCTCGCCGAGGTTTTGAAGGAAGCGGCGTGATGCTGGTCGGCGTCCCCAGGGAGATCAAGACGCACGAATACCGCGTCGGCCTGGTGCCGGGGAGCGTGCGCGAATTGCGCCATCACGGCCATGAGGTGGTGGTCGAGCACGGTGCCGGTGCCGGGATCGGCTTCGACGACGATGCCTATCGCGCCGCGGGCGCGCGGGTCGTGGAGAATGCCGCCGCGGTGTTCGCCGCCGCCGAACTCGTAGTCAAGGTGAAGGAGCCGCAGCCGGCCGAGATTGCGTTGCTGCGGCCGGGGCAGGTGTTGTTCACCTATCTCCATCTCGCCGCCGACCGGGCGCAGGCGGAGGGATTGATGCGCAGCGGCGCCACCTGCGTCGCCTACGAGACGGTGACCGATGCGCGCGGCGGGCTGCCGCTGCTCGCGCCGATGAGTGAGGTCGCGGGCCGCATGGCGGTGCAGGTCGGCGCGCATTGCCTCGAGAAGGAGCAGGGCGGGCTCGGCATTCTTCTCGGCGGCGTGCCGGGCGTGGCGGCGGCCAAGGTGGTGATCCTCGGCGGCGGCGTCGCCGGCACCAATGCCGCACGTGTCGCCATGGGCATGGAGGCCTATGTCACCGTCATCGACCGGTCGCTGTCGCGGCTCTACGAGCTCGACATGCAGTTCGGCTCGCAGCTCCATACACTTTTCGCGACGATCGAGAACATCGAGCGCGAGGTGCTCGCGGCCGATCTCGTCGTCGGTGCGGTGCTGGTGGCCGGGGCGGCCGCGCCCAAGCTGGTGAGCCGCAAGATGGTTCAAGGGATGAAGCGGGGCACGGTCATCGTCGACATCTCGATCGACCAGGGCGGCTGCTGCGAGACCAGCCGGCCGACCACCCATGCCGATCCCACCTATATCGACGAGGGCGTGATCCATTACTGCGTCACCAACATGCCAGGCGCGGTGGCGCGCACTTCGACCTTCGCCCTCAACAACGCGACGTTGCCGTTCACGCTGGCGCTCGCCGGCAAGGGCTGGCGCCGCGCGATGACCGAGGATCCGCATCTGCGCGCCGGGCTCAACGTCCATGCCGGACGCATCATCCACATGGCCGTCGCCCACGATCTCGGCATCGAAGCGCTCGACGCCGCGCGCGCGATTGCGGGTTGAGCGCCTCCCGGCGTCGTCATTGCTCCGTGCCGCCGCCAAAGCATGTGAACCATCCGGAACACCGCCGAGCCGGTGGCGTTCCCGTTAATTGCGAGTGTGTCGCATTTTCATCTTGTAGATGATAATGCTTCTCATGATCGTTTCGGCCGGATCGGATTTGTCGATTTGAATTGGCGGTCTCGGCGTGGCGGCCGACGAAATTCCGGCGTAAGGGCAGAGTGATGCCGAATGCTCATGTATTCCCGTCACGGAGCCGCACAAGCGCCGTCGCAGGGTCGAGCCGCATCGGTGTCGGCCTCTCGGTCCCGTGGCTCGCTGCCTGCCTCTGGGCCGGTTCGGCCGCTGCGGCGGCGCCGCAAACCCTGGTTGCGGCAGAGTCGGGAAATTCCGCATCCGCCCAATCCGGCACTGCGGCGGCGGAACCGCCCGGGTTCCTCGCCGGGATATCGCGGCGCAACTATCTCTTGGGCGACATGGGGGGCCTGCGCACGCTGCTCGGCCGCTACGGCATGAGCGTCAACTTGCAGGAAACGAGCGAAGTGCTCGGCAACGTGACCGGCGGCGCGCGGCAGGGCTTCGACTATGACGGTCTGACCCAGATGGCGCTGCAACTGGATACGCAGCGCGCCTTCGGCTGGCAGGGCGGCACGTTCAACGCGAGCGCACTCCAGATCCACGGCCGCAGCCTCAGCGCCGATAATCTCCTCACCCTGCAGACTGCAAGCGGGATCGAGGCGGATCGCGCAACCCGCCTGTGGGAACTCTGGTACCAGCAGGAATTCCCTCTCGAGGATCGGCTCGACCTGAAGATCGGCCAGCAGAGTCTCGATCAGGAATTCATGGTCAGCCAGAATGCGCTGCTGTTCGTCAACACCATGTTCGGATGGCCGATGCTGCCCTCGGCCGATATGCCCGGCGGCGGTCCGGCCTATCCGCTGTCGGCGCTCGGCCTGCGCGTGCGCGCGCACCCGGCGGACTCGCTGACCTTGCTGGCGGGCGTCTTCAACGGCAGTCCCGCGCGCAACAACATCGGCGATCTGCAGCAGCAAAATCCGTCGGGGACGAGCTTTCCGTTGAATGGCGGCGCGCTCGCGATCGCCGAGGTGCAGTTCGCCCATCCGTCGCCCGGCACGAAGGCCGGCGCCAACCCGCCGCGGCCGTTGGCGGGCGTCTACCGGTTCGGCCTGTGGTACGACACCGAGGATTTCGCGGACCTGGCGGTCGACAATACCGGCCGGTCTCTTGCCAATCCCGCCAGCACCGGCATCCCGCAAGGGCATCGCGGCGATTACGCTTTTTACGCCGTCGCCGACCAGGCGGTCTGGCAGGACGCGACGGAGCCTGACCGAACCTTGAACGTCTTCGTCCGCGCCATGGGATCGCCGCTCGCCGATCGCAATCTCATCGACTTCAGCCTGAACGCCGGCATCACGTTCCATGAACCGTTCCTGCATCGCGCCGACGACAGCGTCGGGGTCGGCATGGGGTACGCCCATGTGAGCGGTCGCGTCGCAGCGTTGGACAGGGACACGGCATCCTTCACCGGTGCCTTCACGCCCGTCCGGAGCGGCGAGACCTTCATCGAAGTGACCTACCAATATCAGGTGACGCCATGGTGGCAGCTCCAGCCCGATTTTCAGTACGTGTTCAATCCGGGCGGGGGAGTCGCCAATCCGAACGCGTCGGAGCAGCAGGTCCAGAATGAAGCCGTTATCGGGCTTCGGACCACGATCCTGTTCTGACGGCGGCCGCGACCCGTAATTCCCGCCACCGGCGACGTTCGAGGGTGGCCCGATGCGGCGCCCAGGGCCGCCTGAAAAATGCAATTGCGACTCATTCGCATTTGCATTATAACACGCGGGACACCTCATGCTCGATAGGCAATGGAGGCGGCAAAATTAAATCCGGGTCGCGTGGAATCAATATTTCCCCATAACACGTAGAAAAAAGCGCGGAAATCCGGGCACAAGTGTTATCGCCGAGATTCCCCAATCGATTCCCCAATCTCGCTGCGGAGGCGCGGAAAGTGCGCCGTGGCAACCCATTGATCCAGCGAGGAAACCAAAAATAATGTCGCCATTGAGGAATCCCCGCCCGCGCCATTGGGGAATCGATTGGGGAATCTCTCAGGATGAGCGGCGCGCCCGTGTCGGCGGCCGCGGCCGGCTGGCGCCCGCCCGGAGCATCACGATGAACTGTTCGCGTGTCATCTGACCGCTCGCGACAGCGCGATTCATGAGGTCGAGGTAGCGGGCGTACTCGTCTATCAGGACGCGAGCCCGGCGCTCATCGTCTAGCCATGAGCTGGCGCTGTGACGATTTGGGCCATCGAAGCGACGTTCGCTGATCACGACGGCAAGCAAGTCAATATCAATTTCTGGGCCAGAGAAAGACGCGGCTCGGCCCGCTTCCGACCCCCTCACGAGCCAGTCCAGCGGCCGTCCGGTTTGAGACGCCACCAGCACACATTCTCGAAAAGGGATCGAGTTTCGGCTGCGCCACGACGCGACCGTTGAAGTCGAGACGGCGAGGCGCTGCGCCAGTTCGGCATCCGTCGAGACGAGGTAGGCGCTCATCATCCTCTGGATTACATCACCGGCCCGCGGTTCTGGCATCGGCAATCCGGTCAGCGGCATAGAGCGACGGCGCGGTCGCGCTTTGCCGCCCTTAGCTGGTGCGCGAGCCACGCCCTCGCCTCCATTTGACTACCTTGCAATTTGCAATTAAAATTGCATTATGCAATGACGACACCCCGAGAGCAGCAGCCCAGATGATACCAGCTCAACCAGGGCCAGAGCTTCATCACTTTATCCGATCACAGTTCGTCGCAAAGGGCGACAGTTTGAGCGCCTGGTGCGCACGGCAACGGGTCACGCGACAATGGGCAGACGCAGTACTCCGAGGCGCCGCTCGCGGTCCTGCTGCGAAAAGCCTCTTGTGCCGCATTCTAGGCGAGGCAGGGCTGCACAATGTGGCCTGACGCAGCAGCCGCTACCGAGAGCACAATCACGAGTTCCGACTTTGCGCGAGCGGCCGGTATCACGCGCCGCGCGGCAAAAGCCGCGTTGCGCCGCTGCGCCGCTGGGGGCACGTGGCGCGGCGCGCGCCTTGCGGTGCGGCTCGCCCACGGAAGGGGCGGCCGCGCCGGGGCCACGTATGAGGTGAAAGTCGCCTCGCTCCCGCCGGAACTGCGCGCGAAGCTCGAGTGTGAGCGGCCGGCGGCACTCCCCGTGCCCGTGCCGGCGGTCGCGCCGGTCGCGCTGCTCAAGCCCGATCGGTCACGGAGCCGATGGCAGCAACGGTTGGCGATCATACGGCCGGCGCTCGAGGCGCTAGAGGCCGGCAAGCCG
>DATKQE010000023.1:0-33065 GCA_035532935.1 Allostellaceae bacterium
GCATGTAGCGGAGGAAGCGGCCCACGCGCGTCACCCGCGCATCGCGGTGCGCCGCCCAGCACGGGCCGCACTGCGCTTCGGCATCGACCCGCATGGTGCGGAACTTGTAGATGTCGAAGGGGCGGCCATAACGGCCGATGCGCTGCTGGCGATAGAACACCGGCCCGCCATCATCGAGGCGGATCGCCAGCGCCGCGCATACCAGCGCAGGCAGAGTCAGGATCAGGAGCGCAAGGCTCGCGGTCACGTCGAGCGCGCGCTTCAACGTCGCGTTGGTCGCTCCGGCGATGCGGAACCCATCGGCGAAGATGAGCCAGCTCGGATCGAGCGCGTCGATGTTGAGACGACGCGTCTCGCGCTCCCAGAACGTCAGATAGGGCGTGACCGTGACGCCATCCATGCGGGCCTCGAGCAGCGGCTGCAGCGGCATGCCGCGCCGATCCTCGAGTGCGACGACGATTTCGTCGACACGGTTCTCGTGCGCGCAGGCGAGCAGCGATCCGGCATCGGCAATGACGCGCACACGCCGCACGGCCACCGGCTCGCCGGCCAGCGCCGCGTATCCCACGATTTCGGTGCGCGAATGGCGGCGCCGCACCATCAGCCCCTCGATCTCGGCGGCGAGTTTGCCCGTTCCGACCACGAGCACGCGGCGAGCGGCAGCGCGATTGCGCGCCAGCGGCGGCGGCGTCACCAGCCGGACGAAGCCGATTCCGACGGCGGTCAACGCCGGCAACAGCGTATCGGCCAGCCGGCGCGGCTCGCCGCTCGAGACCGACGGACCAAGCCAGCGCGCGGCGTAATAGAGCGCCAGCGCCAGCGCGCCGATTTCCAGGAAGCCGAACAAGACGGCGCGAGATTGACGGAGAATGTTGAGCACGGCCCTCACCTCGGATCTTGCCGAGGCTGCGGTGCGGGCAGGGAACAGCGTCGCCGCTGTCGAACCCCTCGTTCCCTGGCGCAGCCAAATCTTCACGCTGGTTTACGAGTGGTTAGCGCGGCCGGATCACCCGGCCCGATGCGGCGGCAGCGCGGTTAGCGGACGAGTGCGATCAGCAGCGAGATGGTCGAAATGACGACGCCCCAGCCGGCGAGGCTGAAGACGATGATCGCAAGCCACCAGTAACGAAAATATCTCGGCTGCTCGCCGCCTTCGAGTGCAGGCGCCGAAACGGGTTCGGCCGTCACGGGTTCCCCATGATCCACAATTTCAAGGTCCACCGATATGGTTAATACATCATTAACGAATTCGCGTCACCCATTGTCATTAGCGAATTCCTAGCATCGGCAAGCGGTGGCGCCGCTTGCCGCCGCCGCCGCCCCGCTTTACCATGCGGCGGCGATGGCGGCGGGCGTATCCTCGACGGAGAACGAGCAGGCGGAGGCGGCCCAGCGTGTCTTCCTGGACGCCGTGCTGAGGCCCTATCGCAGCCTGCCGCCGCGCGGATTTTTCCTGTTGATGGCGGTACTTGGCACGGCCAGCCTGGTCGCGGGCACGACCTGCATCCTGGCCGGCGCCTGGCCGGTATTCGGGTTCTTCGGTCTCGACGTGGCGCTGGTTTATGTCGCGTTCCGCGTCAGTTACCGCGGGGCGCGGCTGTCGGAATGCGTGCGGCTCACCGAGCGCAGCCTGACGGTGGAACGGGTCTCGATCCGCGGCGAGCGCCGGCGCTGGCAGTTCGAGCCCTATTGGCTCCGGGTCATGCTCGAGGACAAGGACGAGTCCGGCACGCTCACGCTCGCCTCGCATGGACGGACGGTGGTGGTGGGCAGTTTCCTCGCTCCCGCCGAGCGGCGAAGCTTCGCGGCCCTGCTGCAGGGGGCGCTCGCCCGCTGGCGGGACTTCGTCGCCGCGGCCTGATCCGGCACGGTCGGGAACCCGTCCGAGATCCGGCTTCTCCAGTTCTTCGTAATATCTCCGCGGTAGGCTGCGCTATCAGCTTGAGGCCTCGCCGCTATGAACACCGTCCAGACCAATGTCCGCGTGCCGCCCGACGACAAGCCCGTGATGCGGGCCATCGCGCTGCGGCTGCGCACGGATCCGCGCTTTGCCGACCGGTTGAAGCAGCTTCTCGCCGAGGAGGCCAGCCCGGCCCTTGAGGAGCGTATCGCGCGGCTCGAGGAGCAGATGCAGCGCCTGCTGGCGTCGCCAGGGTGCAGCGGACGGTCCTTCGCCGATCCCGCCGAGGGCGGCGAGCCGTCGACCGCTTCGCGGGTCGGCGCTATCGGAGATTAAGATTGATGCCGAGGCTGATCACCGCCGGCGGCGCCGGCGGGGCATAGACGATGGGCGGCGGCGCCGCGACATAGGTCGGCGCGTCGTATCCCATCACAACCGGCGGTGGCGGCGGCCGATGCCGGATCAAACGATGATGCGGCGGGTGCCGGCCCCGCCGGTGCCCGTCCGCGCGGGCATGGCCGGCGGCGAACACCGTCGCGCCGACGGCCAGCGTGAGCGCGGCCGCGGTCGAGATGCGGGCGAAGCGCCGCGAGTTCATCCCGGGTTCCCTGTCAAATCGGCTCATTTGCTTGGGCTTTTGTGCCGGGGCTTGCGGCCGCGCTTGTGCGGTCGGCCGCGAAAGACCACGTCGGCGTTCTTCTGCTGTTCGGGCGACATCCTGGCATAGAGCGCCTGGAACGCGGGGACGAGCTTGCTCATTTCCTCGGCGTGGGCGACGGCGATCGCCTGGTAGGATTTGAGATCGTCGACCGCGGTCATGGTGGCGCGGCCGGCGGCACGTTCGCGCTCCAGTTTTTCCATCTCCCGCGCCTGGCTGCGCATGATCTCGGCGACCGCATTCCACTCGGTGGTCTGCGCGGGCGTGATCTTGAGTTCGGCATGAAGCCGCGCGATATGCGTCTCGACCCGGCTGGTTGGCTTGCGGGCGGCGCGGCGATGCCGGATCCCCGGTTTGGGCGCGGCCTCGCTCGGCGCGGCCGGCGGCGGAGCCGGCATGGCCTCAGGGGCGGGCGTAGCGGGAGCGGCAGGGGACGCCTGCTGCGCCATGGCGCCGAGGGGCGCGGCAAGTAGCATGGCGAGCGCGAATGCAGCGGCGCCACGCCCGATCGTGCGCCGCCCGGCAAAGTCCTTGGTCATACGCAACCCCTCCGTCGTGACGATGTCCTGCATGTTGTCCGCTGCCTCCGGCCGATTCATCCCCCCAAAAAGGGGCGGGGCCGAAGCCCCGCCCGCCGCGTTCAGTGGAAATTCAGCGGGATCACGAGATTGAGGGACGGCGGCGGCCAAGCTGCGATCGGCGCCGGCGGCGCGACCATGACATAGGGCGATGGCGGAACGACCGCGACATATGACCTTGGGTAAAGCGCCGGGCGGTAATCGTCACGGTCGCGCCATTGATCGTCACGGTCGCGCCAACGGTCGTGCCCGTCGCCGCGCCAATGATGCTCCTCGCGGCCGCGATGGTTCCAATCGTCGGCCAGCGCCGGACCGGCCATGGCCCCGGCCGTCACGGCGACCGCGGCCAGCGCCAGCACGAATTTGCGGAACTTGCTGCTTGTACGCGTCATCGAAGGTCTCCCTTTCACGCACTGGTCCTGCCTCGTGATAAGCCCCCTGCTTTCCTCGTATCCCCGTTACAATACACTTATAACAAAAATTATTTTCGATACGGTACGGGATCGTTTCGTTATGCCGCCGCGTAGTATGGGGACGGGCATCGGCCCGGTTGCAACCAAGGAGGACGGCCATGACGGCGAAACTGGGAACGAAGCAACAGGCGCGGAAGGGACGGCGATGGGCGACGCTTGCCGCCGGGGCGGCGCTGCTCGCGGTACTGGGCGGCTGCGTGGTCTATCCGGTCGGCTATGTCGGCCCGCCGCATCATGCCTATGGGCACGGCCGCGACTGGCGATGACGGCGCGCCGCCGCTATCCCAGCGCCGCGAGCAGACGCGCGGCGGCGGCGAGATCGGGCGCCTCGAAGCCGTCGGTGAACTGGGCGTAGAGCGGCCGCAGCAACCGCGCCGCCGCGCCGCCGTCGCCGTCATCGGCCAGGAGCCGCGCGAGCGACATCGTGGCGCGAAGCTGAAGCATACGGGCGCCCTGGGATTCGGCCAGCGCCGCCGCGCGTTCGAGGCAGCGGCGCGCCTCGGGCGCCTGCGCGGCGTCGGCCTGCAGCAACAGCACGCCGCGCAGCCGCCACAATTCCGGCAGGTACATCCCCACCTGCGAGGTTTGCGCCTCGACCAGCGCTTCGTCGATCAGCCCCTGTGCCGCGGCGACCCGGCCGGCGCGGGCGAGCGCTTCCGCCATTACCGAATCGAGCAGGAACATCACCATGGCGAGGGGCGCCCGCTTGGCGAAGGCGTCCTCCATCTGCGCGAGCCCTTGATCCCCGGACGCGAAGCTCCGCGACCAGCCGATGAGGAAATTCGCCAGCATCTGCTGCGGACCGAACTCGAAACGCCGTGCCACCTCGAGCAAGCGCTGTGACGTGCGGGCGCACGCCGCGGCGTCACCGGCGATCTGGTAGGTCATCGCCGCATTCATCAGCGCGTGCGCCAGGCTGTACGGATGCTTGAGCGCTTCGCCGAGCGCGACCCCGGCCGCGGCGGATTTCGCCGCGCGCGCGGGAAACCCGGTCATCGCCAGCGTTATCGCCTGGACGACATGCGCGCACACGCCGGGATCGTGGCCGGCATAGTCGTGCGCCAGCCGCGCGTGGCGCGAAGCGTCGTAGCGCGCAATGCCCTGGCCGCTGAAGTCCAGCGCCAGCGGCATTTCGCCGCGAAACAGCGCGGTGCTCCAGCGGCAGTGAATGCCCTCGAGGCCGAGATCCTCGTCGCCGATGCGCTGGCCGAGGGCGATGAGTTCGTCGGCGCGTAGCGCCGCCTCGTCGAAGCGTCGCCGCGCGGCGGCGGAAACCCACATCCCCCACATCGCCTTGAAGAGGTCTGGGCCTTCCTCGCCGATGGCGCGCCCCAGTGCGTAGGCCTCGGCATAATTGTGCGCGACGTCGTTGGTCGGCAGGCCGCGATCGACGCCGAGCGCCGGCCCGAGCTTCAGCCTGAGCGCGAGCAGGCGCCGCAGACGCAGCGTTCCCTCGGGCAAGCGCTGCGCCTCCTCGAGCGCGGCGGTGTAGCTGGCGATTGCCTCGGCATAGCTCGATTGCGCCACCGCGACATCGCCCGCGCGCTCCCAATAGCCGCTCGCCGGCTCGGCGAGCCCGGCGCGACTCAGATGATATGCGATGATCTCGGGCTCGCCGTCGCCGGTCTCGTCGAAAAGCCGGGCAAGGACCGCGCCGATCCTGTCGTGGAGCGCCTGGCGGCGGCTGCGCAGCAGGCTCTCATAGGCGGCCTCCTGCAGTAGCGCGTGCTTGAAGTTGTAGCGCCCCTCGGCGCGGTTGCCGCGCGGGAATACCAGTCCGGCCGCGACGAGTTGCGCGAGCGCGCGGTCGAGCTCCGCTTCGCCGATGTCGGCCACGGCGGCGAGGACCGCGCGCGAAAACTCGCGGCCGATGACCGCGGCGATCTGGGCGATATCCTTCACCCGGCCGAGCCGGTCGAGCCGCGCCATGAGCGAATCCTGCAGCGTCGGCGGCACCGCCGGCGCGCCCCGCCCGGCCTCGAGCACCGCCCGGGTCAGCTCCTCGACGTAAAGCGGCACGCCGTCGCTGCGGCGCAGGATTTCGTCGACGACATCGCTCGTCAGCGCGGTTTCGGCGGCGAGGTTGCGCACCACCGCGGCGCAGTCCGCGCCCGACAGCCGGTTGAAGGCGAGCGCGGTGACGAACGGGCGGCCGGTCCAGGGCGGAACGAATTCCGGGCGATGGGTGACGACGGCCAGGACCGGCGCCTCCTCGATGCGATCGACGAGCTGATCGATCAGCTCCGTCGTGGTCGGATCGATCCATTGCGCGTCCTCGAGCAGCAGCAGCACCGGCGCGCGCGTGGCGAGCGCGAGAAGCTGGTCGCTGAGCGCCGCCATCAGCAGCGCCTTGTGCTGGGCCGGCGTCGCCTCGGATTCGGACGCTTCGGCCTGGCCCAATCCCATGAGATGCGCGAGCAGCCGGAACGTCAGCTCCGAGGCGCTGTTGCCGGTCGCAAGCATCGCCCGCAGCTTCTCGCGCTTTTCCTCGACGCTGTCCGCGGCGGTGAAATCCGCGGTCTCGGCGAGATGACGCAGCAAGGGATAGAGCGCGGTGTTGCGGTGATAGGCCGAGCATTGCATCGACACGCGCACGTGGCGGTCGTCGCGGATGCGCTCGCGCAGCGCTTCGGCGAGGCGCGACTTGCCGATCCCCGCCTCGCCGTTCAGCAGCACGACCTGGCCCTCGCCGCGGCGCGCGCGCTGCCAGCGGTCGGCGAGCAGCGCGATCTCCTGCTCGCGCCCGACCAGCCGTCCCGCCGCGCGCACCGCCGCGAAGCGGCTGTGCGCCTCGCTCTCGCGCAGCACGCGCCACACGCCCATGGGCGCCGCGATCCCCTTGAGCGCGCGCTCGCCGAGGAAGCGGTATTCGAAGAGTTCGCCCAACAAGCGCCGCGTGATGCCGGCGATGAGCACGGAACCGGGCTCGGCCAGCGCCTGAAGTCGGGCGGCGAGATTGGGCGTGTCGCCGACGATGGTCTGCTCCTGCGCCGTGCCGGTGCCGATGATCTCGCCGACGACGACGAGCCCGGTGGCGATGCCGACGCGCACCGTAAGGGTGCCGTCGCCGATCGCGGCCACCGCGGCGGCCACCGCGAGCCCGGCGCGGACCGCGCGCTCGGCGCTGTCCTCATGCGCCTGGGGATAGCCGAAATAGGCCAGCACCCCGTCGCCCATGAACTTGGCAAGGAACCCGTCGAACCGGGCGATGATGCCGGCGCAGGCATCCTGATACTGCCGCAGCAGGCCGCCCCAATCCTCGGGATCGAGCCGCGCCGACAACGCGGTCGAGCCGGCGAGATCGCAGAACATCACCGTCACCTGGCGCCGCTCGGCCTGGGGGGCAGTCAGCGCGGGCTCGGGCGCGGGTTCTGCCGCCGGCTCGGGCGCGGCGCCGCGCAGCGCCGCCGCCGCCGCCATGAGCTTGCGCCGGTGGCCGAGCGACAGCCCCAATTGCGCCAGATCCTGGTCGCTCAGTTCGGGCAGCACCGCGAGATCGACGTCGTTCGCGATCAGCGCCGCCGCGTATTGACCGAGGCCGAGCGCGTCGAGCCATGGGCGCAAACCGGCCATTTCGCCGCCTACTCCGGCAACCCCGCCGCGACGAGTGCCGCCAGCAGCCGGTTCCTCACGTCCTCGGCATAAACGAGCGAGGCGACACCGCGCACCCGGTTGACGGCCTTGCGCACGCTGCCCTCGAGCACATGGCGCACGCCAAGTTCGCGCCCGACCTGCTTCACATCGACCGCCGAGGGGAATTCGATGAGGATGAAGTCGCCGCTGGTCTTGACGATGCGGCCCTGGTGCGCGGCGAGCATCGGGTCGATGAGGCCGCGCCGATGCGCCTTCAGCGCGGCGATCATGCCTTCCTCGTCCGCGCCCACGAGCCGGGAATAGCCAGCAACATCGGCGCACAGAATCGCCGCAAGCCGCCGCTCGACACGCCGTTCCGCCACCGCGAGCCTCCCGATGCGGAGTGTAGCAGGACGCAAGGCGAAGTGCGCTAGGGTCGCTGCTCCCGGCGCCCGCCGGGGTCAGACGTGCTCGTGCAGCACCGATTCGCGGACGTCGTTCTCGATCAGGCGCCAGATGTGGTCGACATAGGCGACGAATTCGGGCGTGCGCTTGATGCTGAGCGTGCGCGGCCGCGGCAGGTCGATGTGCACGCGCTCCTGCACCCGCCCCGGGCGCCGCGCGAAGACGAAGACGTGGTCGGACAGGAATACCGCCTCGTCGATCTGATGGGTGACGAAGAGCACGGTCTTGCGGCCCTGCTCCCAGATGCGCAGGAGCTCGGTCTGCATGATCTCGCGGCTTTGCGCATCGAGCGCCGAGAACGGCTCGTCCATCAGCAGGATCTCGGGATCGACCGCGAGCGCGCGGGCGAGATTGACGCGCTGACGCATGCCGCCCGAAAGCTGGCGCGGGAAATAGGACTCGAACCCCGCGAGCCCCACGAGCTTCAAAAGATCGAGGGCGAAGCGCTTCTCGCGCTCGCCCGCGCTGCCGGCGATCTCGGGGCCGATCACGGCGTTGGTCAGCACGGTCCGCCACGGCAGGAGGCTGTCCTGCTGGAACACGAAGCCGCGGTCGCGGCCCGGCCCCTTCACGCCGCGGCCGTCGATCGCGACGGCGCCCGTCGTCGCCGGCTCGAGCCCGGCAACGATGCGCAGGAATGTGGTCTTGCCGCAACCCGACGGTCCGACGATGGCGGCGAACTCGCCGGCGGCGATCTCCATCGCGATGGTGCGCAGCACCTCGAGCGGGCCGAACTGCTTGCACAGATCGGTGACGGCGAGTTTCGGCGCCATGTCTAGTCCCGCGTCCATGGCACGAGCCTGGTTTCGACCCAGTCGAAGCCCGCGGTGAGGACGATCCCCGCCACCGCGAGCACGACCACGCCGGCGAAGAGATTGGGCATGTTGAAGGCGTCCGCCGATTGGCTGATGAGCTGCCCCAATCCGGCGCGTGCGCCGAACAGCTCGGCCACCACCACGCCGATGAGGCCGCGGCCGATGCCGAGCTTCAGCCCCGTCAGCACGAACGGCATCGCCGACGGCAGCGACAGCTTCCAGAAGATCTGGCGCTCGGTGGCGCCGAAGCTGCGCAACATCTCGGTCAACCGCACGCTGACCGTCCTGAGCCCCGCCTCGGTGTTGATCGCCACCGGGAACAGCACCAGCGTCACCACCACGATCACCTTCGACCAGATGCCGATGCCGAACCACAGGATGAACAGCGGCGCGAGCGCGATGGTCGGCGTCGCATAGAGCCCCGACACCCAGGGCTGCATCGTCTGCTTGACCCCGACGCGCATCCCCATGCCGACGCCGAGCACGACGCCAAGGACGCTGGCGATGACATAGCCCAGGATGAATTCGATGCCGCTCACCGCGATGTGGTGCTGCAACTCGCCGGTCTCGGAGAGCGTGACGATGGCGCCTATGATCTGCGACGGCGAGGCGAGGAAGAGCTGGTTGTTGACGATATAGCGGCTGACGATCTCCCACAGGACGAGGCCGCCCAGGATCGACAGCGTGCCGCGCAGCCGGTTGCGGAACAGACCGTGCGCCAGCCGCGGCAGCGCGTCCCACGGCGCCGAACGCGGCGGCGCCACCTCTTGGACCGGGGTCGAATCCATCGCAGCAGCAAATATCAGCCCGGCGGGCGGGTCAAGCGCGCTGTCAGCCGGCCTTGCGGGGGGCAAGCCCCTCGAGCTGGGCGAGGGCCGCATCGAGATGCAGCACGTCGCCGTATTTGTGGTGGAGGTCGAACAGGTTGACCTTGTGCGAGATCGGCGAGCGGTCGAAGCAGCATTCCTCGACCAGCACGACGTGGAAGCCATGCGAAAAGGCGTCGACCGCGCTGGCGCGCACGCAGCCCGACGTGCTTTCGCCGCACATGATCACTGTCCGCACGCCGAGTTGCGTGAGGTGCGCGGCGAGCGGCGTGCCGTAGAACGCGCTGGCACGCTGCTTGGCGATGACGACGTCGCCGGATTGGGGACGGAAGTCGGTGCGGATGGTATAAAGCTCCGGCGCCGTGAGCATTCCCTGGCGCCGCGTCGCCGTCACCGTCTGCGGCTTGGCTTCGGCGCGCGTGTCCATGGTCGAATAGAACACCGGCAGGCCGGCGCGGCGCGCGGCGGCGAAAAGCTGCTTGGTCGGCTCGATCGCCGCGAACGCATGCTCGCCGCAGGAACTCGGATAGGTGTGGTGCAGCTCGCGCACCGGCCGGTTGCCACCCTGATAGGCGAGCTCGTAGAGGTCGATCGCGACGAGTGCCGGCGCCGGGCCGATGCCGAGGGTACGGCGATAATACGAATAGATCTCCAGCACCTCGGCCGGCACGACATCGCGCCAGCAATAATCCTCGAACGCATCGGTCATGGCAGGCTCCCGGCGGCGGGTCACTGGCCCGACACTAGGCGCGTGCGGCGGCGAGGGTCAAGCGCCGCCCTGGCGCTCGCGCGGCGATGAGTCTGCGATGGGTCTGGCCGGGTTGCGTGGCGTCGCTTAAACTCGTGCCGAGACGGCAAGGGGAAGAGCGTGGTCGCGCGCGTCCGCACGGTGGCGTTCCAGGGCATCGAGGCGGTCGAGGTCGAGGCCCAGGTCACGATCACGGCGGGACTGCCGGCCTTCACCGTCGTGGGCTTGCCGGACAAGGCGGTGGGCGAATCGCGCGAGCGCGTGCGCGCGGCCTTGGCGGCGATGGGTCTGGCGCTGCCGCCCCGGCGCATCACCGTCAATCTCGCCCCCGCCGATCTCGTCAAGGAAGGCAGCCATTTCGATCTGCCGATCGCGCTCGGATTGCTGGCGGCGATGGGCGTGCTCGACGGCCCGGAGATCGAGGAATACGTGGCGCTCGGCGAGCTGGCGCTCGACGGCTCGCTGCTCGCCGTGGCGGGCGTGCTGCCGGCGGCGATGGGTGCGGCGGGACGGGGGCGCGGCCTCGTCTGTCCCGCGGCGTGCGGCGGCGAGGCGGCCTGGGCCAATGGCATCGAGGTGCTGGCGGCGCCGTCGCTGCTGGCGCCGGTCAATCACTTCAAGGGCACGCAGGTGCTGGCGCCGCCCGAGCCGCGCATCGCCGAGGCCGCCGCCTCACCCCTCGACCTCCGCGACATCAAGGGGCAGGAGACCGCCAAGCGCGCGCTCGAAGTGGCGGCGGCAGGCGGTCACAATCTCCTGATGATCGGGCCGCCGGGATCCGGGAAATCGATGCTGGCGGCGCGGCTGCCGGGCATCCTGCCGCCGCTCGACGCGGGCGAGGCGCTCGAGGTCAGCATGATCCATTCGGTGGCGGGCCTCTTGCGCGGGGGCAGGCTCATGCGCGCGCGCGCGTTCCGCGACCCGCATCATTCGGCATCGCTGCCGGCCCTCGTCGGCGGCGGCACGCGCGGGCGGCCGGGCGAGGTGTCGCTCGCGCATCTGGGCGTGCTGTTCCTCGACGAGCTGCCGGAGTTCCAGCGCGCCAGCCTCGAGGCGCTGCGCCAGCCGCTCGAAAGCGGCAGCGCCATGGTCGCGCGCGTCAATGCGCATGTGCGCTATCCGGCGCGGGTGCAACTGGTGGCGGCGATGAATCCCTGCCGCTGCGGCCATCTCGACGATCCGGCGCTCGCCTGCGGGCGCGCGCCGCGCTGTGCCCAGGATTACCAGTCGCGCATCTCGGGGCCGCTCTTCGACCGCATCGATCTGCATATCGAGGTGCCGGCGGTGAAGGCGGCGGACCTGGCGCTGCCGCCGCCGGCCGAGAATTCGGCCGCGGTGGCGCTCCGGGTCGCGGCCGCGCGGCGGGTCCAGCGCGCGCGCTATGATGCGCTCGCCCGCGACCGGGGCATCCGCACCAACGCCGAGGCGGACGGCGCGCTGCTCGATCAGGTCGCCGCGCCCGATGCCGATGGCAAGCGCCTCCTCACCGAGGCCGCCGACCGGTTGCGGCTGTCGGCGCGCGGCTATCACCGCGTGCTGCGCGTCGCGCGCACGCTCGCCGATCTCGATGCGAGCGAGAGCCTGCGCCGCATCCACATCGCCGAGGCGCTGTCCTACCGCCGCATCCTTTTGAGCGGCGACCTCAAGGCGTGAGCGGCGCCCCGAGCGGCGCGATGACACAAGCGTCATTTGACATTGGCGGCGTTCCGGGTGTTTGCATGCGGCGCGTGCGGCCCTGCGCGCAACCCTCACCCAAAGGAGACATTCCATGCGTCTCAGCGGCAAGGTAGCCATCGTCACCGGCGCCGCCAGCGGCATCGGCAAGGAGATCGCCGCGACCTTCGCGCGCGAAGGCGCCAAGGTCGTGATCGCCGATCTCAACGGCAAGGGCGCCGCCGCCACCGCCGAGAAGCTCAAGTCCAAGGGCGGGCAGGCGATCGGCGTCGCCATGGACGTGACCAGCGAGAGCGATGTCGAAGCCGGGACCGCCAAGGCCGTCGCGGCCTTCGGCGGCGTCGATATTCTCGTCAGCAACGCCGGCATCCAGATCGTAGCGCCGCTCGACCAATTCGAGTTCGCGAAATGGAAGCAGCTTCTCGCCATCCATCTCGACGGCGCGTTTCTCACCACCCGCGCCGCCCTGCGCCAGATGTACAAGCAGGGCCGCGGCGGCAGCATCATCTACATGGGCTCGGTCCATTCCAAGGAAGCCTCGGTGCTGAAGGCGCCCTATGTGACGGCGAAGCATGGTCTCATCGGTCTCGCCAAGGTGGTCGCCAAGGAAGGCGCCGCCCACGGCGTCCGGGCCAACGTCATCTGTCCCGGCTTCGTGCGCACACCGCTCGTCGACAAGCAGATCCCCGAGCAGGCGAAGGAACTCGGCATCTCCGAGGCCGAGGTGATCAAGAACGTCATGCTCAAGGAGACGGTTGACGGCGAATTTACCACCGTCGAAGACGTGGCCGCCGCCGCGCTGCTGTTCGCGTCGTTCGATTCGAACGCGCTCACCGGCCAGTCCCTCGTCGTCAGTCACGGCTGGTTCATGCAATAGACGGGCCGGCGCGATTCTGTCGAAAGTTTAAGGGACTGCGGCACCGAGAGACACTGGCAACGCGACCGCCGCGATCTATGTTTAGCGGTTGTGTCTTGGTGTTGTCGGAGACTGCCATGCGAATCATCCCAAGCGTCCTCCTGGCGGGGGTCGGGTCACTCGTGTTCGCCGGCGCCGTCGCGGCGCAGAGCCTGCCGGTGCATTCGATGAAAGTCCAACTTCCGGACGGAACGATCGAGGTGATCCACTACCGCGGCGACGTTGCGCCGCAGATCGCCTTCCGCTCCGAAGCGGCGCTGCCGTCCGCGTTCTGGGGCTTCGGCCCGGGCTCGCCCTTTGCGCGGATGGAACGCATTTCGGCCGCGATGGACCGCGAAGCCGCTTCGATGCTGCGCCAGGCGGCATTGCTTGCGGCACAACCGATGCCCGGCCCCGATCGGCTCCTGCAGATCGACGCGCGAAATCTGCCGCCGGGCGCCGCAAGCTACAGCTTCGTCGCGACCCTTTCCCCCGGCGACATGTGCACCCGAAGCATGGAGATCACCCGGTCCGGGCCCGGCGCGAAGCCGCACGTCGTGACGCATAGCTTCGGCAATTGCAGCGGCAATCCGAACGTTGCCGTGCCTGACACGGCGCCGGTCGCGGCGCCGCCGGCACATCGATCCGACATCCTTCCCGTCAAGGCCGACGGCGCGAAGCCGTTTGCCGGCGATGTGCGCGAGGCCTCCTTGCAATCCGGGCAATCCGGCGACTGAACGCTCGGGCGAGGCCCACTTTCGGGTCGGCCTCTTCCCGTCGTCCCGCAACCGGAAACCTTGGTGCCGGCCGAAGCGTTGTTCACCGATTAGCCATTGGGCCGCAGGCCGTGCCGCCGGATAGAGCCGTTCGAGCAGGATCGCCATGCCGCGACGGCCGCTAGCCATCGTTGGCGGCATCGGTGCACTCGTCCTCGCCGCCGGGATCGGCGGATGGGTCTGGTCGGGCCATCGGACGGTGCGCGACCCCCCGGCCGACCCGGCGACGCCGGTCAATGTCGGGAAGGCGACGCGGCAGAACGTTCCCGTGCGCATCGAGGCGCTCGGCACGGTCCAGCCGATCGAGACCGTGTCGGTCGAATCCCGCGTCAACGGACAGATCGAAAAGGTGTTCTTCACCCAGGGGCAGGAGGTGAAGGCCGGCGCCCCGCTCTTCCTCATCGATCCCCGTCCCTATCAGGCGGCGCTCGATCAGGCGCAGGGGCAACTCGCGCACGACCAGGCGGTGCTTCAGGAGGCGCGCACCGACCTCGCGCGCTATCAGCGGCTGGCGCGCCAGAACGCCATCGCCAAGCAGCAGGCGGAAGACCAGGCCTATGTGGTGCAGCAGGACCAAGGCACGGTGACGCTCGATCAGGCCAATCTCGAGACGGCCCGGCTCAACCTCGCCTATTGCCGCATCGCCGCGCCGGCGGCCGGGCTTACCGGCGCGCTGCTGGTCGATCCCGGCAATTATGTCCAGGCGACGGGCGGCACCGCGCTGGTGACGATCACGCAGATCAAGCCGATCGATGTGAGCTTCACCGTGCCCGAGAGCGACCTCGACGAGATCCGCGCGAACCAGGCGAAGCAACCGCTCGACGTCGAGGCCCTGTCGCAGGCGGGCAGGCCCCTGGCCACAGGCAAGCTCAGCCTGATCGACAACCAGGCCAACACCGCCACCGGCACGGTCATGCTCGAGGGCACCTTCGACAACGGGAACGAGGCGCTGTGGCCGGGGCAGTTCGTTAGCATCCGGCTCGTCGTCGCGACCCGCGCGAACGCGGTAACGGTGCCGGCGCAGGCCGTCATGGCCGGTCCGAACGGGTCCTATGTCTATGTGATCGGGCCCGACGACACGGTCGCGCGCGTCCCGGTCACGGTCGCCGCGCGCCAGGACGGCATCGCCGTCATCGCCAAAGGCCTTGACGGCACCGAGCAGGTCGTCACCGACGGCCAATACCGGCTCGCCGACAAGGTCAAGGTGACGATCGTTGCGCCCGGCGCGGCGCCGGGTCAGGGCGCGGGCGGAACGCCGTCCCCGTCCAGCTGAGCGCGCGATGAACATTTCGGAAATCTTCATCCGGCGGCCGATCGCCACCGCGCTGCTCATGGCCGCGATCCTGGTGTTCGGCGCCGCCTGCTACGAACTTCTGCCGGTATCGGCACTTCCAAGCATCGATTTCCCAACCATCGTGGTCACCGCGCAATTGCCGGGCGCGAGCCCCGGCACCATGGCCGCGACCGTGGCGACGCCGCTCGAGAACGAGTTCACGGCGATACCGGGCCTCGACTCGATGTCCTCGACCAGCGGCCTCGGCTCGACGGCGATCACGCTTCAGTTCGATCTGAGCCGCAGCATCGACGGCGCCGCCAGCGACGTCCAGACCGCGATCAACGCCGCCAGCGGGCTCTTGCCCAAGAACCTGCCCAACCCGCCGACCTATCGCAAGACCAACCCGGCGGACCGGCCGGTGCTGATCTATGCCGTTCATTCGAACGCGATCCCGCTCTATCAGCTCGATACCTATGCCAATACGGTCTTGGCGCAGTCGCTGTCGCGTATCGCCGGGGTCGGTCAGGTCATCATCGCCGGCCAGCAGCAGCCGGCGGTGCATGTGCAGGTGAACCCTGAGGCGCTGGCCGCGCGCGGCATCGGCATCGATCAGGTACGCACCGCGCTCGTCCACGCGACGCTCGATTCCCCCAAGGGCAATCTCGAGGGGCCGAAACAGGAATTCACCCTCGACACGAACGACCAGCTCTTCGATGCGAGCCAGTTCCGCCACGTCATCCTTGCCTATCAGAACGGCGCGCCGGTCGAGGTCAAGGATATCGGCGACGCGATCGACTCCTCGGTGCAGCCGCGCACCGGCGCGTGGTACGGCACCACGCCGAGCGAGCTCCTGCTGATCGAGCGCGCGGCCGGCGCCAACACCATCGCGGTGGTGGACGAGGTCCAGAAGATGCTGCCGCAGCTCGAGCGGTCGATTCCGCGCGCGGTGCATGTCGACCTCGTCTCCGACCGCTCGACCACGATCCGCGCGTCCGTCGCCGATGTCGAGTTCACCCTCCTCCTGACGGTGGCGCTGGTGGTGATGGCGATCTTTCTGTTCCTGCGCAAGCTCTGGGCCACGCTGATCCCGAGCGTGACTGTGCCGCTCGCCATCGTCGCGACGTTCGGGGTCATGTACCTCGCCGGCTACAGCCTCGACAATCTGTCGCTGATGGGTCTCACCATCGCGGTGGGATTCCTGGTCGACGATGCGATCGTCATGATCGAGAACATCGTCCGCTATATCGAGATGGGCGAGACGCCGTTCGAGGCTGCGCTCAAGGGCGCAGGGCAGATCGGCTTCACCATCGTCTCGATCACGTTTTCGCTCGTCGCGGTGTTCATCCCGCTCCTGTTCATGAGCGGCATCGTCGGGCGCCTGTTCCACGAATTCGCGATGACGGTGACCATCGCGGTCGTGGTCTCCGCCTTCATGTCGCTGACGCTTACGCCGATGATGTGCGCGCTCTTTCTGGGGCGCGAGACGGGCCGGCAGGAAGGCCGCTTCAGCCGCGCGCTGGGCGGCTTCTGCGATCGGATGCGGGCGGGCTACGACCGGGGGCTTCGCTTCGTGTTCCGGCACCAATTGGCGGTGCTGCTGGCGACCGCGGCGCTCGCGGCGCTGACCGGCGTTCTCTATGTCTCGATCCCCAAGGGCTTCTTCCCCGAGCAGGATACCGGCTTCATCTTCGGCGAGGCCGAGGCGCGGCAGGACATCTCGTTCGCCGCGATGTCGAAGATCGAGCACCAATTCGCCCGGATCGTCATGCAGGATCCGGCGGTCGAGGACGTGGTGAGCTTCGCCGGCGCCACCGGCGGCAATGCCGCCGAGAACACCGCGCGCATGTTCATTCAGCTCAAGCCGTTCGGCGAGCGCGCCGGCGTCGAGCAGGTGATGAAGCGCCTGCGGCCCAAGCTCGCGCAGGTGGTGGGCGCCAAATACTTCATGCAGGCCGGCCAGGACATCACCATCGGCGGCCGGCTTGAGCAAGCGCAATACCAGTACACGCTGACCGACACCGATTCCGACGAGCTCGATCACTGGGCGCCGATCTTCCTCGCGAAGATGCAGGGAATGAAGATCCTGTCCGATACCGCGTCGGATCAACAGATCGCCTCGCCGCACATCCCGATCGAGATCGACCGCAACACCGCCTATCGTCTGGGCCTGTCGCTCGATGCCATCGACCAGACGCTCTACGACGCCTTCGGACAGGAGCAGATCGCGACGATCTATTCCGCGAGCCAGCAATCGAAGGTGATCCTCGAGGTGCAGCCGAAATACGAGGTCGGGCCTGCAGCGCTGTCGAAAATCTATGTCGCGAGCAGCAGTGGCGCCGAGGTGCCGCTCTCGGCGGTCGCGCATTTCACCAGCAAGGTCGAGCCGCTCACCGTCAATCACCAGGGGGTTTTCCCCGCGGTGACGTTGTCGTTCAACCTCGCGCCCGGCGCCTCGCTCGGTCGGGCGGTCAACGCCATCACCGCGCTCCACGCGCAACTCAACGCGCCGGCAACGCTGCACGGCGCCTTCGAGGGTACCGCGCAGGCGTTCCAGGCGTCGCTGAGCTCGACGCCGCTGCTGGTCGCGGCGGCGATCGTGGTGGTCTATGTCGTGCTCGGCATGCTCTATGAGAGCTTCGTCCACCCGATCACCATCCTGTCGGCCCTGCCGTCCGCCGGCGTCGGCGCGCTCATCGCGCTGATGCTGTTCCATTTCGACCTGACGCTGATCGCTCTCATCGGCATCATCCTGCTGATCGGCATCGTCAAGAAGAACGCGATCATGATGATCGATTTCGCGCTCGAGGCGGAGCGGCGCGAGGGCAAGACGCCGCTCGAAGCGATCCACGCGGCGTCGCTGCAGCGCTTCCGGCCGATCATGATGACGACGATGTGCGCGCTCGTCGCCGGCCTGCCGCTGGCACTGTGGCAGGGCGCCGGCGCGGACCTGCGCCAGCCGCTCGGCGTCGCCATCGTCGGCGGCCTGCTGGTCTCGCAGTTCCTCACCCTCTTCACGACGCCGGTGATCTATCTCTATCTCGACCGCCTGGCACGCCGGCTGCAGCGGCAGGGACGCCCGGCCGAGCGCAGGCGCGCCGGCGCGGCCGACGACCGCCGCGAACGGCCGGAATTCGGACGTTGATGCCGATGGCGGCGCCGGCTCAGCCGCGCAGGAATTCCTTCATCGCGGCCCGGTAGCGCGCGTCGCGCGTGACGCGCTTCATCAAAGCGTCCGGGGCGAGGCCCGGGAGCGCATCGGCCGGCGTGCCGTCGCGCAGCGCCTTCATCGTGTCGTGGATCGCCTGCACCGCGGCCATGAACGGCTGATGGCCCTGAAGGCAGACCCGCACGCCGAGCCGCGCGAGATCGGCGCGGTCGGCGAGCGCCGGCTTGATCGTGCCGAGAATGATCGGGCATTTGACCGCCGCCGCCGCCGCCGCAATCTCCTCGCGCGCGGTGATGCCGGCGAGGAACACCGCATCGACCCCGGCCGCTTCATAGGCCATGATCCGGCGCACCGCGTCCTCGATGCCGGCGATGGCGGCGGCGCTGGTGCGGCCGACGATGACGAGGCTCGGGTCTTGGCGGCCGGCGAGCGCCGCCCGCATCTTGCCGACGCCCTCCTCGACCGTGATGAGCTGGGTCCTGCCTGCGGCGCCGAAGCCGGCGGGAAGCAGCGTGTCCTCGATGGTAAGGCCGGCCACGCCCGCGGTCTCGAGCTCCTCGACCGTGCGGGTGACGTTGAGCGCATTGCCGTAGCCGTGATCGGCATCGACCAGGAACGGCAACGCGGCCGCGCGCGCGATGCGCAGCGCCTGGGCCGCGAACTCGCTCAGCGTCAAAAGCACGATGTCCGGGGCGCCGAGCACCGCGAGCGAGGCGGTGGAGCCCGCATACATGCCCAGCTCGAAGCCCAGATCCTCGGCGATGCGCACCGAGACCGGATCGAACACCGAGGCCGGATAAACGCAGGCGTCGCCCGCGAGAATCGCGCGGAAGCGCTCGCGCCGCTGGGTCCAATGCATCGCTGCCTCCTGGGGTGCCGTTCGGTCCGGCCGAGCTTAGCCCGACTTTTCCGCTGCGGCGACGAGGGCGCGAAGCCGCTCCGGCGTCAGCGGCAGCACGTCGATCACCACGCCGAGCGGCGCGAGCGCGTCCTCCACCGCCGCGATGACGGCGGCGGGCGCGGCGATGGTCCCGCTTTCGGCCGCGCCCTTCACGCCCAGCGGATTGAGCGGCGTCGGCGATTCCATGTGATGGATGGCGATCGCCGGCACGCCGTCCGCAGTCGGCAGCAGATAATCGCCATAGGTGGCGGTCTGCGGCTGGCCGTCGTCGTCGTAGCGCATCCATTCGTAGAGCGCGCTGCCGATGCCGTGCGCGATCCCGCCCTGGACCTGGCCTTCGACCGCGACGGGATCGAGCATGCGGCCGCAATCATGCACCACGACATAGCGCAGGATCCGGACCGCGCCGGTCTCGGCATCGACCTCGACCTCGCACACATGCGTGCCGTTGCAATAGGTGAGAGCGCTCGGCTGATAATCGCTCGCGGCGGCAAGGCCGGGCGCCATGCCCGCCGGCAGCGCCATGCCGGGCAGGCCGCCGAGCGCCCGCGCGACCTCGCCCAGGCTGCGGCCCATCTGCGGCGCGCCCTTGAGCCGCACCATGCCGCTGGCCAGTTCGAGATCCTCGGGTGCGGCCTCGAGCATCTCGGCGGCGGCGCGCAAGGCCTTGTCGCGCACCGCCTTTGCGGCCACGAACACGGCATTGCCGGCCGTGACCGCCTGGCGGCTCGCGAAGGCGCCCATACCGAGCGGGACCGCCTCGGTGTCGCCCGCCACCACCGTCACGTCCGCGGCAGCGACGCCGAGCACGGTTGCGGCGAGCCGCGCCAGCGTGTTGCGGATGCCCTGCCCCTGCTCGGTCGCGCCGGTCGCGAGCACGACCTTGCCCGAGGCGCCGACCCGGACGGTCGCGCTCTCGAACGGGCCGCGGCCGGTCGCCTCGACGTAATTCGCAAGCCCGATGCCGAGACGGCGCCCGTCGCGCCGCGCCGCTTCCTGCCGCGCCGGGAAATCCGCCCAGCCCGAAGCCGCGAGCGCGCGGCGCTGGCATTCGGGATAGTCGCCGCTGTCATAGGTCATGGCGCTGCCGTCGCGCTGCACGATCGGAGTCCGGTACGGCATCGCCGACGGCGGAATGAGGTTGCGCCGGCGCACCTCGTCGCGCGCCAGGCCCAGGCGCTGCGCGATGCGGTCGAGCAGCCGCTCCATCACGAACGTGCCTTGCGGCCGCCCGGCGCCGCGCGTCGGCGCGGCCGGCGCCAGGTTGGTGAGGCAGAGATCGATGGCGAGGCGATAGGCCGGCAGCACATAGGGCCCGACCAGGTTGGTCGCGGCGTTGTAGGGCAGCGCCACGCCATAGGGCGTCGCGGCGCCGTGGTCGTAGCAGAGCCGGCCGCGGATGGCGCGCAGCCTTCCGTCGCCATCGGCCGCCGCCTCGATCTCCCAGTCCTGGCGCCGCTCCGGCGCGGCGGCGAGGAAGTTCTCACGCCGGTCCTCGATCCACTTGATCGGACGCCCGAGCAGCAGCGCCGCCGCGGGAACCGCCAGCTCCTCGGGATAGAACACCGCCTTGGTGCCGAAGCCGCCGCCGGTCGTCGGCACGACCACGCGCACCTGATGCTCGGCGAGGCCGAGCGCAGCGACCAGCACCGACTTGGCGCGGTGCGGCATCTGGGTGTTGACCCACAGCGTCAGCGCCGCTGCGTCGGCATCGTAGCGGGCGACGAGGCCGCGCGTCTCGATCGAATGCCCGCCGCCCTTGTCGAGGCGGAAGCGGGCGGCGAAGCGGTGCGCCGCACCGGCGAATTCGCGATCGGCATCGCCGTAATCGATGCGGTGCCGTGCGACGAGATTGTCGGGGCAATCGAGCCGCGCCTTGGGCGCATCGGGCGCGAGCCCCGCGCGCGGATCGAGCACCACCGGCAGCAGATCGAGGTCGAGCGCAACGAGCGCAGCGGCATCCTCGGCCACCCTGCGGCTCGCGGCGACGACGAGGGCGACCGGCTCGCCGACATAGCAAACCTCATGCGCGGCCAGCGCGAAGGGATCGACGTGAAAACGGATCGCCGCGGCCGCGACCGCCAGCGGAATGCGGTCGCCGGTCAGAATCGGGCGCAAATCGGCATGGGTGAGCACCGCATGGACGCCCGGAACCGCGCGCGCGCCGACCGTATCGATCCGGCGCAGGCGGGCATGCGCCACCGGGCTGCGCACGAAACTCGCATGCAAGACGCCCGGCAGCGACAGATCGTCGACGAAGCGGCTCTTGCCGCGCAGCAGCGCCGCATCCTCGAGCCGCGGCGCCGGCGGACCAACGATGCCCTCGAGCCGCGCGTCCCCATCCCTATTTCTCGGGCAGCGGCCGGACATAGTGCATGTCCATGGTCGAGGCGGCGTCGACCCCCGGCTTCACCAGGCCGCGCGATTTGAAGAAGGCGACCTGGTTCAGCACGTCCTTCACGTCGAGCCGCGCATCGGCATCGACATAGGGAATCGCGAGCTTCACGACGGCAAGGGATTGCTTGGTGTATTTGGCGACGATCTTGAGCACCGTGTCTTCCGCGGCGCCGTGCTTGGGCTTGCCGTCGGCGGTGGTGGTGGCGTCGTGATAGTCGCGCGCGCCCTTGCGATAGGCCTTGAGGAAGCGCTCGACCGTGTCGTGGCGGGAATCGGCGGTCTTGGTGCTGGTGAAGACGAGCCCGAACTGCCACGGCGCCACGTCGCCGACCCAGGCGATCACCTTGACCTCGCCGCGATCGACCAATTGTCCCATCTTGCCCAACAGGGAACTCGCCGTGAAATCCGCGCGGCCGCCGGCGATCGCGCTGTTGATGTTCGGCATCGTTTGCAGCGGCACGATCCGGATGGTGTTGAAATTGAAGCCGTATTTCGGGGCGATGAGGCCGCCGACGACATAGACGGGCGGCCCGCCCTGGCCGGTGACGGCGAAGGAATGGCCGGGCAGGTCCTTGAGCGTCTTCAGGCCGCCGTCATAGGCCTTGCGCGAGACCAGAAAGGCCTGGGTGTGGAAGCCGGGCGCCTCGTGCGCCGCGGCGGCGATGATCTTGAGCTCGCCGCTGCCGGCGAGGTTGTAGAACGCCGCCGTCACCGCGGTGACGCCGAAATCGATATCGCCCGAAACCGTCGCCACCGCGATCGGCGCGGCGGCATCGAACGGGACAAGCGTCGCCGGCACGCCTTCGGCCGCGAAATAGCCGCGCTCCTGCGCGATGAAGACGGGCGCGAAAGCGGCGACGTCGACGACGCCGATCTTGATCGGCTCGGCCGTTGCGGTCGGGGCGCGAAGGCCCGGCGCGAACGCCATCGCGACGGCGACCGTGCCGGCTAGAAGCATGCGATATATCATTGGTCGTTCCTCCCTCGTTGGCGCCGACGATAGCATATTTGGCCGGTCCTCAAGGCGGTGTATCATCGCGGGGAACCAGAAGGGAAGAGGCGCGGCAGGCCATGGACAGCATCAGCAATATCACGGCGAACATCGCCTATGACGATCTGCGGCAATGGCTCGAATATGCCGAGCGCCTGGGCGAGGTGCGGCACGTCAAGGGCGCGAACTGGCAGGAGGATATCGGTCTCGCCGCCGAGGCGATCCTGCGCGCCGAGAACGGGCCGTGCGTGGTGTTCGACGACATCCCCGGCTGTCCCAAGGGCTTTCGCGTCCTGCTCAACGTCTTTGCCGGCACGCGCCGCAACATGACGCTGGGCTTTCCCGACCATCTCACCAAGGCCGAATTGAGCGAGGCCTATCGCGACGCCTATCTCAAGGACATGCGCATCATCCCGCACGAGATCGTCGCCGACGGCCCGGTGCTCGAGAATGTGCTGATGGGCGCCGACGTCGACGTGACCAAGTTTCCCGCCCCGGTGTGGCACGAGAAGGACGGCGGCCGCTATATCGGCACCGGCACCTATTCCATCACCCGCGACCCGGAGGAGAACTGGCTCAATGCCGGCGCCTATCGTGCCCAGGTGCATGACGCCAAGTCGGTCGGCATTATCACGGCCGCGGGCCATCACGGCTACATCCATCGCGAGAAATATTTCGCCAAGGGCGAAGCGATGCCGGTGGTGATGGTGCTGGGCGGCGATCCGCTGGCGTTCTTCTATGGCGGGATGGAGGCGCCTTATGGCGTGTTCGAGCTCGACATCATCGGCGGGCTGCGCGGCCGGCCGGTGAAGATGGTCAAGGGCAAGGTCACGGGCCTGCCGTTCCCGGCCGATGCCGAGATCGTGCTCGAGGGCTATGTGTCGCCCGACCGCCGCCACCTGGAAGGACCGTTCGGGGAATGGACCGGGCATTATGCCGGCGGCGCGACCATGGCGCCGGTGCTCGACATCAAGGCGATCTATCATCGCAACGATCCGATCCTCCTGGGCGTGCCGCCGATGGGCGCCGGACCGGACGAGATGGCGCGCTATCGCGCCGTCCTGCGCTCGGCCACGATCAAGCAGAACATGGCCAATGCCGGCGTGCCCGACGTGCAGCAGGTGTGGTGCCACGAGGTCGGCGGCGCGCGCATGCTGCACGGCATCTCGATCCGGCAGCGCTATCCCGGCCATGCGACCCAGGCGGGCCACATCGCGGCGCAATGCGGCGCCTCGGCCTATGCCTCGAAATACATCATCGTCGTCGACGACGACATCGACGTGACCAATATCGAGCAGCTGCTGTGGGCGATGCTGACCCGGACCGATCCCAAGGAGTCGATCCAGTTCATCACCAACTCGTGGGACTCGCCGGCCGATCCGCGTCTTTCGCCCGAGAAGCGCAAGAAGCGCGACATGACCCATTCGGTGGCGATCATCGACGCGTGCAAGCCGTTCTACTGGCGCGACCAGTTCCCGCCCAGCAACACCCCCTCGCCCGAGGTGGCGCGGAAGGCGCAGGAGAAATTCGGCCACCTGCTCGACGGACTGAAGGGGGCTTGAGCGCGGCTCGACCCCCGCGCGGCGCAACGGAGGGTTGGGGCCTTGGCATTGGCGTTTGCCGTTGCCGTGGGTTAGCGTTCGCGCCCGAATGCCCGACGCCCTGACGCTCAACGCCGGTTTCGCCCATCGCGACATTCTGCACATGTTGAGCGGGACGGTGCTCGGCATGTTCCTGGGTGCGCTCGACCAGACCATCGTCGCCACGTCCCTGCCGGCGATGGTGGGCGATCTCCATGGCATGGAGCACATGTCGTGGACCGTCTCGGCCTATCTCCTCACCGCGACCGCCTCGACGCCGATCTACGGCAAGCTCAGCGACCTGCACGGCCGGAGCGCGGTGTTCCGCACCGCGATTGCCATCTTTCTCGTCGGCTCGGTGGCGAGCGCGCTCGCCCAGACCATGGGCTGGCTCATCGCCGGGCGGGCGCTGCAGGGGCTGGGTGGCGGTGGGCTCGTGTCGATCGCGCTCACCATCATCGCCGACATCATCCCGCCGCGCGAGCGCGGGCGCTATCAGGCCTATTTCACCACGGTCTGGGCGGTGGCGACGGTGGGTGGGCCGATGCTCGGCGGCGTGCTGGTGGACGCGCTGTCGTGGCGCTGGGTGTTCTGGATCAACCTGCCGATCGGGATTGCCGCGCTGTTGATCTGCTCCAAGGCGCTGCGGCGGCTGCCGGTGCATGGCGGGGCCAAGCGGATCGACTATCTCGGCGCGCTGCTGCTGCTGCCGGCGATCGTCGCGCTGTTGCTGGTGACGACCTGGGCCGGCACCGAATTCGCCTGGCTCTCGCCCGAGATCCTGGGCCTCGTCGCGGTTGCGGCTGCGCTCATCGCGCTTCTCGTCGCGCACGAGCGGCGCGCCGGCGATCCGCTGCTGCCGCCGCGCCTCTTTCGCAACAACGTGTTCGTCGTCGCCAACGGCATCGCCTTCTTCATGGGCGCGGCGGCGGTTGGCGCCACCATCTTCCTACCGCTCTTCCTTCAGGTCGTGATCGGCGCGTCGGCCAGCAATTCGGGCCTGCTGCTGCTGCCGTTCATGCTCGGTCTCACCGCCGGCGCGACCGCGACCGGCCGATTCATCCGCATCACCGGGCGCTACAAGATCGTACCGCTCGTCTCGCTGAGCGTGGCCGTGGTCGCTTTCCTGCTGTTCCTTGGCGTGGCGCGGACGACGCCCGCCTGGCTCTACGGCGGCTATATGGCGGCGCTCGGCCTCGGCCTCGGTCCGGCCGGGCCGATGGTGATGATCGCGGTACAGAATGCCGTGGAGATGCGCGACATGGGCACGGCGACCGCGTTCACCTCGTTCTTTCGCTCGATGGGCGGCTCGTTCGGCGTGGCGCTCTTGGGCGCGATCCTGTTCGCCGGGCTGACGCGCGGCGGCACGCTGCCGGTGAGCGCCAACGGCCTGCTGCACGGCGGCCCGGCGATGCTCGCGGCGCTGCCCGACGCCGTCCGCCAGGGCATCGTCGCGAGCTTCGCCCATTCGTTCCGCACGCTTTATCTCGCCGCCGCGGCGATCTGCGGCGCGGGTCTCGTCCTTGGGCTCTTCATCAAGGAACTGCCCCTGCGCGCGCGGCTGCCGCAGGCGCCGACGGCGACTTCCGAGCCGCCCCGCGCGTCCGCCGAAGCGGCCCCATCCGTCGCCGACAACGACGTCATCGGCGGCTGAACGTCTCCCCCGGTCAGAGGAACTTCGTCGGCCGGATCAGGGTGCGCCACATATGCGCCACCGGGCTGTTGTCGTAGCCCAGCCCCTCGGCCGGCTGCTTGAAGTTGCGGCCGACGATGTCGACGAAATCATCGAGGCTGACCTTGGCGTTGGGGTCGAACGAATAGATGTCGTGGACCGTGATCATGCGCGCGGTCATGTACCATTTGTGTTGGCGGGCACGCTCGTAATCGGCCTTGATGTAGTCGTCCGGCACGTAGTCGTCGCCGAAATATTGGCGATAGTTCTCGGGATAGGCATAGCCGACCGATTCGTCGGGATAGAAGCGCAGCGCCTGGTGCGCGCGGATCGCCCAGGTCACTTCCTCGTCGACATAGGGCTCGACCAGTTGCGCGCCCCAGTAACCGTGGTCGCAGCGGATGAAGGCGCTGACGGCGATGTCATGGAGGAGGCAGGCGAGGATGGTTTTCTCGTTCATCCCGGCCTTGAGGGCGTGCGTCGCGCTCTGCAGCATGTGGTAGCTGCCGCCGCCGGCCATGCGGTACTTGAAGAAATCGAACAGCGTCGGCCGCGCCGGCATCTTCGGCAGGCGCGGGTCCTCGCCCATGAGCATCTTCTTGCCGGGATAGCGCTCGAGCAGCTCGCGGCCGCCGTCGATGTCCATCTTGCCGTCGGCGAGATTGAAGAGAAAGGACTTGCTGACGATGGCGCCGAGTTCCTGAATCATCGTGTGCTCGAGCGCATCGGCGCGCTCGGCGAGCGTCGTGGTGGTCGTCATGCGACGTTCCTCGCGGTTGTTGGCGCGTGCCGTCATGGCCGCTTCATGCGGCCATCATAGCACCTTGCCTCATTTCCGTCCCTCCATGCCGCGGTCGTAATAGGCATGGATGGCGGCCGGGCATCCTGGGCCGAGAAATTCTGGTCCATCACCCAGTGATGGAAGAAATGATAGGCGCACCACTCGTAGGCGCGGCCCAACGCGGTGCGGCGCAGCGCGGTGTGGAAATAGAACATCCGCGTCGTCTTCTCGTCGATCGGCACCGCCCAGCGCGTCCCCATATGCGTCTGGTAGTTGATGCGGACCATGCAGCGCAGGTGCTGGCCCGTCTCCCATTCCTTCGCCGAGCGCCGCCACGCACGCTCCGCGCTCATCGAAGACGAAGCCGTGATAGAAGCACGCGACATGGCCGCGGAACTCGCAGTTGCCGCGCGACAGCATCGCGCCGCGATGCGGACAGACATTGGTGAGCGCGGCGACCGTGCCGCTCGTGCCGCGGAAGAGGCAGAGATCCTCGCCCAGCATCTTGAGAAAGACCGGCTAGCGCCAGCCAACCGCGCGGTCGTGGCTCGCCGGATACCAGTATTCCTTGAGGCCGAGGACCGGGATCTTGTCGCGCAGGTCGTTGTAGCCGAGGAGCAGCCCGCCATCGGCCGAACCCGATTTCGCCGCTGGCTCCTGGGTGTCAGGCATGACGGCATCTCTGTCACGATGCGGTTTGGCCATGATCCGCGCCGACCCTTGATATGTCAACGTTCGTACCGCGCCGCCTTCGGACCTGATCGGGTCTTGGTCGATGTACCCGATCTCACGGCGCGATCAGCCCGGCCTCGAGGGCGGCGTCGCTGTAGGGAAAGACGATGTCGGGGTCGGGCGGCACGAGTTTGCGGGTTCGACCGGCGTAGTCGAGTCGGCTCAGCAGGTCGCGAACGACGTTGAGGCGGGCGCGGTGCTTGTCGTCGGCGCGCACCACGCGCCACGGGACGACAAGGGAATGCGTGCGCGCGAGCATTTCGTTGCGGGCGAGGCTGTAATCCTTCCAGTGCTTGAGCGCCTGCTGGTCTATGGGGCTCGTCTTCCACTGCGTCAGCGGATCGCGGGTTCGGTCTTTGAGGCGGCGGCGCTGCTCGGCCTTGGAGATGTCGAGATAGTACTTGAGGAGCTTGATGCCCGAGCGGACGAGCAGGCCCTCGAACACCGGCGCGTCCTCGATGAACGATTCGGCCTCGTGCGGCGTGCAGAATCCCATGACGCGCTCGACCCCGGCGCGGTTGTACCAACTGCGGTTGAACAGCACCATCTCGCGCGCGGCCGGAAGATGCTCGACATAGCGCGCGAAGTACCAGCCCGTCGCCTCGCGGTCCGACGGCTTGTCGAGGGCGACGACGCGCACCTCGCGTGGCGAAAGATGCTCGATGATGTGCTTGATCGTGCCGTCCTTGCCCGCGGCATCGCGGCCCTCGAAGAGCACGACGATGCGGTCGTTGTGCTTGATGATGTGCTTCTGCAGCTTGACCAGCTCGATCTGGAGCCGGTGGAGCTCGCGCTCATAGACGTGCAGGCGGCGATCCGCCGCCGATGCGCTCTTCGCTCGTTTCGCCAATTCGGCCTCCGGTGCCTGCGCGCGAATCCCGTGACGAGTTTCGCCGCCTGCCGCGCTCGGGGCAAGACGTCGCCAGCCCGCGAAGGCGGCGCCGCGCGCGGCTATTGCGCGCCCGGCGCCAGCGCTTAGATTTCCCGCGGAACGGCAAGCCGGAGAAGGCTCGTGAGCGAGGCCGCCAGGCCGAATCTGTCGCAGCGTACCGTCGACGCGATTCGCGAGACCCTCGCCGGGCGTCGCCGTGGCGTGCGCGCCGTCCTGCCCTTGACCGGGCCGGCGGTCATCGCCTCGGTCGCCTACATGGACCCCGGCAATTTCGCGACCAACATCCAGGCCGGCGCGCGCTACGCCTATGACCTGCTTTGGGTGGTGGTCCTGGCCAACGCGGTCGCGATGCTGTTCCAGGCGCTTTCGGCCAAGCTGGGCATCGTCACCAACCGCAATCTCGCCGAGCTGTGCCGGGAGCATTTCCCCCGCCCGGTGGTGATCGCGATGTGGATCGTCAGCGAGGTCGCCGCGATGGCGACCGATCTTGCCGAGTTTCTCGGCGGGGCGATCGGGCTGGCGCTGCTGTTCCAGATGCCGCTGTTGTGGGGCATGGTCGCCACGGCGGCGATCACCTATGCGATCCTGACGTTCCAGCGCTCGGGATTCCGGCCGATCGAGCTGCTCATCGGCGGGCTCGTCGTGGTGATCGGGGCGTGCTATCTGGTCGAGCTGGCCGTGGCGCCGCCCGACTGGAGCGCCGCGGCATTGCACAGCATCCTGCCGCAACTTCCGGACGCCGAGGCCGTGACGCTCTCGGTCGGCATCGTCGGCGCCACCGTGATGCCGCATGCCATCTATCTGCATTCGGCGCTGACGCAGCGGCGCTATATCGCGCGCGACGACGCCGAACGCCGCAAGCTGGTGCGCTACTCCAACCGCGAGGTCGTGATCGCGCTGGCCGTGGCGGGACTGGTGAACATGGCGATGGTGATGATGGCCGCCGCCGCCTTCCACGCCGGGCACGCCGATGTCGGCGAAATCGAGTCCGCCTATTACACGCTCGTTCCGCTGCTCGGGATCGGCGCGGCGGGCGTGTTCCTTTTGTCGCTGATGGCGTCGGGGCTGTCGAGCTCGGCGGTCGGCACGATGGCGGGACAGGTCATTATGCAGGGCTTCGTCGGCTTCCGGATTCCGATGTGGGTGCGGCGCGTGCTGACGATGCTGCCGTCATTCGCCGTCGTGGCGATGGGCTACAACGCAACCCAGGCGCTCGTCGGCAGCCAGGTCGTGCTGAGCTTTGCCTTGCCGGTGCCGATGATCGCGCTCCTTGTGCTGAGCCGGCGGAAAGCGGTGATGGGGCGCTTCGTCGCGACGCGGTGGACGCAGATCGCGGTCACGGTGGCGACGGCCGTGGTCCTCGGCCTCAATCTCCTCCTTCTGCTCGCGACGGTCGGCATCGGCGTGCCCGGACTGGGCTAGCGTCGGCCCCTCAGCCCGGATAGACCTTGATGCTGCTGGCCACGGAGTCGGCGACGTGCTCCTTGGTGATGACGCCGAGCACATCGGCCGGGCGCGGTGTGCGATTGCCGCGCACCACCACCGCCATCGCCGCCTTCTTGCGCCAGATGCGGTCGATCACGTCGTAGACGATGTCGTTCTCGCGCACGATGGTGAAGTTGCGCGGCGCCACGTCGCCGAGGGTGATGCCGGTATCCACGCCCTCGAGCCCGCGGCGCAGCGCGGTATTCACCCGGACCGCGCCGACGAGCCGGTCGCCGTGCGTGACGATCACGTGCCGCATCCGGCCGTGATGCTCCTCCAGGCGCAGGAACGCATCGAAGCCCGTCTCGGCCGGCAGGATCAGGACGTCCGTGTCCATCACCTCCTTGGCGCGTCGCACCAGGAACATGTTGGCGTGGAGCGCCTTGGGAATCACATGGCCGCGCCGCATGAGCTTCAGCGTGTAGATGTTCTCCACCAACAGCATGCGCCGGACGCCGACGCTCAAGGCGACGGCGAGGATCATCGGCAGGACGATGTCATAATCGCGCGTCATCTCGAAGATCATCGTGACCGCCGTCATCACCGCGCCGGTGCCGCCGCCCACCATCGCCCCCATGCCGACCATGGCGAAGGCCGGGACGTTGATGTCGGCCGGCAGATGCAGGAGTAGCAGGAGCGACGCGAAGCCGCCGCCGATCGTCGCCCCCATGAACAGCGACGGCGAGAAGATGCCGCCCGAGGAGCCCGAACCGAGGCTGGTCGAGGTCGCCAGCAGCTTGGCGACGAACAAGCCGAACAGCAGCGCCGGAAGCGCGAGCTGGCCGGTCAGGATCGCCTGGATGGTGGCGTAGCCGACGCCCTCGACATAATAGTGGCCGAGCCGCTGCTGCAGCCCGTAGATGAGCACGCCGACCAGCAGCATTCCCAGAATATGGCGCACATAGCGGCCCTTGATCTTGTCGAACAAATCCTCGACCAGATGAAGGCCGCGGACGAAGCCGGTCGCGGCCAGCCCGGTGATCGCGCCCAGCAGCGCATAGAGGCACAGCGTCAGCGCCGCCGTCGAATCGACGCTCAGCGGTGGCAACGGCGGCACCATGAAGGCCGGCTGCTGGCCGAAGAAGATGCGGCCGATGAACGTCGCCATGCCAGTCGCGATCGCGACCGGCAGGAAGGTTCGGACGCTCACCTCCGGCATCATCAGCTCGATCGCGAACATGACGCCGCCGATGGGCGTGTTGAAGGTCGCGGCGATGCCGGCGCCCGCGCCAGCGGCGACGAGCGTGATGCGCTGGCCGGGCAGCATCTTCACGATCTGACCCAGCGTCGAGCCGAGGGCCGAGCCGATCTGGATGATCGGGCCCTCGCGGCCAACCGCGGCACCGCTGCCGATCGCCAGCGCCGAGGCCAGCGACTTCACCACGGCGACGATCGGCCGGATGCGGCCGCCGTTGTAGTAGATCGCATCCATCACCTCGGGAACGCCGTGGCCGCGCGCCTCAGGCGCGAACTTGGTGACGAGAAAGGTGACGCCGATCGCGCCCACCACCGGCACCAGGATCACCAGCGGCCCCCACGGGCTCGGCGGCGTGAAAATGTTGGCGTCGTAGCGATAGGCAAAATGGCCGAGGAACAGGACGTTGTGGATGAAGCCGATCAGATCTCGGAACAGAACCGCGCCGAGCCCGGTGACGAGGCCGACGATAAACGCCAGGATGCACAGCACGACGAGGCCGATACGGTGCGTCTGCTCCTCTGTCGTGAGCCCGCCCCGGGGCCCCTCGTCGTCCGCGCCGGCACCGGCTTCGGTCGTGGCGCGACCAATGTCAGGGGGTTCCGCGGCTGCTTTTTCCGATGCCAAGGGCTTTATTTCCCACGCTAATCCGCGCTTGGACAAAGACGGTGCGCGGACCGCAATGGCTTATGCCGCAACGCGGCGGCACTGGCAATCCCCACGACGGGCAGTAACTGGTCGCCGCGGGAAGGCGCGGCGCCGGCAGGCTCCATTGCAGGAAATTCATTTGTCATTGCGGCGCCGACCGCCATGATCTGGCGCCGCGGGGCAGGGGCCGTGCCGGGAACATGCATGTATCGTTTCTCCGCTTCGGGCGGCGCCGCGCGCGTCTATCTCGGCATCGCCGCGGTGGGGGCGGGCGCGGACTGGATGTCGCGCACGCACCCGGCGTTGCTGCCGGCATGGGCGCCGTGGGATTTTTCCTGGGTTGAGTACATCGCCACGGCGCTGACGCTGTGGTGGTTCGCGCGCGGCATGGCGCGCGCTGCGCCGGAGGATCGCCTCGCCTGGTGGCGGTGCGGCTTCTTTCTCGCCGGGATCGCCGCGCTCTGGATCGTGCTCGAGACGCGCTACGAATACCTGGCCCTGCACATGTTCTTCCTCAATCGCATCCAGCACGTGGTGATGCACCATCTCGGGCCGTTTCTGATCGCGCTCGGCGGAGCCGGCGCGACGATCCGCCGCGGCATGCCTGCGCCGTTCGCGCGCCTGGTCGCGAGCCGGGCGATGGCGCGCCTCATGGACGTGGTGCAGCAGCCGGTCATCGCCGCGGTGCTGTTCGTCGGGACGTTCTTTTTCTGGCTTATCCCGGCGGTGCATTTCCACGCCATGATCGATCCCCGCATCTATAACCTGATGAACTGGACCATGGTGGTGGACGGGCTGCTGTTCTGGTCGCTCGTGCTCGACCGGCGGCCACAGCCGCCGGCGCGGGTATCGTATGGGGTACGTGTCGCTCTTGCCGTTTGCGTGATGTTCCCGCAGATCGGGCTCGGCGCGTTCGTCACCTTCGCCACGCGCGATCTCTATCCCTATTACGATCTCTGCGGCAGGCTCTATCCCTCGATCAGCGCGATCACCGACCAGCACATCGGCGGCATCGTGATCTGGATCCCGCCCGCGATGATGAGCGTGGTGGCGGTCCTGCTGGCGCTGAACGCGCTCCGCCTGCACGAGGAGGCGGTGGAGAAGGAGACCGGGCTAAGCCCGATCGCGATCGCCGCGCGGAGCTGGACCGGCCGCTGACGCCCGCGTCACACCATGCGCATGATGCGCGTGATGAAGCCGGGCGACTGGTTCTCGTCGATGAGACGCTTCAGGTCGGCGACGGTGCCGGCGATGTCCGGCGTGGTCGACTCGAGCGACGGCACCAGCAGCCGCGCCGCGCCGGAGGAGTCGAACACATAGACGGCGGCGCTGTGCGTCACCTCGTAGGGATGATCCTTGGTCGCAGGCTCGACCGAATAGACCACGCGATAGCGCCGCGCCAGCGCCGCGATCGCGTCCTCGGTGCCGCGCAACCCGTCGATCTGCGGCGCAAACGCCGCGGCATAGGATTTGAGGTCGGCGAGCGAATCGCGATTGGGATCGATCGTCACGAACAGCACCCGGACCCGCGTCGCCGCCGGGCCGAGACGCTTCAAGATCTCGGCGATGTTCGCCAGCGTCGTGGGGCAGACGTCGGGGCAATTGGTATAGCCGAAATAGACCATGGTGATGCTGCCGCGATAGTCGGCGGCCGTCACCGCCTTGCCGTCGCTGGCGCGGGTCATCGCGAAGGCGAGCGGCGGCAGGCTCCCGGTAATGTCGATCGCATGCCACTTCGACTTGCCGTCGCAGCCGCCGAGCGCAAGGAGACAAAGACCGACGGCGAGCCCTCGGGCAACGTCCCGGCGCGCGACGACGCGGCCCATCCTCAATGCGCCGCTTCGGCGGCGATCACCGGCAGTTCGTCATAGGAATGGAACGGCGGCGGCGACGAGACCGTCCATTCGAGCGTGGTCGCGCCCTCGCCCCACGGGTTGGCGCCGACGCGCTTGCCGGCGAAGAGCGTG
>DATKQE010000024.1:0-24142 GCA_035532935.1 Allostellaceae bacterium
TGGCGAGCCTCGACGCTGCGGGCGCCACGGCCGCGTTCGACGGCACGGTCGCGGTGAGCGGCGCGCTGAACACCGCGGCGGCCGGGCTGACGACGTTCGACAACGCCGTGACGGCGGGGAGCGTGGCCACCGGCGCGGTGGCGCTCGATGGCGGCAGCGTCGCGACCAGCGCGGGGCAGAGCTACGGCGCGGCAATGCTCATCGCAAACACGATGCTGACCGATACGGATCACAGCGCGATCGCATTTCGTAGCACGGTCGGCAGCGTCGAAATCGACGACCTACGACCCAGCCTGACCGTGGCCGATGCCGGCGGCGCGGTCACCTTCGACGGCGCGGTGACGATCAGCGGCGCGCTCAATATGACGGCGTCGGGGTTGACGACGTTCAACAGCGGCGTGGAGGCGGGAAGCGTACAGACGGGCGTGGTGGCGCTCGACGGCGGCAGCGTGATGACGAGCGCCGGGCAGACATACGGCGTGGCGACGCTCGGCGCGGACGCCGTGCTGGCGGACTCCGGCCGCGGCGCGATCACGTTCGCGAGCACGCTCGACGGCGCGCACAGCTTGACCGTCTCCGACTTCGGCGGGGCGATCGCCTTTGAAGGCGCGGTCGGCAGGAGCACCGCGCTGACGAACCTTACCGCCACGGGCGCGTCGATCGCGTTCACCGGTTCGCTCGCGCTCGGCGGCAATCTCGACACGTCGGCGGTTGATCTCACGACATTCGACGGCAGCGTGACGGCGGCGAGCGTGCGGACCGCGGCGGCCGCCCTCGATGGCGGCAGCGTCACGTCCACGAATGGACAGTATTACGGCGCGGCATCGGACATCGCGGGCGGCAGCGGCGGCCCTGGGACGACGACCCTCGGCGCGGACACGGTCCTGCACGATAGCGGCGGCGCGATCCTCTTCGGCGGCGCGCTCGACGGCGCGCACAGCCTGACGATCGCCGATGTCGGCGGATCGGTCACCTTTACCGGCGCGATCGGCGGCGCGACCAGGCTGTCGAGCGTCACGGCGACCGCCGCCACCGCCCAATTCGACGACTCCGTGGCGGTCAGCGGTGCGCTCAACGCCGGCAATGTCGGGCTGACGACCTTCGCTTCGGGCGTGACGGCGGAAAGCCTCGCCGCCGGGCGAGTCGAGATCAATGGCGGCACGGTCACGACGACCGGCAACCAGATCTACGGCGGGGGCCTGAGCATCGGCGGCGATACCACGCTCGCTTCCACCGCCGGCACCATCACCTTCGGCGGCTATTCCCCGCTCGACACCGCCTTTGCCCTGAACGTGCTCGCCGGCGGCAATATCGACGTGGTGGGCGGCGTACAGAATGCCGGCACCGGCGCCATGACCCTGATCGCCGGTTGGGACGGCGTGACGCCGGCGGCGCTCGCCGCGACGACGCCCGGCGCCTATGGCAACCGCGGCAACGGCGGCAACGTGGTGATCGGCGGCGCCGGCGCAACCGGCGACGCCACCTTCGGCAGCGCCGGCGGCACGACCACGGTCGCGGCCGCGAATCTCGCGGTCGCCGGCGTCAACGGCTATGCACAGCTCGGCTTCAACCGCGGCGGCGACCCCGGCGCGGTTTCCGGCGCCATCGACGTCACCCTCACCGGCGATCTCACCCTGAGTGGCGGCGCGGTGGGCGGCGCCTATGCCCAGATCGGCCATGGCGGCCTCGCCACCGCCGGCAGCGACAGCGGCACCATCACCATCGCCGCCGGCGGCGACGTGAGCCTCCTCGCCGGGAGCGGCGTCTATGCCTATGCCCAGATTGGCCATGGCGGCGCGGTGACGAACCAGTCGGCGACATCGCTCTTCAGCGACACCGGCACCATCGACGTCACCGGCAATACCGTGACGTTGGCCGGCGGCAGCGGTGCCGGCGCCTATGCCCAGATCGGGCAAGGCGGCATCGGCGCCGGCGCGTTCGCCGCCACCAACGACCAGGGCTCGATCGACTATAGCGGCAGCATTACGGTGGCCGCGGTGACGCGGCTGAACCTCGCGGGCGCGAGCACCACCGCCTATGCCCAGATCGGCAATGGCGGCTACCGGACCAATGACCAGGCCAATCTCGCCAAGGCCAGCATCACCGAGCAGGGCGACATCACGGTCACGGCCGGCACCGAAAACTCGAACGGCGCCTTGACGATCCTGGGCGACGCCTATGCCCAGATCGGCAACGGCGGCAATGCCGCCAATCTCAACGCGACGGTGCCGGGCGGCATCACCGAGTCGGGCAACATCGACGTCACGGTTCTAGGGAGCGGCGGCGTCGCCACGCTGACCGGCGACATCACCAATCCGACGGGCTATGCCCAGATCGGCAACGGCGACGCCGCGAAGACCAATGTCGGCGTGGCGATCGATGTCGGCGGCGATATCAACATCGACGTCAACGGGCCCTACGTCTTGCCGCCCCATACCCCAAACGCAAGCATCTGGAATTCGATCTGGTGCTGCAACGTGACGGGAACGACCACGCTCAACGGCACGATCATTCCGGTCCAGAATGACGAAGTGACGGTTGCGCTGCCGCCGCCGGCGCTGCCATCGTCGGTGAGCCTCACGTCGCTCCTCCTCTCGTACCTCTCGTCGTTCTCGGATGCGTCGCTCCTCTCTGGCGTGACCCAGACCGCCGACACGCTGGGCCAGAGCCTCAACGCCATCGCGCCGAGTTCGGGCGGCCACCAAAGCAAGGGCCCGATCGAAGCGCTGACCGACAGCAGCGGCACCGTGACGATCGGCGGCGGCGGCTCGGCGCTGCCCGGGGGATCGTCCGGCAGTGACGCCGGAAGCACGAACCAGGAGGCCGACAGCCTCACCAACGGGATCGCGCGCTCGATGTCCGGGACGCCCGGTACCCTGCGCAGCGCCGCGGCCCTTGTGCCGCAATCCTCGCTCATCGCCGGCCTGCTGACCGAGAGCCAGGCGGCTTTGAGTCCGCGCGACACGCCGCAGGCGGTGAGGCCGGCCGACGAGCTCTACTCGAGCTGGGGCAACGAGGCGCTGTGGGACTGGCGATGAGACGCACCGGCCTCGTCATGCTCTTCCTCCTCGGCGCGGCGGCGATGCTGTCCGCTTCGGGCGGGCGCGCGCCGGCAGAAACGCTGCTCGGGAAGAGCCTCGCCGGCGAGAGCTGCCAATGGGGCCCGGCAACCGAGACCGGCACGGCCCGCGGCACCACCAAGGTCATGCCGATCCGTTGCGGCGCCGACGCATCGGCCGGAACGCTCTTCGTCGCACCGCTGCCGGCGCCGCTTCCCGAGGCCGCAGCGGCGCGCACGGCGGCGATCACCGCCGCGGCCAAAGCCGTGCCGGGCGGCATCGGCGACACGACGGCGCCGCGGCGCTGCGATGCCGGACACGACCTGGCCGGCGACAGCGACAGCCGGCTCTATCTTTGCGTCCTCACCAGCAGCGGCTGGCCGCGGATCGTGCTCGTGACCGTCGTCGAGCGCATCCTTTACGAGGCCGATGGCGTGCCCGCGCTGCTGCCGGTCCTGCAGGCGGCGATCGCCAACCAGTCCGGCCGGCCGTTCTCCGCCGCGGCGACGGAAGTGGCGATCCACGTCATCGAAGCGCGGTTTCCCGGCGAGATGGCGCGCGCCGGCGGCGCCGAGGTAGCGACCTACAAGGCGCTCATCGAACTCGGCCGGCTCGACGGGGCGGCGCATGATTATGCCGGAGCCGAGGCCGCCTATCGCCGCGTGCTCGAGATCGAGACGCGGTTGTTCGGGCCGCACGCCATCGCCGTCGGCGAGACGCTGGCGGAGCTCGCCCTCCAGGTCAGCAATCAAGGCCGCTTCGACGAGGCGGCGGGTCTTTTCCGCCGCGCGGCGCCGATCATCAACGCCGCGCCCGATCTGGCGTTGCAGGCGCGGCTCGCCTCCTATCGCGCGCTCGATGCGGCCAATCAGCGGCATTTCGCCGACGCCATCAAATACGCCCGCGCGGCCGCGCAAATGCGGCGCCAGGCGCTCGACGCCGGCGGCGGTCCGGGCAGCACGGCGCAAGCCAATGATTCGCGCGCGCCGTTCGGGAGCCGCGCCGAGCTTGCGCACAGCCTGCGCATCGAGGCGATGATGGCGCTGCGGCTCGGCGATCTGTCGACCGCGCTGGCCGATGCGACCGAAGTGCTTCGCATCGTCAACGACGAGCCGAGCCTGCCGCTATGGTGGCGGCCCGCGTCGGTGTCGATGATGGCCGAAATCGATGCGCAGCGCCAACGCGTCATCCCCGCCGAACGCGAGTTCCGCGAGGTGATCGCGATGGAGAAAAAGCTGTTCGGCGACACCTCTCCCACCGCATTGAGCGAGATGCGGCTGGGCACCTTCTATGCCGATCAGCAGGTCTATGGCGCCGCGGTGGACGCGTACCACCCGGCGCTCACGATCCTCGAGGCCGACCCGGTCGCGCGGGCGGCGATCGGCCCCGACCAGATCGTGCCCTTCCTGACCGCGACCGCGGCGCTCATCAGGAACGAGCCCGAGCGGCGTGCGGCGCTCGATGCGGATGCCTTCCGCGCCAGCCAGCTGATCGGGTCCGACGTGGCCGACCGCACCATCGCGCGCGCCGCCGCGCGGCTCGGCGCCGACAATCCGGCCCTCGCCGAACTGCTGGGCAAGGCCCAGGACGCGCAGCGCCGGCGCGACAATCTGCGCATGGAATTGGCGGCCGAGATCGTGAAGCCCGACGACCGGCGCGACCCGGCACTCGAGCGTCGCCTAAACGACCAGCTCAACCTCGCCGCCAAGCAGGCCGACGTGCTCATGGCCAAGGTCAGCTCGGCCTATCCGGGGTATGCAAAACTGGCCGATCCCGGCCCGGCGCCGCTGACCGCGATGACACAGCAGTTGCACAAGGGCGAGGCCTTCCTGTCCTACGTCGTCGGCACGTACCGGGCCTTCGCGCTGCTGGTGACGCCCGACGGCCTCACCTTGGCGCCGGTCGATCTCACCACGGCGAAGCTCGATGCCGATGTCCGCGAGCTGCGGCGGGCACTCACGCCGCGGCTGGGGAAACCGGGTGAATTCGATCTCCAGGCGGACTACGAGTTCTATCATCGTCTCCTCGGTCCGATCGAGGCGCAGTTGCGCGGCGTCGATCACCTCATCGTGGCGCCGAGCGGCGCGCTGGCGAGCCTGCCGCTGGCGATGCTGGTGACATCGGCGCCGGGCAGCGACGCGCGCCACGATTACATGCGGGCGGCGTGGCTGGTGCGGCGGATGGCGGTGAGCGAGGTGCCCTCGGCGCGGGCCTTCCTGTCGCTGCGTGCGGCGGCACGGGATCACGTGCCGGCGCCGCAGCCGTTGCTTGCCATTGCCGATCCGAGCTTTACCGGTCCCGTCGGCGACGGTTCGACCGCGCTCGACGCGCTCGCCGACCGCTGCCGCGAGAACGGGCCGATGGCAGCGTCATTGCTGCGCGCCCTGCCGCCGCTCAAGGAAACCGCCGCCGAGGTCGAGGCGGTAGCGCGGAGCCTCGGCGCCGGCAACAATGCCCTGCTCCTCGGCAACGCCGCGACCGAGCGCAACCTGCGCGCCCATCCGCTCGGCCAGTATCGAGTCCTCTATTTTGCGACCCACGGCCTGCTCCCGGGCGAGTTGCACTGTCAGGCCGAGCCGGCCCTGGTTCTGTCACCGCCGGCAACGACCGCGCGCTCGACCGATGACGACGGCCTGCTCGAGGCGAGCGAGATCGCCGGATTGAAGCTCGATGCCGATCTCGTCGTGCTGTCGGCGTGCAATACCGCGGCGAGCGGCGGCGGCTTCGGCGGCGAGGCGCTTGCCGGGCTCGCCGGAGCCTTCTTTAATGCCGGGGCGCGCGCCGTGCTGGCGAGCCATTGGGAGGTGCCGTCGCTGGCGACCGAACGGCTGATGACGGGCCTGTTCCAGGATCTCGCGCATGACGGCGGGCACGGACTGGCGCAAGCGCTGCGCCAGTCGCAGCTTCGCCTGATTGCCGATGCCGCGACCGCGCATCCGTTCGACTGGGCGGCATTCACCGTCATCGGCGACGGCGATTCCGGGGTGCACATGGCAGTGGCGCCGCCGGCGACCAAGGAAGCTGAACGGGGGCGTCTATGAGATGGACCGAATGTGCCGCGGCGGGGGTCGTCGCACTGCCGCTGCTGATGAGCGCGGCCCAGGCCGAGGACATGGTCGTTGTCGCCGCGCGCGGCATCGCGCTCGAGCCGGGGCAGAAGATCGATGCGACCAAGCCGCTCAAGCTGGTCGAGGGCCAGCACATCACGCTCATCGCCTTGAACGGCCTCACCTTCAAGCTCGACGGGCCGTTTGACAAGGCACCGGCATCGGTAGGCGGCGCCGGCGCCGCGCCGGAGGCGATCGCCGCCCTTCTCACCCAGCAAGGCCCGCGCACTGGCGAGGCGGGCGTGACCCGCTCGGGTGCCAGCGTGGCGAACCTGCCCGATCCCTGGGTGCTCGATGTGAGCCGCACCGGGACGGTCTGCCTGCTTCAGGATCATCGCCCCATCTTCTGGCGCCCGTCGAGCGCCCAAGCGACGCGGCTGTCGGTGATGCCGGCCGATCGGAGCTGGAAGGCGGAGGCGACCTGGCCCGCGGGATCGAACGAGCTCATCCCGGCCCGCGACATCGCGATCCATCCCAATTCGGTCTTCTTCATCGCGCTGGGTGGTGGCGAAGAAGCTGCGGTATCGGTGAGCTTCGTGCCGAAGGATCTGGACAACGACGCGATGCGCGTGGCGTGGCTCGCGGATCAAGGCTGCGAGGCCCAGGCCGAGGCGTTGCAGCGCAGCAGGCGATGACGGCTTCGGCCATCGTCGCGCGCGGCAAGTTCCTGGTTTCGCGCGCGCTCGCGCGTGCCGGTATCCCGATCGTCGTGGCCTGCGCCGCAGCAATCGCGGCGAGCCTGGCGGTGGCGCATGTCGCCTTCCTCACCTTTGCCGACCGGTTCATTGGCGATTGGGAGACCGCGGCGCTGACCGCGGCCGAGCCCCAGAGCCCGGACATCGTCATCGTCGCGATCACCGAGAACACGCTGAAGCAGTTTGCCTACCGCTCGCCGATCGACCGGGCGTTCCTCGCGCGGCTGCTCGAGACGCTGGCCCAGCGCAAGCCGCGCGCGATCGGGCTCGATATCCTTTTCGACCAGCCGACCGAGCCGGCGAAGGACAAGCTGCTCGAGACCACGCTCGATCACCTCGGCGTGCCGCTGGCAGTGAGCTACACTGACAGCCCGGACATCGAAGCGCCGCAGCAGCTCGCCTATCTCGACCATTTCGTGCCGCCGCGGCTGCGCGCGCTCGCCACGCTCGCCACCGACCAGTTCGACACGGTGCGGTGGATCTATCCCGGCCATGCCTTGCCGGGCGGCGGATATCTTGCGAGCTTCCCCCGCGCGCTCGCCGCGGACGTGGGGGTCAAGACTCCGGCCAAGCTTGTCGCCATCGCCTGGCATGGCCAGCCCGCGCCCAATATTCCCGCCTTCCGCGAATATCCGGCCGAGCTAGTGCCGGCGCTGCCGGCCGACTGGTTCAAGGGCAAGATCGTCCTCATCGGCACCGATCTCACGCTGACCGACCGCCACCGCACGCCGTTTTCGACCGTCTATGCCGACGCCGGCATGCTGCCGGGCGTGGTCATCCATGCTCACAGCCTGGCGCAGCTCCTGGACGGGCGGCCGCCGCCGGGGATTGGCCCATGGGGCAATTTCATCAACGCGCTGGGCTGCGCCATGCTGGGTGCCATGCTGCCCGCCTTCGGCGGCCTGATGACGCTTCGCGTCGGTGTCGGCGCCGTCTTTCTCGTGCTGTTCTGGCTCGTCGGCGGCGCGCTCTTCCACTTCGAGGGCGTGATGATCGGCCTGCTCGCGCCGACGCTGTCGCTCGCCGCCGCGCATTGGGCGATGGAGGCGTTGAGCGGGCGGGAGGCGCGCCGCCAGCGTGAGTTCATCACCGGCGCCTTCAGCCGCTACGTCTCGCCCAAGATCGTGCACGCCCTCATTCGCGACCCGAGCAAGATGTCGCTCGAGGGCGAGCGGCGCGTCATGACGTTCTTCTTCACCGACCTCGCCAATTTCACCACGCTGTCGGAAGCGCTCGACGCGCACGATCTCGGCCGGCTGGTGAACGACTATTTCAACGGTGTCACCGAGATCCTGCTGAAATACGACGGCACCATCTGCAAATTCGAAGGCGATGCCGTGTTCGCGATCTTCAACGCGCCGCTCGATCAGGCCGATCACGCCGAGCGGGCCGTCCGATGCGCGCTCGACATCGACACCTTCGCCGACACCTTCCGCGCCGCGTGGAACGACCGGCACGGCGAGGATCTTTTCGGCATCACCCGCATCGGCGTCCATACCGGCTCGGCGGTGGTGGGCAATTTCGGCTCGTGGACGCGGTTCGACTACAGCGCCATGGGCGATGCCGTGAACACCGCGGCGCGGCTCGAAGGCGTGAACAAGCAGTTCGGCACGCATATCTGCGTGAGCGAGGCGACGCGGGCGATGTGCCGCGGGATCGAGTTCCGGCCGCTGGGCTCGGTCGTCGTCAAGGGCAAGAGCAAGGGCATCGCCGTGTTCGAGCCGCTGCACGAGGACCGCCGCCGCGAGGATTATTTCGCGCGCTACGAGGCGGCCTATGCCAAGCTCGAGAACCTGGCGCCCGAGGCCGCCGAACTCTTCGCCGAATTGAGCCGCGAGAATCCGGACGACCGTTGCGTGGCGCTCCATCTCGCCCGCCTCTCGCGCGGCGAACAGGGCGCCGAACTGGTGCTGACGGAGAAATGATGCCGGCCCGTCCCGGCGCGCTGTGGCGCGCGCGGTCGGCCGCGTCGAAGCCGCGGTTTGCAACGTCAACTGATGAGCCGGGCACCGCAGCAGACATCTCGATATGCGAGAAGATGCTTGACGATCTGGCGCGACCAAGTCAAAGTTTTATATTTGCTCATGGCGATTTTTGTCGATTGATGTCGAGGCAAAATGGATAAGAACTTGGCCAGCTTTAACTACGATGGCCGAACGTTCACATTCATCGTTAATGATCCCTCCGACGTGATTCAGCAGCATTTCCTCCTGGGGGAATTCTATGAGCAGCGCGAGCTGGAGGTGCTCAGACTGTGCATCCCCAAGGGCGCGGTCGTGGTTGATGTCGGCACAAACGTCGGCAATCACGCGATCTATTTCGATCGAATCATGCAGTGTTCCAGCGTTGTCTGCTTCGAACCCAACCCGACGGCGATCGACCTGCTGCGCGCGAACGTCAGCCTGAATCAGGCCGCCGCGGTGGACCTGACGCATCTTGGCGTGGGGCTCGGTCGCGGCGGCGGCCGCGCAAAACTCCTCTTCCCCCAATCTCACAACATCGGCGCGGCCAGGCTCGACACATCCGAGGATGCGAATGCGACGATCGTCGTTGACACGATGGATAATCGAATTGTCGACCTCGCGAACCTAGATTTCATTAAGATCGATGCGGAAGGCATGGAATTGGATGTCCTGGCGGGTGCGGTCAACATCATTTCCAGCTATCGCCCGACGTTGCTCGTAGAAGTCGAGTACCGGCACCGCCGCGCTTTCGCAGATTGGTGCGACCTCAACCACTACCGAATAGAGCATACGTTCCAGAGATACCAGGGCGTTTACAATTATCTTTGCGTTGCAAAATATTGAGCAGCGCCATGCGGATTCTCTACATTATTCAGGCTCACCGGGCCGATCGACAGATACTGGCTCTGCTGGAGCTGATATTCGCCAAGGGAAATAGTTATATCGTCGCGACCGATCCCGCCATCGCATTCGATGAGACTCTGATCACCGCCTTTTTCGAGGGGCGGTCGCATTCTCGATACCATGTGCGGCGGTCGCTGCCGATCACCTGGGGCGGATATTCGCAAGTCCTCGCCTGGATCGATCTTCTCGATTTCGCCGCCCGTTTCGTTCCCGAATGGGACATCGTGATCAATCTTTCTGGCGAGTGCCTGCCCCTGGCGTCGCCGGAACGCCTTGCCGGCCTGCTCCGTGATGTCGGCGCGCACGGCGTTCAGGTCGCGTTCAATCGCTTCAACCCGAAGCCATGGATGCTGGGCCGCGACCAGTTCAACGATCGGTGCTTCGTGCGCGTCGACTGGCAAACCGAGAAACTCTCGCCATTTTTCGCGAAGGCACGGATCAACGATCGCGTCGATGCGTGGGTTCAGCCGATCATCGCACCGATTTTTGCGGACCCCGACCGCAGCCCAATCCTGAACTGGTTCCAGCGCACGAGCATTCACTGCACCGACACATATGCCGAGAAGCTATTGGTGGTTCGCGGGCTGTTTCCGCATGAAATCGAGCGACGTCAGAAATTTCTTGCCGACGTCTCCTATGCCGGCGGCCGCGCGTGGTTCGTGATGTGGCGATCCTTCGTCGAGATGCTTCTCAAGGATCCGGAGTTCTTTCGGATCGTCTCGGAGTTCGAGCATGCGATCTGCCCGGACGAGATCGCATTCCAGACCTACGTCGCCACGATGGCGTCGCGTGGCGTTGCGAAGGTATGGCCCGAGAACCTCCATTATAAGGACGGCAACCCCCTCAACGTCGACGACGGGATGGCGGGGAAGATCCTCGACAGCGACGCCCTGTTCGTGCGCAAGGTCGACTACCGCCAATGCCCGTTGCTGGTCGCGGCGGCGAAGAAAAGAGTTCTTTTGGATCGTTGACGCGTCGCGTTGCGGGCGTCGTTCCTTGTTCCATGGCGGCCGTCCGCGGTGCCAGTTCTAACGCGCAGCGGCCTTGGAGGAATTGCAGGTCGCGATGAACGTCCTGGTGATCGGTCGCAGCGGCCAGCTTGCCACCGAACTCGCGCGTGCAGGCTGGCCCGCGCGAACCCGCCTCACCGCTATCGGCAGCGGCCAATGCGACATCGCCGATGCCAGCGACGTCGCCCGTGTGATCGACGAGAACGCGCCGGACGTCGTCATCAATGCCGCTTCCTACACCGCGGTCGACCGCGCGGAGGCGGAACCGGAACGCGCCTTCGCCGTCAATGCCACGGGCCCCTCGCATCTTGCCCGTGCCGCGCGCCGGCGCGGCATTCCCCTGGTCCATGTCTCGACGGACTATGTATTCGACGGCGGCGGCGACCGCCCGTGGCGCGAGGACGACGAGCCCCATCCGCTTTGCATCTATGGCCGCTCGAAGCTCGCGGGCGAGCGCGCCGTTCAATCGGCCGGCGTCGCTCACCTCATCTTGCGGACATCGTGGCTCTTCGCCGCGCACGGCCACAATTTCGTCCGCACGATGCTGCGCCTGGGCGCGGAGCGCGATACGCTCGGGGTCGTCCATGATCAGATCGGCTGCCCCACGCCGGCGGCCGATCTGGCCGGCGTCATCGTCGACGCCGCCGCGCGCCTCGTGGCGGGCAGAATCGGGTCCGGCGTCTATCATTACGCCGGCGCGCCTCCCGTGAGCTGGTACGCGTTCGCGCAGGCGATCTTCGAGCTTGCGGGCGATCTTCTGCCGCGAATTCCGGCGCTGCGGCCGATCGCCACCGCGGATTTCGCGGCCGCGGCGGCGCGCCCCGCCTATTCGGTCCTCGATTGCGGCAAGATCGAGCGGGAGTTCGGCATCTCCGTCCCGCCGTGGCAGCGCGGCCTCGAGGTCGTGCTGAACGAGCTCCGCACGCGCCGTGAGGCTCCGTAGGCCGCCCGGTCAAGCCGAGGCCTGGGGGCGGCCATACGCCCGCTCGAGCCGTATGGCCGCCTCCCGCCCCTCCGCGACCCCGGCGGCGGCGGCGCGCTGGTAGAAGGCGAGCGCGGCATCAAGATCGCGTTCGACGCCGCGACCAAGTTCGAGCATTCGTCCGACGTTATAGAATGCGGACGGACGGCCCGCCTCGCCGGCGGCGCGGTACCACTTGACCGCTTCGGCCAAGTCGTCGCCCGAGGCCGCCGCCTGCGACAGCAGATCGCCGAGCGCGAGTTGCGCCGATGCCTGCCCCTTTTCCGCCGCGCGTCGGTACCACCGGCGCGCCGCGTCGAGGTCGGGCGCCATGCCGATGCCGAGCTTGCAACAAACGCCGAGATTGTACTCGGCGTCGGCGTTCCCCTGTATGGCCGCGCTCTGGAACAGTTTCACCGCCGTCGCCGGATCGCGTGCCGGCCCGTCGTCCTTCAGCAACAGACCGCCCAGCATTACTTGCGCCGCGCCGTTGCCTTGATCGGCCGCAGCCGTGAGCCAGTGCGCAGCGTCCGTCGGCGAGGCCGGCGTGCCGATCCCGTGCAGAAAGAAGTCGCCGACGATGCGCTGCGACACCGTATCGCCGGCCTCGGCCGCCTTGAGCCAGATCTGGAAGAGCGGCGCCAGTTCCTCGCCGTCGGCGCGCTCCTCGAGCTTCATTCGGGTCAGCACGGCGGCGGCGCCAAGATGGCCCTGATCCGCCGCCCGGCGATACCATGACGTGGCGGCGGCACGATCGAGGGCGACGCCGCGTCCCTGGCTCAGCACGTCGCCGAGCCAAGCCTGGGCGAGCGCATTGCCGCCTTCCGCGGCGCGGCTGAACCAGCGCAGCGCACGGCGCTCGTCGCGCGGCATATGACGGCCTTCGTAGAACAGGCGGCCCAAAGTCGCCTGGGCCGCGGCATCACCCGCCTGTGCAACCTGCTCCAACAGCGCGACGACGCGATCCGCCGAGGGTGCCAGCGGATGCTTCTCCTCGAGCCGCTGCGCGAGGCGACAGGCGGCGACGCCGCTGCCGAGCGAAGCCGCCTTTTCCAGCCACAGCGCGGCCGTTGCTGCATCGGCTGCAACCTCGCTGCCCTCGGTGTAAAGGTTGTAGAGCGCATGTGCCGCAGACAGGTAGCCGGTCTCGGCCGCCGCCGCGAGCAGCGCCAATCCCCGGGCCACGTCTGCCGCAGCGCCGAGGCCGCGGATATGGAGGAAGGCGAGATTGAACTGGCCATCGAGATTGCCGCATTCCGCCGCCTTCTGGTACCACGCCGCGGCGATCGCGTAATCTTGCGGCACGCTGCTGCCGGTCGCATAGAGAACGCCCAGCCGCAAGCAGGCATCGGGACTGCCGAGCGCGGCGGCCTTGCGATAGAATGCCAGTGCCGCCGTCGGATCGCGCGGCAATCCGAGCCCGTTTAGCTCCAGCGTGCCGAGATGATAAAGCGCATTGGCGCTGCCCTCGGCGACGGCGCGCACGAACCAGTCAGCGGCGGCGAGGAAGTCCTGCGGCACGCCGATCCCGTCGGCATAGAGCGCGCCAATCCTTTCACAGGCAAAGGCGTTGCCCTGGGCAGCGGCCTTGCCGAACCATCGCGCCGCCTCGGCGGGATCGTGCGACACGCCCTTGCCGGCGAGACAGAGTTCGCCCAGCGCGCGCTGCGCCTCGGCATCGCCGAGATCGGCGGCCTGGCGATAGAACAACGCGGCAGATGCGAAATCGGGCGTCGCGTGGGCCGTCGTCAGCAGGCGGCCGAGCGAGGTCAGCGCGCGCACATATCCCCGCGCCGCCGCGCGGCGCAGCCAGGTCTCCGCCTTGGAGGTGCTGCGTTCGACACCCCGGCCGGTGCGGCAGAGCTCGCCGAGATAGAACATCGCCTCGGGATGGCCCTGGTCGGCGGCGGCGCGGAACAGCGTCGCCGCGCGCGCGTCGTCGCGCGCCACGCCCTGCCCCCGCAGATACAGCACCGCGAGACAGAACCGGCCGGTCGCATTGCCGCGATCCGCGGCCTTGTTCAGCCATTCGGCGGCCTTGGCATAGGCTTCGGGGCCGAAATGCCCGCCCGCATACAGCATGCCGAGGCCGAGCTCGCCGGCCTCGTTGTTCTGCGCCGCGGCCGCAGCGAACCAGCGCTCCGCGGCCGCATGGTCCGGCGCGACACCGAGACCTGCCGCATATTGGTAGCCGAGACGCGCCTGCGCCGCGGCATCGCCGGCCTCGGCCGCACGCAAGTTCCAGCACGCCGCCTCTTCAGGGTCCTGGCGGACCGCCAAACCCTCCGGGAACAGACGCCGCAGGACATTGTCGCGGTCGTCGGCCGCTTCGAGCGATGCCGCCGCCGCCGGGGTGGCGCTCCGCGGCGGCGCACGGCCGGTCAGGTAGATGTCGCCGAGCTTCGCCTGCGCGTGCGGCAAGCCCTGCTCCGCGGCGCTGCGGAACCACCGCGTCGCATTGACGAAGCTCTGGACCACGCCCTGGCCGCGCTCGTAGAGCTCGCCCAGCCTGAATTGAGCTTCCCCGTCGCCTTGCTCGGCCAGTCCGAGCAGAATGGCCGCTCCCTTGGACGCGCGGCCGGACGCCACACAGCGTTCCGCCCGCGCACGCCGCGCGGCAACCCGGCCGGGACCGCACAGCCGGTCAAGCCAACGGGAAATGCCGCTTCCCCCCGTGGCCCACCGCCTCAAGGCTCACGCCACGCCACGGCGCCAACGCGCCGCGCGCTCCCAACGCGAAGGGTCAGGATCATGCGCTTTCCCAACATCGTGCCGGCGGCCGCATGATCCAACCCGTTCACGGCGTCGCCATTTGCTCGTTTCTACAAGGTGCCGACGCGATGATCGTTGCCGATCGAAGCGTTCGAAAGCGTTGAGCCCGCATGCAGCCGCACCGACGCCAAGCAATGAGCAAGATCATCTTTTGCGGATGACACCAATATACATATTATATCGGCGGTCGTCTTGTCACGTACCAAGTGAAGCTGTCTCCGCCCGCCGCATTCCGGAGTCGCTTCGCGGTTGTGCCACCCAGCACCGGCCAAGCATTGTAATGTGCGCGGCGCCAAGGGATCGTGAACAGCGGCACTGTAAGCATCATCAGAAGCAGGCATTGTGTCGAGGGTTCGCTTCGGCCGTGATATCCGCCGAGTGTCGGTCACATTAATGAATGTTAACGATCATCTCTCTCTACCTTGGTTCGATCCGAACCGGTCGTGTGGCGCGCTCACAGCGCAATGGTTGATATTAAAGCGAAACCAGGGCATTAAGAGAAAATTGGCGGAAAACTTTACATGTTTCGGAGAGCCGGTTTTTATTTACTTTGTAAGACGATGATTTTCCACGAATTTGGAAATCTGGCATGAGCATTGCAGTCTTTCAGTCGGAACGACGTGTTTCAGGGACGGCGGCGGTAAAGAACGAAGGACATGCCCCATGCGTAAGATTTCGATGTTGGCACTCGTTGGCGCCCTCGCCGCGCTCGGTGTTGGCGGAGTGGCATCGCCGGCAGCGGCAGATGTACTCCTTGGTGTCGACATTACCCCGTCGTCGCTCACGAATTTGTGCGCGCCGACGCTCGAGTGCAACAGCTTCCTGACCTATGGGTATCAATTCACCACCGGCAGCTCGCCCGTTGTCGTCGTCGGCCTTGGCACGTTCGATAACGGCAGCCTGGCCAATCTCAATGATGGCGAGCAGGTCAATTTGTGGAACCACGACGGATCCTCCGTGGTGGCCGGCCCGGTCACCGTCAACGCCAGTTCCGCTCAGGTTGGGCTGTGGGCGTTCACGGCGCTTCCGACCCCGGTGACTCTCGCCCCCGACACGGCGTACGTGGTCGGCTCGCAAGGAGACGGCGCGTTCGTGGCCGGCTCGTTGGACCCGAATTTCCTTGACATCTCCGTCAATCCCACCATCACCTATAATGGCGGACGGTCGAGCAGCGCGGAGTCGTTCGAGTTCCCCGGCCTCGTGAACGCGACATCGTTCAATCCGGGCTTCTTCGGCGGTAATATCGAGATCGATCCCGTGCCGGAGCCCATGAGCCTCTCGCTGTTTGGGGCGGCGCTTGCCGGGTTCGGCCTGCTGCGCCGGCGCAAGAAGGCCTGAACGTCGTCGGTCCCACCACCAGGGAGTCCCGCGCCGCGCGATGCAGGTGATCAGCTCTCACTTCCGCGACGTCAAGCTGCTGCGTCCGGCGCGTTACATCGACAATCGCGGCTTCTTCTCGGAGGCCTATAGCAAGCGCGATTATGCCGCCATCGGCATCCACGAAGATTTCGTGCAGGACAACCACTCCCTGTCACGCAAAAAGGGCGTCATTCGCGGGCTGCATTTCCAGCATCCGCCCTGTGCGCAGGCCAAGCTTCTGCGCGTGCTGCGCGGCGCGATCTACGATGTCGTGGTCGACATTCGCTGCGGCTCGCCGACCTACGGCCGGCATATCGCGACGGTGCTGAGCACGGAGGACTGGAACCAGATCTTCATCCCGGCCGGGTTTGCGCACGGCTTCTGCACGCTTCAGGCCGAGACCGAAATATTGTACAAGGTCAACAACTATTATTCGCCGGATCACGAAGGCGGTATCCGCTGGAACGATGCCGCGTTGAACGTGGCTTGGCCCTTTCCCGAAAGCGAGGTCGAGCTCTCGGACAAGGATCGCGAGCTGCCGCTCATGGCCGCGCTCCCGCGCGCCTTCGTCTACGAGCACGACGCAGGTTTCGAGGGCCGGGAAACAGTGCCCGCGGCCCGCGCCTCGGCGGGATAAGCGACGCACACGCGTCCCCATCTCAAGTAATTCTCGTAGAACGGGTACGGTTATTACCTTCCCGTTCCGACCATGCTCTTGTCGCCGCGCCGAACGACCGCGACGTTCCCTGCCACGCCGCGCGCGGGCGAATTTTCGTCGCGTATGAGGATGCTAGCGGGAAATACCACGCCCGACGCGGTGCATGCCGGCGAACAGGCCCGACGAAATTTTGTTCCGGATGACAGCGAAATGACTATTAAGATGCTTGTCATTAGTCATTAATGGTGTCGGTTTTCTTTACAGCCGCTTAATCCGTTAACGCCCAACTCGGCGAAAAATCTATTTGAATCAAAGAACTCACAATTTTGGCACAATGCGTGCATGACGTATCGCGAACTTTGGTGAAATGTCGAGAAATGCCTTCGACACGCTCAAATAGATCCTGTCCGCGACGGCGCGAGAACGAGAAGCGTGATCTCGCTCCGCAGTGGCGACGGTGGTCTCTGGCCTTGAACGCGTAGTCAAGAGGCTGGGGGCCGATCATGCCGACAACAACAACAGTCATTGGCGGTGACCATACCATTACTTGGGCGGTTCCCCAGGACGTGCTGTCGTCGGCGCAGCAGGCTTTAAGCGAGTTTCTGCAGGGCTGGCCGGTCGCCGGCATCAATTTGGACACGGTTTCCGCCAGCGATCCGCAGCCCGCGGGCATGGCCACCATCTACAACGTGCCGGGCGGCGGGACCATCAACGCCATGCCCGGCCACGACGCGGTGATCCTCTCGGACGATCCGGCGAACACGAACCTGACGGTCACCGGCATGCAGGATGTCGTGATCGATAACGGGGCGAACAATTCGATCACCATCACCGGACCGGGCTCGATCCCCGGGGCCAATGGCGGCGAGCTGATGGGCTCGGGGACGGTCGTGGCCGGTAACGGCAATGACACGATCACCGTCAAGGGCGATGCCTCGGTCGTCGCCGGCAGCGGCAGTGACAGCATCACGGTGCAGCTTGGCAATGCCACGATCACCGTCGGCGATTCGACGCAGAGCGGAACCGCCGCCGGCAACGACACGATCACGCTGGGCGGCCCGAACGACACGATCACGGCTTATGGCTCCGCCACCGTGAACGGCCCGGGATCGCTCAATGCGACGATTCAGGGCGGCCAGCTCCTCTACCAGAGCGGCGCGGGCGGCGAGTCCATCATCGCCGGCAGCGGCGCCGCGACGCTGCTCGGCGGCGCGAACGTCACCTTCGTCGGCGGCACCGGCCAGGTTTCGATGACCGGCAGCGGCAACGACACGTTCATCGGCGGCACCGGTTCCTCGTCCGCCGATACGATGGTGGGTGGCACCGGCAATAACACCTTCGCGTTCGAAACCGGCACGCAGCCCGAGCAAGGCACACACACCATCTACAATTTCGTGCAGGGCCAGGATCACATTCAGCTTGGCAGCGGCTATGACCCGAGCAGCATCCTCGATCCTGCCAACCATCAGGTGACAGTGACCGGCGGGAACACGACGATTTCCCTCGACAGCGGCCATACCACCATTACGCTCATTGGCATTACCAATCTGAAGACAACCGACTTCACCTCCTAACTAATCCTTCGGACGATTGGCGTACTGGTTCGGGTTCTGCTTGTTGGCGTGAACGCGGCGGCGACCGATGCATCCGGCTCGATCATCATTCGCACATTCTCCATTCCCGTCGAAACCTTCCGGTGAGGCCACCGTGATCCAACGTCGGAAACGTGCCGGACTCGGAGCGGCCGTGCGCGACCCGCATCCGCTTCGCCGCATCGAGGCGGCGGTGCAGGCGCGGGATTTCGAGACGGCGCTGCGGTTCGCCGATCAGCTGTGGCGCCATCAGCGCGACGACGTGCAAGTCGCGCATCTCTACGGGCGTTTGCTGACCCATGGCGGGGATCCGGCGACAGGGCTGCGGCTGCTGCAATGGGCGGCCGAGCGCCTGCCCGATCCGGACATCGAGGCGAGCGTCATCGATGCGTTGCTGGTGTCCGGCCAAGCGCTACCGGCGGCCACGCGGCTTGCCGACGCGATCGGCCGCTATTGCATGACGCCGGACGGGATGCTGGCGGCGGTCGCCGGCCGGCTGGTCGGCGATGCGGACCATGGCCACCACGGCTGGTGCGGCGTCGGCCCGACGCTCGCGCTCCACGGCGAAGTCATCGTCGCCGGCCCGCGCGGGCGCCTCGAGATTCGATCCGGCGCGGGCGACGTTCTGGCCGATGCGATCGTCACCCGGAACAGTGCCGGACGCAGCGCCTTCTCGCTTTCCGTGCCGCGCGACGTTCGGCAGGCCCAACTCGCGGTCACGTTCGACGGTGTGCCGCTGCTTGGCGCCACGTTGTCCTTTCCGCCCGAATTCGAGCTTGACGGACGCGCGACCACCGAGGGCAGCCGGATCACGGGCTGGGCAAGACTCGGCTGGCGGCCGTTCGGTCCGCTCGCGCTCGTGCTCGAGGACGAGCGCGGCAACAAGTCACGCCTCACGACCCGGGATGATCCCGCCGCCCGCGGACGCCAATCCTTCGCGCTCGACCCCAGGGACGCGGGGCTGACCGGTCGCCGGATCGAGATCTCCGTCGTGCTTCCCGACGGCAGCACGAAGCCGTTGCCCGACGCCCCTCTGCTGCTCGCCACGGCGGTTCCGCGCGTGGCCGGCCCAGCGCGCGGCGCGGCCCGCGCGCGCGCAGTCGAGAGCCAGCATCGTCCGGTCGACATCATCGTTCCGGTCTATCTCGGCCGCGACGAGACGATGGCGTGTATCGCTTCCGTGCTCGCCACAATCCGCGCCGGCGACGCGGTCGTGGTCGTGGACGATGCCTCGCCCGATATCGACCTCGCCGCGGCGCTCGATGGACTCGCGGCGCGCGGTTCGATCACGCTTTTGCGCAACGAGACGAATCTCGGCTTCGCGGGCGCGGTGAATCGGGGTCTCGCACTGCACGACGGGCGCGATGCCGTGCTGCTCAATGCGGACGCCGTCGTGCACGGCAATTGGCTCGATCGCCTGCAGCACGCCGCCTATGGCGCGGCCGATATCGGGACGGCGACGCCGTTCACCAATTGCGGCGCCGTGGCCAGTTATCCCGGCGACGCAGCGCACGACTGCACGAGCGAGGAAGCGGTCCTCATCGACCGCCTGGCCGCGGAAGCGAATGCCGGCACGACGGTCGAACTGCCGGTCGGCGTCGGGTTCTGTCTCTATATCCGCCGCGATTGCCTCGCCGAGACCGGTCCGTTCGACGCCGCGACGTTCGGCAAGGGCTATGGCGAGGAGAACGATTTCTGCATGCGCGCGCGGCAACGGGGGTGGCGCCATGTGCTTGCGGGCGATGTCTTCGTGCGCCACGTCGGCGGCCGCTCGTTCGGCCGGCGCGGCGCGGCGCTCATGGCCCGCAACCGCCGGCTCCTCAACCTGCGCCATCCCGGCTATGACGCACTCGTCGAGAAATTCATCGCTGCCGATCCGGTCCAGGCGGTGCGGCGGCGCCTCGACGAGGCGCGGCTCGCGTCCGCCGGCGGCCCTTATGTGCTGCTGGTGGCGCTCGCCCTGCCGGGCGGCGTCGAGCGCTTCGTGCGCGAACGATGCCGCGCGCTTCGCGCTAGCGGCCTGACGCCGATCGTGCTACAGCCGCTGGCGTCGGGATCGCCCGGCTGTGTCGTCTCGACCGCGGACGGCACGCTGGCCGATCTCCGCTATGCGGCGCCCGCCGAGCTGCCCGACTTGCGCGCGCTGCTCGAGCGGCTCGCCGTCGATCATGTCGAGATTCACCATTTCCTCGACTGCGACAGCCGCGTGATCGAGACGGTGCGGGCGCTCGACGTTCCCTACGACGTCTATGTCCACGACTATGTCTGGATCTGTCCGCGCATCGGTCTCGTGGATGGCGACGGCCGCTATTGCGGCGAGCCGCAAATCTCGGCCTGCGAGACCTGTGTCAAGAAGAACGGATCGCGTCTCGACGAGCCGATGTCGGTCGCAGCGTTCCGGCGCCGCAATGGGCGCTGGCTCGCCGCCGCGCGCCGCGTGATCGCGCCATGCGCCGACGTGGCGCACCGGCTGCACCGCTATTTCCCCGATCTCCGGCCCAGCATCGAGCCGTGGGAAGCGCCGCCGGTGCGCGGCGCCGCCCCCGTGCCGCCGGCGGGCGTCACGCGCATCGCGTTGATCGGCGCCATCGGCTGGCACAAGGGTTATCGGGTGCTGCTCGACTGCGCGCGCGACGCGGCAGCGCGGAACCTGCCGCTCGAATTCGTCGTCATCGGCTTTACCGAGGATGACGAGCCGCTGCACGAAACCGGCAAGGTCTTCATTACCGGCCGCTACGAGGAGGAAGAGCTTAATGATCTGCTGCGGCGCGAACGGCCTCACCTCGCGCTTTTTCCGTCTGCGACGCCCGAGACTTGGTGCTATACTCTCAGCGCCGCGATTCGCGCGGGGGTGCGAATTGTCGCCTTCGATACTGGAGCGGTCGCGGAGCGCTTGCGCATGGCAGGGCAGGGAATCCTGATCCCCTCGATGAGTGATCCGGCACGGCTCAACGAGCGGCTGCTGAGCGCGGCGGCAACGCAACACGAGACTGGCCCCACCGTACAGGAGAGAGAGCCGATGCGCACCGAGCGCCCGTCCCCGTCGCAGACCATGCCGCCAGCGATCACGGGCTCGGTCGAAGTGGTCACGCTGCAAAAGGGCCTCTATCACTTTTCGGTCCGTGCCGGATCGCCGCAACAGGTGACGGGCGCCGGCAATCTCATCGTGCCGGCGGTTCATGTCGGCGTCGGCCCCGGCCTAGCGCAGGACGCAGTCAAGATCGTGCCGCGCACCCGCGCCAACGGGCCGTGGCTATTCGCGGCGGGCAACTCGATCATGGTTAAGGTTTCCGCCGCCGCGGCCTCGCTCGTCCTGACCTCGGTGCGCGGCTCGGGCGGACAGGCTCTGGTCATCGAGGTGGAACGGGTCGACGGGCGGGGCGCGGCAAAGGTGCCGCTCGAAAGCGCCGCCGCGCCCCAAGTGCCGGAAGCGCGGCGCGCCGGCCTGCCGCTTCGGATCCTGGCGCATGTGCGCAATCGCGGCGACATGAACTTCGCCGACACCGACTGGGCCGGCCGGGTCGGAACGGGGCTTTGGCTCGAAGCCTTCGCGGTGACACCGCTCGAGGCGGTCGCGGCCGCCGATGTCGAATACAAAGGCCTGACCGCGACCGGGATCGAGACGCCGTGGATCAGCAACGGCCTGGCGTGCGGCACGCGCGGCATGAGCGTGCCGCTGATGGGCTTTGCGGTGCGGCTCAAGCCGCCGGCGGGCGCCGCCTATGATTGCGAGTACAGCGGCTATTTCCAGTCCGGCACGACGGTCGGGCCGTTGCGCAACGGTGCGCCGTGCCGCTCCTCGCGGCCGAACGACCCGCTCGAAGGCATTCAGCTTCGTCTCGTGCCGCGCCGCACGCCCGCGGTTGCGGTGAAGGGCGAGCGGCCGCCAGCACCGCCCGCCCACGGTGCGGCTCCCGGCCCCGCGCCCACCGGGCCTCGCTTCAGCAAGTTCAGGCAGGAGATCTCGGCTACTGCAACGGAAAAACCCGGCTCGGAACGCCCGAAGGACGGCGTGGCCCGCGCGTCAGCTGCGAACTCGACGAATAAGTCGACGAAAAAACGCAGCGGCGCGCGGGCGGGTTTGCGGAAGTCCGGCACGGCGACGCGACCGAAGCGTGCCGGCGCGCCGCGCGTCCCGCCGGCACGGCGTGCAAGCGCGCGCCTCGAACGCTGAGCCTGCCCCATGAGCGCCGGCGCGAAGATCGCGCGAGAACCCGGCGAACGCGTTTTCATCAATGTCGGCTGCGGCCCGGCCGGCAGCGGCTGGCTGCCGGCGCTGTTCAACGATTGGCGCCAACTGCGCGTCGACGTGGACCCGGCGGTCGGACCGGACATTGTCGGCAGCGCCACCGATCTTTCCGCCGTCGAGAGTGGCTCCGTCGCCGGGATCTGGTCCGCGCATTGCATCGAGCATCTCTATGCGCATGAGGTGGCCCGGGCATTCGCCGAATTCCATCGCGTCCTCGCCGATGACGGCTTCGCCTGCATCATCGTACCCGATCTGCAGACGATCGCGCGTCACGTCGTTTCCGACCGGCTGCACGAGGTGCTTTACGAATCGCCGGCCGGCCCCGTCACCGCGCATGACGTGTTATTCGGCTTCGGTCCCGCGATCGCGATGGGCCGCGTCAGCATGGCGCATCGCTGCGGCTTCACCCCGACCTTGATGCTGACGCGCCTCAAGGAGGCTTCGTTCGCCGAGATCGTCCTGCGCCGCAGGCCCTCGCTCGAGCTCGCGGCCGTCATCCGCAAGCGGCCGTCGGCCGATGCGGCCGAACGCGAGGCGCTGCTCGCGCGGCTGGAGCTATGATCGTCCTCTTCATCCACCAGAACTTTCCGGCGCAATATCGGCATCTCGCCCAGCACCTCGCGCGCCAGCCCGGCAACACCGTCTATTTCATCACGCAGCCCAACGGCAACGACGTCCCCGGCATCAACAAGCTCGTCTATCAGAAGCCGCCGCGCGATCCGGCCGGATGCCACCCGTTCGTCGTCGATCTCGACGAGTCCGTGCGCAACGGCCTTGCCGTGGCCGAATTGTGCCGAACGCAGCTGCGCGACAAGGGCGTCCAGCCGGATATCGTCATCGGCCATAGCGGCTGGGGCGAAACACTCTTCGTCAAGGACGTGTTCCCGGACGTTCCCTTGCTCACCTATTTCGAGTTCTTCTATCACGCGCGCGGGGTCGATGTCGGATTCGACGCCGAGTTCGCGTCCATCTTCTCCGACCCGTCGCGTCTTCGGATCAGGAACGCGGTGAATCTGATCGGCTTCGACGCCGCCGATTGGGGACACACGGCGACGCGCTGGCAGCGTGAGCTCTATCCGCCCGAGATGCGGAGCCGGATCACGGCGCTTCACGAAGGCGTCGATACCGACGACGTACGTCCCGACCCCGATGCCTGGATCAAGCTGGCCCGCGCCGGGCTCACCTTGTCCCGCAAGGACGAGGTCATCACCTATCTGGGCCGCAACCTCGAACCCTATCGCGGCTTTCACGTGTTCATGCGGGCGCTCCCGGAGATCCTGCGGCGCCGGCCACGGGCGCAGATCGTCATCGTCGGCGGCGACGGCGTCAGCTACGGCCATCCGGCGCCGCCGGGAACGACCTACCGCGAGATGATGCTGCGCGAAGTCGGCGACCGGCTGGATTTCGAGCGCGTGCACTTTCTCGGCCAGATTCCTTATGCCGCGCATCTCAATTTGCTGCAGGTGTCGTCGGTTCACGTCTATTTGACCTATCCCTTCGTCCTCTCCTGGTCGTTCATCGAGGCGCTTGCGAGCGGATGTCTCGTGGTCGGTTCGGCGACGCCACCGGTCATGGAGGTGCTGAAGGATGGGGAAAACGGTCTGCTGGTCGACTTCTTCTCGTCGCGCGACATTGCCGACCGCATCGACCAGGTGCTCGACCATCCGGACCGCATGCAGCGCCTGCGCGATGCCGCGCGCCAGACGGCGATCACGAATTTCGACCTCAAGCGGCGCCAATTGCCGCTTTGGGAGCGCCTGATCGGCGACCTGCGGGAGGGCCGGCGTCCGCCTGTAGATATGATGTGAGCACG
>DATKQE010000025.1:0-18190 GCA_035532935.1 Allostellaceae bacterium
GTATACCGTTTACTTCGACACCAACAGCTTTGCCATCAACGCCGACGGACAGAAGGTCGTCAACGACGTGATCGCGGTCCTGCAGCGCAACCCTGCCTCGGTCGCGACGGTCATCGGCAGGACCGACACCGTCGGTAGCAATGATTACAACATGCATTTGTCGGAACGACGCGCCGTATGGTTCAATCTGGCCATGGATGTCCGAGCTGAAGGCACAATCTCTTGACAAAATTCTTGATCCCATTCGCGGCAGGCGCCTTCTTTCTGAACGCCTGTAGTTCCGAGATCGCCCAGGTGCACGAACGCACGCTTCTCGCGTCGCTAGGCTTTCTTGAAAATCCCGGAGCCTCGCGGCAGGAAGTCGTGGGCCGGCTCGGTGAGCCGGCCCACACGTTCGAAAACGGCCGCATCGTTAGTTATAGAGTCCATCGTATTCAAGATCGTCTAACTACTCACGGGTGGAAGCCGTTCGATCCGGCCTATGACCTTGTGCTGGTCCATTCGAAGAACGGACAGGTGGAGCGCCACAGCTTGGTGGGACGGAATCAATAGCCTCCGTGCTTTTGCGGCGGTGTTGGTGCTGGGCGGGTGCGTGCCCGTACCGGCGGTCTATGGCACCTCGCGCGTCAGCCATGAGACGAGGGACGCGATCGTTCCCGGCACAAGCAAGCGGGCCGATGTGCTCCTTGCCCTTGGCGACCCGGACGAGACGGACTGGGATGAATCGCGACTCGCTTGGTACTGGACCGAGAACTGGGCGTGGAGCGTCTGGGGTGTTGCCCCCGGTGCCGGCGGCATGTTTCCAGTCTATGGCGGCTATTGCTTTGACGTCGCATTTGACGAGCGCGGAACCGTGACGCGGACGGAGCTGATTCGAGGCGGCCTGTACGGCGGGCCGGGCAGATGCCTCGACGATTGGTCTGCGGCGCCGTCGGGATCCGAAAATGCCCGCTAAACGGCAGGCTTCTTCGACCAGGGTAACCGGAGAATCGCGCCGATGCGGATTTAGTGGACCTCTCACACGCTGCGCGGCGACTGTCGTCATCGCGATGTGTCTCTTCGGTTGCAGCGTCGCGAGCTTTTTGAGCGGGCAGAATGGCGCCTCGCTCGAGAGCGTGAAGCCTTCCGCCACGCGTGCGGAGATCGAAGCCGTGCTGGGCTCGCCCGTGTTCTCTCGGCCCAATGTCCGAGGCATCCGGTATGCCTATTACCAATATCTAGGGGATGCGAAATCGGATTGGGACGGCGCGAGCGGAATGATGTTCCTGGACATCATCTCGGCGGGCGGGGCCGAGGCTTTTTGGTTCTTTCAGGATCATATGTCGAGACGTGATCGGCGCCCGAAAAAACTCCTTGCCGTCGCGTATGACGAGAGCGACCGGGCCGTTGGCGTGTTTCCGGACGTCACCGAGTTCACGGTCCTCCCGGAAGATGGGCGCTCGACGCCTGTCGCACAACAGGAGCAAAAGCAGACACCCTGAGCGCGGCTCCGCTGCGTGGCACGCGTAAGCAAATGTTCTTGCGGAGGATGCTCATAGCAGAGCACGGCCGTGCTCAGTCAGCGGATTGAAGTACTATAAATACCTGATTTTCAAGATTTTTTCAGTGGCTGGCCTTCCTCAACACGTTTCGAACTAAATGCCTCGCGCCGCGCCCAGATTTTCGTCGCACGCTGGAGGGGTTGGGACGGTTTGAGCCTGCCTGGGGGTAGTAGAACATCTCTTTGCAAAATATCGGTCTTTCCCATGGTAGAGTCGATAATAAGTGGATTGCAGTAATTTTGGCGCGGAATGGCATCCGTGGCGCCATGCCATTCTGGCGCGTGTCTGGGCATCTCGATGCCTCTGCACGTAGGCGAACGATCTGCTCATGAACGGATCCGCGCTATCATATTTCGTTCTGTTCCGGCATAGATGGCAACAGGGAGGGAAATCACGCCGCCCAATGGCGCTCGCGGGTACATGCACGGTAACATGCGCTCGTTCGCAAAGGATCGATGCCATGGAACTTCGAAGACACGCTCCTTCGACCGCGATCCCTCGCGAGAGCGCCGGTTTTGGTGCAGAGCAATGAAAATTCTGGTTGTCGAAGACGAACGCAAGACGGCCGCCTATCTAAAGCGCGGCCTGGAAGAGAACGGCTTCATCGCCGATGTCGCTGAGGCTGGAGAGGACGGAGCCTATCTCGCACAGACGAGATCGTATGACTTGATCATTCTGGACGTGATGCTGCCGGGCCGAGACGGCTGGAGCATCATTGCTGAGTTGCGCCGGCGTAAGATCGTCACGCCCGTCCTGTTCCTCACGGCGCGTGATGGAGTCGATGACCGGGTCAAAGGGCTCGAGCTTGGGGCCGACGACTATCTCGTTAAGCCGTTCGCTTTTGCCGAGCTTCTGGCGCGCACGAAAACAATCCTGCGTCGCGGGCCCGCGCGGCAATCTCAGGTGCTAAATGTCTTGGATCTCGAATTGGACCTCCATCGCCATCGCGCGGTCCGCGCCGGACGGCCTCTCGACCTCACGCCGAAAGAGTTCCAACTGCTTTCGTTGCTACTACGCCGCGCGGGCGAGGTTTTGTCACGAACCTTGATTGCGGAACAGGTCTGGGACATCAACTTCGATAGCGATTCCAATGTAGTCGAAGTCCATATGCGTCGGCTTCGAGCCAAGGTCGACGATCCGTTCGATTGCAAGCTCATCCATACGGTTCGCGGCGTCGGTTATGTTCTCGAGCAACGCAGCTAAAATGCCACCCGTCGCCCGATCGCGGCCTGCTCGTTTCATGTCGATCGCGCTGCGCCTGACGCTCTGGTATGCGCTTTCCGCTTTCGCGCTGATCGTCGTCGCGACCGGCCTGCTCTACTGGGTGCTGGTCAACAGCATGTATCAGGAGGATCTCCGCGATCTCGCCGACAATCTCAATAACGCGCTGCTCTTGCTTCCATCCTCTCGAACGGTACCGGTCGAAGGGTTGACGGAACAGCGCCCCTCGTGGGCGCCGCCGCATCAGCCTGAAATCTATCTGCGCGTTCTCGATGCCGGGGCGCACACTCTGACTGAGACGCCGGGAATGGCGCAACAGCTTCCTCCGCCGACGCAGGCGGAACTCGCCGCGATTACAACGTCCGACGGCGCGAAGCGCGACATGGTTTCACCGTCCGGTCAGCCTTTCCTTAGCCTGATCGTCCGCATACCAGGCCAAAGTGTTGCGCACCTGTCGCGCTTCATTCAGGTCGCAATGGACCGCGAGCACGACGAATACTTGCTCGCGCGTTACCGGGAACGTCTGTGGCTTGTACTGGCGGCGTCACTCCTTCTGTGCTCTCTTGGCGGATATCTCATCGCCCGGAGGGGGATGCGGCCAATTGAGGATATTGGCCGCACCGCAGCGCACATCCGTGCAACGACTTTGCATGAGCGCATCGGGACGGAGGGCCTGCCCGCCGAGCTCTCCGGACTCGCGGAGACTTTCAACGAAATGCTCGATCGGCTCGAACAGTCGTTCCGCCATGTCTCGCAGTTCTCTGACGATGTTGCTCATGAGTTGCGGACTCCGATCAACAATATCCGTGGTGAGATCGAGGTTGCGCTGGGCAAGTCCCGATCAGGAGAGGAATATCGCGACGTCCTCGAATCATGCCTCGAGGAATGCGCACGCATCTCACGTGTGATTCAGACGCTGCTCTTTCTTGCTCGTTCGGATACAGCCGTCGAGATGCTCCAACGCGAGAAACTTGAGATCGGTCAAGAATTGCGGAAGGTCCAGAACTATTACGAGGCCGCGGCTGCTGAGGCAGGCGTTGCCGCCAACCCGACGGATGACTGACCGCGCGTTGAGTGGCGTTGACGAAGGAACAAGCGTTGTTTCCATCTGCATTGCCTAATCTCCGTAGACTGTTGTGCGCGCAATCAAGGCGGCTCCCCCTGCACCGTCGATGACGGCCACCGGGACAGATCGCCGGTTCAGCAGAGAGTTTTGCGTCTGAGTGATCTTGCGTTCTGTGCTGTTCTTCGAGGCGTCCATCGCTGTGATTCTCCGTGTATCAGCATTGGTGCTTGATGGACGGGCTGATCTCGTCCGGCGACGCAAAGAACACTGAGGCGCGGTCGCCCATCATCCCGGCGGGCAGGATGACCGGCTTCCCGCTGAGCGGACCCGTCTCGCTTGAATCCGTCTTGAAGCGGAGATTGGATTCCCAGAACGGGACCGTCTTGCCGTCCGCGGTAGTGACGAAGTAACTGTCGTGACAGACGCGGATCGAGCTCACCTGTCGGTCCGGCCCGACTTTTTTGAGATCGGTGAAATTGGGTGTCATTCCTCCCATCATCCCGGCGCCGCGTTCGGCGCTGGGCTTCTGTCCGTTGGCCGCTTCCTTGAGGAAGGCCATGAGATCGGCCCGCTGTCGCCCATCCTGGATTCCGGCGAAGGTCATGTAATTGTTTGGGATGAATTGGGCCGGTGACTTGAGCCACTGATCGAGCGTGCTCTCGTTCCACACGACATTGGATGCCTTGAGCGCCGGCGAGTAGCGCTCGAAGCTCTCAAGGCTTCCCGCCTGTCGTCCCCACACACCCGCGAGGCTCGGCCCGGTCATATTCCGACCGGGCGCGAGCGAATGACAGGCAGCGCAAGCGCGATAGAGCTGCGCGCCCTGTTTCGCATCGCCCGTGGGTGTGGCAGCGCGAGCGCTGGCGGTCAGCAGCACAATGATCACCACGATGGCGCGAGCCGCTTTCTGCATTGTCATCCTTACGCGACGCAGATGATGCTCATCATCCCGCCCTCCTGATAGCCGAGGATGCGGCTGTGGAATATCCAATCGCCGCGACTGCCGGCGACCGACGCCGCCGGCTATGCCGGTCTCGAGGATGAAGTCGACTATCACACATGGACGCTGCTGAAAGGCATCGCGATGTCCACGCTGCTCGGCGTCGGCAGCCAAGTCACCTTTGGCAGCAATCAGAGCAACCTCGTCGAGGCGATCCGCGAGTCCACGCAAGAGAGCACGAACCAAGCTGGACAGCACATCGTCGAGAAGGACCTCAACATCCAGCCCACCATCACCGTCCGGCCCGGTTGGCCGCTTCGCGTCATCGTCCACAAAGACCTCGTCCTGCGGCCCTATCCGGGGCAGGGCTGAAGGAGGTACGCCATGACCGAACTGAAACTCGCCAAACTGCCCGACCGAACGCCGGCCAGGATCACGATCACCGTCTCGCCGGAATTGAACCAAGCGCTCCGCCAGTACGCCGGAATCTACCGCGCCACCTACGGGGAAACAGAGTCGGTTGCTGAGTTGATCCCCTTCATGCTCGGCGCCTTCCTTGACAGCGACCGCGGCTTCACCAAGGCGCGAAAGGAGGTGCCGCTCGACGCGCCGCCCGAGCCGGAGCGCCGGCGCCGGCCATCGTCGCAATCCACATCGACCATCAGCCCGGAGGAATAGAGCCATGTCTTCGATCGGCACATTCGCGCCCGCCAAGGATGGCGGCTGGACCGGCAGCATCCATACGCTCACGATCAACACGAGGCTGCGCTTCGTTCCCAACGACAACCGCGACAGCGACAACGCGCCGACCTTCCGCGTGTTCGTCGGCCAGTCCCGCGTCGGTGATGCCTGGGAAGCGCGCTCAAACGGCGACAACGCGAAGAGCTATCTGCGCGTCAAGCTCGACGATCCCAGCCTGACCGAGCCGATCAGCGCCGCGCTCTTCCCTTCAGAGGATGGCAGTACAGCGCATCTCGTATGGAACCGGCGTCGCGGCGAAGCATGATGCCAACGCCCACTCAGTGAAGCGAGTGGCTCGCCATGGGCCGACGACGTCGACACATCAACGAACTACTGGGAGCGACCGATCCACTCCTCAATGAACCGGAACCACTCGCGCGCGGCTCGTTGACGACTGCGACGCTCGCTCTCTGGCAACCGAAGGCCACACGTCGGCTCACGGCGGAAGATGCCCGCGAAATGGCTGCGAACATCGTTGGCTTCTTCCAGCTACTTCATGAATGGGATTTGGCCGAGCGCCGGAAGCACAAGAGGGAGAACCACGATGGTTCAAAGAAACTCGGCAGCCCATGATAGTTCCGATGGGCGGTAAGCCAGATCAGGCATTCTTGACAGAATGCACCCAAAATGAGATCGTTGATGTCAATGATCTCACGGAGGGCCGAATGGCTGGAAACCTGCATGTGCGCAATCTGGATGACGAGTTGATCGCCAAGCTGAAACGACGAGCTACCCGGCATGGCCGCTCGACTGAGGCCGAGCATCGAGAAATCCTCCGCCAGGCGCTCGCCGGCGAGGACGAACCGTCCTTCGACAAGCTCGCCGCCGATTTGCGCAAGCTTACGAAGCGCCGGAAGCAAACTCCGTCGGAGATACTGCTCCGTGAGGGACGCGACGAGCGGTGAGCATACTCGTCATCGACGCCAGCATCGCCGTCAAATGGGTGGTCGAAGAAGAAGGGACGCCGCAAGCGCTGGCCCTTCGACAACAGGCGAAGCTGATTGCGCCCGAGCTCCTAGGCGCCGAGTGCGCGAACATTCTTTGGAAGAAGGTCCAGCGAGACGAGCTTTCCAAGGAGGAAGCACTTCTCGCGGCCCGGCTCCTACAAGCGGCGGAAATCGAACTGCTGCCGACTCGGTCCTTGCTGGAGGCCGCGACCCGCATTGCGATCGAACTCGATCATCCGGCATACGACTGCTTCTATCTCGCGCTGGCGGTCGAGAATGATTGTCGGTTTGTCACCGCCGACCAGCGCTTCCTGCGCAAGATCGGCGAGGGGCACCGAAGCCGGTTTCGTGATAAGGTGATCGCCTTGGCCGAAGCGGCGGGCGGACCAGATGACCCAACGCCGAAGGGGAGACGGTCTCGGTCATCGGAGAGCGATGAGCGATGAGTGGTAAAGCGAAGGCTAAGCCTATCAAAGAGACGGTGAAAGCGCTCCTCTATGCACGCGTTTCCTCCAAGGAGCAGGAGAAGGAAGGCTTCTCCATTCCGGCTCAGCTCAAACTGCTGCGCGAGTACGCCGCGACGAACGGTATCGCGATCCTCGAAGAATACGTTGACATCGAGACGGCGAGACAGAGCGGGCGGACCAGCTTCGGCGAGATGGTGAAGTATTTCCGCAAGCGCCCGAGTGTCCGCACCTTGCTAGTGGAAAAGACCGATCGACTCTATCGTAACCTCAAAGATTGGGTCACGTTCGACGAGCTCGATGTCGAGATCCACTTTGTGAAAGAAGGCTTTCTTCTCTCCCGCGACTCCCGATCTTCCGAGAAGTTCATGCATGGCATCAAGGTGCTGATGGCAAAGAACTACATCGATAACCTCTCGGAGGAAGCGCGCAAGGGAATGCAGGAGAAGGCCGAGCAAGGCATCTGGCCGACCAAGGCGCCCCTCGGATACCGGAACGTGACGGCACCACACGGCAAGAAGATCATCGAGCCCGACCCTGAAGTAGCGCCGATCGTTGCGCACATGTTCTACTGGTATGTGACAGGCACCATATCGCTCAAGGTGGTTGCGGAAAATGCTCGTGCTATGGGGCTGACGTATCGTCGGACCGGCGCGACCGTGCCAGTCAGCGCTGTTCACACGGTTCTGCGCAACCGCATCTACACGGGCGAATTCGAATGGAAGGGCCGCCGCTTTCGGGGACAGCACAAGGCCCTCATCACTCGGGAGCTATGGGAGCGCGTGCAGGGTGTTCTGGACGGCCGGCATGCTACGAAGCATCGACACGCGAAACACGAGTTCGCCTTCTCGCACCTCATCACCTGCGGCCACTGCGGATGCTCGCTTGTCGGCGAGCGCAAGAAAGGAAAGTACGTCTATTACCATTGCACCGGCTTCAAGGGGAAATGCGGCGAGCCCTATGTGCGTGAAGAGGTGCTCGAAGCCGAGTTCTCGAAAGTGCTTGGGAGCCTTCGCTTCAACGAAGAGGTCTTCGAGTGGGTGCGAAAGGCGCTGCGTGACAGCCATACCGAACAGAAGCAGGAATGCGACGCAGCGATCGAACGCCATCGTGCGGAGCGGGAGCGTCTCCAGAACCGCATCCACGCGATGTATATCGACAAGCTCGACGGCAAGATCGACGACGCCTTCTTCCGGCGCATGTCCGCTCAATGGCGCGACGAGCAGCTTCGCTGCGAGCATGAAATCGGGCTGATCGATACTGCGGACAGAGACTATCTCGAAAGCGGTGTTCGGCTCCTCGAATTGGCCCAAGACGCCCGGCGGCTCTTCGACCAACAAGGCCCCGAGGAGAAGTACAAGCTGCTGAAATTCGTGGTTTCGAACTCGACGTGGCAACACGGGGTGCTCACGACCACGCTCCGCCAACCGTTTGACTTATTGGCCGAAACTGCAGCGATCGTGGCTCGGCTGGCCGGTCCCGATGGCGCCATTTCGCCTGGGCATCCAGTTTGGCTGGGGGACTAGGATTCGAACCTAGACTGGCGGAGTCAGAGTCCGCTGTCCTACCGTTAGACGATCCCCCAACGCGGGTACTGTAGTGGCGCGCTTGATAGCACAATGCGTCCGGCTTTGAAAGCGCCGGACGGTTGCGCTATTATAAGAAGTTTCGGCGGGGCCTGTGGCGCCGCCGCGCCAGAATTGGGTCCCGTCCGTGTCGCAGCCGCCGTCCTTTCCTGCGGTACCGCCGCCCCTGCGCGAGGGGCGGGCGGACATTTGTGCGGCGCTCGATCTCGGCACGAACAATTGCCGCCTCCTGGTGGCGCGCCGCCGCGGCGACGGCTTCCACGTCATCGACGCGTTTTCGCGCATCGTACGGCTGGGCGAGGGGCTGGCGGCGTCGGGGCGGCTCTCGGATGCGGCTATGAACCGGACCATCGCCGCGCTCAGAATCTGCGCCGCCAAGGTCGCGCGCAGCAGCGCCGGGCGGGCGCGCTATGTCGCGACCGAGGCGTGCCGGCGCGCCACCAATTGCGGCGAGTTCGTCGAGCGCGTCCGCCGCGACACCGGCATCCGCATGGAGATCATCTCGAGCGACGAGGAAGTGCGCCTCGTCGTCGCCGGCTGTGCGCCGCTGCTCGATCTGCGCATGCCCTATGCCCTGGTGTTCGACATCGGCGGCGGCTCGACCGAGCTGGCTTGGCTTGCGCTTGGCGGCGGCGCGCCCGAAGCGGCGGCGCTGGTCGGGTTCGTCTCGCTGCCGCATGGCGTGGTGACGCTTGCCGACCGTTATGGCGGTCATGACGTGTCGGCGGCGACCTATGCCGCCATGGTCGCGGAATTGCGCGTGGCGCTCGCGCCGTTCGAGGCCAAGCATGCCATCGCCACCCAGGCCGAGGCGGGCCGGATGCAACTCCTCGGCAGCTCCGGCACGGTGACGACGCTGGCCGGCGTTCATCTCGACTTGCCGCGCTATGACCGCAACCGGGTCGATGGCTCGGTGCTCGGCTTCGACCACATCCTCGGCGCCTCGCGCCGTCTCGCCACGCTCACCTGGGACGAGCGCGCGGCCCATCCCTGCATCGGCCCCGAGCGCGCGGATCTGGTTCTGGCCGGCTGTGCCATCCTCGAGGCGATCTGCCTTGCCTGGCCGGTGGGAAGTCTGGTCGTCGCCGATCGCGGTGTGCGCGAGGGGATTCTGCAGGGTTTCTTCGGCGGCGTCTGCGGGTGACGACAGGACGCGGCAAGGGACGCGGCGGCGGCGCGCGGGCGCCGCGCAGCGCGGCGGTGCGGGTCAAGACCGCCGCCCGCCGCAAGCTGTCCTCGACCGAGTGGCTCGCGCGCCAGCTCAACGATCCCTATGTGCGCGAGGCGCGCCGTCTCGGCTACCGCTCGCGCGCCGCATTCAAGCTGATCGCACTCGACGACCGCTTCCGAATCTTGAAGCCGGGCGCGCGCGTCGTGGATCTGGGCGCCGCCCCCGGCGGCTGGACCCAGGTGGCGGTGGCGCGCGTGGGGGCCGAGTCCGGCGCCGGCCGCGTCGTCGCGGTCGATTGCCTGGCGCTGGCGCCGGTCGCGGGCGCGCAGGTGCTGGCGCTCGATTGCCTCCACCCGGTCGCGCCGGCGGCAATCGCCGCGGCGCTCGCGGGGCGTGCCGACGTCGTGCTCTCGGACATGGCGGCGCCCGCCACCGGCCATGCCGCGACTGACCATCTGCGCATCGTCGCCCTGGCCGAGGCGGCCCATGCGTTCGCATGCACCGTGCTCGCGCCGGGCGGCAGCTTCGTCGTCAAGGTCTATCAGGGCGGCACCACGGCGACGCTGCTGGCCGCGCTGAAGCGCGACTTCGTCCGCGTGCGCCATGCCAAGCCACCGGCGAGCCGAGCCGAATCGGCCGAGGTCTATGTCGTCGCCCAGGGGTTCCGTGGCGCATCGTAGCATTGCGTGCCCGGCGCTTCCCTTGTCGGGGCTGTGGTGTATAGTGCATCGCCAACCCTGATCGGGAGGCAGCATGGATATCCGCCAGGCGCTCACTTTCGACGACGTCCTGCTGGTGCCTGCGGCCTCCGCAGTGCTGCCGACCGAGACCGATACGCATACGCGCCTGACGCGCGAGGTCACGCTCGGCATTCCCGTCATCTCCGCCGCCATGGACACGGTGACCGAAAGCCCGCTCGCCATCGCCATGGCGCAGGCGGGCGGGCTCGGTGTCATCCACCGCAATCTCGGCATCGATGCGCAGGCGAACGAAGTGCGGAAGGTGAAGAAGTTCGAGGCGGGGATGGTGGTCAATCCCGTGACCGTCGGCCCCGACGAAACGCTCGCCGACGCGCTGAAGCTGATGGCCGACAACCGTATCTCGGGCATCCCGGTGGTCGAGCGCGGCTCGCACCGGCTGGTCGGCATCGTCACCAACCGCGACGTGCGCTTCGCGACCGACCCCCGTCAGCCGATCCGCGAGCTGATGACCAAGGACAAGCTCGTCACCGTGCGCGAGACGGTAAAGCGCGAGGACGCCAAGCGCCTCCTGCATCAGCACCGCATCGAAAAGCTCATCGTCGTCGACGATGCCTATCGCTGCGTCGGCCTCGTCACGGTCAAGGATATCGAGAAGTCGGAACGCTTTCCCAACGCCTGCAAGGACACGCACGGAAGGCTGCGCGCCGCCGCCGCCACCGGCACCGGCCCCGAAGGCGTAGAGCGCGCCGAGGCGCTGTTCGATGCCGGCGTCGACGTGCTGGTCGTCGACACCGCGCACGGCCATTCCGCCCGTGTCATCGAGGTGGTGCGGCGCATCCGGCGGCTGTCCAACTCGACCCAGATCATCGCCGGCAACGTCGCGACGTCCGAGGGCGCCGAGGCGCTGATGGAGGCGGGCGCCGATGCGGTCAAGGTCGGCATCGGCCCGGGCTCGATCTGCACCACGCGGATCATCGCCGGCGTCGGCATGCCGCAGCTCACCGCCATCCTCGACGTGGTCGAGGCGTGCCGCAAGCGCGGCGTGCCGGTGATCGCCGACGGCGGCATCAAGTTCTCGGGCGATCTCGCCAAGGCGATCGCAGCGGGCGCCGACTGCGCCATGCTGGGCTCGCTCTTCGCGGGCACCGACGAGAGCCCGGGCGAGGTCTTTCTCTATCAGGGCCGCAGCTACAAATCCTATCGCGGCATGGGCTCGGTCGGGGCCATGGCGCGCGGCTCGGCCGACCGCTATTTCCAGCAGGAAGTGACGAGCGCGCTGAAGCTGGTGCCGGAGGGGGTCGAAGGCCAGGTGCCGCACAAGGGCCCGGTCGGCACCGTCGTCCATCAACTCGTCGGCGGCCTCAGGGCGGCGATGGGCTATACCGGCAACCGCACCATCGCCGAGATGCAATGCAACTGCCGCTTCGTCCGCATCACCGCCTCGGGCCTGCGCGAGAGCCACGTCCACGATATCGACATCACGCGCGAAACGCCGAACTATCGGCTGGGGGCGTAGCGGGCGGGCGAGTCCCCGCCATCCGCTCCGTCCGCGTCCTGCCGCGCGCAAATTCCTGGGCTGCAACCGAAGACCCGCGCCGGGCCGTGGGGGTGCAATTTCCCGTGGCTTCGTCGTGCGCTGATGGCGGCTGATTCAATGGACGCACTTAATCGCGCTTCGCGGGGGAACATATGACCCCCGGATCGTTGAGAGCGTGGCACGGGCGGTGCCCCGCTGAATTGTCGGAGTCACTGCATGCCGGTTCCCGCGCGGGCAAGACCGTGACGCCTAGTCAGGGCGCCAGGGCCGGCGGCAGGATGCCGAGCAGGCTGACGGCGGCGAGAACGAGCGCGCTCATTCCCAATTCCACGGCGACGCTGCAGCGCAGCCGGCGCACCGCGAGCCGGTGTTCGTCGCCGCGCCCCCGCGTCTCGATCTCCGGCAGCAGCACGAAGCGATTGATGGCGGCGATCCCCACCATGATCAGAACCAGCGCGATCTTGGCAACGAGCACGTGGCCATAGGGGGTCGTCGCGAGCCGGCCGATGCTGCCGACGAGGTACCAACAGTTGAGAATGCCCGTCAGCAGCACCAAGCCGACCGCGACATACCCGGCGCGGGAATAAATTGGCAGCACGTGCCGCAAGGCATCCTCCCAATCCTCCGACCGGTTGAACCGCGCCTTCGTCGCGACGTGCAGCAATGCCGGCAGGCTGCCCAGCCATATGGCGCCGGCCAGAAGATGCGTTACCTGGACGATGAGGTGACTGGCGCCGGGATGCATGACGGCGTGTCCGGCCCAGGCGAGGCCCGCGACGAAAACGGCGGCGAGCAGGGCCAGGAGGATGGTGGTGCTGCTCCGCGCGGGCAGTAGCACGATGCTGCCGAGGAGCACGATGCCGATGCCCATGTGCCAGCACCAGGCGCGACCGAACAACGTCCCGAACAGCACGATGGCGATCGTGCCGGTGTCCACGGCCTGGCCCCAGCCGTTGCCCATGATGACGGCTTCGAGATCGAGCCACAGCGCCGCCGTGACGAGCGCTGCGCCGGCGGCGGCGAGCAGGCTTCGCCGCAGCCAGCGGTCGAATTCCTGGCGCACCGCCGAGCGGGCGGAAAACCCGGCGGCGAGCGCGAGGGCGAAGGCCGGCGAGCCCAACAGCACGAATGCCGCGGTGAACTGCACGAACCGCACCGCGACGAGCGCCGCTTCCATCGCGCCGGTCATGGCTTGACCGTGAAGGTGAAATTGCCTTCGGTCGGGTGTGTGTCCACCGAGACGACGCGCCAGTTCACCCGGTAGGTGCCCGGCGGCAGCGGATGCAGGCCGATCTCGAGCAGCGCCGGATTTTTGGGATCAACCTTGGCCTTGTCTTGCCCGACCGATCGTCCCGATGCATCAGTCACGGTCATCGAGCTGAAGGGCGGTTCGAGCGCCTCGGTGAACCAGATCCGCACCTGCTTCGGCGGCGCGTGAAGCGTGCTGCCGACGGCCGGATCGGAATGGTCGAGAAAGGCATGGGCGCGCGCCGCCGGAACGGCTGCGACGATCAGCGCGCAGGCAAGACCAAGGCGCGCGAGAAGGTTTGCTGACATGGATCACCTCGCGAACAGGGGTCTGCCGATGGAGTCGGGAAACAGGTCGTCGAGAAAGATGTGGAATTGGACGACCCCGCCGAAGCCGTGACCCTGACCCTGCCCGTAAGGAATGAGCGCCTCCGCGCCGATCTGGTAATACTGTCCCGCCCAGATCACGCCGGGCGCGATCATGCCTGTGGTCGCATTCCCGGTCCCGTTCGTCATGCCCGCATCCGCGTTGAAGCCGCGGTTGAGCGGGGTCGCCGTCGTGACCTCGACCAGCGGGATCATCCGGTCGAATGGGGCGCGAATCCCGACGTCGCGCACATGATGCTGAAGAAACTCGAGGCTGTATTCGATCGCGAAGCCGGCATTGAAGACGGCCGGATTGAGGGTGCCTGCACTGTTGACCTTGGTGGGGAAGTCGACCGAGAGATTGCCGGTGATGGCGAAGGGCCGCAGCCACGGCAGCGACTCGGGCAGGTCGCCGAAGCCTTTGCCGAAATCGAAGGTCGGCGACAGCGTGGTGTGGTCGTCGGCGCCGCCCGAGTTGACCGCGCCGGTGTGGCCCCAGGTGACGTCGAGCCCGACGAGCCCCATGAACTCGTGCGGGGCATCAATGAAAAGCTGATACTGCGCGCCGGTCGTCAGGCTGCCGAAACCGTGCGTCGCCCGCATGCCCTTCGGCTGGAAATAGTTCCATGCATAAGCGGCCGTCAGCCCGAAATCGGGCGTCAGCCGCTTCGCGATGTCGGTTTCGACCGAATAGGACTGTCCGCCCGTCGCGTCGGTCGGGTTCTTGGTAAGCGTGGGCAGGGACATTTCGTCGGCGACGAAGGGATCGTCGGTCTGGATCGTCGCCGGAAAGAAGCGGTCGCCCGCGAATCCATGCGCCTGCGCCTGTTGGCTCAGCGCGGCAAGGACGGCACCCAGCGGCGCCGTCCGGCGAAAGTCGAAGCTCATGGTGTTGTTCCATCCGTTGGTCGAGTTCCATGCGGGACCGCGCCGCGCCGCGCGGCGATGGCGGCGCGGCGAGCCCCTTGTAACGACAGGAATCTCAAGCCAAGGGTGGTGCGCGCGATCGATAGGGATGGGTGGAAAACGGCGGCGTGGAACGCCAATCGTCGCCAGTCGCCGGAGCCCTGCTGGCGGCGACGACCGGAACGCTCATGCCGCTCTCGCCGGGCGGCCCGAACGACGTCAACGCAGCAAGCGTGGTGCAGAGCGGACAACCGGCGAGGTTGCAGTCATGCCCCGGCGACCGATCGGACGGTCGGCTCGTCCCGTTGTGGGCGCAGAGGTTCTGCGCGATGACGACGGACTCCGCCGCCGCCGTATAGGCCTGAATCTCGACCGCCAGGAGGAAGGGGATCGACGCTTGGATCGCGAGCGCAATGAACGCGAGCCGGAAGCCGAACTGGTAGAGGCATCGCTGCCGCAGCCGCATGGCTAGGCGGCCTTCAACGCAATCATGATCCCGCGCCGCTGATTCAAGATGGAACCCATGCCGCCAGAGTAGCAGGCTTCGACCGCCGATGCCGGGGCGGAACCGGGCGACTTGGCTCGGCGATACGCGCGCTGCATCCCGCAAGATCATTCAGATCGTGCTGAAATCCGTCCGCACGCGGCAAGCATCTTGATGGGCGGCGGAAACGTTCACGGCGATACCGGTGGCGGAACTGCGCGCAACATCGCTAAAATCCCCAGACGAAGCCAATTTTTGCCGTGAAACCAATGACTTCAATCAATTCTGCGGCGGCCGGATCGCCTTGGCCGCGCGGCTTTGCGTCGGGTGACCAGGCATGACTCCGGGCGCGCGCGTCGCGGCGGCGATCGGGCTTCTGGCCGCGATCGAGGCGGGCCGGGCGCCGGCCGACGATATCGTCGGTGGGTATTTCCGCCGCCACCGCTTCGCCGGCGTCAAGGACCGCGCCGCCATTTCCGCGCATATCTATGCCGTGCTGCGGCATCGCGCCGCGCTCGACTGGTGGATGGCGCGGGCGGGCGGCGGAACGGCGCCGGCAGCGCGCCCGCGCCTTTTGGCGGCGCTGGTGCTGATCGAGGAATGGACGCCGGAGGCGGTGGCGCGCGCCTGCGACGGCGACCGGTTCCGGCCGGCCCCGCTCGATCCGCGCGAGCGCGCGATGCTGGCGTCGCTTGCCGGTCGCGACCTCCTGCACCGCGACATGCCAGCGCCGGTGCGCGGCAACTACCCTGACTGGCTCGAGCCGCATCTCGGCGCCGCGCTCGGCCGCGACCTCGCGCGCGAGATGGCGGCGATGCAGGACGAGGCACAGCTCGACCTCCGCGCCAACCGCCTCAAGACCGGCCGCGAGGGCGCGCTTGCGGCGCTGGCGGCCGAAGGGGTCGAGGCGGGGCGGACGCGGCTCTCGCCGCTGGGGCTGCGCGTCTTCGCGCGCATTCCGCTGGCGACGCTCGAATGCTTCCGACGCGGCCTGGTCGAGGTCCAGGACGAGGGCGCGCAACTCGCGGCGCTTCTGGTCGATGCGCAGCCCGGCATGCGCGTCGCCGATTTTTGCGCTGGCGCCGGTGGCAAGACGCTGGCGCTCGCGGCGGCGATGGAGAACCGCGGCCATCTCGTCGCCTGCGACATCGCCGAGCGGCGGCTCGAGCGCGCGACCGAGCGGCTGCGCCGCGCCGGCGCCAGCATCGTCCAGCGCCACGCGCTCGCCTCGGCCCGGGACAAGTGGGTGAAGCGGCATGGCGCCGGCTTCGACCGCGTGCTCGTCGATGCGCCCTGCACCGGGACGGGGACGTGGCGGCGCAACCCCGACGCCAAGTGGCGGCTCACGCCGGGCGATCTCGCGGAGCTTACGGCGCTTCAGGCCGACATTCTCGACAGCGCCGCGCGGCTCGTGCGGCCGGGCGGACGCCTCGTCTATGTCACCTGTTCGCTGCTGAACGAGGAGAACGAGGCACAGGTCGCGCGCTTCCTCGCTGCGCACGGCGATTTTGCGCTCATGCCGGTCGCGCCGGTATGGGCCGCAACGGTGGGCGGCGACTGCCCGGCGAAGGGCGAGATGTTGCGCCTCACGCCGTTGCGGCATGGCACCGACGGATTCTTCGTCGCCATCATGGGGCGGCGCGCGGCGGCGGCCGATTCGCGTGGCAAAGGCTTGCGCCCGTTGCCGCCCGAGACAATGATGGCCGGCCCATGACCGACCGCGTTCTCATTCTCGATTTCGGCAGCCAGGTGACGCAGCTCATCGCCCGCCGGGTACGCGAGAGCGGCGTCTATTGCGAGATCCATCCCTACACGATGAGTGCCGAGCGGATCGCCGCCTTCGCGCCCCGGGCCGTGATCCTGTCGGGCGGGCCGGCCTCGGTGACCGAGGCGGCGGCGCCGCGCGTGCCGGCGAAGGTGTTCGAGCTGGACGTGCCGGTGCTCGGCATCTGCTATGGCGAGCAGGCGATGTGCGCGCAATTGGGCGGCCGCGTCGTCGCCGCCGATCACCGCGAGTTCGGCCGCGCCTTCGTCGAGGTGGTGGACGATTGCGCGCTCTTTGCCGGGCTGTGGCCCAAGGGCGCGCGCGAGCAGGTATGGATGAGCCACGGCGACCGCGTCGAGGCGCTGCCGCCGGGGTTCCGCGTCGTCGCGGTGAGCGAGGGCGCGCCCTTTGCCGCCATCGCCGACGACCGCCGCCGCTTCTACGGGGTGCAGTTCCATCCCGAGGTGGTGCACACGCCGCAGGGGGCGGCGTTGCTGCACAACTTCACCCATCGCGTCGCGCTCTGCCGCGGCGATTGGAGCATGGCGGCGTTCCGCCATGACGCGGTGGCGCGGGTGCGGCGCGAGGTTGGCGACGGCCGCGTGGTGTGCGGGCTTTCGGGCGGGGTCGATTCCTCGGTCGTGGCCGCGCTGCTGCACGAGGCGCTGGGCGAGCGCCTCACCTGCATCTTCGTCGATACCGGGCTGTTGCGCGCGGGCGAGCCGGAAGAGGTAGTGACGCTGTTCCGCGACCATTACAACATCCCGCTCGTCCATCGCGACGCGGCGGCGCTGTTCCTCGGCAAGCTCGTCGGCGTCAGCGATCCCGAAGCGAAGCGCAAGATCATCGGCGCCACCTTCATCGACGTCTTCGAGGCCGAGGCGGCCACGATCGGCGGCGCCGCCTTCCTGGCGCAAGGGACGCTCTATCCCGACGTGATTGAATCGGTGAGCGTCGCCGGCGGTCCCAGCGTCACCATCAAATCGCACCACAATGTCGGCGGCCTGCCGGAGCGAATGAACCTGACGCTGGTCGAGCCGCTGCGCGAGCTGTTCAAGGACGAAGTCCGCGCGCTGGGGCGCGAGCTGGGCCTGCCCGAGGCGCTGGTGCGGCGCCATCCCTTTCCCGGCCCCGGGCTCGCCATCCGCATCCCCGGCGAGGTGACCGCGGCAAAGCTCGACATCCTGCGCCAGGCCGACCGCATCTATCTCGAGGAGATCCGCCTCGCCGGTCTCTACGATGCGATCTGGCAGGCCTTTGCCGTGCTGCTGCCGGTGAAGACGGTCGGCGTGATGGGCGACATGCGCTCCTACGACCATGTCTGCGCGCTGCGCGCGGTGACCTCGACCGACGGCATGACCGCGGATTCGTTTCCCTTTGCCCACGATTTCCTCGCCCGCACCGCGACCCGCATCATCAACGAGGTGAAGGGCATCAATCGTGTCGTCTATGACGTGACCTCGAAGCCCCCCGGCACGATCGAGTGGGAATGATTTTGGCCCATCC
>DATKQE010000026.1:0-94303 GCA_035532935.1 Allostellaceae bacterium
CTGGGCTTCGGCGTCACCGGGATCGAACGCCACGGCGACGCGCTGCAGATGGCGCGCCAGCGGCTCGACGAGGTGCTGGCGGCGGATCTTGCCGACGAGGAAGCGGTCGCGGCCGCGCTCGGCGGGCGGCGCTTCGATGTCATGCTCTTCGCCGACGTGCTCGAGCATGTGGCCGACCCGCTGCGGGTGCTGCGGCGCTACCGGCGCTTTCTCGCGCCCGGCGGCCGCGTCGTGATCTCGCTCCCCAACATCGCGTCGTGGGACCGGCGGCTGGCGCTGCTCGTCGGCCGGTTCGATTATGCCGACAGCGGCGTGATGGACCGCACGCATCTGCGCTTCTTCACCTTCCGTACGGCGCAGATCCTGGTGCGCGAGGCGGGGCTCGCGGTACTCGCGGTCGATCATGCGCCAGGAATCGTGCGGCCGTTCCTGCCGCTCATCAAACGCTTCTTCGCGGGAAACGAAGGCGGCGCCGCGCCCGATCCCGAGGCGATCCTGCGGTCGCCGGCCTATCGCCTCTACGAGCGCTGGCTCCTGCCGGCGGAATATGGCGTGGCGCGGCTGTGGCGCGGGCTGCTCGCTTTTCGCATCGTCATCGTGGCAGCAGCGGACGCTTCGGGCTGAAGCGCGCGCCGAGGATGCGCTTTCCCGTCCACCAGGCGCTTTGCAGCGGCCGCATCGTGCTCACCCCGATGCGCTCGCGATAGGCGATGAAGACGGGCTTGACCCGGAATCCCTGGCGCAGCGTGCGCAGGAGCAGATCGACCGGCAGCGCCGGCCCCGCCGGATCGCACCCCAGGCGCTCGACCAGCCCCTTGCGATAGGCGCGCATGCCGCTGTGCAGATCGGTGAGCCGCTGCCCGAACAGCGCCGAGGCGGCCAGCGCGAAACCCCAATTGGCCAAGTAATTGAGCCACGGCATCGCCTCGGGCTTGCGCTCGAGGCGCGAGCCGTCGACCAGGTCGAAGCCCTCGTCGAGCACCATCCGCGCCATCGGGCCGATCCGATCGACGGGATAGGTGTCGTCGCAATCCATCGTCACCCCCACGGCGCGCGTGAACGAGCGCAGCGCAAGGTCCATCGCCCGGCCATAGCCCTTGGGAGGGAACTGGCGGATGACGCGCGCGCCCATCGCCTGGGCGATGTCGGGCGTGGCGTCGCGGCTCGAATCGACGATCACGATCTCGGCACCGGGGAGCGCGGCCTTGATGTCGGCGATGACCTTGCCGACCGCCTTCTCCTCGTTCATGGTGATCATGACGACCGAGATATCGTCGCCGCGATCCGCCCCTCGCGTGGCCTGCGCCTGCGTCGCCTGCATCATGCCTCATCCGTTGCCGTTCGCCCGAATCACCACCGCCTGCCCGGTGGCCAGCACGAGCGGGTATTCGGGCTTGTCGGCGAAGAATTCGTCCACCGCCTGCCGCGCCCCGGGGCAGGAAGGAAAGCCGTAATCGTCGAAGAGAATGATGCCGCCCTGGGTCGTCCGGGGGTAGACGAAGGCACAGCAATCCGCGACCGAGCGATAGATATCGACGTCGATATGCGCGAAAGCAAAGCGGTTGTCCTCAAGGCCCCGGAACGTATCCGGGATGAGCCCAGCGTGATATTCAACCTCCCCCCCCCCCGCAACGAATTTCGAGACGGATTCGAGGCTCGTATCGAGGAAGTCCCGCTCGCGGTGCTTGTCGCGCTGCGGGTCGGTCTTCGGCATGCCGGCAAACGTGTCGAAGAGGTGGAGGTGCCGCGCCGCGCCTGCGCGCTCGGCCACGCGGCGAAGGAGACGAGCGGTGCCACCGCGATAGACGCCGGCTTCGAGAAAGTCGCCGTCCACGGCCAGGGCTTGGCGGGCGAGCGCGTAAAGAATCCACACGCGCTCCGCGCCGAGCAGCGTATGCGCCTTGACCTCGTCATAGACCGCCTGAAATTCCGGCAGGCCGCGCCAGGGCTCGAATGTCGGCGCGTAGAGACGCGCATCCGGCACACCCTGAAGCGCCGCGCGCAGGCGGAAGACAAAGCCTGGCAGGACATGGTCCCGCAGGATGATTTTGAGCTTTTCCGTGCCGTAGGACATGCCGCGCGCGCGACCATCAATGGTCGCGCAGCAGCACGACCGAGCCGTCGAAGTCGAAGGTGAAATCCATCTCCTCGACCCCGGCCTCGGCCATCGTGGCACGCAGGCGCCGGCGGTCGCGGGTGTGGAACAGCAGAAACCCGCCGCCGCCGGCGCCGACGAGCTTGCCGCCGGTGACTTCGCCATTCGTGCGGCCGAGCTCGTAGAGCGCGTCGATCCGGTCGCTCGACATGCCGTCGGAGCGGCCGCGCTTGCGCAGCCAATGCTCGTGCATGAGCGCGCCGAAGCGCGCGACGTCGCCGGCTTCGAGCACGGTCTTGATCTCCTGCCCGAGTTCCTTGACGAAGTGCAGGGACTCGATCATCCGGGCGTCGCCCGCTTCCGATTTCTTCTTTTGGTCCTGGAGCAGGTCGGACGCGGCGCGGGTATAGCCGACGAAGAACATCATCAGCGAATCCCGCAGCTCCCACAGCGCCGCTTGGCTCATCGCGAGCGGCGTGATGACGACGCTGTCGTCCGGACGGTAGTCCTGGCAGGTGAGGCCGCCATAGGCGGCGATGTATTGATCCTGCTTGCCGACGGGCTCGCCGAGCCGGATCATCTCGATCTCGATCGCCTCGCGGGCGAGCGTCTCGGCATTGACCGGATCGCGCTTGAAGGCGTGGCAGGCGTGGTTCAAGCCGACGAGGAACGTGCCCGACGAGCCGAGCCCGGTCCCGCCCGGCACGTCGGCGACGCTGACGATCTCGAGATTGCGCGGCATGGCGTGGAGCTTGAGCGCCTCGCGAATGAGCGGGTGGCGGATGTCGTCATGCGACTGGGCGTGCTCCAGCTCCGAATATTTGAGGAAATAGCCCGGGAAATAGGCGCGGTTGATGGTGATGTAGACGTATTTGTTGATCGCGGCCGAGATGACGAAGCCGCCGAATTCGCGGTAGTAGGACGGCAGATCGGTGCCGCCGCCGCCGATCGATATGCGCAGCGGCGTCCGCGTGATGATCATCGCGTTTCTCCCGCCAAAGGATGGGCGCGCCGAAGGAATTCGCCGGCTTCCTCGAGCCCCGCCGGCGAGCCGATTTCATAGAAGCGTTGATGAACCTCGAAGCCGGCGAGGCGTCCCTGGGCCGCGAGGTCGCGGTAGAGATCGGCAAGGTCGAAGGCTTCGCTATCGGGGCGCGTACGGATCGCGGCGGCGTCGAACATGCCGAGGCCCCAATCGATGTGCCGCATCGCCGGGGTCCGGTTCGTCTTGTCGTAGCGCCGGATGACCTCGTCGGCGAATTCGACGTTGCTGGTGTCCCAGCGGCCCTCGTTGCGGAAAACCGTCATCAGCGCCGGCTTCCCCGAGCGGCGGAAGGCGCGATCGACCGCGGCGAAATCGGTGTCGAGATAGCTATCGCCATACATCACCAGGAATCGCTCGCCGAGGAGCGGCAGCGCCCGCCGCAGGGCACCGCCGGTGCCGAGCAGCTTGTCGCCGTCACGCGAATAGCGCACGCGGCAGCCGAAGGCCGCGCCGTCGCCGAGGAATGCTTCGATCTGCGCGCCGAGAAATCCGGCGCAGACGACGATGTCGCCGATGCGCTCGCGCGCGAGGAGGCGAAGCTGATGGGCGATGAAGGGTGCGCCCGCAACCTCGACCATGGATTTGGGGATGGTCGCGGTGATGGGGCGCAGCCGCGTTGCAAGCCCGCCCGCGAGCAGCGCCAGCGCCGGCAGGGGCTCAGAGACGGCCATCGCGGATGTCGGCGATGAGCGAGAGCATCGCCGCCCGCAGCGCGCCCGCGCTGTCGCGCCGGCAGGACCAGCCCAGCGCCTTGATGCGATCGGTATTGAGCCGGACGATCGGCACATCGCCCTTCCAGCCGCGATCGCCGCCGGCATAGTCGAAGCGGGGCTTCGCCGCGAGTCCGAGACACGCAACCGCCAGTTCGGCAATCTCGGTCACGGTGATGTAATCGCCAGTGGCGACGTTGTAGGCGTCGAAATCCCGGGGCGCATGACGATTGGCGTGCAGCACGGCGGCGACGATGTCGGAGACGTGGACGTAGGATTTGCTCTGCGTGCCGTCGCCGAGAATGCGAAGCTGCGTCGGGTCCTTGAGCAGGTTGCGGACGAAATCGAGCCCGACGCCGTGGGTCTGGCGCGGGCCGACCACGTTGCCGAAGCGGAAGGCGCAGCCGCTGAGGCCGAACATGAAGCAATAGGCGTTGATCAGCGCCTCGCCGGCGAGCTTGCTCGCGCCATAGGTGGAGATCGGCAAGAGCGGCCCGTGATCCTCGTGCGCCTCGGCCGCGCCGAGATCGCCATAGACGCCGCTGCCCGAGGCATAGAGGATGCGGCGGACGCCCGCCCGGCGCATCGCCTCGACCACGTTGTTGGTGAGACGCGTGCCCTGATAGAAGTCGATCTCCGGCTCGGTCGCCGCCCGCGCGATGTCGGGATTGGACGCGAGATGGATGACCGTGTCGTGGCCCGCCATGGCAGCAACGAGCGGGTCCAATTCCGCCACGTCGCCGCGCACGCAGCGAAAGCGCGGGTCGCGAACATGATCGGCGAAATGCCATTCCCGGCCCGAGGAAAAATTATCGTAGATCGTCACCCGGGCGACGGCGGAATCGGCCAGGAGATGATCGACGAAGTGGCTGCCGATGAAGCCGGCGCCGCCGACGATCATGTACCGGCTGCCGGCGTCAGGACGGAGGTCGAGAGACATGCGGGCCCGATCAAGGATGGCGATGCCGGCATTTGTTGCGGCAACAGCCGCTATTTATGCGTATTTCCTCGTCCCTGCGCAAGGCTTTGCGCCGGCGGCGCGGACCGTTCGCCGAATTTGACATAGGAGAGCAGCGCCAGACTGTGCTAGCATTCGCCCGCGGTTAATATTGAATGGCCTTTCGACCGCAGCGTCTCGTCTTGCGCGGACCCGCCCTCATGAGCGAATACACATCGCAATATCTTCGCGAGGTCGCGGACATCGCGGCGCGGATCGATGCGGTGCAGGTCGACCGCATCATCGACATCTTGTCCGAGACGCGCGCCAGGGGAGGACGGCTCTTTTTTCTCGGCGTCGGCGGCGGCGCCGGGCATGCGAGCCACGCGGTGAACGATTTCCGCAAGATCGCCGGCATCGAAAGCTATACGCCGACGGACAATGTCTCGGAACTGACCGCCCGCATCAACGACGACGGCTGGGATTCGTCGTTCGCGCGTTGGTTGCAAGGCAGTCGGCTGCGCGCCGGCGACTGCGTCTTCGTATTCTCGGTCGGCGGCGGCAATCTCGAGAAGAACGTCAGCGCCAACATTGTTCAGGCGCTGAAGCTGGCGCAGCAGGCCAAGGCAAAGATCGTCGGCGTGGTCGGACGCGACGGCGGCTATACCGCCAAGGTCGCGGACGCCTGCGTCATCGTTCCCACGGTTTCGGCCGAGACGGTGACGCCGCATACCGAGGCGTTCCAGGCCGTGGTCTGGCACCTCGTCGTGTCGCACCCGCGCCTGAAGCAGAACGAGATGAAATGGGAATCGATCGTCTAGCGGGGCGCAAGGCCGCGTTTCTCGATCGCGACGGCGTCCTCAACCGCAACGTCTTCAATCCCGCGACCGGCGCCTATGAATCGCCACACCGGCCCGAGGATTTCGCGCTTCTGCCCGGCGTCATGACGGCACTCGCGCAGCTCCGCGCGCGCAATTACCTGCTCTTCCTCGTTTCCAATCAGCCGAGCTATGCCAAGGCCAAGTGCTCGCTCGCCGCGCTCCACGACGTGCATGCGCGGCTGCAGGACAGCCTCGCCGCCGCCGCGATCGATTTTGCCGGCTTTTATTACTGCTATCATCATCCCGACGGCATCGTCGCCGGATATTCCGGCGCGTGCCGATGCCGCAAGCCTTCGCCCTATTTCCTGCTCGAGGCGGCGAGGGATTTCGACCTGACCCTGGCGGATTCGTGGATGATCGGCGACCGGGCGAGCGACGTGTTCTGCGGCCGCGCCGCCGGTGTGCGCACCATTCGGGTCGCCCCCGATCATCCGGTTGCGGTCGCAAACGACGTGACCGGCGATTTTGCCGCGCGCGACCTCGCCCACGCTGCCGCGCTCATCGCCGAGCACGGAACGTCCGACGGTTAGGCCGCTCAGGCGATGCTGAACCCGGCCGCGCGAGCGTCCTTATAGAACATCTCCACGGTCTCGAGCGAATAGGCGTCGAGGTCCTTGTCCACCAGCGACAGCTTGGCGAGCGTGTCGGGCGTCACGGTGATGATGTGGCAGCCGATCGCATCGGCCTGGAAGATATTGAGCAGCTCCCGCGGGCTCGCCCACAGCAATTCGGCCTTGGGAAGCGCGCACAGCAGCGCCAGCGCATCGGTCATGTGCGGCACCGGATCGATTCCGGTATCGGCGATGCGGCCGGCGAACACCGAAACGATGGCCGGCGTTCCGGGATCGAGCGCGTCGGCGATCCCGCGCACCTGGTCGAGCGTCATCACAGCGGTCACGTTGACCGCGATCCCGCTCGCCGACAACCGGGCGATGAGCGGGCCCATGAATTCGCGCTTGGTATTCGTCACCGGAATCTTGACATTGACGTTGGCGCCCCAAGACGCGATCCGGCGCGCCTGGCGCTCCATCTCAGGGGCGTCGTCGGCGAAGACCTCGAGCGAGATCGGCCGGTCGGGGATGGCCGCGAGAATCTTGCGGGCGAAGGCCTCGTAGTCGGCGATCCCGGCCTTGCGCATCAGCGTCGGATTGGTCGTGAAGCCTTTGATGAGCGGGTTCGCGGCCATCGCCATCATGCTGTCGAAATCGGCGCCGTCCGAAAACACCTTGATCCCGAGTTGGTTTAACTTCGCCATGGCTCTCGTCCTCTATCCCGGACGGCGCGTATCGCCTCGCCGCTCGAGCGGTCCGACCGATCCTACAATTTTTTGGACCGTCGCCGCGTTATCAATCGGCATTCCCCAAAATGGTTACACGATGCCGCCGTTAAGGAGTCACGCAAAAATGGAGCCGTCTTGGTATAAGATGATATATCAATCGGTTAGCGGTCTACCGTCCGGACGGCTGTAAGATTTTCTGACGCTTGCCGTCAAAATCGCGCCAACCGCCAAGCCCATCTCCGAAAAGCCCAGGTGCGATCCCTCGATTGTCCCTGGCAATGGCTTGTCGCCCTTGCACCCGCTTCGTAGAGTGGCGCCGTGATGTCACATGGGCCCGCGATCGCGATCTTGGCCGGCGCGCTAACGCTCGGCGGGTGCGGCTATTCCAACAACATATTCTGGGAGACGGCGGCACCGCCACCGCCCGCGAAGGCCGCAATCCTTGCAGCAGCGGCGCCCGAGGCCGCATCGGCGCGCAAGCCGTTCGTGGTCATTCGCTTCGAGCGGGCCGATCCCGATTACCGCACCGCGCTCTATGACGCCCTGCACGGCGCGCTCGAACGGCGGCCGGACGTCGAGTTCGACGTCGTCGCGGTGACGCGCGATACCACCGCGGCGCAGCGCGATCTCGCGAGCGTGGTGCACAGCCTCGCCGCGATGGGGATGCCGTCCGAGCGGATCTCGCTCTCCTCCGTCGCTGCTTCGGACGATGCCACCGACGAGGTGCGGATCTATCTCCGCTGAATGCGCGCTCGCGCCGATGGACGCGGCGCGGCGGATCGGCTAAGCGACGGCCATGGCCACGGCTCCCCTGCACGCCAAGACTTTCCCCGTCACCTGGGACGAGCTGCACCGCCACGCCCGCGCGCTGGCGTGGCGGCTGCTGGAGCTGGGGCCGTGGCGCGGCATCATCGCGGTGACGCGCGGCGGGCTCGTGCCGGCGGCGATCGTCGCGCGCGAACTCGACATCCGCCTCGTCGACACCGTGTGCATCGCCAGTTACGACGAGCGCACCCAACGCGCGATGCAGGTGCTGAAGGGGATTCCCGGCGACGGCGACGGCTATCTCATCATCGACGACCTCGTCGACACCGGCGACACCGCCCGCACCGTGCGCGAGATGCTGCCCAAGGCGCATTTCGCCACCGTCTATGCCAAGCCCGCCGGACGGCCGCTGGTCGATACCTATGTCACCGAGGTGAGCCAGGACACCTGGATTCTCTTTCCCTGGGACGTCGAGCCGCAATTCGCGCCGCCCATCGCCTCCGCGCGCCCGAGCAGCGCGCCGTGACCGGGCGCCAGGCCGCGCTTCTCGTCGCGCTGCTGCTCGCGCTTGCGCCTTGCGCGCGCGGGCAGGAGACACGTGCGGCGCACGACATGGTCGAGGCCGCCGACCCTCGCGCCGCCGCCATCGGCCGCGACATCCTGCGCGAAGGCGGCAGCGCCGCCGATGCCGCGGTGGCGATGGCGGTGAGCCTCACCATCCTCGAGCCGCAGGCGGCGGGCATCGGCGGCGGCGGCTTCCTCGTTCATTGGGCGGCGAAGGACCGGCGCCTTACCGCCTTTGACGGGCGCGAGACCGCGCCTGCCGCCGCCCGGCCGGACCGCTTTCTCGACGCGGACGGCAAGCCGCTGCCGTTCTTCGATGCCGTGATCGGCGGGCGCTCGGTCGGCGTGCCCGGGATGCTGCGCATGCTGGCGCTGGTGCACCAGCGTTTCGGCCGCCTCCCGTGGCGGCGGCTCATCGCGCCATCGATCGCGCTGGCCGCACACGGCTTCGCGCTGTCGCCGCGGGTCCAGGCGCTCATCGCCCGCGACCGCTTCCTCCCCCGCGACCGGGCGGCGCGCGCGCTCTATTTCCTGCCCAACGGCACGGCGAAGCCGCCGGGCACGGTAATCGTCAATCCCACGCTCGCGGCGACGCTCCGGGACATCGCGCGGCGCGGTCCCGATGCCTTCTATCGCGGCAAGATCGCCCGCGACATCGTCGCCACGGTCGCCCACGCCGCGACGCCGGGGGATCTCACCGCCGCCGATCTCGCCGCCTATCGCACGAAAGAGCGACCGACCGTGTGCCGCGTCTATCGCCGCTATCGCGTGTGCGGCATGGGGCTGCCCTCGGGCGATGTCGCGGTGCTGGAAATCCTCGGGCTGCTCCAGCCCTTCGACCTCAAAAGCCACATCGCCGATGTCACGGCCTGGCACCTCTTCGCCGAGGCGAGCCGATTGGCCTATGCCGACCGCGCGCGCTATCTCGCCGATCCCGACTTCGTCGCCGCACCGGCCGCGGGACTGCTCGACCCCGCCTATCTCGCCGCGCGGGCGCAGCTCATCGACCCCGTGCACGCGCATCCGGGCCCGGCGGCGCCCGGCGAGCCGGCGGGCCGGCACAGCGACAATTGGGGCGACGAGTTCGCGCCGGAATTCCCCTCCACCAGCACCATCACCGCGATCGATCGCGACGGCAATGCGGTGGCAATGACGGTGACGATCGAGAACGATTTCGGCGCACGCATGATGGTGCGCGGTTTCTTTCTTAACAACGAGCTGACCGATTTCTCATTCCTGCCCGAGCGCGACGGCCGCCCCGTCGCCAACCGGGTCGAGCCGGGCAAGCGGCCGCTCTCGGCGATGTCGCCGACGATGGTGTTCGCGCCGGACGGCCGGTTGTTTCTCGTCCTCGGCTCCGCCGGCGGGCCGGCCATCATCGACGACGTCGCCAAGACCATCGTCGGCATGATCGACTGGCACAAGGACCTCGAAGCCGCGATCGCGCTTCCCAACATCGACAACCGCAACGGCGCGACCGAGGTGGAAGAGCGTCCCGACACCGCCGCGCTCGCCGCCGCGCTTGCCGCCCGCGGCCATGTGGTGCAAATGAGCCGGCGCCAGAGCGGCCTCGGCGGCATCGCCGTGACACGCGCGGGGCTCGTCGGCGCCTTCGATCCGCGGCGCGAAGGCGCGGCGCTCGGCGATTGACGATGATGATCGACGATCCTGCGACCCGGCCCGTCGTCGCCATCGCGGCCGGGCGCCACCGCCGCGCCGCGGGCGGCCATCCTTGGGTATATTCCAACGAGGTCGTCATGGATGCGGCGGCGAAGGCGCTGCCGCGCGGCAGCCTCGTCACGCTCAAAGGCGCCGACGGCAATGCGCTCGGCGTCGCCACCTTCAATCCCAACGCCCTCGTCGCGGCGCGGCTCCTCGACCGCGATCCGGGCACGCGGATCGACCGCGACTTCTTCATCGCGCGGCTGGAGCGCGCGCTCGCACTCCGCCGGCGGCTCTATGCCGAGCCCTATGGCCGCCTCGTTCATGCCGAGGCCGACGGGCTGCCGGGCCTCGTCATCGACCGCTATGGCGCGACGCTGGTGGCGCAGCTCAACACCGCCGGCATGGCACGGCTCGAGGGCGAGATCGTCGCGGCGGCCGCTGCGGCGCTGGCGCCCGATGCGATCGTCCTGCGCAACGACGGCACCGCGCGCGCGATCGAGGGCCTCGAGGACGAAGCGCGGACGGCGCTGGGCACGGTCGCGGGACCGGTCGAGATCCGCGAGAACCGCGCGCGCTATCTTGTCGATGTGCTTGCCGGACAGAAGACGGGCTGGTTCTATGACCAGCGCGAGAACCGCCGCTTCGTCTCGGGGCTTGCCGCCGGCGCGCGCGTGCTCGACGTCTATTGCTACACTGGCGGCCTTGCCATACTGGCCGCGCTCGCCGGCGCCGACCGCGTGCTTGGCATCGACCGCTCCGATCCGGCGCTGGCGCTCGCCGCCGCTTCTGCCGATTTGAACGATCAGGGGTCATGCTGCCGCTTCGCCCGCGGCGAAGCGTTCCACGAGCTGGAGCGGCTCGGCCGCGCGGGCGAGCGCTTCGATGTCGTGGCCGCCGATCCGCCGGCCTTCGTCAAGGCGAAGAAGGATCTGGGACCGGGCCTGCGCGGCTATCGCAAGCTCGTCCGGCTCGCCGCCGCGCTGGTGGCGCCGGGCGGCATCCTGTTCGTGGCCTCGTGCTCGCACAACGTGACGGCGGAGGATTTCGCCGAGGCGGTGCGGCGCGGCCTCGGCGATGCCGAGCGCACCGGCCGCATCCTGGTGAGCGCGGGCGCGGCGCCCGATCATCCGGTGCATCCGGCGCTCCCCGAGAGCGCCTATCTCAAGGCGATGACGCTGGCGCTCGACTGAATTCCGGCATGACGTGACGGGCGAAGCGGCGCAGATTTTCGCGCGCGGTCCCGCCGCTGTTGAGGAGCACGTATTCGACGCCGGCCTGCTCGAGCCGCCGCAATTCGCGGACGACCATATCGGGCGTGCCGTAGAGCGCCGCCGCCTCGCTCGCGCCCGGCGCCTCGGCGTAGGACAGGATATGCGAGGCCACCTGCCGCCCGGGATGCTGCGACAGCGCCATCATGTGCGCATGCTGGCGCCGCAGCCGTTCGAGCGCTGCCGCCGTTTCGGCCGCGTTCTCGGTAACGAAGATGTTGCGCGCCACCGCCACCATTCCCGGATCGAACGCCCGCCCCTCGGCCGCGACCGCCGCGCGGAAGTACGCGAGGCGCTCGGCCGTCGCGTCGACCGAAGCGAACTGGTCGAGCAGGAGATTGGCGCCGCGCGCGGCGACCGCGCGGATCGAAGCGGGGCTGCCTGCGGCCATCCACAGCGGCGGGTGCGGCTGCTGCGCCGGCGCGGGCTCGACCATGATGTCGTCGAAGCGCCAGAACCGGCCGCGATGGGAGAACCGCTCGCTTGCGGTCCAGGATTCGAGGATGATCTCGAGCGCTTCGGCAAAGCGCGCTTCGGCCTCGCCGATGGCCATCGCGAAGCCCGAGAACTCGTTGTGGCGATAGCCCTTGCCGACGCCGAAATCGAGCCTGCCGCCCGACAGGAGATCGAGCGTCGCCGCTTCCTCGGCGAGCAGCACGGGATTGTGCCACGGCAGCACCATCACCGCGGTGCCGAGCCGCAGCCGCGTCGTCCGCGCCGCCACCCACGACAACAGCCCGAGCGGCGCTGACACCTGGCCGATGCCGGTGAAATGATGCTCGACCAGGAACGCGCTGACGAAGCCGAGCGCCTCGGCCTCGACCGCGTAGTCGATGTAATCGCGAAACCCGTGCGCCGGGTCGCCGTCACGGCGCCGCGCCTGCGCGCTGCCGAAGAGTCCGAACCGCATCGCCGCTCCCTTGCCCGCCTTATTGTACACGACCGCCCCCTGCGATAACGTCCTGGGATGAGCGCGGCGGGGGCAGCCTTGAGCCAGGACAATGCCATCGAAGGCGGGATCATTCTCGATGCGCTGGCGGCGAGCGGCGTCGAGTATGTCGTCTCCGTGCCCGACATCACCACCAGCCAGGGGCTGTTGTGGCCCTTGACCAAGGATGGGCGGTTCCGCCTCGTCCGGGTGTGCAAGGAGGACGAGGGCGTGTCGATCTGCGGTGCGCTGTCGTTCTGCGGCAAGCGGGCGCTGCTGCTGATGCAGTACACCGGGCTGCTCGATTCGCTCAATGCGCTGCGTGCCGCCGGCTGCGACTATCGGCTGCCGATCTGCATGATGGTGGGACTGCTCGAGAAGGAGCCGGGCGTGCCGCCGCGCCAGTCGAAGCGCTTCGGCGTGCGCATCGTCGAGCCGATGCTCGAGACGATGGGCATCCCGCACGATCTGTTCGAGCTGCACCCGGACGGAGCGCGGATCCGGCCGGCGATCGACCGCGCCTATGCCGAGTCCTGGCCGACGGCGCTGCTCATCGGCCGGCGGATGTGAGGGCCACGCCATGATGCGACGCGATCTCTGCTTCGGCATCCTCGCCCGCCACATAAGCGACGAGATCGTGGTGCCGGTCTACCAGGCGGCACAGGAATGGCGCGCGGCGAAGCCCGATTATGCGCTGACATTCTATGCGATCGGCGCCATGGGCCAGGCGTCCTCGTGCGCACTGGGCCTCGCGCTGGGACGGCCGGACAAGCGCGTCGTCGTGCTCGACGGCGACGGCAGCCTGCTCATGAATCTTGGCAGCCTCGTCAGCATCGCCAACCAGGCGCCGGCGAATCTCGTGCATTTCGTCTGCGAGAACGGCACCTACGAGGCCAATGGCGGCCACCCGATCCCGGGACGCGACCGCGTCAGCTTCGCCGGCTTTGCCCGCGCCGCGGGCTATCCCAAGACCTACGAAATCGCCGAACTCGGCGATTTCGAGGCGCACATCGCCGGATTGTTGCGCGAGCCGGGGCCGATCTTCATCGATCTCAAGCTCGAGCCGGGCCTGCCGCCGCCGCAGGATTACGCCTTCATTCACGGTGCCGCTGCGCGCGAGACCTTCCGCGCGGCGCTGCAGCGGGGTTAGGCCGCTCGGCACCGACCCGCTCCGCCGCCGGGCCGGACGAGCGGGCATCCTCACCCGCGGACGGCGCCGGCAGCCTGAGCACGAATAAGGTCCCGGCGGCCGTGCTTTCGCCCAGCGCGACCTCGCCGCCATGGGCGCGCATCACCTCGCGCGCGATGGCAAGTCCGAGCCCGGCGCCACCGGGCCTGGCCGAGCCGGCGAAGGGGCGGAACAGGTTCTCGCGCGCCTTGGGCGCGAGACCCGGACCGTCATCGCCGATCTCGATCGCGAGCACGCCGCCGCTCACATGCGCGCGGACGACGGCATGGCGCGCGCCCGACTCGGCCGCATTGAGCGCGAGATTGTGGAGCACGCGGAAGAGCTGATCGCGGTCGGCCTCGGCCGTCACCGTCGGCGCCACGTCGTTCGCCAGCGCGAACTCGTCCTCGCCGTGGCGCTCGACCAGTTCCGCCACCTCGGCGACCAGATCCGCCAGCGCGAAGCGGCGGCGCTGCGGCGGCGGCGCACCCTCGCGCGTGAAGGTGAGGGTGCGGGTGCAGAGCGCGACCGCGCGATCGATCGCGGCGACGAGCCGCGGCGTCACGCGGCGCACCTCGGGCGCGGCACTGTCGGCGAGCCCGTCCGAAACGAGCCGCGCGGTCGACAGGATGTTGCGGAGATCGTGGTTGATCTTGGCGACCGCGGTGCCGAGCGCGGCCAGCCGCTCCTTCTGGCGCAGCGCCTGGCGCACCGTTTCCTGCAGCGCCGCAAGCTCGCGCTGCGCCAGGCCGAGTTCGTCGCTGCGCGCGGTCGGCACGATGACGCGTGCAGCGTCCTCGGGATTGTCGCGGAATGCCATCATGCTGGCGATCAGCCGCCGCAGCGGCGTCACCAGGAGCCAGCGCAGGCCGACATAAAGCAGCGACGCGGTGATGAGCGAGATCAGCAGCGACAGCCCGAAGACGCGGACGGCGAACGCCCACATCGCCTGGCGCAGCGGCCGCTCATCGAGCAGGACCTCGACGACGAGATGGGGGTCCTTGGGCGCGGTATCGAGCACGCGCAGGACCCGGTTGTCGCTGCGCCCCAGCACCATGAGCGCGTCGATGAGCGGCATGATCACCCCGCTCCGGCGCAGATCGTAGGTCGCATCGATATGCGGCGGGTTCTCGGAATCGAGCATCAGCGTCGTGTTGTTGGAACGGTGCAACACGATGCCATGCGCGCCGACCTGGGCGAGGATGGCGTCGGCGAGTTGCTGGCTCACCATTTTGTCGGGCGTCGCCTCGAGCGCGAACATGGCGAGATGCGCCGCATCGATGCGATTGACGAGATAGTCGATGCGAAAGCGCGACAGCGACGGCAGGAAGATCACCACCTCGCTCGCCATCACGAAGGCGACGGTGAGCGCGAGGAGCCGGGCCGACACGCCGCGCGGCACCAGTCGCAGCTTGGGCAGGCTTGCCATGGCGTCAGCCTAGCACGACCAGGCGGATCAGCCGAACCGTGCCAGAAGGCGCACCAGGCGGCGCGTGCGCGGGGCGAAAAGACGGGGCGCATAGAAGCCGGCGGCGGCGCGCTTGGACGCTTCGCCCAGCGTCGGATAGGGGGCGATCATCCGCGCCACCCGCGACAGCCGGATGCCCGCGGCGATCGCCAGGCCCCAGAGCTGGATCAGCTCGCCGGCGCTTTCGCCGAGGATCGAGGCGCCGAGCACGCTGCCGTTGCGCCGCGCCACGACCTTGACCAGCCCTTGGGTGGCGTGCTCCGCCTGGGCGCGGTCGTTTTCGGCAAAGGGCGCACGCAAGACCGCGATGTCGGCGCCGTGGCGGGCGCGCGCTTGCGCCTCGGTCAGGCCCACCTGGGCCAGCTCGGGCGCGGTATAGGTCACCCAGGGAAGCGCACGGTCATCGACCTTTGCCGGCAGCCGGAACAACGCATTGCGGATGACGATGCTGGCGTGGTCGGCGGCGACATGGGTGAATTGCGGCCCGCCCGCCGCATCGCCCACGGCATAGATGCGGCGGTTGGTGGTGCGCAGCCGCCGGTCGAGCACCAGGCCGTGCGCGTCGATGGCGATGCCGGCACGGTCGAGATCGAGCCCGTCGAGCGCCGCCCGCCGCCCTGCTGCCACCAGAAGATGCGAGGCGACGATCTCGCGCTCGCCGGCCGCCTCCGCCACGGTCACGGCGATGCCGGCACCGGCCGGCGCAACGCGCAGCACCCGCGTCCGCTCGGCGATCGCGATGCCATTCGCCCGCAGCCGCGCGAGGAGCTCTGCCGCCAGCTCGGGATCGTCCTTGGCGAGCGCGCGGTCCGCCTCGAGCACGGTCACGCGCGCACCCAAGAGGCGATGCGCCTGCGCCAGCTCCAGCCCCAACGGTCCGCCGCCGATCACGACGAGATGGGCCGGCAGGGTCTCGTTGTCGAAGATCGTCTCGTTGGTGAGGTAGTTCACGCGATCGAGGCCGGGAATGGGCGGGATCGCGGGGCGCGCGCCGGTGGCGATGACGATGCGGCGGGCGGTGATGACGTCATCGCCCGCCGCCACCGTTCCCGGCCCGAGGAAGCGCGCTTGGCGGCGCAGGACGCGCACACCCATCGCCTCGAAGCGCTCCTGCGAATCCTGCGGCGCGATCGCGGCGATGACCGCGCGCACGTGGCGCATCACCGCGGCGAAATCGACCGCCGGCGCAGCGGCCTCGATGCCGAAGGCGCCGGCGCCGCGGATCAGGGCGGCGCGCTTGGCCGCGGCGAGCAGCGCCTTCGACGGCACGCAGCCGACATTGAGACAATCGCCGCCCATCCTTCCGCACTCGATCAGCACCGTCCGCGCGCCGAGCCGGGCCGCGCCCGACGCCACCGAGAGTCCGCCCGCGCCGGCGCCGATGACACAGAGATCGACGGCGCCCTCGGCGCTCACGGCACGAGCCCCCGTCGCCGCGCCAGCACCGGCAGCAGCGTCAGCGCCGCGAGCCCCAAGAGCGGCAGCAGGATGCGCGGCGCCAGCAGCGCGGCGAGATCGGGCTCGCCGCCCCGGGCGATGACGGCGCCAAGCCCGGCGCCGATGCCGGCATAGACGAACGCGCCGGGCGCCATGCCGACGAGACTGCATAGGACGAAGGTCCGCAGCCTCATCCCCAAGAGCGCCGCGACGAGATTCACCAGCCAGAACGGAAACAGCGGCACCAGGCGCAGCGCCAGGAGATAGCTTGCTTCATGGGCGCGGAACCCCGCCTCGAGCCGCTTGAAGCGGTCGGCGCTGCCGCGCCGCTGGGCGCGCCGCTCGAGCAGTGCGCCGAGGCTGGTGCGCGCAGCCGTGAACAGCACGGTGGCGCCCACGGTAGCGCCGACGAGCGCCGCCGTCCCGCCGACGACCGTACCGAAGAGCAATCCTCCGGCCATGGTGAGGATCGCCGCCCCCGGCACCGAGAGCGCGGCAAGGACGGCATAGAGGACGACATAGGAAACCACCGCCGCCGGCCCCAGCCGCGCGACCTGGTATTCCAGCGCCGCGCGGTTCTCGGCCAAGCGAGCGAACGTGAGATAATGCTCGAGCCCCAGGGCGAAGAACAGTACGACCGCTGCCGCCAGCGCCGCCAGCGGCAGCCAGCGCCGGACCGGAATCCGCGGCGCACCCTCTGCGAAATCGCCCATGCCCGACCGCCTCCGCCGCGATCTTACCGGCCGGGCGGCGCGACCGTGAGAGGGCTCTGCAGCGATCGCCCGAAATTCCGTTCACACCGGCGCCGTGCCAGCGGCGGGGTGGCGTTGACTTCGCATCCGCCCTCGCCTATACAGCGGCCCGCGATCATGCGAGCGTGCTGCCGGAGTTTCCGCCGTGAAGCGCACCTACCAACCGAGCAAACTCGTCCGCAAGCGCCGCCATGGCTTCCGCCACCGCATGGCGAGCGTCGGTGGCAGGCGCGTGCTCGCCAACCGGCGTGCCAAGGGCAGGAAGCGGCTTTCCGCCTGAGGCGCCGGATCCGGGCGCAGTGGCGGTGGCCGGGCTCGCACGCCTGAAACGGCGGGCGGAATTTCTGCGTGTTGCGGGCAAGGGGCAGCGATGGTCGATGCCTGGTCTTGTGTTGCAGGCCTGGTCGCGCCCGGCCGGAACGGAATCCGTGGCGGCGGCGCGGGTCGGGTTCACCGCGAGCCGCCGGGTGGGGATCGCGGTCGCACGCAACCGGGCACGACGCCGCTTGCGCGCAGCGGCCGACCGGCTCCTGCCGGCGCACGCGGCGCCGGGACGGGATTACGTCATGATCGCGCGGAGCGGAACGCTGACACGGCCGTTCGCGCTGCTGCTCGGCGATCTCGAGACCGCGCTGAAGCGTCTGGGCGCGTGGCGCGCGGCGCCGGCGCCAAACGTGGAGGAATAGCGTGAGCGCCCTGTTGCGCGGGCTCATTCGCGCCTATCAGCTTCTGATCTCGCCGCTGCTGCTGCCGCGCTGCCGCTACCTGCCGACTTGCTCGGACTATGCCGCCGAGGCGATTGCGACCCACGGCGCGCTCCGGGGCGCCGTCCTGGCCGCGCGCCGGCTGCTGCGTTGCCATCCCTGGGGCGGCAGCGGCTATGACCCGGTGCCGCCGCACCACACCCCGCAGGCCTGCCGCTAGACAAGCGCATGGACGAGCAGCAACGCAATCTCATCATCGCCGTCGCGCTGTCGCTGGCGATCCTGTTCGCGTTCCAATTCTTCTTCTCCCGCCCGAAGGTCACGCCGCCGCAACCGACGCAGCAGCAGGCGCAGCAGACGACCGCCGAGCCGCCAGTCGCGCAAGCGCCGACAGCAACACCCGCAGCGCCGGCAGCGACGGCGGCGAAACCGGGCACCCCGGCCCCGCGCGCGCAGGTGCTGGCCGCAGCGCCGCGCGTTCCCATTGCCGCGCCGAGCCTCAATGGCTCGATCGATCTCGCCGGCGCGCGCATCGACGACCTCACCCTCGTCAACTATCACGAGACCACCAACCCCAAGAGCCCGGAGATCGTCCTGCTCGCGCCCGACGGCACCGGCCATCCCTATTTCGTGCAGTTCGGTTGGATCGCGGCCGAGCCCGGCGTCAAGGTGCCCGGGCCGGACACGCGCTGGACCAGCAATGGCGGCAAGCTCACGGCGGACCACCCGGCGGTACTGAGCTGGGATAACGGCGCCGGCCTCGTCTTCAAGGAGACATTCTCGGTCAACAGCGACTACATGTTCCGTATCGACCAGACTGTGGAGAATCACTCCGCGGCGGCGGTGCAGGTCTTTCCCTACGCGCGGGCGGCGCGGATCGGCACGGTCCCGGTCTCCAGCACCTATCTCCTGCACGAAGGCCCGATCGGCGTGCTCGACGGCCGGCTGCACGACGGGTCGTTCGGCGACAAGTTCAATTATGCGGACATGGAAAAGATCGCCGACCAGTCGTACACGACGACGGGTGGTTGGCTCGGCTTCACCGACAAGTATTGGCTCGTCGCACTGATCCCGCCGCAGCACCAGCAGGTCAAGGCGAGCCTGCGCTTTTCCGACGCCAATCACACCGACATCTACCAGGCGGAATACATCGCCGGCGAAAAGTCGCTGGCGCCCGGCCAAACCAGCTCGGTCGAAAGCCGGCTGTTCGCGGGCGCCAAGGAAGTGGCGCTGCTCGACCACTATGAATCCGTCGACGGCGTTCCGCGCTTCGACCGGGCGATCGATTTCGGCCTGTTCTATTGGATCACCAAGCCGATCTTCCTCACGCTCGATTTCTTCTATCACCTGATCGGCAATTTCGGCCTCGCCATCATGCTGCTGACGGTGACGATCAAGCTGATCTTCTTCCCGCTCGCCAACAAGTCCTACCGCGCGATGAGCAAGATGAAGCTGCTGCAGCCGGAAATGGCGAAGCTGCGCGAGCGTTTCGGCGATGACAAGCAGCGCCTCAACCAGGAGATGATGGCGCTCTACAAGCGCGTCGGCGCCAACCCGATGGCGGGGTGCCTGCCGATCGTCATCCAGATCCCGGTGTTCTTCTCGCTCTACAAGGTGCTCTACGTCACGATCGAGATGCGGCACGCGCCGTTCTACGGCTGGATCCACGATCTCTCGGCGCCCGATCCCACCACCTTCGTCAATCTTTTCGGCCTGCTGCCGTTCACGCCGCCCGACATCTCGTACCTGCATATCGGCGCCTGGCCCCTCATCATGGGGGTCACCATGTTCCTGCAGCAAAAGCTCAATCCGCAGCCGCCCGATCCGATGCAGGCGAAGATGTTCATGATCCTGCCGGTGGTGTTCACCTTCATGCTGTCACGGTTCGCGGCCGGCCTGGTCATCTATTGGAGCTGGAACAACCTGCTTTCGATCGCGCAGCAATGGGTAATCATGCGCCGCGCCGGCCTCCGCCGATAGAACCCGAATCCGCGCTTCATCCGCCCGAGCCCGCGCCCGAGCCAGCGGCGCTCGAGGCGGGACGCCTGCTCTTCGCGCAGGAATGCCGCTTCATTGCCGCCGCGGCGGAGGCCGAGGCGCTGCCGCAGGAAATCTTGCCGGAAGTCGCCTTCCTCGGCCGCTCCAATGTCGGCAAGTCGAGCCTGCTCAATGCTCTGGTCGGACGGAACGCGCTGGCGCGCGTCTCCGACACGCCCGGGCGCACGCGCCAGGTCGTGTTCTTCGCCTTGCGGCGATTGATGCTGGTCGATCTGCCGGGCTATGGCTTCGCCGCCGCGCCCAAGGACGAGATCCGGCGCTGGAGTCGGCTCGTGCCGCTCTACATCAAGGGCCGCGCCGGGCTGAAGCGCGTGCTGGTGCTCATCGATTCGCGCCACGGCTTCAAGCCGGCCGACCGCGACTTCATGACGCTGCTCGACCAGGCGGCGGTCTCTTACCAGATCGTGCTGACAAAGCTCGACCGGGCGCCGCCGGACGTGCTGGCGGCAAACCTCGCGGCGATGACGGCAGAACTTGCTTCGCATGTCGCGGCGCATCCCCAGATGCATTTGACGAGCGCGCATGAAGGCCTCGGCATCGCCGAGCTGCGCGCCGCGCTCGCCGCGCTCGCCTGAGGCACCGTGCCCGCATCGCGCCTCGAGCGCTGGCAGCCGCGAGCGAAGCGCGCTACATTGCAGCGCCCATGAGCCAGCCGGTCACCGATCCCGCCGCCAAGGCCGCGACGCTCGCGGCGGCGCTCCCTTATTTCCGGCGCTACGCGGGCAAGACCGTCGTGATCAAATACGGCGGCCACGCCATGGGCGACAGCGCCATCGGCACCATGTTCGCCGAGGACATCGTTCTCTTGAAGCAGGTCGGGATCAATCCGATCGTCGTCCACGGCGGCGGCCCGCAAATCGGCCAGATGCTGGAGCGGCTCAAGATCAAGAGCTCGTTCGTCGACGGGCTGCGCGTTACCGACGCCGCGACCGTCGAGATCGTCGAGATGGTGCTGTCGGGCTCGATCAACAAGGAACTCGTCACGGCGATCAACAAGGCCGGCGGACTCGCCGTCGGGCTCTCGGGCAAGGACGCCGACCTCATCCACGCCAAGAAGCTCGAGCGCACCCGGCGCGATCCCGACAGCAACATCGAGCGCCTGCTCGACCTCGGCTTCGTCGGCGAGCCCACCAAGATCAACGACCGCGTGCTCGAGCTGTTTCGCAATTCCGACATCATCCCGGTGATCGCGCCCATTGGCGTGGGCGCCGCGGGCGAGACCTACAACATCAACGCCGATACCGTCGCCGGCGCCGTCGCGGCGGCGGTCAAGGCGAAGCGGTTCCTGCTGCTCACCGACGTGGCGGGTGTGCTCGACCGTGCCAAGCGGCCATTGCCACAGCTCGCGATCGCGGAGGCCGAGGCGCTCATCGCCGACGGCACCATCAGCGGCGGCATGATCCCCAAGGTCGCGACCTGCCTCGAGGCGGTGATCGGCGGCGTCGAGGCCGCGGTCATCATCGACGGCCGCGTGCCGCACGCGATCCTGCTCGAACTCTTTGCCGAAGGCGCCGGCACGCTCATTCATCGCGCGCCCGATTGAGGAACCCATTCATGGACATGGCAACCAAGGCGAAAGCGAAGCCGCGCATGAGCGGCGCACCCGAACGCGCCTATCCCGATCTGCACGACCATCTGCGCGCGCTCGACAAGGCCGGGCTCCTCGTCACCGTTTCGCGGCCGATCGACAAGGATAGCGAGATGCACCCCCTGGTGCGCTGGCAGTTCCGCGGCGGCATCGCCGAGAAGGACCGCAAGGCGTTCCTGTTCACCAACGTCATCGACGCCAAGGGAAAGCGCTACGACATCCCGGTGGCGGTGGGCGCGCTCGCCGCCAACCGCGAGATCTATCGCCTCGGCATCGGCTGCGCGCTCGACCAGATCAACGAGACCTGGAACCGCGCCGTAGCGCACCCGATTCCGCCGCGCATCGTCGCGAATGCGCCGTGCCAGGAGATCGTCATCACCGGCAAGGCGCTCGACCGCAAGGGCAACGCGCTCGACGGCATCCCGGTGCCGATCTCGACGCCCGGCTGGGACATCGCGCCCTACACCACGCTGTCGCAATACATCACCAAGGATCCCGACACCGGCATCCAGAACATGGGCATCTATCGCGGCCAAGTGAAGGCGCCGCGGCGGCTCGGCATGAATCCATCGCTCGAATTGCGGCCCGGCATCTATGTGCACTGGGAAAAAGCCCGTGCGCGCGGCAAGAAGCTCGAAGCGGCGGTGATCGTCGGCGCGCCGCCCTGCATCGCCTTCACCTCGGCGCAGAAGCTGCCCGAGACCATGGACGAGCTCCACGTCGCGGGCGGGCTGGTCGGATCGCCGATCAACGTCGTCCGGGCCAAGACCGTCGACCTCCTGGTGCCGGCCGAGGCGGAGATTGTGATCGAGGGCCTGATCGACACCGAGTGGCTCGAGCCCGAGGCGCCGTTCGGCGAATCGCACGGCCACGTCAATCTGCAGGAATACAACGCCTTTATGGAGGTGACCTGCATCACGCGCCGGCGCGACGCGATCCTGACTTCGATCATCTCACAGGTGACGCCGAGCGAATCGAGCCTCATCAAGCGTGTGGCGCTCGAGCCCATGTTCCTCGCGCATTTGCACGACACGCTCGGCATCAGGGGCGTCAAGCGCGTCTCCATGCACGAGCCGCTCACCAATCTGCGCAAGGTGCTGGTGCTGGTCATGGAGCGCGACATGCCGCCAACGGAGGTGTGGCGCGCGCTCTATGGCGCGGCGGCGCTGCATCGCGCGGCCGGCAAATACATCATCGCCGTCAACGACGACATCGACCCCAATAATGCCGATGCGCTGCTCTGGGCGATGTCCTATCGCGCCAATCCAACGCTCGACCTCCACGTCCTGCCGCACCGCGATCAGGGCCACGGGCCGCGCAGCAAGCGCAACGGCGGGGTCGACGCTTCGGTGCTGATCGACGCCACGCTCAAGGAGGATTTCCCGCCGATCTCGCTGCCCAAGCGCGAATACATGGAGCACGCGCGGGGCATCTGGGAGGAACTGAAGCTGCCGCCGTTGAAGCCGGAGACGCCGTGGTACGGCTATTCGCTCGGCGAATGGGGCGACGAGCTGGAACAGGCGGCGCAGCGCGCCGTCAGGGGCGATTACTTCGAGACCGGCAAGCTCATGGCCAAGCGGCGACGCAAGGACGTGCGGATCAACACCGAAGTCCGCGATCTCGCCCCGTCGTCGCGCGTCACGCCAAAGCGCGGCCGCAAACGAAGCTGAGACGGGCCGCGCCGAGCCGGACGATCTCTCAACGAAACGTGAAGCAGGCGGCGCGGCGGCGCTGGACCTTAAGCGATTCATCATCGAGCGTTCCTATGGTGTGGCGCTAGCGCCGGGGCGCGCGGTTGCGCTCCGAATCACGGGACGCCGCCACCATGCAGGCCTGTCTTTCGAGGCTTCTTGCCGGGCTGAAGAGCGGCGGCTGGCTGAACCGCCGGCGCGTCCTCGCCTATGGCGGGATCCTGCTTGCGGTCGAGCTGGTGACCTTCGGCGTTCTCGTCGCGGGAACCCACGGCTTCTTGGTGAAGCTCGCCCGGCCGACCACCACCGATTTCGTCAGCTTCTATGCCGCCGGCAAGCTCGCGGATGCCGGGACGCCCGCGCTCGCCTATCACCAGCCCGAGCATTATGCGGCCGAGGAGCGGGCGACCGCGCCGGGAATCCGCTATCAGTTCTTCTATTATCCGCCGATCTTCCTGCTGCTCTGCGCCGTCCTCGCGCGGCTGCCCTATCTTGTCGCCTTTGTCGCATTCGAAGTTTTGAGCCTGATCGCCTGGGTCCTGGTCGCGCGCCGCATCCTGCGCGAGCCGGGATGGCGAGTGATCGGCGCGATCCTCGCCTTCCCGGCGGGGCTGTGGACGCTCGGCCTCGGGCAGAATGCGTTCCTGACCGCGTCGCTGTTCGGGGCCGCGACCCTGCTGATCGACCGCCGTCCGGCAGCGGCGGGGGCCCTGTTCGGCGCGCTCTGCTTCAAGCCTCACATCGGCATCCTCGTTCCCGTCGCGCTCGCGGCGGGCCGCCATTGGCGCGCTTTCGCCGCCGCCGCTGCCACCGTGGCGGCGTGCCTGGTCCTTTCCCTGGTTCAGGTCGGCTGGCAGACTTGGCACGATTTTCTGGTCGCGGCGGCAGGCATGAGCACGACCTATGTCTCCGGGCGCATCGATTTCGCGGGTTTCATCAGTCCGTTCGGCGCGGTCCGGCTGCTCGGCGGCGGCCCGCTCCTCGCCTATGGCGTCCAAGCGGCGGCAACCCTCGCGGCCGCCGCGCTGGTGTGGTCGGTCTGGCGCCGCCGCCTGGACCTCCCCGTCCGGGCCGCGACCCTGGCCGCCGCCACGCCGGTCGCAGTCCCGGTCATGCTGATCTATGACCTCATGATCGCCGCGGTCGCCCTGCTGTGGCTCGTCCGCGCCGGCCGGCAAAGCGGCTTCCCGCCCTGGGCGAAGACGGTTCTGGCCGGCGTCTTCATCACCCCGCTGCTGTCGCGCAACATCGCCACCGCCTGGCACGTGCCAATGGCGCCCATGGCCGCGCTGGCGCTGCTCGCGCTCGCCGCTTTCTGGGCGCCCCGCGAACGCCGCCCAAGGCGTGCCACGCTGAGCCGCGTCGGCGCGGAACACGGATAGAATAATGCTGCCGGTCGCACGCTAACGTTGTATGATGGTGTCGGATCATGAACCAACCGGAAGCGAAGCACGTCCTGGTGGTTGATGACGATGCGGCGTACCGGAGGATCGTCGCACGGATGCTCGTGGGCGCCGGCTTCAAGGTCACTGTCGCCGAGGATTTCCGCGCGGCGATGCGCGTCATCGATGGTTCGGACCCGGTCGATCTTCTGCTGACGGATATCGGCCTGCCCCTGGGCACGCCGCATGGTCTCTCGCTCGGTTCCGTGGCGCGGGTGCAGCACCCCGCACTCAAGGTTCTGTTCATGACCGGCGATCAGGACCCGGCGAAGTTCGCGCTCTTTGCGCCGGAATCGACTTCGGTGCTGGCGAAGCCGTTCGACGCCGAGGCGTTGATCGCGGCGGTCAATTCGATGCTGGCGTAGCCGCACGGCCCATCGGCCTACACGTAGAATCCCGTACGGGAATCTCCGAACTTTTCCGTCATCGGCACAAGCAGCATTTCTTATGGGTCGCAGCTTCATCACGGGGCGACTCATGAACCACCACCGACCCGACTTCGCTTCCGGCTGGCCCGCGCCGCGCATCGCACGCGGCCAGCGCTTGATGACGGCACGGCACCTTCGGGCGAGACGGCTGCTGGACGAACTCCTCCTCCGCCTCGAGTTCGAGGAATTGGCCGCGTGTTGCGGGGCAAGGCATTCGCGCACCGCGCCCGTCTTCGCATCGCCGCGGTGACATTGGGGGAGTGCAAGCCATGCAATGCATCGAGCCGACCGACTTTATGACGATCGAGTGCCTGAAACGCCAGGCGCGCCGCATGCGGCTCGAGGCCAATCGCGCCTCCACGTCGCTGGCGGCACAGTTCATCGCGCTCGCCGAGCTCTACGAAAGCCAGGCGGTGCGGCGGGAAGTGACAGTTGCATAACGCCGCGCCGGCCAAGCTGATTCAAGCGGCGTCGCGCCCGACGACGATTGGGCGCCGTCCCCCACGGTCGGGAACGACCGCGAACCGGCGCGGCGCCGTCAAGAGACGTCCTTGAGAAATCAGACGTCCTTGAGAAATCGCCCCTCGCGGGCCAGCGAGCCGAGCCGGGATTTGGCGGCGCTCGCCCCCATCTTGCCCTGGCGGGCGACGATGGCGGCGAGCGCCGTGTCTACGTCTCGCGCCATTTGCGCAGCGCCGCAGACGAAGAGATGAGCGCTTTCCTGCAGCCAGGCCCACAGCTCGGCGGCACGCTCGCGCATGCGCTGCTGCACAATAGATGCGGTCGGGCTGCCGGTGATGTTGCAGATGTTGTCGGCGCCGGAACCGCGCGAGGTGAGGTCCAGATCCTGAAGCGCAGTGACGACGGCGATGGCGGGGGCAACGGGTTCGCCCGCTGGCGCGAACGCGGGCGAACCCGGCCCCGGACCGGCGCCGCCGCGCTTGGCCGCGACGCCGCTCAAGAACCGCTCGAGATATTCCTTCTCCTCTTCGCTGAGTCCCGGACCGCTCATGATCGACCTGAAGCGCCTCCGGGCCGAGCCAAGCAAAGCCGGTGCCAGCCCGAACCCGCGGCGGACGACCCGGATTTCCGCGACCAGACCGGCGCCGGCCGCGGACGGCCGCCGCGGCCTGCCGCAAAACGTTGCGCCGCGGCGGAGTAACGGTGAAATTTTGGGCAGATCAGCCTTTGCCTATTACTTATCCACCGCCGGCTTTTCGTGCCGCCGTCACGGCTCCAAGGACCGCCCTTTCCGCCTGGGCAATCGACAAGGGAGCGTTCCTGCGCCATAGACGGGCCCATGGCCAGGGCCCCGCGCGCGCTCAATCAGGTCGAGACCTGGATCTTCGATCTCGACAACACACTCTATCCCGGGACGTGCAGTCTCTATCCCGAGGTCGAGACGCGCATGAACGATTTCATCATGGCGGAGCTCAAGGTCGACCGCGCCGCGGCAGAGACGCTGCGCCGTCGCTTCTTCGCCCAGCACGGCACGACGCTGCGCGGATTGATGCTGGATTACGGGCTCGAGCCGCGGCGCTTTCTCGACTACGTGCACGAGCTCGATCTCTCGGGCCTGCCGCGCAACGCACGCCTCGCCGCCGCGATCGCGGCGCTGCCGGGACGCAAGCTCGTCTTCACCAACGCCACGGCGCGTCATGCCGAGCGCGTGCTGCACCGGCTCGGGATCGACGCCGCATTCTGCGGCATCCACGACATCGAGGCGTGCAACTACGTGCCGAAGCCCGATCCGAGCGGCTATCGCGTCCTGCTCGACCGCCACCGCATCGACGCCGAAGCCGCGGCCATGGTCGAGGACATGGCGAAGAACCTCGTGCCGGCGGCAGCGCTCGGCATGACCACGATCTGGGTGAAGGGCGGTCCCCACGGAGACGACGCCGAGGCGGGCGCCGAGCATATCCACCACGTCGCCGACGACCTTGCCGATTTCCTCGCCGCAGCGGCCGGTCCGGCACCGGCGGCCCCGTGAGATCGGGCCTCAGGCGGTTCCCCACACCTCCATGGCGGTCTCGACAACGAGGCGGAGCTTGCGCTTCTCGTCCTCGACGGTGACGCGGTTGCCTTCCATGGTGCTGGCGAAGCCGCATTGCGGCGACAGCGCCAGGCGGTCGAGCGGTACCACCTTCGCCGCCTCGGCGATGCGGCGCTTCAACTCGTCCTTGCCCTCGAGCGCGGGCTGCTTGGTCGTGACGAGGCCGAGCACCGCCACCTTGCGCCCGGTGAGATAGCGCAACGGCGCGAAGCTGCCGGCGCGCGGGGAATCGTATTCGAGCAGGAACCCGTCGATCGCCAGTTCGCCGAAGGCGCGCTCGGCGACCGGATCGTAACCGCCCTCGGCGACCCAGGCGCTCATGTGGTTGCCGCGGCACATATGCATGCACACGGCAAGATCCGCCGGCCGGTCCGCAACCACCGCGTTGATGAGGCCGACATAGCGTTCGAGCAGCCGGACCGGGTCCTCGCCGATGCTGCGCACGTGGCCCGAAAGCTTGGGATCGCACAGATAGGGGAGATTGGTCTCGTCGATCTGGAGATAGCGGCAGCCGGCTTCGTAAAGCGCCTTTACCTCGGCGCGATAGACGGCGACGAGATCGGCGAAGAAGCCCTCCATGTCGGGATAGGCTTTGGCGTCGATCGCGGCGCGGCCGCCGCGGAAATGCACGATCGTCGGCGACGGGATCGGCTGCTTGGGCACGAGGCCGTGGCGTTCGGCGACCGGCTTCAGCTCAGCGAAATCGTCGGCGGCGAGGCTGCGGCTGCGGCCGAGCTTGCCGCGCACCTCGAGCCGCGGCGGCGCGAATTCGATGTCGCCCGATTCGTTGTGGAACCGTACCGGCATCCCGCCCGAGAACTGGATGCCGTCGATCCGCTCCATGAAGTCCATGAACCAATGGCGGCGGTGGAATTCGCCGTCGCTGCACACCTTGAGCCCTGCCTCGCGCTGCAGCGCCACAGCCGCTTCGATATGCGCGCTTTCGATCGCCCGCAACTGCGCGGGCGTAATCTCGCCGCGGGCGCAGCGGGCGCGCGCCTCCTGAAACGCCGGCGGGCGCAGCAGGCTGCCGACGATCTCGGCCTTGAACGGCCCTTTCGGTATCGCCATCGTCACCCTCCCCTTCAGTGTCGCGCGATCATGACGCGGGCGCGCCGCAGGGTCCATGGGGAACGGCCGGCGTCTGTTGACACGTTCCGGCCCCTGCCGCATGGTGGCCGCCGCCGCAACGGGCGAGACCGCGCGCCATGAGCACCACAACGCTGCAAGCGACCATCGATGCCGCCTGGGAGACGCGCGAGAGCGTGATGGCGGCGACGGGCGGCGCGGTGCGCGCAGCGGTCGAGCGCGCGCTGGCACTCCTTGATGCGGGCGAGCTTCGCGTCGCCGAGCCGCGCCAGGGCCGATGGCACGTCCATCAATGGCTCAAGAAGGCGGTGCTGCTGTCGTTCCGTCTCAACGACATGACCGCGATCGGCGGCGGCCCGGGCGGGGCACCGTGGTGGGACAAGATCGCATCGAAATTCGCGGGCTGGGACGAGGCGCGGTTCCGCGCCGCCGGGTTCCGTGCCGTGCCCAATTGCGTGGTGCGCCATTCCGCCCATATCGCGCCGGGCGTCGTGCTGATGCCATGCTTCGTCAATGTCGGCGCTCATGTCGACAGCGGCACCATGATCGACACCTGGTCGACCGTCGGCTCGTGCGCGCAGATCGGCAAGAACTGTCACATCTCGGGCGGGGTCGGCATCGGCGGCGTGCTCGAGCCGGTCCAGGCCGAGCCCGTCATCATCGAGGACGACTGCTTCATCGGCGCGCGCAGCGAAGTGGCCGAAGGCGTCGTGGTCGAGCGCGGCGCGGTGTTGTCGATGGGCGTCTTCCTCGGCGCCTCGACGCGCATCGTCGACCGCGCCACCGGCGCCGTGCATCAAGGCCGCGTGCCCGCCTATTCCGTGGTCGTGCCGGGGACGCTGCCGGGCAAGCCCCTGCCCGACGGCAGCCCCGGCCCCAGCCTCGGCTGCGCCGTCATCGTCAAGCGCGTCGACGAACGCACCCGCGCCAAGACCTCGATCAACGAACTGCTGCGCGAGTGATGGAGACGCGCGGCACGGCGCCCGCCATCGACGCGGTCGATCTGGCGCAGCGACTCATCCGCGCGCCGAGCGTGACGCCCGACGATGCGGGCGCCATTCCGCTGCTGGCGGCGGCGCTCGAGGGTTTGGGGTTCGCCTGCTCGACGGTCGAGTTCACCGAGCCCGGCGCGGCACCGGTGCTCAATCTCTACGCGCGGCGGGGCAAGGCCGGCCGCAATTTCTGTTTTGCCGGCCATACCGACGTGGTGCCACCCGGGCGCCGCGAGGACTGGAGCCTCGATCCCTTCGCCGGCGCGGTGCGCGACGGCAAGCTTTATGGCCGCGGCGCCGTCGACATGAAGGGCGCGATCGCCTGCTTCGTCGCCGCTGTCGCGGCGTTCCTGGCCGAACGGGGCCAGGCGTTCGACGGCTCGATCAGCCTTCTCATCACCGGCGACGAAGAGGCGGCGGCGATCAACGGCACGCGCAAGCTGCTCGAGTGGGTTGCCGCGCGCGGCGAGCGGCTCGATGCCTGCGTCGTCGGCGAGCCGACCAGCGCCGACCGGCTCGGCGACATGATCAAGATCGGCCGGCGCGGCAGCCTCAACGGCATTCTCACCGTGCACGGTGTCCAGGGCCATACTGCCTATCCGCATCTTGCCGACAATGCGGCGCACCGTCTCGTTGCCATGCTGGCGGCGCTGCTCGCTGCGCCGCTCGACGACGGCACGAGCCATTTCCCGGCCTCGACGATCGCGATCTCGACCATCGACATCGGCAATCCCACCAGCAACGTGATTCCGGCTGCGGCGCGCGCGGTCTTCAACGTCCGCTTCAACGACCGCTGGACGAGCGCCGCGGTCGAGGCATGGCTGCGGCAGGCGCTCGATCGCGTGGGCGGGCGCTACGACCTGGAGATCAAGGTGAGCGGCGAGTCTTTCCTGGTGCCGCCGGGCGCGGTAAGCGACATCCTCGCCACCGCCATCGCCCGCGTCACCGGGTTGACGCCCGCGCTCAGCACCACCGGCGGCACGTCCGATGCACGCTTCATCCATCGCTTCTGCCCGCTCGCCGAGTTCGGCCTTCTCAATCTCACCGCGCACAAGGTCGACGAATGCGTCGATCTTGCCGATCTCGCCGCGCTCACCGCGATCTATCGCAACGTGCTCGATCTGTATTTCGCCTGAACGATGGTGACGCTGCGCGAGGTCACCTTCGGGCTTTACGGAGCGTGGCGGCTGGCGCGGCTCGACCGCACGGCGATGACCTGGTTCGACCGCAGCGTCATGGGCGCCTGGCATTCGTTCTGGTCGGCGGCGATCTGCTTTCCCGGCTTCGTGATATTGCAGCTCATTCAGCTCAGCGGGGCGCAGATCGGCGCGGGCGACCTCATTCGCTTCCTCGTCGTCGCCAGCATCAGCTACGTCATCGGCTGGACCGCCTATCCGCTGACGGCGCTGCCGTTCTGCCGCAGGTTCGCCACCGAGGAGCGCGCGCTCGGCTTCATCATCGCCTATAACTGGTCGCAGGCGCTGCAGACCGCGCTGGTGCTGGCGGTCACGGTGATCGGCGCGCTGCATCTTTTCCCGGACTATGTCGTCGCCTATGCCGAGACGGTCTCCTATATCGCCATCCTCGTCTATGAATGGTTCATCGCCCGCATCGCGCTCGAGGCCAGCGGCCTTGCCGCGACGGCGCTGGTGCTGCTCGACGTGGTGCTGACTGCGCTGCTGACCCAGGCGACGATGATGTTGGCCGGTTAGGGACCGGGATAGATCACGTCGACGAGGTAGAGCCCTTCGGGCGGCGCCGTCGGACCGCCGGCACGGCGGTCGCGCGCCGCGAGTGCCGCCGCCACGTCGCCGACACGCCACTTCCCGGCGCCCACCAGTTTCAGCGTCCCCACCATGTTGCGCACCTGGTGATGCAGGAACGAGCGGGCACGCGCCTCGATGCGAATTTCGTCGCCCGCGCGGAGGACGGTGAGCGCATCGAGTGTCTTCACCGGCGAGCGCGCCTGGCACAGCGAATCGCGGAACGTGGTGAAGTCGTGCCGACCGAGGAGAAGCTGTGCCGCCGCGCGCATCGCCGCGTCATCGAGCAGCGGGGCCACGTGCCAGACGCGCCCGCGCTCCACCGTCGGCGGCGGCCGGCGATTGAGGATGCGGTAGAGATAGACCCGCAGGCGCGCCGCCCGTCGCGCGTCGAAATCGTCGGCGACGCGTTCGACCGCGAGCACGGCGACCGCTTCCGGCTTCACGTGCTGATTGAGCGCGCCGCGGATCGTATCGGGCGCGATCTCGCGCGGCAGGTCGAGATGCGCGCACTGGCCGAGCGCATGGACGCCGGCATCGGTCCGCCCGGCCCCGTGCACCACCGCCACCGCGCCGCAGAAGCGCGCCACCGCTTCTTCGAGAATTTGCTGCACCGACCGCCCCTTCGCCTGGCGCTGCCAGCCGACCAGGCCGGTGCCGTCATATTCGAGCGTCAGCTTGTAGCGGGGCATGGCAGCACGGTGCCGGCGGGAATGGCGAAGCCGCGCAGGAACGCGGCGGCGTCGAGCGCGCCGCGGCCGGGGCGCTGCAGTACCAGGAGCCGCAGCGCGTCCTCGCCGCAGGCGACGCGCAACCGATCGTCGAGCACCGTCCCCGGTGCGGCGCCAGGGTCGCCGGGCGCGATCGCGGCCTCCAGCACCTTGAAGCGCGCGCCGTCATGCTCGAACCACACGCCCGGCGCCGGATTGAGCGCCCGCACTGCGCGCTCGAGCCGGGCGGCGGGCGAGCGCCAGTCGAGCCGCCCTTCCTCGGACCGGAGCTTCCGCGCATAGGTGGCGCCGGTATCGGGCTGCGGCCGCGGCGCCAGACGGCCGGCGGCAAGCCCGTCGAGCGCCGCGACGATCAGGCGCGCGCCACATTCGGCGAGTGCGGCAGTGAGTTCGGGTGCGGTCGTGCGCGGACCGATCGGCACTTTCTCTGCGAGCACGATCGGCCCGGTGTCGAGCCCCTCGTCCATCTGCATGATGGTGATGCCGGTGGTCGCGTCTCCTTCGAGGATCGCCCGCTCGATCGGCGCCGCCCCACGCCAGCGCGGCAGCAACGAGGCGTGCACGTTGAGACAGCCCAGGCGCGGCGCGCGCAGTATCGCCGGCGGCAGGATCAGCCCATAGGCCGCCACCACCGCTGCATCGAGGCCCAAGGCGGCGAACGCGTCGGCTTCGGCCGGGCCGAGCCGCTCGGGCATGACGAGCGGCAGTCCCGCCGCCGCGGCGGCAAGCTGCACCGGCGACGGCTGCACCCGGTGGCCGCGCCCCGCCGGCCGCGGCGGTTGGCAATAGACCGCGGCGACGCGATGGCCGGCGTCGAGAAGCGCTGCGAGGATTCGCGCCGCAAAATCCGGCGTGCCGAGAAACGCGAGACGAAGGCTCATGGCAATGGTTGCGGCACGAAGCGGCTCAGGCCGGGACGGGGTCCTTCTGGCGCTTCACCTTGGCGAGCTTACGCAGGATGATGTTGCGCTTGAGCGCGGATATCCGATCGACGAAGAGCACGCCATCGAGATGGTCCATCTCGTGCTGGATGCAGGTTGCGAGCAGGCCCTTGGCCTCGAGCTCGCGGATCTCGTTCTGCTCGTCGAGATAGCGCAGCCTGATCGCAGCCGGGCGCGCGACATCGGCGTAATGCTCGGGCAGCGACAGGCAGCCTTCGTTGACCATCATCAGCTCGTCGGAACGCCACAAGATCTCGGGATTGGCGATCTTGTACGGCTGCGGCTTCTCGCCTTCGCGAGCGCAATCGACGACCATGACGCGCAGCGCCTCGCCCACCTGCGGCGCCGCGAGCCCGATCCCGGGCGCAGCATACATGGTCTCGAGCAGGTCCCGCATCAGCCGCCGCTCCCGATCGTCGACCGCACGCACCGGCCGCGCCTTCAGCTTGAGGCGCGGGTCGGGAGCGGTGATGATGGGCAGGATGGCCATGGCCGAAATCGCTGGGGGGTTCGTTCAGCCCTTAGGTATGACGCCCTCGCGCCTGCGTCAACCGGCCGATCATGCTAGGATGCCGGCATGGTGACGGCACTCGTCGTGGCGGCGGTGGTGCTGGCAGCGGCCGCGGTGGCGCTCGCCGCGATGCTGTTGCGCGCGCGCGAGAATGCGATCCGGGCAGCGGCGCGGCTCGGCGAGCTCGAACGCGGGATCGCCACGGCCGAAAAGCTGCGCGAGGAGATGGCGAATGCGGCCAAGGCCGCGGTGCTGGAGACGGCGCAGCAGGTGTCCTCGAACCTCATCGACGACCACCGGCGCGAAGCCGCGGAAATGCGCAAGGCGGCCGAGGAACGGGTGCAGCAGACCTCCGATCTGCTGGTCAAGCAGGTCGACGTGATTGCCAAGGCCGTGGCCGCGCTCGATGGCCAGGTTCAGGAAAAGGGCCGCGTGCTCGACACGGTCTGGCGCTCGCTCTCGAGCCCCGGCGGCGCCGGACAGTTTGCCGAGATCGGCCTCGCCAATACGCTCAAGGGGTTCGGCCTCGAGACGGGGCGCGACTACGTGCTGCAGGCGACGACCGAGGACCAGGTCTCGGGCCAGCGCCTCAGGCCCGATGCGCTCGTCTTTCTGCCCGGCAACAGCGCCGTCGTCATCGACTGCAAGGCATCGAAATTCGTGGTGGAGATTGCCGCCGCCGAGGATGGCGCCGATGAGAGCGAGGCTTATGCCAACCTCGCCCGCACCATGAACCAGCACCTAAAGGCGCTGGCCGACAAGAACTATCGCGGTGCGGTGCAGGCCGCCTGGCGCGACGGCAGGCGGAGCGGCGATCTCGCGCGCGTGTTCAGCGTCATGTATCTGCCCAACGACGGCGCGGTCGAGAAGCTGTGCCGCGCGGACGCCGATTTTCTCCACAAGGCGCGGGAAGCGCAGATCATCCTGGCCGGGCCGGCGGTGCTGCATTGCCTGCTGTCGCTTGCCGCGGTCGAGATCAACCACGAGCGTCAGGTCGAGAACCAGCAGCGCATTATCGAGGCGGCACAGTTGCTGCTTGACGGCGTGACCCAGGCCCTGGCCCATGCCGGCGCCGTCGGCAAGGGGATCAAGGCCGCCGCCGACAGCTTCCAGAAACTGACCGGATCGGTGAACCAGCGCCTGTTGCCGCGCGCGCGCCGCCTTGCGGCCCTGGGCGTGGCACCGGGGCGGACGCTCCCCGCCAATCTCCCGAGCTATGTCGTCGCCGCCGTCGAGCCCGACCATCTCATCGAAGGCGAGGCCGCTGAAGTGCCGGAGCCGCCGGTGCCGCGGCTGAGCGCGGAATAGCTACACCGGTCCCTCGACCTTGCGCCGGGCCACGAGCGCGGCCGTGAGCGTGCCCTCGTCGAGATAGTCGAGCTCGCCGCCCACCGGGACGCCGTGGGCGAGGCGCGTGACCGCGACGCCGGTCGCGGCGAGGCGGTCGGCGAGGTAATGCGCCGTGGTCTGACCCTCGACGGTGGCGTTGAGCGCGAGGATCACTTCGCGCACGCCGCCTTCGCCGACACGGGCGACGAGCGCGCCGATGCGCAGCTCGTCCGGTCCTACCCCATCGAGCGCCGAGAGCGTGCCGCCGAGCACGTGATAGCGGCCCTTGAACGCGCCCGAACGCTCGATCGCCCAGAGATCGGCCACGTCCTCGACGACGCAGAGCAAATGCGGATCGCGCCGTGGATCGGCGCAGATGGCGCAGGGATCGGTGGTGTCGGGATTGCCGCACACCGAGCAGGGACGGATCTGCCGCGCCGTCGCCATCAGCGCCTCGCTCAACGGCTCCATCAGGCTCTCGCGCCGCTTCAGCAGATAGAGCGCCGCGCGCCGCGCCGAACGCGGCCCCAAACCCGGCAGCTTGGCCAGCAGCGCGACAAGACGGTCGATCTCGGACATGGGACGGCGGAATTGGCCCCGCGCGCTAGAACGGCAGCTTCATCCCCGGCGGCAGCTTGAGACCGCCGGTGAGCTTGGCCATCTCTTCGCCGACATGGCTCTCGACGCGCGACTTGGCGTCGTTGAATGCGGCCAGCACGAGGTCCTCGAGCACCTCGGTCTCGTTGGGATCGACCAGCGACTTGTCGATCTTGAGCTGCTTCATCTCGCCCTTGCCGTTGAGCGTCACCTGCACCAGGCCGCCGCCGGCGGCGCCCGTCACTTCGACCGTGTCGAGCTTCGCTTGCAGCTCGCTCATGCGCGACTGCATCTCCTGCGCCTGTTTCAGCATCTGGCCGAGATTCTTCATGGCGACTCGTCTCCTTCGCTGCGCTCGTCGGCGCCGTCGGGCGGTTCGGGATGGGCCGGCTCGAGCGGTGCGAGATCGCGCACCGCCTCGATCCGCGCGCCGGGAAAGGTCTCGAGCACGGCGCGCACCAGCGGGTGCTGCGCCGCTTCGCTGCGCATCGTGCGCTCGCGCGACTGCGCCTCCTCGCGCAAGGTCGGCCCGCCCGGCTCGGCCGAGACGCTCACCACCCAGCGCCGCCCGGTCCATTGCGTCAGCAACTGACCGAGGCGGTTGCTGAGGTCGCGCGGCGCGGCCTCGGTCGGGTGCAGCTCGATCCGCCCGGGCTCGAAATGCACGAGATGAACATTGGCATAAAGATGCGAGCGCAGCACCGCCTCGCGGTGCTGATCGAACAGCTCGACCACGTCGAGGAAGCTCTGCGGTTCGGGCATCGCCGCGGGCGCCGGCGCGGCTTGGGGCAGCGCCATGGCGCGCGGCTGCGGCGCCGACGCCGGCGCGGCCATCGCGACGCGCGGCGGCGGCGGCGGCGGTGCGGCCGGGCCCGGTGCCTGCGCCGGGGCGCTGTCGAGCACCCGCACCAATTCGGCCGGCGACGGCAGGTCGGCGACATAGGCGAGCCGCACCAGCACCATTTCCGCAGCCTCGATCGGCGACGGCGCGGATTGCGCCTCGCCGAGGCCCTTGAGCAGCATCTGCCAGGCACGGGCAAGCGCCGGAATGCCGAGACGCTCGGCCAGCGCCAGGCCCCGGGCGCGTTCCCCTTCGAGCACCGGATCGCCCTCGCCCGCCGCCGGCGACAGCTTGAGCCGGGTCAGGAAATGGACCAGTTCCAACAAATCCTGCAGCACCAACACCGGGTCGGCACCGCCCTCGTAGAGCGCGTTCATGCGCTTGAGCGCGCCCGCCGCATCGCCCCGGAGCGCCGCCTCGATCAGGTCGAAGACGAGCGCGCGATCGGCGATGCCGAGCATCTCGCGCACCGCCGCCTCGCCGACCTCGCCGCCGCCCAACGCGATCGCCTGGTCGAGCAGCGACAGCCCGTCACGCACCGAGCCGTCGGCCGCGCGGGCGATGAGGGCGATGGCGGCGGGCGCGGCCGTCACCGACTCGGCGGTCGCGATCGCGGCATAATGCGCGGCCAGCAGCTCGGCCGGCACACGACGCAGCGAAAAGCGCTGGCAGCGCGACAGCACCGTGATCGGCACCTTGTGGATTTCGGTGGTGGCGAAGATGAACTTGACGTCGGGCGGCGGCTCCTCGAGCGTCTTCAACAGCGCGTTGAAGGCGTTGCGCGACAGCATGTGCACTTCGTCGATGATGTAGACCTTGAAGCGCGCCGCGACCGGCTTGTAGCGCACGCCCTCGGTCAACTCGCGGATGTCGTCGACGCCGGTGCGCGAGGCCGCGTCCATCTCCATCACATCGACATGGCGGTCCTCGGCGATCGCCCGGCACGGCTCGCATTGGCCGCAGGGATCGGCGGTCGGGCCGCCCTTCCCGTCCGCGCCGACGCAGTTGAGCGCGCGCGCGAGGATGCGGGCGGTGGTGGTCTTGCCGACCCCGCGCACGCCGCACAGGATGAAGGCATGCGCAATCCGGCCGGTGGCGATGGCATTGGTGAGCGTGCGCACCATCGCTTCCTGGCCGATCAGCTCGGCGAAGCGGCTGGGGCGGTATTTGCGCGCGAGCACGCGGTAGGCGGTGCCCGGCTCGCTCATGGCTGCACCTTCGGATGGGCGGAGTGGGAGACTGAACGGCAACCCAGACCAAAACTCGTTACGGCTGCTTCCTTCCGGACCTGACCGGGTTGGCGAGGGACCTGTCCGCCGCCAGCCTCCCGCGCCACTATATCAGGTCCGAGCGCCACCGGCGCAAGGACGAAGCCGGCCGCTTGCCCGGCGGGCGCGCTTCCCCCTAAGAAGCGCAGCATGACCGACGTCAATTTCTATGCGGGCGGCGCGCTCGACCGCGCGGCGCCGCGGCGCAAGGACGGGGCGTGGATCGCCGCGCTCCTCGAGGACGCCGAAAGCCGCTTCGTCGCCATCTGGCGCGGCCAGAATCTTGTCCTGGCCGAGGATGGCGGGGCGCCGCGCGCGGCATTGCTGGAGCGCCGGGCCGTCGCCGCGCTCGCCGGCGAGCCGGTGCTGCTGGGGCTGATCGAGGCACGTGCCTATTTCGCGGTCGATGTCTCGTCCGTCGAGGCGCCGCTCGCCGCGTTCGCGACCGCCGAACCAATGGCGTTCACCGATCTGCGCCGTGTCGGGCCGCTGCTGCCGCGCCAGGAGGGCGCGCTTTTGGCCTATGCGCGCGGCATCGCCTATTGGCACGAGCGCCATCGCTTCTGCGGCGTGTGCGGTGCGCCGACGCGGAGCGAGGAGGGCGGACATGTGCGACGCTGCAGCGATTCTGGCTGCGCCACCGCGCATTTCCCGCGCACCGACCCGGCGGTGATCATGCTGGTTCATGACGGCGAGCGCTGTCTCTTGGGCCGCAAGCCGGGCTGGCCCGCGGGCATGCACTCGACGCTGGCCGGCTTCGTCGAGCCGGGCGAGAGCCTCGAAGAGGCGGTGGCGCGCGAAGTGTTCGAGGAAACCGGCATCCGCGTCGACGAGGTCGCCTATCATTCCTCGCAGCCCTGGCCATTCCCGGCCTCGCTCATGCTCGGCTTCCACGCCCGCGCCCGCTCGCACGAGATCACTGTCGATCCCGAGGAGCTGGAACACGCCGCGTGGTACGAGCGCGGCGATCTCCTCGCGCGGCATGACGACGACACGATGCGCCTGCCGCGCCGCGACTCGATCGCCCGCCGCCTGGTCGAGGACTGGCTGCGCCGCTGATCCTCAGCCGGCGGCGCGGCGCCAGACGATCGCAGGCTTGTCGCGGAAGGCGAAGCGTTCGAGATGGCGGACGACGGTGTGCTCGAGCCGGGCCAGCGCGGCCTCGTCCCCGGCCTCGGCGCGGAGCACGAGGAGCGCGGGCTCCGGCACCGCCATCCGGCACACGCCATAGGGGAATTCGACGCTGCCCTCGGCCGCGCCGCATTGCGCCGGCAGGCGATGCTCGAAATGCTTGCAGAGCTGGGTCATATAGCGCTGTGCGAGCGCGGTCGCGACGCGCGCCTCGGCGGTAAGAACCGGGTCCATCAGGTGCGCTCCACCGTGACCGCCGCGGCGTCGAGCGCGGCGACGATGGCGGCACTTTCGGCCTCGCTCAAGGGACCCCGCGCCAGGCGCAGGCGAAGCGCCAAGCGCAGATTCTGCATCGCCCGCACCAATTGCGGCGACGGTCCGCCGCCATGGGCGGCACTGATCTCGCCGATGCGGGCGAAAATGGCGTCGACCAGCGCCCGGTTGGCCGCAAGCGCGGCCTCGCCCTCGGCGGTCATGGCATAGAGCTTCTTGCCGCCCTGGCTCGCAGTGACGGTGGTGTAGCCCAACTCCTCGAGCAGCGTCAGAGTCGGATAGATGACGCCGGGACTTGGACTGTAGGAACCCGCGAGCCGTTCCTCGATGTCCTTGATGATCTCATAGCCGTGGCGCGGCTTCTCGGCGATCAGCCGCAGGATGACGAAGCGGAGATCACCCTGGTCGAACACGCGACCGCGGCCGCCGCGCATGTGATCGAAACCGCGTCCGCCGTGGCGGCCGAACCATTCGCCGCGGGCATAGCGGCGCCCATGACATCCCCCGAAAGCCTTACCGCACATGTTGCCTCCTTATGATATATCTACTTAAAGATATATCTTAGATATGGCAAATGTCAACCGGCGCCGGTCATCCGTCGTCGATCTGGCTGGCGGCGGTTCGGAAGGGATGGGCGAGATAGGTGCCGAGCATCTTCACCTCGCGGCTGAAGAAGCGCAGTTCCTCGAACGCCAGTTCGAGCGCGCGGTCGAGCGGATGGCCTTCGACATCGGCATAGAACTGCGTCGCGGTGAAGCTGCCGCCGACCATGTAGCTTTCGAGCTTGGTCATGTTGACGCCGTTGGTGGCGAACCCGCCGAGCGCCTTGTAGAGCGCCGCCGGCACGTTGCGGACGCGGAAGATGAAGGTCGTGACCTTGAGGCTGCCGTCATTCGGCAGCGGCCGCGGCCGCGGCGCCATGACGAGAAACCGCGTGGTGTTGTGCTCCTCGTCCTCGATGTTCTCCTTGAGCGAGACGAGCCCGTAGATGCGGCCGGCAAGTTCGGACGCGATCGCGGCCGTGCTGGTGTCGCCGCGCGCCGCCACTTCCGCCGCGGCGCCCGCGGTGTCGGCGACGACCACCGGCCGCAGCCCCAGCGCGCGCGTCAGATTGCGGCACTGCGACAGCGCGTGAACATGGCTGCGCACGGTCTTGAGGCCTTCGAGCGTCGCCCCCGGCAGCGCAAGGAGGTGGTGGTTCACGCGCTGGAAATGCTCGCCGATGATGTAGAGGCCCGATTGCGGCATGAGGCGATGGATGTCGGCGACACGGCCCGCGACCGAGTTCTCGATCGGCAGCATGGCGAGGCTCGCGCGCCCGTCCTTCACCGCCGCCATGGCGTCCTCGAACGTGTCGCAGGCGAGCGTCTGCCGGCCCGGATAGACCTCGCGGCACGCGAGATCGGAATAGGCGCCGGGCTCGCCTTGAAAGGCAATGACGCCCGCAGGCTCGGAAACATCGGTCATGGCGGGGCTGCGGCGAAGAGCGCGCGGGCGCGGGCGAGATCTTCGGGAGTATCGACACCGAGCGGGACGCTGTCAACGAGCGCCACCGCGATGCGCATGCCGGCTTCGAGCGCGCGCAGCTGTTCGAGGCGCTCGCGCTGCTCGATCGTGCAAGGCGGCAGCGCGACGAAGCGCTCGAGCGCGGCGCGGCGGAACGCATAAATGCCGATGTGGTGATAGTGCGCGCCCTCGCCCCACGGCACCGCCAGGCGGCTGAAATAAAGCGCCCGCGCCACGCGCGCCCCCGGGGCGAAGCCGGCCGCGATCTTGACCACGCTCGCCGCCGCGAGCTCGTCCGGGTCGCGGATCGGCGCCGCCAGCGTCGCGATGTCGACGGCCGCGTCGGCGAGCGGATCGAGCGCCGCGCGGATCGCCTCGGGCGCGATCAGTGGCAGGTCGCCCTGCAAATTGACGACGACATCGTGCCGCCGCTCGGGATCGAGCGCGGCAAGCGCCTCGTGCACGCGATCCGACCCCGAAGGGTGATCGGCCCGCGTGAGCACGGCATGCCCGCCCGCTTCCGCAATCACGGCGGCGATTTCGCGATCGCCGCAGGCCACGGCCACCGGCCCGATCCCGGCGGCGACGGCGCGGCGCCAGACTTGGACGATCATCGGCGCGCCGCCGATGAGCGCCAGCGGCTTGCCGGGAAGCCGCGTCGAGGCAAGCCGTGCGGGAATAACGACGATCGGATTCATCGCAGCATCCAAGACATTATCGAGGGCTGAGGATTGCGGCGTTATGCCGCACGATGCAAGTGCCGAGGCTTCAATCACATTTCGTTTGAGTTGTCAGCGAAAATTGGCTTCTCTCCGGTGGGCGAAAAGATCATTCCCTGCGCTTTGCGGGGTGCTCTCATGTCCGCGAGGGGAGGCGCATGTCATTCGAGGCTAACAAGATCGCGGCCGCGGTACTGGTCGCGCTGATCGTCGCGATGGTGTCGGGCATCCTCGCGGATCACCTCGTCGAGCCGCACATGCTGGCCAAGAACGTCTATCAGGTCGCGGGCGCCCCGGAATCGAGTGCACCGAGCCAGGCGGCGAAGCCCGCCGGGCCTGAGCCGATCGGGCCGTATTTGGCCAAAGCCAGCGCCGATGCCGGCAAGAACGACACCAAGGTCTGCCAGGCGTGCCACACCTTCGACAAGGGCCAGCCCAATCGCATCGGCCCCAATCTCTACAGCGTCGTCGGCGGGGGCATTGCGGAGGATCGCGGCAATTTTGATTTCTCCTCGGCGCTCAAAAAGGCGGGCGGCGGAAAGACCTGGACGCCCGACCTGTTGAACGACTGGCTCTACAAGCCGCAGGTGTTCGCGCCCGGGACCAAGATGACCTTTATTGGCATCCCCAAGGTGCGGGAGCGGGCCGACATCATCGCCTATCTCAACTCGCTGAGCGACCACCCGCAGCCGCTCGCGAGCGCCGCGCCGGCGCCGGCGCCGGCGCCGGGCGCGAAGGCACCGGCCGCGGGGGCGCAAGCGCCGGCGGCGCCCGCTGCCGCTCCGCCATCGGGTGGCAAATAGCGGCATGAGCGCGGGGGTGAGCGCGGACCATCTCGCGCTCGCTCATGCGCTCGCCGACGCCGCCGGCACGGTGGCACGACGCTATTTCCGCCAGAAGATCGCCATCGACGCCAAGCCCGACCTCACCCCCGTCACCATCGCCGATCGCGAGGCCGAAGCGGCGATGCGCGGCCTCATCGCCGCGACGTTTCCCGCGCATGGCATCATCGGCGAGGAAGAGGGACGCGTACGCGCGGATGCCGAGTTCGTGTGGGTGCTGGACCCGATCGACGGCACCAAGAACTTCATCAGCGGCATTCCGCTGTTCGGGACGCTGATCGGCCTCGCCCATCGCGGCCGGCCGATCCTGGGCGTGATCGATCAGCCAGTGCTGCGCGAGCGCTGGGTCGGGGCGGCGGGACAGGACTCGACCCTGAACGGCGCCCGGGTCCGGAGCCGCGCTTGCGCCGCGCTTGCCGACGCGACGCTCTATTCGACCTCGCCCGACATGTTTGCGGGCGCCGATGCGGCGCGGTTCCAGTGTCTCAGGCAGGCGGTCCGGCTCGCGCGCTTCGGCGCCGATTGCTATGCCTATGCCCAGCTCGCGACCGGCTTCATCGACCTCGTGGTGGAGCGCGACCTCAAGCCTTACGATTATTGCGCCCTGGTACCCGTGATCGAAGGCGCGGGCGGCACCGTGACCGACTGGGACGGGCGGGCGCTCGATCTCGGCTCGGACGGGCGGGTCATCGCCTGCGGCGACCGCCGCCTCGCCGCCCCGGCGCGGGCGCTGCTCGTCGGCTGAGCCCGCAGCGGCGGCATCGTGCTGCCACGCCGCGCCGATTCCTCTAGAGTGGCGTTATCCTCGTTGCAGGGCTGAGGTGTACGGCATGGCGTCGTGGGATCGTCGACAATCCGATGCGGGCGCCGTCGCGCACGCGGCGCCGCAGCGGCTCATCTGCGCCCGGCGGTCGCTGCTGCTGGCACTGCCGGCGTTCGCGGCCTTGGGGCGCAAGGGCTGGGCGGCGGCGGCGGACGGGACGCCGCTTCATGGGCTCTCGCTCTTCGGTGATCTGAAATACGGACCCGATTTCAAGCATTTCGATTACGTTGATCCGAACGCCCCCAAAGGCGGCACGGTCAAGCGCAGCGCGATCGGCACGTTCGATACGCTCAACCCCTTCACGCTGAAGGGCGTGCCAGCGGCCGGCATCGACGGACTCTTCGACACGCTGCTCGCGCCCGCCTATGACGAGCCGGACTCGGCCTACGGCCTCATTGCCGAGAGCGTCGCGGTCGCGCCCGACCGGACCTCGGCGATCTATACGCTGCGCCAGGAGGCGCGCTTCCACGACGGCAGCCCGATTGGCGTCGCCGACGTGATCTGGACCTTGGAGACGCTCAAGACCCAGGGCCACCCGCGGTATCGCCTCTATTACGCCGATGTCATCAAGGCCGAGCCCGCGGGCGAGCGCAGCGTGCGCTTCGTCTTCCGCAGCGGCGACAACCGCGAGCTGCCGCAGATCGTGGGCCAGCTCCCGGTGCTGTCCAAGGCCTATTGGTCGACGCGCGATTTCGCCAAGACCACGCTCGAGACGCCGCTCGGCAACGGCGTCTACACCGTCGCGAGCGTCGATGCCGGCCGCTCGATCGTCTATCGCCGGGTCGCCGACTATTGGGCGAAGGACCTGCCGGTCAATGTCGGGCGCAACAATTTCGGCGCGATCCGCTACGACTATTATCGCGACGCGTCGATCGCGCTCGAGGCGTTCAAGGCGGGGCAATACGACATCCGCATCGAGAACGTCGCCAAGAACTGGGCGATCGGCTATGCGAGCCCGGCGCTCAAGGCCGGGCTCATCAAGCAGCAGGACATCGCCAACAAGGTGCCGCAGGGCATGCAGGCCTTCGGCTACAACACGCGCAAGCCGCTCTTTCGCGACCCGCGCGTGCGTCGGGCGCTGAGCTATCTCTTCGATTTCGAATGGTCGAACAAGAACCTGTTCTACGGCGCCTATATCCGCACCAAGAGCTATTTCTCCAATTCCGATCTCGCCTCCGCGGGGCTGCCGCAGGGCGACGAGCTGGCGCTCCTGCAAAAGCTGAAGGGCGAGATTCCCGACACGGTCTTCACCGAGGTCTACGAGCCGCCCAAGACCGACGGCAGCGGCAATATCCGCCCCAACCTGCACCAGGCGCTCCGCCTGCTTTACGCCGCCGGATGGACGATCAAGAACGGGAAGCTCGTCGATGCCGAGGACCGGCCCTTCGTGTTCGAATTCCTGCTGGTGATGCCGGAGTTCGAGCGCGTCGTGCTGCCGTTCGGACAGAATCTCGCCCGGGCCGGGATCACCATGAACGTGCGCACCATCGATCCGGCGCAGTACGAGAACCGCATGCGCAATTTCGATTTCGACATGTCGGTCCTGGCGTGGGGCGAATCGCTCTCGCCCGGCAATGAGCAGCGCGATTACTGGGGATCGGCCGCGGCGGACGAGCCCGGCAGCTCGAATCTTCTCGGCATCAAGAGCAAGGCGGTCGATGCGCTGATCGACGGCGTGATCCACGCCCAGGACCGCCACGGCCTCGTCACCGCCACCCACGCGCTCGACCGCGTGCTGCTCCACGGCTATTACGTCATCCCCAACTGGCACCTGAATTATTTCCGGGTCGCACGGTGGGACAAGTTCGGCGAGCCGCGGAACCCGCCGCCCTACGCGCTCGCGCTCGATACCTGGTGGATCGACAAGGCGCGCGACCGCGACGTCGAGACCAAGAAACAGCAGGTGCAGAAGTAATGCTCGCCTACGCCGCGCGCCGCGTGCTGCTGATGGTTCCGACGCTATTCTTCATCATCCTGGTCAATTTCGTCATCGTGCAGGCCGCGCCCGGCGGACCGGTCGATCAGCTCATTGCCGAATTGAAGGGCACCGCCGGCGGCACGCTCGCGCGTGTTTCGGGCAGCGGCGGCGAACTGACGAACGTTGCCACCTCCGCCGACCGGACCCGCGGCGCGCGCGGTCTCGATCCCGAATTCATCAAGCAGATCCGAAAGCTCTATGGCTTCGACAAGCCGCCGGCCGAGCGCTTCCTCCTGATGCTCCGCAACTATCTCACCTTCCATTTCGGCACCAGCTTCTACAGCGACCAGCCGGTGATAAAGCTCATCGCCGAGAAGCTGCCGGTCTCGATCTCGCTGGGGCTGTGGACGACGCTCATCACCTATCTCGTCTCGATTCCCCTCGGCATCCGGAAGGCGGTGCACGACGGCAGCTCGTTCGACGTGTGGTCGAGCGGCGTCATCATCGTCGGTTATGCGATTCCCGGATTCCTGTTCGCCGTGCTCCTGATCGTGATCTTCGCCGGCGGCAGCTATCTGTCGTGGTTTCCGCTGCGCGGCCTCGTCTCCGACAATTGGGCGAGCTTCGACTGGCCGCACCGCATCCTCGATTATTTCTGGCACGTCACGCTGCCGGTGCTGTCGCTGGTGATCGGCAGCTTCGCCGGGCTCACCATGCTCACCAAGAACTGCTTCCTCGAGGAAATCAACAAGCAGTACGTCATCACCGCGCGTGCCAAGGGCCTCACGGAGCGGCGCGTGCTCTATGGCCATGTCTTCCGCAATGCGATGCTGCTGGTGATCGCGGGATTTCCGAGCGCCTTCATGGCCATCCTGTTCACCGGCGCGCTTTTGGTCGAGGTCATCTTCTCGCTCGACGGCCTGGGCCTGCTCGGCTTCAACGCGGCGATCGGGCGCGATTATCCGGTCATGTTCGCGACGCTTTACATCTACACGCTGCTCGGCCTCGTGTTGAAGCTGGTAAGCGATCTGACCTACATGCTGGTCGATCCGCGCATCGATTTCGGAACCCGCGGCGCATGAGCACGGCCACGCTGCGCGATGTCGTCCGCGCCAATTCACCGCGCGTGCTAGGCATCCGCGTCACGCCGCTGACGCGCCGCCGCTTCGCCAATTTCCGCGCCAACCGCCGCGGCTTCTGGTCGCTGTGGATATTCCTCGTGCTGTTCGGCGCGACCCTTTTCGCCGAGTTCATTGCCAACGACCGGCCGCTTCTCGTCGATTACGCCGGGCGGCTTTATTTCCCCGTTTTCGTCGACTATCCCGAATCCACGTTCGGCGGCGATCTGCCGATCGCGGCCGACTACCGCGATCCGGTCATCCGCCGGCACATCGACGCCAAGGGCTGGATGGTGTGGCCGCTCATCCCGTTCTCCTACAACACCATCAATTATCATCTTCCCTCGCCCGCACCGTCGCCGCCGTCCGCGGTCAACTGGCTCGGCACGGACGATCAGGGGCGCGACGTGCTGGCGCGGCTCATCTACGGCTTCCGCATCTCGGTGCTGTTCGGGCTGTCGCTCACGGTCTCGAGTTCCGTGATCGGCGTCGCCGCGGGCGCGGTTCAGGGCTTCTATGGCGGGCTCACCGACCTCATGTTTCAGCGCTTCATCGAGATCTGGTCGGGCCTGCCGGTGCTCTATCTCCTCATCATCCTGTCGAGCGTCATCGCGCCCAATTTCTGGTGGCTGCTCATCATCATGCTGCTGTTCTCGTGGATGTCGCTGGTCGACCTGGTGCGGGCCGAGTTCCTGCGCGCGCGCAATTTCGATTACGTGCGCGCGGCGCGGGCGCTCGGCGTGTCGAACCCGGTCATCATCTGGCGCCACGTGCTGCCCAATGCGATGGTGGCGACGCTCACCTTTCTGCCCTTCATCCTCAACGGCTCGATCACCACCCTCACCTCGCTCGATTTCCTGGGTTTCGGCCTGCCGCCGGGCTCGCCGTCGCTGGGTGAGCTGCTGGCCGAGGGCAAGGCCAATCTCCAGGCGCCGTGGCTCGGCCTCACCGCCTTCTTCGTGCTCGCCCTCATGCTGAGCCTTCTCATCTTCATCGGCGAGGCGGTGCGCGACGCCTTCGACCCGCGGAAGATTGGTGCATAATCCGGCGTCACCCATCGGGAACCCATGCCGCTCCTTTCCGTCCGCAATCTTTCCGTGAGCTTCGACACGCCGGGCAAGCCGGTGACGGCGGTGCGGGGCGTGTCGTTCGACCTCGACAAGGGCGAGACGCTGGCGCTCGTGGGCGAGTCGGGATCGGGGAAATCGGTCACGGCGCTGTCCATCCTTCAGCTTCTGCCCTATCCGGTGGCGCGCCACGGCGCCGGCAGCAGCATCGCGTTCGACGGCGAGGAGCTGGTCGGCACGCCGGATGCGCTGATGCGGCGCATCCGCGGCAACCGCATCGCCATGGTGTTCCAGGAGCCGATGACCTCGCTCAATCCGCTTCACACCGTGGTCAAGCAGATCACCGAGACGCTCTACCTGCACAAGCACATGGCCGCGCGCGCGGCGCGCGCACGCGCGATCGACCTGTTGCACCTGGTCGGGCTCGCCGACGCCGAAAACCGGCTCGACGCCTATCCGCATCAGCTCTCCGGCGGCCAGCGCCAGCGCGTGATGATCGCCATGGCGCTCGCCAACGAGCCCGACATGCTCATCGCCGACGAGCCCACCACCGCGCTCGACGTGACGATCCAGGCGCAGATTCTGGCGCTTCTCGACGACCTCAAGAGGCGGTTCGGGATGGCGCTCCTGCTGATCACGCACGACCTCACGATCGTGCGCAAGATGGCCGATCATGTCTGCGTCATGACCCAGGGCGAGATCGTCGAGGCCGGGCCCGCTGCCGAGATTTTCCGCGCGCCGCGCCATCCCTACACGCAGCATCTCATCGCCGCCGAGCCCAAGGGCGAGCCGGTGGCGAACACGCCGCGCCCGCCGGTGCTGCTCGCGGTCGAAGGGCTCAAGGTCTGGTTTCCGATCAAGACCGGCCTGTTCCGCCGCACGACCGGCCACATCAAGGCGGTCGACGGCATCGACTGCACGGTGCGCGCCGGCGAGACGCTCGGCGTCGTCGGTGAAAGCGGCTCGGGCAAGACCACGCTGGGCCTGGCGCTGCTGCGGCTCATCGCCAGCACAGGATCGATCCGCTTCGACGGCACGGCGCTCGAGCGGCTTTCGAACGCCGGCATGCGGCCGCTGCGGCGCGAGTTGCAGATCGTGTTCCAGGATCCCTATGCGAGCCTGTCGCCGCGGCTCTCGATCGGGCAGATCGTCGAGGAGGGGCTCAAGGTCCACGGTGTCGGCGGCGGGGCCGGCGAGCGGCGGCAGCTGATCGAAGCGGCGCTCGCGGAAGTCGGCATCCCGCCGGATTCCGTGGACCGCTATCCGCACGAGTTCTCGGGCGGGCAGCGGCAGCGGATCGCCATCGCCCGCGCCATGGTGCTGAAGCCGCGCTTCGTCGTCCTCGACGAGCCCACCTCCGCGCTCGATATGTCGGTCCAGGCGCAGATCGTCGATCTGTTGCGCGACTTGCAGGCGCGCCATCGCCTGGCCTATCTCTTCATCAGCCACGATCTGCGCGTGGTGCGCGCGCTCGCCCATGAACTGATGGTGATCAAGGACGGCAAAGTGGTCGAGGCGGGGCCCGCGCACGCCGTCTTCACCGCGCCGCAACATCCCTATACCCGCGCTCTCATGGCCGCCGCCTTCGCGCTCGAGGCGGTCGGGGCCGCCTGAGCATGCGGGCGGCGTTCCTCTCCACCGATCTTCCCTTCGCCCCCTGGGCAGCGGCGCTGAAGCGCCATTTCCCCGAGCTCGATCTCCGCTGTTGGCCCGATGTGGGCGATCGCGCCGCGGTCGAGGCCGCGCTGGTGTGGGCGCCGCCGCCCGGCGCGCTCGCCGCGCTGCCAGGTCTGCGCCTCATTCATGTGCTCGGCGCGGGTGTCGATCACGTTCTCGCCGACCCCGACCGCCCCGCCGGCGTGCCGTTGGTGCGCCTCGTCGATCCCGCCATGACCGCGGCAATGGGCGAATACGTCCAGTTCCAAGCGCTCCGCCTGCATCTTCAGGATCTGACCTATCGCGAGCAGCAGGGCGCGCGCGCGTGGCGGGCGCAGCCGCAGGTGATTGCGCGCCAGCGCCGCATCGGCATTCTGGGGCTCGGTGTGCTCGGCAGCGAGGCGGCGCTGCGGCTCGAGGTGCTGGGCTTCGACGTCGCCGGCTGGAGCCGCCGCGGCCGGCGGGTCCGGGGCATTTCCTGCCATCACGGGGCGGACGGGCTTGCCGCGATCGCCGCGCGCAGCGAGATTCTGGTCTGCCTCCTGCCGCTCACGCCCGAGACCGAGAACATTCTCGACGCCGCACTCTTCGCCGCGATGCCCCGCGGCGCGGCGATCGTCAATTGCGGGCGCGGCGCGCATCTGGCCGAGGCCGATCTCCTCGCCGCGCTCGACAGCGGACAGCTCTCGGCCGCGGTGCTCGATGTCTTCCGCGACGAGCCGCTGCCGCCGGCGCATCCCTTCTGGCGCCATCCGCGCGTCGTGGTGACGCCGCACGTCGCCGCCGCCACCAATCCCGACACCGCCGCGCCGATCGTCGCCGCGGCGCTGCGGCGCTTCGCCGAGGGCAAGCGCGTCGCCAACCTGGTCGTGCCGGCACGTGGTTACTGAGAATCCTGACGCTGAGCGAGTGGTCGAATAAAGAGTCCTTCGCCGTGAAACTGACGGCACAGCGTTCCTTACAAGACCGCTATTCAGAACCGGGCGACAACACTGGTCGCCCGTTTCTCAGCACGATTCCTGGAAGGACATAGGCTGCGGCGTCACGCAATTTGGTCGCAGGAACCTTGACGCCAAATGTATGAGTGCGACCGCCTCCGCTTTCCCCCGCCCCACTCTTCTCGTATTTCCAATCTTCCTTGCTTGGGAACACTACATCGACACGCCAAATCACCCCCGGCTTGACGCTTCGAATCGTCATGGTCGAGTCGACGACGTAGCGCCAAACGACATACCATCCCGGGTGGTCATAATGCGATAGGATTGCCCTCGCCCGCGTGTGCCCTTTGATTCGAGCGCGAGTCCCGATGGCGGGTTTAGCCGACCGCCGGGCGAAAGGTCTGGAAACCGTTGCTGCGCAATATCGGGGGCGTGTGCTTCTTGTACGGGCTCACCGCATCAAGAGCTTTCACGCCCATGATACCAACAATCGCACTAAAGATGTTTGCCTGCTCAAAGTAATGTTCTACGAGATCGCCGGCTTGCTTCTCGACGCAATCGACTGCCCGTTGAATGTGAATTGGGTAGAGGTCTCTTGGTAGCGCCACCGTTTCCCCCGGTCGAACTCAGTTGAGACGACGCCGCATTCGAGGCCAATCCGGCAAGAATGGGTATGGCTCGCCGAGCGACCTTGAAATAGATCGGATCGTGCTCGATGCCGATACTGGCATAGTCGATCGACGCGGCCGCCGCGATGGTCGAACCGGCGCCCATAAACGGGTCGAGGACAATGCCTATGCCAAGAGGCAGGGAGGCGCGAACGACTTGCCGCATAAATGATTGCGGCTTGAGCGCCGGGTGAGGTGCGATGGCTCGCTCGGCCGAACGCGTCGGTGCCGAACGAATCACATCGACAAAAGGCTCTCGGTCCGAAACACGACGCAAGCCGCCGGTCCACCATTTCCGGAGATTGTCCTGGACGCGCCCTTCGCAAGGCTTCCGAAACAGCCCCCACGGCTCCCACCCCGATCGCGGCATTACGGTCACATCGCTGAATTCGTCATGCGCGTTCTTTGGGCGATCGCCCCCACGCAATGTCCGAACGAGGCGGATAATTTCTCCACGCTTTTCGAACCCGGCTTCAATAAGCGATCCGTAAACGACGTGAGACAGGAGCGGATTCGTTGCCATTATGACATGCCCACCGGGAACGAGCACGCGCATTGCATGATGGGCAAAGGCCGAAAAGAACGACCGAAGCGCCGCAAGATCGGCACTATCGAGCACAGTGAACCGCGGTAATGGTCCGCGCTTGCAGCCGTCAAACGAGGGAGGAATGCGCCAGACGCCGCCTCGGCCCCTGCGGAGTTTCGACTTTTCAACTTCGCTGAACTCTTTGAGGCCATAAGGCGGGTCAGTTACGATGGCATGAATGGAATTTGGCGCTCGCGAAGCGAGCCATTCGAATGCGTCCGCAGCGTGAATTTCGTAATTCCCGAAATCCGCCCGGGGCATGAATGCAATCGCTGATGCATCGGCCATCGACTCCCCCAACTCAACTCGCAATCGGCCCTGAACATAACGGGAGCGAACGGCCTCGGCAGTGCTGCGCGAGGGCATTTTGCAGCGATCCATTCACGATCTCATTCCGCCTCGATCCGCCAGGACCGGAGCGCGCGCTTCACGCCGGCATCGCGCGCATTGTCGGCAACCCAGCCGCGGGCGCGGCAGGCGCGTGCGGTGACGGCGTTGCCGTTGACGCCGAGCCAGCATTGCAGGCCGAGGAAAGCGGCGAAGAGCGCGAACTGGCCCGGCCCGAACAGCGCGCCGGGACCGACCCAGCCGAGGAACAGATCGGCGATCCACAGCGCCAGAACGGCCGCGCCCCAACCGGGCAGCCCGCGCAGGAACAGCGGGATGCCGAACAGCCCCGCGAACAGGAACAGATCCCAGGCAAAGCCCGGCTTGACACGCTTCGTGCGCTGCCCCGAGGGATGCTTGAACAGGACGCTCGCCGCCGCCGGTGGCGGCGTCTCCTCGCGTTGGCGTGGCCGGCGCAGGGGCGTGCGCTCGACGGCGGCCGGCATCAGCGCGAACTGCCGCCGTAGCGTCGCTCGATCACCGCGAGCAGCGCGCGCAGCGCCAGCGCCTCGCCGCCTTCGGGCCGGCCGGGCCGGCTCTTCTGATTCCAGGCGAAGGTGTCGATATGCGCCCACGGTGTCGCCGCGGGCACGAATTCCGCGAGATAGAGCGCCGCCGTGATGGCGCCGGCATGGGGGCCTTCGGAGACGTTGTTGATGTCGGCGATCGGGCTCTTCAGCAGGTCGCGATAGGGCCGCCACAACGGCAGACGCCAGAACGGATCGCCCTCCTCGGTCCCGGCGCGCAGGAGATCGGCGGCGAGCGTCTCGTCATTGGCAAAGAGCGCCGGCAGCTCGGGCCCGAGCGCCACGCGCGCGGCGCCGGTGAGCGTTGCCATGTCGATGACCAGCGCCGGCGCCTCGCGGCACGCCTCGGCGAGCGCGTCGCACAGGATGAGCCGGCCCTCGGCATCGGTGTTGCCAACCTCGACGGTGAGGCCCTGGCGCGTGCGAATCACGTCGAGCGGGCGGAAGGCGCTGCCGGAGACCGAATTCTCCACCGCCGGCACGAGCACCCGCAGCCGCACCGGCAAGCGCAGCGCCATTACCGCCTGGGCCAGCCCCAGCAACGTCGCGGCGCCGCCCATGTCCTTTTTCATCATGCGCATGCCAGACGCCGGCTTGAGGTCGAGCCCGCCGCTGTCGAAGCACACGCCCTTGCCCACGAGCGTCACCTTGGGCGCCCGCTCATCGCCCCAGAGGAGATCGACGAGCCGTGGCGCGCGCACGCTCGCACGACCGACCGCGTGAATGGTCGGATAGTTCTCCTGGAGCAGGGCGTCGCCGACGATGACGCGGCAGCGCGCGCCGTGCCGCGCGGCGAGCGCTTCGGCCGCGCCCGCCAGTTCCGCCGGCCCCATGTCCTCGGCCGGCGTGTTGATCAGGTCGCGGGCGAGGAAGAACCCGTCGGCCACCGCCTCGACCCGCGCGCGGTCGCAATTCTCCGGCCATTCGAGCCGGGCGAAGCCGCGCTCGCGCCGCTTGTACCGGGTGAAGGCATAGGAACCGAGCGCCCAGCCGAGGGTAAAGCGTGTCGCCTGCTCCGGCGCCCACGCCCCGTCGAGCGCATAATTCCCTTCCGGCAGGGAATCGGGGCAGCCGGCCAGCCCCCACAGCGCGTCGCCCTCGGCGAGGCCGACCACAACCCGGCCGAGCCGGCCGCATTCGTCCGGGAGCAGCAGGAGCTTCCCCGGCTCGGCGCCGAACCGTGTCGCCTCGGCCCAGCGCTCGACCGCAGGTCCAAGCACCGCGAGCGCGGCTGCGAGGCCGGAAGCGGTCACGGGAGTGATCGGGACGGCGCCGCCGCTGGGCGGCACGAGCGTTGCAGGCACGGATGGGCTCCCTAGTCGGTGGTTGCGTCGCGCCCCGGTGCTCGCCAGAGTCCGGGCGCGGGCAATCTTGGCGAGGATAGCCGATGGCGGACTTCACCATCTATATCGGCAATAAGAATTATTCGTCCTGGTCGATGCGCGCCTGGCTGATGATGAAGGCGTCCGGCGCCGCCTTCGACGAGGTCCTGATCCCGCTCTACGAGCCGCCGAGCCGCGACGCGATCCTGCGCCATTCGCCGTCAGGCAAGGTGCCGGCGCTGCGCCATGGCGCGGTCACGGTCTGGGAGTCGCTGGCGATCGGCGAATACCTGGCCGAGCGTCTGCCGGCGGCCAGGCTGTGGCCGGAAGATGCCGGCGCCCGCGCCGTCGCGCGCGCCGTGAGCGCGGAAATGCATGCCAGCTTCGGCGCTTTGCGCCGCCACCTGCCGATGAATCTGCGCGCGAGCATTTCCGGCCGCGAGCTGACGCCGGAGGTGCAGGCGGACATCGACCGGGTCGCGGCGCTGTGGCGCGATTGCCGGCAGCGCTTCGGCGGCGGCGGCCGCTGTCTCTTCGGCCATTTCACCGTCGCCGACGCCATGTATGCGCCGGTGGTGAGCCGGTTCAGGACCTATCACGTCGCGCTCGGGGACGAGGCCCGGGCCTATGCCGATGCGCTCTGGGCCTATCCTGCCGTGCAGGAATGGGCGGCGGCGGCGCGCACCGAGTCCATGGTCCTGAAGCAGTTCGAGGTCTGACCGCCAAGCGCCCACCGAACGTCCAGGCGCCGCCCAAGCGCTAGGCAATCGGGCGCCCGCGGCCGCGCCCGGGCCTGGAAACCGGCACGTTCCGGGCTGGCGCGATTTTCGCATGAAGTTGCACCAAGACACCGTCGGGCGCGTTGCGGAAGACGCCGGCGCGGCGTCGCTCGGACGTGTTCGCGGCCCCAGCACGCGGAGAGATGACGTGGCCAACGACGGAATGGAAGCGCCGCCCGCGACCGTGTTCTCGCATGTCAAGGACGGTGACACCCCGTGGCGGAGCGGGGGCCTGCGCGACTTCTTCCGCTATCGCGACCTCGGGATCGCCGCCGCAACCGGCGGCCAGGTCATCGCCCAACTGGTGCGCGCCAACGACGCGCCCAGCGAAGGCACGGGCTGGCACCGCCACGAGGCGAATTTTCACATCGTCATGATGCTCAAGGGCTGGGCCCGATTCATGTACGAGGACAAGGTGACGCTGGTGAAGGCCGGCGACTGCGTCCATCAACGGCCGGGGATCGTCCATTTCCTGTTCGATTACTCGCCGGACATGGAATATCTCGAAATTGCCAGCCCGGCCGATTTCAAGACCATCGAGATGCCCGGCCCCTGCCCGGTGCCGGCGCCGACGCCGTGGAAGTGACGGACGCGGGCGGCGAACGATGGAGCGGTCAGCCGCGGGCACACACACGAAGTAGGGGGCGACGAGGCGGCTCCGCGCGCGCATTCCGGACCCCGCCGCCCGCCGGGCCACCCGCAACCGCAACCGCGCGAGGGAACCATGGCAAAGGCAGCGAGCCTGCCGCAAGGCGTCGAAATCCGCGCCGCGATGCGGCCCGGTTACGACGGGATCCTCACCAACGATACGCTCGCCTTCGTCGCCGCGCTCGAGCGCAAGTTCGGCGCCGAGCGCCGGCGTCTCCTCGCCTTGCGCGCCGAGCGGCAGGCGCAGCTCGATGCCGGCGCCAAGCCCGACTTCCCGGCCGAGACCCGCGCGGTGCGCGAGGCCGACTGGACGGTGGCGCCACTGCCCAAGGACCTGCTCGACCGCCGCATCGAGATCACCGGCCCGACCGACCGCAAGATGGTCATCAACGCCCTCAACTGCGGCGCCAATGTCTACATGGCGGATTTCGAGGACGCCAACACGCCGACCTGGGACAATCTCATCGACGGCCAGATCAACCTCGCCGCGGCGGTGCGGCGCACCATCACTTTCGACGATCCGCAGAACGGTCGCCATTACGCGCTGCAGCCCGACACTGCGACGCTGCTGGTGCGGCCGCGCGGCTGGCACCTGCCCGAATCGCATGTCCTTGTCGACGGCGCGCCGATGTCAGGAGCGCTGTTCGATTTCGGGCTGTATTTCTTTCACAACGCCGCCGAACTGCTGCGGCGCGGGACCGGCCCTTATTTCTATCTCCCCAAGATCGAGAGCCGGCACGAGGCGAAACTGTGGAACGACGTGTTCGTCGAGAGCCAGCATCGCCTCGGGCTCGAGCGCGGCACGATCAAGGCGACGGTGCTGATCGAGACCATTCTCGCCGCCTTCGAAATGGACGAGATCCTCTACGCGCTGCGCGAGCATTCGTCTGGGCTCAATTGCGGCCGCTGGGACTATATCTACAGCTACATCAAGAAATTCGCCGAAGACGCCGACGCCATTCTTCCCGACCGCGCGCAAGTGACGATGACGACGCATTTCCTGCGCAGCTACAGCCAGCTCCTGATCAAGACGTGCCATCGCCGCAATGTCCATGCGATGGGCGGCATGGCGGCGCAGATCCCGATCCGCGACGATCCGGCGGCGAACGCGGCGGCGATGGAAAAGGTGCGCGCCGACAAGCTGCGCGAGGCCGGCGACGGCCATGACGGCACTTGGGTCGCGCATCCGGGCCTCGTCGGCATCGCCAAGGAGATCTTCGATCGCGAAATGCCGGCTTCCAACCAGATCGCGCGCAAGCGCCAGGACGTGAACGTCACCGCCGCCGATCTGCTGCGCGTTCCGACCGGCACCATCACCGAGGCGGGGCTGCGGCAAAACCTCAATGTCGGCATCGGCTATCTCCAAGCCTGGCTGCGCGGCACCGGCTGCGTGCCGCTCTATCACCTGATGGAGGACGCCGCCACGGCCGAGATCAGCCGCGCGCAAGTGTGGCAGTGGATTCGCCACAAGGCCGAGCTCGCCGACGGGCGCACGGTCGATCTCGCGCTCTGCCGCCGGCTCCTCGACGAGGAACTGGAAAAGCTCAAGGCGGCGGTCGGCGCGGACGCCTATGCCGAGCGCCGGTTCGGCGCCGCGGCGGCGATCTTTTTGTCACTCCTCGAAGCGCCACGCTTCCCGGAATGGCTCACCATCCCCGCCTACGAAAAGCTCGTCGCCGAGGGCGCCTGACCTCCCGAGCGATAGCGCCGCACCTGGACAGCGCGGCGGCGGCGTCTCAGACTGGGCGCCGAGCGGGAGATCGGCATTGGGCACCCTCTACGTCGCGCGCAGCGCCAAGCTCGGCAAATGGGCCTCCGACGTGGGGCTTGGCAAGCATATCTACAAGGTAGGCTGCACCGACGCGCCGGTGAAGCCGCTGGTCGCCGCGGGTTGGGCCGGCGAAAGCGACTGGCAGCTCGTCAAGTCCGAGCCGGCGGAAGACCTCACCGAGGAGGATGTGCTCGCCCGCCTCGCCCGCAAGGAAAAGGCCGTCGATCCCAAATACTATCCGCGCATCCGCGGCACGCCGGGCCTGTTCAAGGTCGATCCCATCCATGTCGAAAGCCACATCCTCGTCACCCGCGCGCTCGCCGGCGACGAGACACGCGAGGCGATCAAGCTCAAGCCCGCCGATTTCGCCGCCTATATCATCCACAACGCGCGGCGGTGACGCGGCCCGGACGCGTTAGCGGCTGCGGCCGGCAATCTCCTCTTGCCACGGCGCGACCCAGCGCTCGATGAAGCCGATCAGGCCGTTGAGCGCGGTCGCTAGCACCATCAGCACCACCACCGGCACGAACATGCGTGCCGTGTCGAAATTATTGGCCGAGTTGATGATGATCGCGCCCAGGCCCGAGATCGCGGTGAAGAACTCGGCGATGATCATGGCGACGACGGCGCGTCCGACCGAGAGGCGGATACCGGCCATGATGTAGGGCAGCGTCGCCGGCAGCACGATCCGGCGCAGAATGACATGATCGGGGGCGACCAGGGATTTGCCGACCTCGATCAGGCTCTTGGGCACCGCAGCGACGCCGCGCCAGGTGTTGATGCACACCGGGAACACCGACATCAGCATCACCACCGCCGCCTTGACCGCGAAGCCGAGCCCGAGCCACAGCATCAAGAGCGGCACCAGCGCCACCAGCGGCATGGAATAGCCGGCGGTCACATAGATGCCGATCGCCGCCTCCACGGCGCGGAAGCGGCCGACCACGAGGCCGAGCGGCACGCCGATGAGAATGGCGAGCCCGAAGCCGACGACGAAGGGCTGCAGGCTCTGGATCAGCGCACTCTCGAGTTCGCCCGACACCATCAGGTCCCAGAACGCGACCGCGATGGCGCTGGGATAGGAGCCGAATACCGGGTTGATCCGGCGGCCGAAAATCTCCCACAGCACCAGCATCACCGCGAGCGATGCCGTGGTGATCACCCAGCGCGGCAAGGCACCGCGGCGCGGCGCGATCTCGACCCGGGCCAGTTCCACCGGCGGCAGCGTCGTCGAACGTTCTGCGGTCTCTGCCATCTCAGCCTCCTCGCGGCCGCAATTCACTGCACCGTAACGGGAAGGTCGTGGACCGCCCGCCAGATGTGGTAACGGGTCTCGGCAAACTCCGGCCGACCTCTGACGGTGGCTGTATCCTCGCGCGGGCGCGGCAGCGGCACGGACAGCGTCTCCCGCACCCGCCCGTCGCGCATCACGACGACGCGGTCGGCGAGCACCACCGCCTCGTCGAGATCATGCGTCACGAACAAGATGGTCTTGCCGGTCCGCGCGTGGAGTTCCAGGAGCTCGCCCTGGAGCCCTTCGCGCGTCTGCGCATCGAGCGCGCCGAACGGCTCGTCCATCAGCAGAACCTTGGGATCGATGGCGAGCGCGCGGGCAATGCCGACGCGCTGCTGCATGCCGCCCGAGAGCTGATAGGGGCGGCGATTCCACGAATCCCGGAGCCCGACGAGTTCGAGATACTGCATCGCCGTATCGTGCAGCACGCTGCCGCGCATGCCCTTCATCTCGAGGCCGAACATCACGTTCTGGAGCGCCGTGAGCCAGGGCAGGAGTTCGGCATGCTGGAACACCATGCCGCGATCGTAGCCGCAGCCCTTGACCTCGCGGCCGTCCACGGTCACGCGCCCGGCAGATGCGGTCTCGAGGCCCATGGCGATGCGCAGCGCCGTGGTCTTGCCGCAGCCCGACGGCCCGATCAAGGCGACGATTTCGCCGTCACGCACGGTGACGTTGACGCGCTCCAGCGCGCGCACGGTCTGGACCTCGCCGCCCACGCGCAGGGTGAAGTGCTTGGTGACGTCGATGAGGCTGACCTCGCCCATGCGTTACTTCTTTCCCACCAGTGCGAGCGCCGCCTTGCGCACGCTGCCGTCGAACATGGTCTTGACGTCGAACGGCTTCTTGATGTTGCCGAGCGTCACCAGTTCCTTCTCCATGTATTCCAGCTTGTCGACCGGGATCGACATCTCCGGATCGACGGCGTGGCTGGAGACCGCCCAGTCGTAGATATAGGCGGCGCGCGGATCGTCGGGCTTCTCGTGCGTCAATTCGTCGGTCAGCTTCAGCGCCTCGGCGCGATGCGAGACGGCATAGCGCAGGGCCTCAATCTCGGCCGCGACATAGTGGACGGCATCCTCGCGCCGCGTCGCGAGGGTCTTGCCAGTGACCATCGTACACAGGCGGACATCGTTCGGCATGGCCTCTTGTGCCGAGACCAGGAGCTTGACGCCCTGCTTTTCCGCCACCGGCTCGAACTGCCGCGACACCACCGTCGCCTGCGCGATCCCGGCGACGACCGACTTGAAGCGGTCGGGATCATTGCCGAGATTGGCGAAATGCACTTCCGAGGGGGCGATGTGATGCTGGTTCAGGACAGCGCGCGCGAAGATGTCGGGCAGACTGCCCGGTGCCGAGACGGCGATCGTCTTGCCCTTGAGGTCCTCGACCGATTTGATGCCTTTCGCCACGAAGAGCGCGTGCGGCAGCACCGGCCAGGGACAGCCGATGATCTTCACGTCGGCGCCGCGCGAGGCGGCGAGAATGGCCGAGCCCGGGCTGCTTTCATAGCTGTCGAGGTCGCCCGCGAGGAGCGCCTGGATTTCGACGATATCGTTGTGGAACTGGGCGATCTGGAGCTTCAAGCCCTGCTTCTCGGCGAATCCCTGGTTGATCATGAACAGGATGCCGGCATCGCTCTTGGCGTCGAGCGTGCCATGGCGCCACGGCTTGAGCTCGGCCGCCCCGGCCGGTCCGACGCCCGCGCCGAGCGCCAATGCCGCCGCCAGAAGCACGAATATGCTTTTAATTCCAAGCGTCATGTCCCCCTCACTCCCCATCTTTTCATGGGCCGATTCCTCTGCGAATTTTGCAGTATATAGCACGGCGCCTGCCGGCGCCTAACCCTTCGTGATGTGGCGCCGGAGGCGCGAAGGCCTGGTGGCGCTGCAGATCCGGAGCGAGGCCGATGTGGAACGTCTCGTCGGTGCCGGAGAAGGCGAGCGCTTGGCCGACGGGCTCGTTCCGCCACATCGGCGGGGTACCATGGATTTCGAACGGGGCGCAGGCCGAAGGGGGCAGCCACCAGCGGAGATTATGTCATCGATTTTTCTTGCGCTCACGCCTTACCGCGGACCGCCGCCGTTTTCCTCGATGAGCCCGATGCGGCCCGCCTCCGGCAACGCTCACCGGCACGGATTTCTGTCTCATCTTCGCTCCTCTAAAGGCGACGACGAGCCAGTAATCCTTCCTATCTTCAACCCGCCCGATCTATCTCACGAGTGCTGATGGCGTACAGTTCCGGTACGCCGCTTCGAGGATCGCCGGATCGTTGTCGATCGACCGGTCGATCCGGAAGACGCCTTCTTCTGGACGGTCGTCGATCAATGCGGCGTAGCTTGCGTTCCCTCCCATCATCGAACTCCCTCACCACATCCTGGCCGAAGGCGGACACCGAGATGACGGTCATTTCTCCGGCGAATCCTACCGCTTCGGCACGTATGCCTCGGTATAAAGCTTCGCCATGTCAGGCGGCGAGGGGAGGAGCTTCAGGTCGGTGAAGGAACGCTGCAAATTTGCGAGGCTTTCATGGTCGAATTTGCAATCGCTGCTGAACATGCCGATGGTGAGATCGTATTCCTTCGACATCACGGCCGGCGGAAAGCCGGTGATGCCGCTCTCGATCTTGACCGTCTCGGCCTTGTTCTTGCGAATGAACGCGATCGTGTCGAGCCAGCCGGCGAGGAAGCGGCGGACCGCATCGGGATTTGCCGCGATCAGGCTCGTCGTCGCATAGATCATGCCGGCGCCGATATTCCCCTCGTACTCCGAGACGGGAATCAGGAGCCGTCCCTCATTCTTCGTTTCCATGAAAAAAGCGAGAGCCGTCGTGGCGATGTCGGCATCGATGATATGCGCGTGGAAGGCGGCGATGATGCCCGCGGGCGCATTCCCGACCGCGACCGGCGTGACGTCATTGGTGCTCCAGCCTTGCTTCCTCGCCAACTCGAGCGCGAGCCATTTCGAGAGTGAGAGCTCGCTCGCGATGCCGATCCGCTTGCCCTTGAGATCATCGACCGAGTGGATCGGCGAGTCGGCAGGCACGGAGATGCCGAGGAAGGGCACCGGCGGGGCCATGTTGCATATTGCCAGCACCGGCGCTCCTTTGGCGATGAGCACCATCTCCGGTCCCGCGCTGATGCCGATATCGATGCTGCCCGCGATCATGGCCTGGAACAGCTTGCTGCCGCCCGAGAAATCCGCGAGCTTCACGTTGAGCCCGTGCCTGGCGAAGACGCCCGCCTGCGCGCCGACGGCGACCGGCATGATCGCCGACGACGCTGGGGATGACTCGCCGACGCGCAAAGGCCCGGCGGCGCGGGCCGGCGAAACGAGCGCGATCGCGGCCGCGGCGAGCACGGCGCCGGGCAGGAGGATTTTCTTCATCGACGCTCGGCTCCTTCGCGCGTGCTGTCCGCATTCGCATCCCAGAGCGGCAAGGATGCGGTCTCGCGGCCCGCGATCCAGCCGGTGACGAAGCACTCGGCGATGTTCGCGCCCGAGAGATAGAGATAGCCGAACGAGCTGCCAAGCTCGCCCGCAGCGTAGAGGCGCGGGATCGGACGGCCCGACGGATCGAGCACCTGCTGGCGCGCGTTGTGGACCGGGCCGCCCTGCGTGTTGGAGACGACCGGCCAGACCTCGCCGGCAAGAAAGGGCGGCGTCCGGATCGGCATCATTGTGCCCGACGGTCGGCCGAAATCCGCATCCTCGCCCTTCGCGCACAATTCGTTCCAGCGTGCGATGCTCGCCTCAAGCGCAGTCGGATCGACGCCGATCTTGCGCGCGAGCTCGGCAATCGAATTCGCCTGCTTCAGAATACCATTCTTGATCTCTTCCGTATTGTCCGGGCTCCACACGTAGCGATGGCGCCGGTCGTTGGATTTGCCGTCACCGAGCGGGTACATCTTGCGCCCCTCCTCGTCGAGGACGAGGAACGAGGGAAGCCGCGGGAAGGCCATCGATTCAGTGTCGAACGCATGCATCGGCCGGTGGCTGGTGTCCTGAACGTAAGGCTCGCACTCGTTCATGTAGCGCCGACCGCGGCGATCGACCACGATCCAGCACATCTTGACGTCCATGAGATGCTTCAGGCCGGGCCGCCAGTCCGGCAGCCGCTTCACCCGGATCGCCAACGGATAATCGGGATCGTAATGGCGGAAGCCGTAGGAGCCGTGGAAGTGCCACATATGCCAAAGGTCGGCGCCCATCGCCTGGGCCATGCGAATGCCGTCGCCGGTGTTGCCGAGAAACGCGGCCGGCCGCACCGGCCTGACCTGCCAGTATTGCTGCTTCATGGCCTCGTCGGCCTCGAACCCGCCGCAGGCGAGGATGACGGCGCGCTTCGCCTTGACCGCGAGTTCGCCCTCGGGCGTGGCAAGCACCACGCCGCAGACGGCGTTACCCTTGCCGGTGACGAGCCGTGCCACGGGCGAATTCAGCCGTACGTCGATGCGCCGCTCGCGCACATGATGTTCCACCATCCGAAACAGCAGCGGGCCGCGCGAGGTGGGCGAGCGGAGATAGATCTGCGGATAGGCCGCCATCGGATCGAAATTGGGGATCGACTCGATATGCGCGTTGTCGAAGGTCTCCCACCCCGGAAACGGATAATTGCCGCCGCCCTTGCCGCCCGCATCGACGGCCTTGTGTTCCGTCACCTCCGCATCGATTGCGGCCGCGAGCTTGCGGATATAGCCGTCGACCTCGACCATGCCGTCGGCGAGCGTGCGCAGGACATCGTCCGGCGTCCGCCCGTCATTGGTCGCCTTGAGATACGCGAACGCCTGATCGGCATCGTAGGCGTAACGCCAGGCGCCGCCCGCGAGGATGGAAATGCCACCGGGGTCCGGCATTTTCTCCACCAGCAGTACGCGCGCCCCCGCGTCATGTGCCTCGATCGCCGCGACGGCCCCGGCATAGCCGAAGCCGGCAACGACCACGTCGACTTCGAGGTTGAAGCCACCGACCTCCGCCAGATCCACACGCAAAGGTGCATGCCTAGGCGGCATCGCCATTCCTTCCATGTTCACCGTCCCAGCGTCTCCAATAAGCCCATCCTATCGGCAATGCGCAGACACGGCAATTCGGGACGTTCCGCCTTATATCCATTGACAGAGGCGGAATATGTCAGTCTGCTGTGTCGGCAATGATTGGAAGCGCCAAGATCGATTCTGCCGCGTTTCTCCAGCGCCGCCAAGTGCGGGCGATGGCAGTCGCAGTCGTGCCGGATCAGCGCGGACAATTCCTGCGGAAGCGGGATATCCATGACTTCGCGGTTCTTGACTTCATGCGCCTCGAACACGAGGTGCAGCGACGCACCGGCTGCGATGAGATTACGGTCAAGTTCGAGCGCCAGCAGATGGCGCAGCCGGATCGGCGCCATCAGCATAATCCCATCTGCAGCCGCCGCATGAGCCAGGAGCGCGGCGCAGCGCGGGTTCTGCTTGCCCGACGCGGCCTCTTTCACCAGGCGCTGCGGGAAATCGATCAGTGCCTGGACGTTGGCGGGATCGTCGAAGGGGCGCCGCTGGTCGCCGTTGCGGCGCGTGAGCCACCGGGTCGGAATCTCCTGGCGCTTCATCACCGCCTGCATCGGGTCGGGCATGGCCGGTGATTTTCCCCGGCCATCCGAAGCCTTATAGTGCGACGGGCGAGCCGTCCTTTGGCTTCGGTCATGGGCTCATACGCGCCGTGGACGGCTTGCGGCGATGACGCGCCAACAGAGGGGTGCCGGTTCATGCTCATCATCGACAACACTGCGGTGTCGGAGCTGCTGACGATGGCAGACTGCATTCGCGTGCAGGAGGAGGCCTTCTGCAAATTGCCGAGCGGCGGCGCCGCGCATCGGCCTCGGATCGACCTCTACTATCCCTGCGCGCGCGACGACGGCTATTTTCGCTGGGGTACGATGGAGGGCGCGAACGGCGATTGCTTCGCGATCCGCATGAAGTCCGACATCATCACTTGGCCCCGGGACAAGGACGGGAATTGGACGGAAGATAAAGTATTGCGTCGAGCCGGGGTCGTTTTGCGGGCTAATCTTCCTCGTTTCCACAAGGAACGGCGAGCCGCTGGCCTTCATCAATGACGGCGTTCTGCAACACATGCGGGTCGGCGGCGGGGCCGGGATCGGCGTAAAATATCTCTCGCGCGAGGATTCACACGTCGTCGGAATGCTCGGGTCGGGCGGCATGGCGCGCAGCTATCTCGAGGCGTTCGCGTGCGTGCGCGACATCAAGCAATGCAAGGTGTACAGCCCCAGCCCGCGGCATCGCGAAAAATTCGCCGAGCAAATGTCGCGGCAATTGAAGATCGACGTGCGCCCCGCGAGCAGCGCCCGTGAAGCGGCCAAAGGCGTCGACATCCTTGCGTCATGCACCGACGCGATGAGCCCCGTCTACGACGCCGACTGGATCGAGAAGGGCATGCATATCACGAACCTCAACTGGAACGAGGTTCCGGATGCGGCGGTCGATCGATTCGATGTTTTCGTGCGGCAGGGAAGCGCGGGGCTCGAGCTCGTGCAGAGCGAACGCGTCAAGGCCGGCGTCGGCCATTCGCCGTCCGCTATCATCGGCGGCACGATCGAGGAGATGAAACGCCTGCCCGAGCGGAATTCCGGTACGGGCGTCATGGGCGACGGCCCGGCATCGGCGGATCGCGGCAAAGGCAGCGACAAGCCCGATTTCGCCGATCTCGTGACGGGCAGGTGCAAAGGGCGGACGGGTCGCGATCAGGTCACCTTCTATCGCAATGTCGGCAATCAGGGGCTTCAATTCTCTTCCGTCGGCGGCTGGGTCTATGCGCAGGCGCTGCGGCACAGCAAGGGTCGGGAAATTCCCACCCAATGGTTCCTGCAGGACATCCGCGACTGAGTTCGCCAGGCTAACCGCCGAAGATGCCCGCCGTCGCCGCGGCGGTCACGGATGATGAATCTCGGTGAGCCATTCCGTGGGAATTTCATGGCCGAGGCCGAGCGTACGCGCCCGGTCATAGACGTGCTTGCCGACCGCGGCGAACTGGATGCCAAGCCCCGAACTCGGGCCGGTTCCGCTCCCGCCGAAGAGCGTAATCTCATCCGGATTCCTTCGCCCTGCATCTTTGCCGGCGATGATCGCGCCCAGCTCGACCACCTTGTCGTCGAACCGCGTGTCGTAGATTTGCGTCGTCCGGGTCTGTATCGGCTGCTCGGGCGCATCCTTCTGCACGTAATGGCGCGACAGTTCCAAGGCGCGAACGACGATACGGTCCGCACGCAGATGTGTGGTCTCGTCCAATTCGCCCGCTTGAAGCGAATTGACGTGCTGTCCCGGTTCGAGCCAGTCGCCCGCGAAGACCGGTTCCTGCGCGTTGGAGGCGCAGGCGACGATGTCGACGCCCCGGACGACCTCGCGCGGCTGATCGACGGCCACGACCGGTATGCCGAGTTCGTCCGACATCGTCTTGGCGAAGAGCGCGCGGTGATCGGGGTTGACGCTGTAGACCTTCACATGCTTGAGGTTACGCACATAGGACAAGGCTTCGAGTTGCGGGCGCGCCTGCCACCCTGTGCCGAAAAGCCCGACACGGACGGCATCGCCACGCGCGACGTATTTCGCGGCAAGCGCGCTCGTTGCGCCGACGCGCGCGCGCTGAACCCCCGCATCCTGCATGATCGCCAGTGGCTCCGTCGTTTCCATGTCGAACAGCAAAATGAGGCCGACAAAGCGCCCGCCGGAAGCCCTTGGAAGTTTTTCCTCGCGCACGCGATCGTACAAGCGCTGCGTCTGGATGAGTTCCGAGCTGATCCGCAAGGCGTGGACGCGATGGCGCGGCAGGCCGCCGTCCATCGATTTGAAGTTGTAGAACGTTCCCGGCTCCATGTAGCTGTAGGTGTGTGTGCGCGGCCGGTTGACCGCGTGGCCGGCGCCGAAATCGGCGAAGGTCTGCTCCAGCACGGTTACGCATTCCCTCAGATCGAGGACTTGCTCGATATCGCGTTCGGACAGGATCAGCGTCATCGTCTTATCTCGCAACCGGTCGAGGAAACGCGTTATCCGACGGATGTCGGCATCGCTGCCGCCTCACGTCAGCCACTTGAACAAGAGCCCGCCGGGCAGGTGAACCCCAAGGCCCTGCTCGATGATGAGATAGGTCAACGTCCACATTGCGACGGCGGAGAGCGTCGTCGTCTTCCACCCGGTGCGGTAGCCGAAAGTGAAGTAAAGCAGCATGAACGCCGGGATCGCGACGGCGTATCCGACGAGGTAGATGGCAAGGAAGAGAGCGATGGCCCAGGCGATGGCCACGACCTCGCGACGATCCGTTGCTGCCGTGCGGCGGTCGGGTTGCGCTCCCTCGCCGTCGTCGCGTTCCGGGGAATGCATTCCGATGATTGCGGCGGCGCCCCGTTGGTGTGCATGGGTGAGGCGCCGCAAGGACGGAACGAAATGGCCCGCGAGCTGCGTGATCGCGACGGCAAGCGCGGTGGCCCCGAAGGTCAGCGGCACGAGACCTGCCGTCGGGGGATAGCTCCATGCCGTGAACACATAGGCGGCCGTAAATGCGACCCAAACGACATCGACGACGAGCTCCAGCGTGGACAGCCGCGCGGGCACGACGCCCTGTTCCGGCGCGACGGTTGAAGACGTGTTCACCGGCACTTCACCCGCCCGTCTTGCTCGCCCGCGTTGAGAGCGACGTTGCAGGAACGGCCCCAGGAGGACCAGCAGAATCAGCGCCAGCAGCACATCGGCCAGCGGCTGGGTGACGAAGCGCCAGCCTCCCAATCGTTCCGTGAGGTAGAGGTTGTTCTGCACCACGCCGCCCAGGATGAAGCCGATGATGGCGCCGGGAAGGGAATAGCCGAGCCGCCTCATGACCAGCCCGACGACACCGAAGGCGATGACGGCAGCGACTTCGAGCATGTTCGTTGTCGCCGCATAGGCGCCCAGCATCGCCAGCGCGAAGACGAACGGAACCAGGATCGGGCCTGGCAGCAGCGTGATCCGCGCCAGCCAAGGCGCCAGAGCGAGACCGATGACGCTGGCGAACAGGCTCGTGATCGCCAGCGCCCAGGCGATGGTGAACACGAGCGGGAGATGCGTCGTCAGCATGCTCGGGCCCGGAGGCACGCCGAGGATCTGCAAGGCGCCGAGCATGACGGCCGTTCCGACCGTGCTCGGTATCCCGAGCGCCAGGGTCGGGATGAACGACGCCGCCTCTTTCGACAGGGAGGACGATTCCGGAGCGATGATGCCCTCCGGCGTGCCGGTGCCGAAACGCTCCGGGTGGCGCGACGTGCGCATGGCTTGGCCATAGGAAATGAAATTGCCCGCGATGCCGCCGACGCCGGGAACCACGCCGACCAATACGCCGATCGCGGCGGAACGCAACACGAGCCACCGATGGTCGAAGACGTCGCGAACGCCGTCGATGACGCGGGCGCCGGGTTGTTTCGACAGTGACAGCGTGACCCCTTCGGCCAATGCGCGTTTGGCTCCATAGAGACGGAACATCTCGCTCATCGCGAAGAGACCGAGTGCGACGACGACGATGCTGAACCCGTCATAGAGGGCGAGAAGATTGAACGAGAAGCGCTGCACGCCCGTGATCGGGTCGAAGCCGACGAAGGCCATCAGGAAGCCGAAGACGCCCGACAACAATCCCTTGGTGAGCGAACCGGAGTGGAGTTGGCCCACGAGCACCACGGCGAGGATGGCGAGCAGTAGGAATTCCGGCGGCCGCAGGATGGTGATGAGCGGGAACATGAGCGGAATGACGGCCACGAGCGCGACAAAGCCGATCCAGCCGCCAAGCGTCGTCGCCGTGGCCGAGATGCCGAGCGCGCGCGCGGCCTTTCCTTGCCGCGTCATCGCGTAGCCGTCGATCGTGGTGGGAGCGGATTCCGGCGCTCCCGGCGTGTTGAGGAGAATTGCGGTGATCGACCCGGCGAAATATATCGAGGCATGCGCCGAAACCATCAAAGCGAGGCCTTGCACGACATTCATGCCATAGAGGAACGGGAGCAGCATGGTCAGCAGCACCGCCCCTCCCAAGCCCGGAATGACGCCGACGAACGTACCCGCCAGCATGCCGATCAGCAGCAGGAGGATGACACCGGGGTTGAGAAGCGCCTGAAACCCGGCACCCATGGCGGCGGCATAGCTCATCTTGTCCCCGTTGCCCTTACCGCTGGCGGCAAACGCCGGCCTTTTCCAAGGGCGCGCGTCCAGGCTGCTCTATCGCTTCAGGAAGGGCGTGAACTTGGTCTCGTTCTTGATCACGCTCGCGATCGTCTGCTCGATGGTCGCCGGCGAACCGTAACCCCCGGCGCGGCCGGCCTTCTTCACCGCGTCGAGAAAGCCCGGGTTTTCGGTCGCCGCCCGGAACGCCGCACGCAGGAATGCCAGACGATCGGCCGGAATGCCGGGTGGCGCGGCCCAGTCCTTGCCCATATTTATGGCGCGGGCCATGGTATCGACCGTATCGGCCTGCGATGGCGGGAGCTTATACTGTTGCGCCAATTGCACGATGGTCGGGGTGCCCGGGAGCAACGAGAACGGCTGCGTGCCCGCGATGTACAAAGGCACGACGCTGTGTGATTCGATCAGGGGACGGAAGGCCGAATAACCGTAGGTTGAGATGTCGCCGTCGCCGCGTAGGAGCCCGGCTTTCGCAGCGCTTGAGCCCTGATACGCCAGCAGCATCTGGTAAGGGATGCCGAAGGTCGAGAGCGGCACGGCCGTGCCGACATAGTCGTTCCCGCCATAGCCCGCCGACAAGCCGACGACCTTGTGCGTTCCACCGCGCAGCTTCCAAAGATCGCTGAAGGATTTGTAGGCATCGCCGGCGCGCGCGACCGTGACAGTGGTTTCGACATTGGGACTTCCGATCCAGTCATACTTCGTCATGTCGAAATAGGCGCCCGGCTTTTTGATGATCTGCGCAAAGATGCCGCCGGTGCCGTTGATCTCGCCGATGGTGAGGCCGTCCGGCTTCGCTTGATAGAGGTAGTTCGCACCGACCAGACCGCCGCCGCCAGTCTTGTTCACGAGATCGATCCGGGACACGCCGAGCGTCTTCTCGAGGTAAGGCTTCAAGGCCGCGGCCCAGTACTCGTATCCGCCCGCCGCGCCGTAGGGAATGATGACCGTCACGGTCTTGCCTTGATAAAAGGCCTGACCCGACGGCGCCGATTCGGCATTCGCCTGCCGCGGCATAAAGATGAGCAGACCGGCAAGGATCGTGCCGACAAGACATGTCGACGCAAGGACCGAAGCGAGACCTTTCCGATGACGAGGGCCGACGCCCGATCGCTCACCGGAGGACGACAATCGGCGGAGCTTCTGCCGCTGCCACGCGTTCGCCCGGAAATTGTCCGCGATCATCGTCACCTCCCCATCGACGTTGTTGTAGATGCAAGCGAACCCTTGACCCGCATGGCATCCGCTCGATCGGGTCATCGGCCGAGAAAGCTGCCCGCTGCCCCAGCTCAAGACCCGCGTACGCGACACCGAGTCCGGGCGGGGGGCGGCCGGCACTGTGCCACAAGTGCCCTCACGGGACCAGCAACTCTTGAAAGTGGACGCGCGGAGTCCTCGGGCGCCGCCGGTTCTCGAATAATCGAGGCGAACCGCGTCCGAACGCGACGATTGCCGGCAATGTCAAGGTGATGGCGGTCCGCAAGGACAAATCACCCAACGCGCTTCGCGTCATCCCGTTGCACGCTGAATTGGTCCGCAGCCCGGCGCGCGGCAATACGCCATGAGGGATCGCTTGATCGCGCTCGGCTGGTCGCAGATCGAAACGGTCGCTGACGATCTCGGCCGTTGGGCGGCCGGCGGCGGCAGCGCGCGCCGGCTTCGAGCGCATGGTGGCCGAAGCCTGTTGCCGCAAAGTGGGCGCTGTCGCGGCTCGGGAAGTGTCGCGCTTTGCCCGAAACAGTGGTGATTGGCAGCAGGGGAGCCGGTCAGTCAGCATTGGGGGCATTTTCGCACGAGACAGATGACAAGCGCGATTGGCTGTTCTCAACGAGAGGGCTGAGGGCCCAGATGCAGGCCAACGACCGGAAGGTTGGCCGATAAAGGCTCGGGCGGCTCCGACAGAGTACCGGTGTTGCGGTAGACCATTAACGCGCGTTCTGCCGATGGACCAGTTACGGGTATACGCTCGACCAACCGAAATTGTGGTGAATTCAGCAATGCGTTGAATTCGGCCATGATCGGCGCTTGCGACCATTGATTGGGGACGGCAACCACATAACTGATGCCGATCCTGTTCAGAAGATGCGAAATCTCCGCGCTGTCCATTTTTTTCGGGTGGAGTCCGAGTCCGGGCATGACCCTCACATTGAGAAACAGCTTGTCGGCCCGAACGACCGCAATGTCGTGCCGCTCGGGGAGTGCCCGAATGTCGAAAACGAACGCGCCATCGCGATTTCCCGAGAAGAGCACCCGGGCGTCCGGCGGTGCAACGCGCCCGATCAGGGCCGCCGCCTGCGCATACCCGGTCACCCCCACCGTTGGATGATCCCACAATACCCAACCGAAAATGCAGCTCGCGAATACGGGCGATGTGAAGCGCCAGGCGCCGGGTGGAAACACAAGGTCGATCGCCGCGGATGCAAGGACTGCCACCGGCACGAGCAACGGTAGCGCATGGCGTGTCTCCTTGAGGTCGATGAAGGTGAGCGCGACGTAGGTGACGAGCAGCCAGCCGGACAATGTTAGAATGTCCACCCGATTGGGGCGCGTTGCAGGACGCGCGGCCCAGTTGACGGCCGTCAACGATGCCAGAGCGACCACAACGAAACCGAACATCTGGAACGCACGACGCGCATACCAGGTAATGCCAGCCCAGCTAAGCCGATTCGGCACGTTGATATCCGCGCGATGGACGACAGAAACGACGTCGAATGCCCCGAAGCGAAGCGTCATCAGCGCGAGCGGGATCAACGATACCGCGATAATCGCCGTGATGATCCACACGTGCCGCCGGGTCAGAAGCTCTGGCCCGCACGAAACCAGCAGGCCCAGTGCCAATCCGACCGCGATGGTGGCCGCCGTCTGCTTCGTGTACATGGCGGCAACGATGAAGAAGGCGGCCTTGGCCAGATCGGTAGCGCGCCGCGAATCGCCGTATCGGGCGGTGAATACGGCACTCCACGTGGCCAGTGCCATCATCGGCACCTCCAGCATCACTTGCTGCCCCCAACGGATGAGTTCAGGCGCCGCCATGAGCAAGAGGGCGCCCGCGAGCGCCGCCAAGGGGGTAGCGATGCGACGGGAGAGCACATAGGTGCCCGCGGCCAGCGAAAATGCGAATACCGTTATGCACGCCATGGCCGCCGCATGGCTCACGCCGAACACGGCAAAAAAGACGGCGAGTGCAGCATGGAGGAGCGGCGGATAGAACAGAATTGTCAGCGACGGATACTTGAGATAATAGGCCGAAGCCCAACCGAACGGGTCGTGCAGTGGCATGGCGCGCAACAGGTCGAGTACGAAGGCACCGTCCAGCGCATTGCGCGGCGATTCGCTCCATATGAAATCCCCGGCGCGCGGAGCCGTCAGGAAGAGCACCACACTTGCGAGCGCAAGAATGCCAATCCCGATCTGATCGAGGGTCCGCGTTTTCATACCGATCCAAACATCATAACGTGGTTCAGCGTGCAGCCGAATGTGAGCGTCGGCATGACGGCGACGCGTTTGGCGCGAGGCGTGCCGATGGTGTATGCCCGCCGGCGGACTGTCACGGGTTCGCGCACGGCACGACCTTTGTCGGGTCCGTAGCGGGAAGCGCAGCGCCGCGGGCCTCGCTGCGGCCGGAAAGAATCTTTTCAATGAAGAAGCGCGGGCGAGCCTTCACTTCGCCATAAGTCTTTCCGAGATACTCGCCGAGAATTCCAATGCACAAAATCTGAACGCCCCCCAGGAAATATGTCGGCAATACGACCGACGTCCAGCCGGGCACGGCATCTGCCGTAAAGAATCGTACCCACAAGGCCCAAATACTCACCAGCATGGTGCCCGAAAAAATCACGAAGCCGGTGAACGTGATCAAGCGCAGCGGCACAACGGAAAACGATGTTATCCCATCCAAGGCCAGCGCGACCATCTTCCGCAGCGGATACTTGGATTCTCCGGCAAAGCGTGCGGCCCTGTTATAGTAAACGATCTCCGATTTGAAGCCGAGCAACGGGACGATTCCGCGCAGAAAGAGATGGACCTCCTTGAATTGCCGCAGGCACTCGATCGCGCGACGGCTCATCAAACGATAATCCGCATGATCATGGATCGATTCAGCCCCCAATGCTCTGAGCAGCTTGTAAAAGCCGCTGGCCGAGAGCCGCTTGAAGATACTGTCGGTTGCACGCTGTTGGCGCACGCCATAGACGATTTCCGTACCCGCGAGAAACTTGTCGACCATTTCCTCGATGGCATTGACGTCGTCCTGGAGATCAGCGTCGATGCTGACCAGTGCATCGCCCTCCGCGGTGAACAATCCGGCAACCAGCGCATTCTGATGCCCGCAGTTCCGCGACAGCTTGACGCCGGCGACGTTTGCGTGCTCACCGGCAAGCGCCTCGATCATCGGCCAGGTACGATCATTGCTGCCGTCATCGACAAAATAGATCTTGCTGTCTTGCGATATCTTTCGCGCCGCGACGAGCCGGCCGACCAGCGCGGTCATGCGCCGGTATGTCTCGGTCAATACGTGTTCCTCATTGTAGCAGGGGATCACGATCGCCAGTTTTACAGCAAGCTTATCCGACATTCCCGGAATTCCCGGCCATTTGGGCATGATTTTGGTCGCGCCGAGGCGCTGCGGCAACGAAATTCAATCGCATCCGACCCCCGTCTGCCGCTCCTAGGGTGTCGGCGGCGTCCGCAACCGGGCGATGAGCGACGGGACTTCCCGGAGCGCGTGGCGTGAGATTGCTGCGCGATCACATCGAGCGCCCGCCGGATTTTCGTTCGGTCGATCTTCACTCGATCGCCGGCAAGGCCCTGTTCGACATGGCCGAGCGACGCATTCATGCCGACAGTATCGCCGCATCGCTGCACCCGACCGCGCCTGATAGCGGCGTGCGGATGACAACCAAGAACGGCCCCAGGGGACAGACGGTCAACGAATTCTCGGGTCGCCCGTCGTCAGGGATGGCGAGATTTTCGAGCACACGAAATTTCGTCTCGAGCATCATCCCGCCGTCGGCGATGCAATCGTGATTCGAAGTCGTGCCATGGTCAATGCTATGGCGATGGCCTTTCACCGCACTATGGTCTGGGCATCGCGTAGAGTTCATAGTCTGTGCCGGTCGCGACGGGCGTCGCCTCGGGCGCGAGCGTCCCCGGCTCGGGCGGCCTCAGCAGGAGGAAATAGAGTGGTGGCACGGCACGTCCTGCCGCCGCCTGCTGATCAGCGAGGCCTTCGGTCTGCCTCAGCGCCGAGCGGTATCCGGCCGCCGAACAGATCGAGGCCGGGAACGACCAGAACAGATCGTACCAAGGCCGATAGGCCGGCTTGACCCGGATCGAGTGCTGTCCGGCGATGGCCCAAATGCTGGGGATGAAGCGCGTGTCGTCGAAGGCGGCGAGTGCCGGCAGATGCGTCACGGAGGGCTGGCGCTCCCGATAGACGCCCTTGATATCGTTGGAATCGGGTTGGCATTCCGCCTGCATGACGACGGCGCCGTCGGGAAGGCGGTCGAGCGTGGCCTCAATCGAATCGATGATCGGGTCGAACGACCGCCAGAGCACCATCAGCGCCGTTTGCTTGACGATCAGCGTCAGGCCGATTGCGGCGACGAGCGCGTCCGATACGGTGGAGCGTCGGACCCTCATGTCCAGCCCGGCGAGGGTGAGCAGCGCGACCGCGATCGGCATCCGCTCGTCGACATAGGAGCCCGAGGCGAGCTTGGAGGGCAGCGCAAAATAAGCGATTCCGAGCAGGACCAGCCCAGGTACGAATGGCCAAGCCAGGCGGGTGCGCGCGTAGGCGAACGCCAGCACGAGGACGAGCAGCGCCCCGATCACAAAGGCGATATCGCCGGTCATGCTGCCCGAGGTCACCGACTTGACGATCCCGAACAGCTTGATCATGAAGAAATGCGGCTCGTAGCGAACGCGGCCTTCGGCGCCGCCCGACATGACCAAGTAAAGTGCGAGCGCCGGGACGGATTCAAAAGCCCAGAGACCGGCCTGGACCAATCCGATCCGTCGGTCGATCAGCGCCGCCAGCATGAATCCGCCGGTCATCAGGGCATAGATGCCGAAATCGAAGACGTGGCAGAAAAGAAGAATGAGGGCGAGAATCGCACCCGCCAGGAAACGGAAAAGCAACGCCGCGCGCTCCAGCTTCAGCCGGGCGGCGAGCGCCCAGGGCACAAGCGCCAAGCCGAATGCATAGCTGAAGAAGCCCAGAATCGAAATCAGATTGTAGAGCAGCAGCGACGCGGCGAGCGGCGCCGCGCTCCATCGCCCGATCGCCACGCGGTTCAGCGCGAGCACGCCCCAGAGCGTGAGGGCGAGCGTGAGGCCGAAAAAGATCCGTCCCGCGGTCTCGGGATCGGTGAGGCCGACCAATTTAAGCCCGATCAGGTCGAAGGCGATATTGGGCAGGAAGAAGGTGCTGAGATCGTAGAAGGCCGAGCCGCGCCCAGTGACGAGCAGGTCGCGCAGGACGGCGAGCCGCGCCTCGTGCGCGGGCGCGTCGAGCAGCGGCAGATGACGGGCGGCGATAACCGGCAGCGCCGCGAGCACGGCGGCGGCCAGCGCGAGCATCCATACGCGGTTGCGAGTGCGGCGGTCTCGGGTTTCGTCACCGGAAGCCGACAGGGCCATCGCCACATCCTCCTGCTGAACGACGTTATACCAGTGGCAAGCGAACCTACCCCAAGGACTAACGATACTGTAGGCAACAACCGCATGTCCGTCGTCCTAACCCGAATGAGGCGCCGCAGGCCGGCGGATGGGTAATCCCGGTTCCGTCATCTCCGATCGCCTTCGTTCGCGAGCCCGACACCGGCGGCGTGGCCGAACGCTCCCTCCGAACCGTCAAGGAGCCGAGCGTCCATGGCAGCGGCGGCACGTTTCACGGCAAAACGCGATGGCGGCCGCCCCGCGTGACCACGATGGGTCCGGCCGGCTTGCCAGCGATGTTCGCCCGTGCAAGGGTTGCGCCATGACCGACGCGTGCGAGCTGACCATCCTCATGCCCTGCCTCAACGAGGCGGAGACGCTCGCGCGCTGCATTGCCAAGGCGCGCGCGTTCCTGGAGCGCAGCGGCGTCACGGGCGAAGTGCTGATCGCCGACAACGGCAGTACCGACGGGTCGCAGATGATCGCCGAAACGTCGGGAGCCCGCGTCGTCCCCGTTTCCCAGCGCGGCTATGGCAGCGCCCTCAAGGCCGGCATCCGCGCCGCGCGCGGGACCTTCGTCATCATGGGCGACAGCGACGACAGCTATGATTTCTCGGCGCTCGACGGCTTCGTCGAAAAGCTGCGCCAGGGTTATCAGCTCGTGATGGGAAACCGGTTCCGCGGCGGCATCAAGCCGGGCGCCATGCCGCCGCTGCACCGCTATCTCGGCAATCCGATCCTGACCGCCGTCGGGCGGCTGTTCTTCCGCAGCCCGTGCGGCGATTTCCATTGCGGTCTGCGCGGCTTCCGCCGCGACGCCATCCTGGCGCTCGATCTGCAGGCCGCGGGCATGGAATTCGCGAGCGAAATGGTGGTGAAGGCCACGGTCTCGAAGCTGCGGGTGACCGAAGTGCCGACCACCTTGTCGCCGGATGGACGAAGCCGTCCGCCGCATTTGCGAAGCTGGCGCGACGGCTGGCGGCATCTCCGGTTTCTGCTCCTGTTCAGCCCGCGCTGGCTGTTTCTCTATCCCGGGTTCGCCATCTTCGTGGCCGGGCTCGCGGCAAACATCTGGCTGCTGCCGCATGCACGACGGGTCGCGGGAATCAATTTCGACATCGATTCCCTGCTCTATGCCGCGGTCGCCGTGGTGGTCGGATTCCAGTCCATGCAGTTCTGGGTGTTCGCCAAGATCTATGGCATGCGCGAAGGCATCGTCCCGCCCGATCCATGGTTTCGCCGGATGATTGCCGGGGCGACACTGGAGGCGGGGCTGATCGTCGGCGGGCTCATGCTCCTGGTGGGGCTGGGCCTCGGTGTCTATGCGCTCGGCACGTGGAACGCCGCCGGGTTCGGCGCGCTGCAGCCAAGCGAGACGATGCGCCTCGTCATCCCCTCCGCACTCTTGATCCTGCTCGCGTTCCAGACGATCTATGGTGTCTTCTTCATCAGCCTGTTGGAGATTCGCGCCAGCCCCCGCCCCGGCGACGCGCCGCCGGCACCGGGTACGGACTGAACGTCAGCCCACAGGCGGCCCGGCGCCTTGGTATGTCACGGGGCGGCGAGCGGCGTCAGCCTCCCTCTCACCACATTGCTGGCCCGATCATATATGTAGAACTTCCGGCCCGGGAACATGCGACGGAGCTCGGACAGGCGGCCGGGCAAATCGAGCGCGTAGATCACGTCCCCCGTCCGGTTTATGCCGTTGCGAAGGAGATCCCGCGGTTCCATCGGACGCAAGACGCCCGTGCCTGATCCGACCACGACGATGGCATCGTGGATCCCCGCTTGGGCGACTTGATCGTAAAGGTCCATGCGCTCGTCGATGACCTGTCGGAGCGATAGCGAGATCAGCACGAGGCTGATCAAGCAGGTCACCACGTGCCCCGGAACGAGGCCGACAATGGCGCCGCGCAAACGCGCGTCATCGAGCGTGCTCCACGCCGAAACGGCCGCGGTCGCAATCGTCATGACGAACAACGGATAGGCCTCGAAATAATAGCGCGGACCATACCGGTTGTCGCCGAAGGTCGGGTAGAGCAGAAACGCGGCGACGATCATCGGAAAGACGAAATCATGGAACCGCAACTCGCGGCGATGCCATCGCCAGAGCAATGCAGGAGCGTACGCGAGCAGCAGAATCGGCGAGGTCCATTCCGCAAGCTCGATGATTCTGCCGCCCGCTTGCATCGTCGTGTCCAAGAGCGAGGATTGAAGGCCGGTTTCGCTCACGGACGGGATCCCGATCTTCAATAGCGGGTAGCCCCAGCTGGTGACGAGGAGGAACGGATGTCCGGTGATCGCATCGTTATAGGCGCAGAGGATCGCCAGGAACGGCAGTCCGGCCAGTATGATCCCCAGGACGCGCACATAATGTGTCGAGCGTGCCCGCCACAAGAACTCGACCGCGAACGGCATGGCGAAGACGGGGACGTCGAAGGGCCTGATCGTACCGAGCACCCCAAGCCCGGCACCGGCGAGCAACGCCGAGCCCCAGCGGGGAGCGTCGAGGAATTTCAGTCCGTAATAGGTGAACACCAGCCCGAAAAGAGCGGCCGGAACATGACTGAAGAACGAGCCAGAATTGATGACCGCGAAGGCCGACGGGAGATAAAGCAGCAGAGCCACGACGGCGCACATCGCGCCGCCGAGGCGGCCGGCGAGCCGCGCCAGGAACACCAGAAGCAGCGTCCCCAAAACCGGACTTGCGATCCAGAACGGCAGCCCCACCCAACGCGTCGCCGCCAGCAGGCCCGGCCAGCCGGGCGGATACTGCTCGACCCATTTGCCGGCCTTTTGAAAGATATGAAAGAACGAGAAGAACGCCTGCCCCGGCAACAGCGGATTCCACAAGCGCCCCGCGAGAATTGTGTTGGCGCCGAACAGATAGTCATATTCGTCGCCGGAGTTGGGAAACGCCCGAAGCACCCAGACGGCGGCCAGGAACATGGCGAAGCCGGCGATCACCAATCCGACCTGCACGCCTCGCGCTGGGCCGCGCACAACCGCGCGCTCAAGTCCCCGCGTCGCCCCCGGGGCAAGAATGAACGGCACGGCGATGGCCATTGCGATGAGCGCAAACGCGGCAAGCAGAACGGATCGGGCGGGCGTCACGACATGACCCGCCTCCCAGCCGATGACGGTCACGCGCCACCCGGCGGCAAAATCCGCGGTGACGAAACCGTACATCACAGCGACCAGGGCGACCGCAGCGAGGACGAAAAGTGTCTTCAGCCGACATTCCCCAGATGACCAAGGATCGGCGCGAACGCTAGCATTCGGTTCGGATACGCGGAAGCGAAAAGGCGGTGGCGGCGAGGCTTCCGGCGATTGCGCGCGGCTTCGGGTCCATGGCGCGGTCGTGGCGTGCCCGCTACTTCCGGACACGATAGGCTTGCGCCAACCGGTCCAGCTTGACGGGGCTCAGCAAGAGCGTCGGCCGTACCTGGAACGGCAGTCCGTTCGTGACCAAGACGACGTAGTCGAACCGGCGCAGGATGTCGAGTGCGTGGCGGCTCGGCGCGCCACCCATTCCGCCATTCGCGCTCGCGACCAAGCGCTGCCACGTCGCGTCGGCGGACCAAATTTGCGCGCGCGCGCGGTCGTCCGGTTGCGGCACCACCGGGTTCTGCGTCAGAGCGGCGAAAAGCGTCTGGGAGAAGCCATTATGCTCGACCGCGGATCGCGCCGATCCAGTGGCGCGCAAGGGCTCAAAGCGACCAATAGGTGACGCCGCGCGGCACGGAGGCGCGATCGAGCGCGGATTTGACGTCGATCAGGACGCCGCCCATGGCCAGCATCGCGCAGATGTAGCCGTCGCCGCGGTCCTTGAGGCTGCGATGCGGCACCGCATAGATGACGCCGTCGAGGCCGGTGAAGCGCTCGGCGCCGACCAGTTCGACGCCGTATTCGTGCAAGGCCTCGGCCGCGTCGGCCATCGGATCGTGCACGAGCGGCGTGATGCCGAAGCCGCGCAGCTCGGCGATGATGTCGGGCACCCGGCTGTTGCGCAGATCGGGCACGTCCTCCTTGAAGGTGAGGCCCAGTATGCCGATCCGCGCCCCCTTGATCGGACGCTCCGCCGCAATGAGGAGCTTGATGAGGCGCTGCGCCACGAAGGCGCCCATCCCGTCATTGATCCGCCGCCCCGACAGGATCACCTGCGGATAATACCCGGCCGCCTCGGCCCGGGCGGTCAGGTAATAGGGATCGACGCCGATGCAGTGGCCGCCGACCAGGCCCGGGGTGAAGGGAAGAAAATTCCACTTGGTGCCGGCCGCCTTCAGCACGTCCGCGGTGGCGATGCCGAGGCGGTCGAAGATGAGCGCCAGCTCGTTCATCAGCGCGATGTTGAGGTCGCGCTGCGTGTTCTCGATGACTTTCGCCGCCTCGGCCACTTCGAGGCTGGGGGCGCGATGGATGCCGGCCGGAACGAGCCGCGCATAGACCGCCGCCACCCGCTCGAGCGCCGCCTCGTCCTCGCCGGCGACGACCTTGGTGATGGTCTCGAGGCGGTGCACACGGTCGCCGGGATTGATGCGCTCGGGCGAATAGCCCAGCTTGAAATCCACCCCTTGCCGCAGCCCCGAGGCCGCCGCCAGAAGCGGTCCGCACAGCTCGCGCGTCAGGCCGGGATAGACCGTCGATTCGAACACCACCAACGCGCCCGGACGCAGCGCCTGGCCGATCAGCCGGCAGGCCTCGCGGATAGGGACGAGGTCGGGCCGGCGCTCGCCGTCGATCGGGGTCGGAACGGTGACGATGAAGAAGCTCGCTCCGACCAGGTCTTCGACGCGACCGGTCAACCGCAAGGTCGATTGCCGCAGCGCCTCGGGCGCGACCTCGCGGGTCCGGTCCCGCCCGTCGGCCAGTTCGGCGATCCGGCTTGCCGAGACATCGAAGCCCCAGACCGGCTCGAATTGACGGGCGAGCGCGAGCGCAACCGGCAGGCCCACATAGCCCAGTCCGACGACGGCGAAGCCGCGCTCGCTCATACCGACCCTCCCGCCTCCGGCGGCAGCAGTCCGCGCGTCATAGGCCAAGGCAGGATCGCGTTCAATTGCCCGGACCGATCCGGTGGTAGTCCTTGTACCAGCGCACGAAATTGCCGATGCCGATGTCGATCGGCGTGGTCGGCTCGAAGCCCAGGTCGCGGCGCGAGTCCTCGATGTCGGCAAAGCTCTCGGGCACGTCGCCGGGCTGCATCGGCAGGAGGCACTTTTCCGCGGTGCGGCCGAGCGCCTGCTCCAGCACCGCGATGAAGCGCAGAAGCGGCTCGGGACGATGATTGCCGAGATTGTAGACGCGGTGCGGCACGTCGCCGCCGGGCGGGCGGTCGAGCGCCGCCACCGTCCCGGCAACGATGTCGTCGATATAGGTGAAATCGCGCGCCATCCGCCCTTCGTTGAAGACATCGATCGGCCGCCCGGCCAGGATGGCATCGGCGAAGAGATAGGCAGCCATGTCGGGCCGCCCCCACGGCCCATAGACGGTGAAGAACCGGAGTCCGATCGCCGGCAGGCGATAAAGGTGGGCATAGCTGATCGCGGTCAGCTCGCACGCGCGCTTGGTCGCGGCGTAAAGCGAGACCGGATCGTCGACCCGGTCGGCCACCGAGAACGGCTGCTTCGTGTTGCCGCCATAGACCGAGGACGAGCTGGCATAGACAAAGCATTTCAGCCGCTCGAGCCGCCGCGCCGCCTCGAGCATGACGACCTGTCCCATCACGTTCGACTGCACGTAGGCGTAGGGGTTGACCAGCGAATAGCGGACGCCGGCCTGGGCAGCGAGGTGGACGATCCCGGTGGCGTCGGCATGACGCTGCGTCAGCGCCATGACCGCGTCGCGGTCGGAGACGTCGATCTCGTGGAAATCGAAGGCGGGGAAACGCGCAAGCTGTGCCAGCCGCGCCCGCTTCAGCGCGACCGAATAATAGTCGTTGACGTTGTCGATGCCGCACACCGCCTCGCCGCGCGCAAGCAGTGCCTGCGCCACGTGGAAGCCGATGAACCCGGCCGCGCCGGTGACGATGATGCTCATCGCGCGGCGGTCACGCGCCGCCCCGCCACCGCCCGTACCACGCCATCCGCGGCGGCAGAATGCGAATCTTGGTTAGGGCGCGCCAAGGCATGATGTGCGGGCGGAGAGTGCGTTCTCGGACCCGCCCTGTCAAGCGGACCCGGCGAGTCAGGGTGCGCCGAAGCGGCGACGCGTCACTCGGCGCGGCCTCGCGCCGTTGGATGTCGAGATAGCGCAGCCGCAGGCGAAGGAACGGCTGCTCGATAGCAAGATAGGATGCGGACGCGACGGCGATCATGACCAGCGCGAAGACGGCGTCGTTCACGCCGGTGTCGACGAGGAGGTTTCCCGTCGGCCGCAGCAGCCAGTTGTGGCCGATGACGACATAGATGCTGGCGTAGTGCAGGAGGTAGAGCGAGAAGCTGATCGTTCCGATCCAGCACAGAACGCGCGACGCCGCGCCGCGCGCGCTGCCGACGGCGCCGACATAGGCGACGACGAACAGGCCCCACGCGGCGGCTTCCACGAGCGGATCATAGGCGCGCCAGCCGCGCCCTTCCCAATCGGCCCGTTCCAGCCCATTCAACCACTGCAAGACGAAAAGAACGCCGACGAAGGCGACGGCGGCGAGCCAGGCCGGCACGGCGGCGCCGTTGCGCCGCCGCAGGACCATGGCGCCGAGCATGCCGACTAGAAATTGGTCGAACCGGCCGGCGATCGTGAAATAGGACACGCCCAGAGGGTCGTACCCTGCATGGAGCAGAACCGCACGCGCCAGGACCGTGGCGCCGATCAGCAGCACGAGCGGGACCGGCCCGAAGCGACCGAGCACGGACAACAGGACGGGGAAAGCGAAATAGAACTGAAACTCGGGCGAAAGCGTCCAGAACATCCATGTCCATCGGCCCGCATTCACGTAGGGGCCGATGGTGATGAGCCCGCCGGGAAGCTTGAACGGGAACAACATCGTGTGCAGCAGCGGCGCCGCGGCAAGGGTGCCATAGACGAAGCCCGCGACCAATGTGATGGCGAGCACGAGCGGATAGATGCGCAGGACCCGGTTCAGGAGAAAACGGGCATAGTCCAGCGTCCGGCCATAGGCCGTGTAGGTGAAGATGAAGCCCGAAAGCACCATGAACAGCGCGACCCCGCTGCGGCCCTCGACGAACAGCACGGTGAGCAGATTGGGCGACGGCATGATGAAGGCGTGCAGCTCGAAATCCGCGTTGTGATGGGCGAGCGCGTAATAGAACCGCTCGCTGGCGTGCAGCTCGAGCACGAGCAGCGCGGCGAGCGCGCGCAGATGATCGACCGCGGGAAGATAGGTGGCGTTCGAAGTTCGCACAGTCGGTGATGCTAGACCGTGGCCCGTGAAAATCCGGTAAGAGCGCGACCGCGCGCGGCAGCAATACGGGGAAATGTCCGAATTACGACAATCTAGCAACTGGAGATTGCGATTTTCCCTTGAAAGGGGCGCGTCGACGGCTCAAGCGCGCGGTGCGCCCGCGCCGGGGCCGCGCGGAATGTCGGGCGGTGCCGCCGGCAACGGCAGCGCCGCGCCGGCGCGATCCCAGTTGCCGATCCAGACCAGGCCGCCGGGCAGGCCGACCACGATCTGGGACAGCCCGATCGCCAGCGATGCGGCGAGCGCCGGCACGGCCGGAACGCCGAACACGGCGAGGATCACCACCAGCGCCACCTCGCGCACGCCCCAGCCGGCGAGCGACACCGGCACCAATTGAATGAAGATCACCGGCGGCAGCACGACGACCCAATCGACGAAGGCGAGCCGCACGCCGACGCTCTGGGCTGCCACTTGGGAACTATAGATCGACAACCCCACGCCGATCGCGGCGAGGCCCAGAAGATAGATGCTGCGGCGATGGAAGAAGACCCGTCGCGCCTCGCGCGACAGCTCGGTCAGCGGCCACAGCAGGCGCAGGCCCGCCAGAAACCGCGGCAGGCGGTCGATGAGGAAGAGTGCGACGAGGCCGAGCGATGCGAGGGCGAACAGCCCGATCAGGGTCGCGCGCTGCAGCGCGCCCGCGAAGTGCGGCAGCAGGAACGGCAAACCACCCGCATAAAGCAGGACCAGCACCGAATAGCCGCAGGCGCGGTCGAGCAGAATGCTGCGCACGGCGGTGCCGAGACTCATGCCGAGCCCACGGCAGCGCCAGGCGCGCACCGCGTCGCCGCCCACGCCCGACGGCAGGACCTGGTTGAAGAACAGGCCGAGCCACAGCAGCTTCAGCAGCGTCACCCATCCCGGCGAGGTGTCCTTGCCCATGATCGCATCCCAGCGCCACGCATTGACGAGCGTGGCCGCGGCGAGCGCCACCACGGCCAGGGCGAACGGCGCCGGCCTCGCCTGCGCCAGCACCGCACCGAGGCTCGCACGATCGACCTTGGCCACGAGAACCGCCAGCAGGCCGACGGTGACCGCCACCCGGACGCCCGAAAGCAGGAGCCGGATACCCGGCGATTTCGATGCTTGCGACAAGCTCGGCGATGTCGTTGGAGAGGGATCGGTTGCCACCGGGCATTCTAGCAAATGATCGTTAAAATCCATCGCGGAATGCCGCGCACGGTCACAAATGCGGGAGCACGGCCGGGCGGGCCGCTCACGGCGGCGGCGCGTGCCCGTCCCGGTGCGCCGCCGCAATCCGATAGATCGAGTATCGCTCGTCGCTGACCTCGGCCGCCGGCAAGCGCTCGAGCAGCGTCAGCGAAAGATCGGCTTTGGCGGCATCCGCGAGCGACCGCTTCGGGAGCACGCCGCTGCGGATCAGGATCGCGTCCGGCGTCCGCGCGCGCGCCATGCCGCGTTCGGCCCGGCGCAAGACCGCCGCGGCGTCGAGCGGCTGCCGCGCCACATTCCATGACATAAAGGTATAGTCGCATTCGCACTCGACGCCGTAGAGCGCCCGGCCGAGATAGACCCCGACGGGCTGAGCCATCGAATCGGGGTCGGCGATGAGGAAGGCCCGGTTCAGATGGTTGCGCACGAGCCAATCCGCCGCGGCGCGCGAATCCGAGAACGGGATGAATTCCGAGCGCAACGTGCACAAACCGCCGAGCGCATTCAGGACCAGGAGCGCCATCCACCATCGCGGGGCGCGGCCCGGCCGGTCGTAACGGAACTGCCATGCCGCGGCAACCAGCATCAGGAACAGGATTCCGGCGTATCGCGTCCCAAGCGGAATCTGGAAGATATAGAGGAAAGACAGCACGCCGATCCAACCGAGGCCGAGCGATGCGAGGATCGGCGCGCCGTCGATGCGCGGCGGGAGCGCGAGCCGCCGCCCGCGCGCCGCGAACCATGTGCCGGCAGCGATGACCGCCATTCCCAGGAGCACCGGTCCCACGACGTCGGGACGAGACTTCAAAGCCGACAATGGGTCCGGGTTGAAGAATGCCGGCCCGGAGACCCCGCCTGCCGCCTTCGGCGGAAAGAGCCAGCCGCTGTCCAGCGGCAGCAGCGCCTTGGTGACGGCCGCGACCAGTGACGCGAGTTGAGCGAAGCTGAAGCCGGTGTGCGGTTCGATATTCCAACGGTACGGCGGCACCGAATCGGCCGCGGGCATCATCGTCGCGACCGCGAGCGCGAAAAGGCTGAGATAGAGCGCAATGCCACGGACGAGCGCGCCCCGGTTCGACCGCTGCGCCACGGCCAGGAACGGCGCGAACGCCATCGACCAGATGGCGCCGAACAGCTCGGTGTTGGCGAGCATGCCCAGCAGGAGCCAGGCAGACGTGAAAGCCTGCGGCCGTTCGCGGCGCAGGACGACGAAGGCGAAACCGAGCAGCGCCATCAGCGCGTAGCCGCGGCTCAGCACGAAATATTCGAAAAAGAGGTAATAGCCGAGGAGCAGCGCGAACTTCTCGCCCGTGCCGAAGGGCGACCGGCGATAGATCAGCAGCCACACGCCGAGCCCGATCGCGAATTCGAGCGCCTGCATCGCACGCGGATCGGCCGTGAACCGCGTCAGGCACCACAACAGCGCATGCCACAGCCCGGGATGCCCCTCGTAGCGGAGATTGTGGAAGAGGTCGAGCAGCCCGGTGCTGTGTAGCGCGATGGCAAAAGCCTGGGTCTCGTCGCGCCACATCGCGTGCCGGTAAATCCGCACGGCGTTGAGCAGGACGAGGAGCACGAAGGCCGCGTGCGCGGCCGGCACAGGCAACAGCCGGGCGCCCGGCGATTTCGATGCTTGCGACAATCTCGGCGATGTCGTTGGAGAGGGATCGATCAGCATCGAGCTTTCCATCATGTCGTTGCCAAAATCAATGGGGGTGAATAAGTCGAACTGCATTCCCCGGACGCGCAATTTTGCGGCCTTTCTGTGGCATTCTGACATACCCTTCGTCGTCGGTGCCGTCAGCGGGAGCCATCGCACATTGCGCGTCGCTGCGCGCGAGGATATGCCTAATGAATGGCGGTGCAGATAGGCCGTTCTCGCGATACCAGAATCGAGTGATCTGGCTGGTCGTCTTGCTTGCTCTTATCGTGCTGTTCCAGGCGTTGTGGGGCGAAAGCGCGTCCGGCGGCCCCCGCGTCTCGTCCGGGCTACCCGGCGCGTAACGCTTTCGCCTGCGGCCACCCGCTTCGGCGACATCGCCAATGCGGCCGCCAGTATTGTCGAACACGCTTGTCCGTCACGCCCGATTGGTCCACCATCCGACCTGCCGCCCGCGAAATGTCGATCGAGACGACGAGAGGTATGAGCACGACCGTCAACGCGCTGCATCGAACGCTTGTCTTCGACCGAAGAACGCGTGTCCTGGCCGAGCGCTTGGTGGCTTTGCTGCCACGCGGCGCTTCCGTGCTTGATGTCGGCTGCGGCGACGGCACGATCGCGTCCCTCGTGTTACAGCACCGGTCTGACATCTCGCTGCGCGGCGTCGACGTCCTTGTCCGGCCTGGGGTGAAAATTCCGGTTGAGCCATTCGACGGCCGGCAGCTCCCCTGCGCCGACAAGAGCTTCGACGTCGTCAGCTTCGTCGACGTGCTGCACCACACGGACGATCCCACCATCCTGCTGCGCGAGGCAAAGCGCGTCGCCCGCAAGCTCGTCGTGTTGAAGGACCACACGATGGACGGCGTGCTTGCTTATCAAACGCTACGCTTCATGGATTGGGTCGGCAATGCCGCACACGGCGTTGCCTTGCCTTATAACTATTGGCCCGAACGCAAGTGGCGTGCGGCGTTCGATGCGATCGGATTGCGTGTCGCCGATTGGCAGGCTCGGCTCGGTCTCTATCCCTATCCCGGTTCACTGTTGTTCGAGCGCGGCCTGCACTTCGTGGCCGCTCTCAAGCCCGACTGACGTCGAGCGGCGCCGCTCGGGCCGGCGCGCTTCCGGTCGTTTACCGCTCACGAATCAACGAGTCGTCAATCGCTGTCGGCGATGCTGGGACGCAGCAAGAGCGACGGCGGGCCCTGCCCCAACCCGAATTTCGATGATGTTAAGGATCGGCATAGCGCTCGGTAGCGGCTCGGCCCGGGGCTGGGCGCATATCGGCGTCCTGCGCCGCCTGGAGGCGGCGGGGATCGTCCCTGCCGTCGTCTGCGGAACGTCGATGGGGGCGATCGTCGGCGGCCTTTATGCGGCCGGCCGCATCGTCGAGCTCGAAGCCTGGGCGAAGAAGCTCACCCGGCTGCGGATGAGCCGGCATTTCGATTTCCAGTTCGGCAGCGGCGGGATCATCGCGGGACGGCGCATCACCGCGGTCCTGGCCCAGGGATACGGCGACACCCTGATCGAAAATCTGCCCTGCGCCTTCGCCTGCGTCGCCACCGATGTCGACAGCGGGCACGAGGTCTGGCTGCGCAGCGGGCGCCTCGCCGAGGCGGTTCGCGCCTCCTACGCGATCCCCGGGGTGTTTCCGCCGGTGGCGCGCCACGACCGCTGGCTGGTCGATGGCGGGCTCGTCAACCCCGTGCCGGTGTCGCTGTGCCGCGCCCTGGGCGCCGACGTCACCATCGCCGTCGATCTTCGCGCCGACCGGTTCGGGCCCGAGCCCGGCGACGACGGCGAGACCGAGCTCGCCGGCCGCGGCGGACCGGTACGGGATTCGAGCGGCCGCGGCTTCGTGCGCAGCTATTTCAAGCGGCGCCATGGCGGGTTGAGCGCCTTCGGCGTCCTGACCCGGTCGCTCACCATCATCCAGGACCGCATCGCCAAGACCCGCCTGGCCGAAGACCCGCCCGAGGTGACGATCCGCCCCGGCGTCAGGACCATCGGCGCGCTTGAATTCTACCGCGCGGCCGACGGCATCGCCGCCGGCGCCGATGCCGCCGAACAGGCGCTGCCCGAGATCCACCGCGCCATCGCCCGTCTCGGCGCGAAATCCGCCGGCCGCCACGATCCCCGCCCCCTGGTCGAAGCGGCGCAGTGATCGCCGCCTGCGCGGCATCGAACGCGGCCGGTACGATCGCCTTGCGCCGTTCGCTCCACTCAGGTGTTTCCGCTGCGCATTATTTTTCGATCGTTTCGAGCAGATTCAACACCCCATGGCTGCCGGACAACCGGCGATCGAATTCGACGCCGGCGCCTCTCGCCAGCTCGACGTGGCGGGCAAGCAGCCGAAGGATCGTGCGGATGGCACCGCGGTACGCACCATCGCGCCAGCACGGAACGACCTGGAACGCCACCGACACCCGAACGGTGGTCATCTCGGCTTTGGTTGGAACGACCCAGAGCGCCGCCTGCACCAACCGCCTCAGCCAGCGCCGCGAAAATCCGGAAGGATAGGGGTAGTGCCAGGCAACGAAATTATCATGGAAGAGCGCAAAGATCAGCGCCCGGTCGATGAACGACAGGTTCGACGATTGCCGCTGCGCTTGCTCCGGCCGTGCGCCAGACCATGACATACCGTCGCGTGTGAAGACCCATGGCGCGCCATTGTAGGTGCTGCTCACAAGGGAGAGCCGATAGGGAATGCCGAGCCACTCTGCAACACCACGCATGGTTGGCTCGGTACGCAAATGCAGGTCCTCGAAGCGGACCGCGCGCGTGCGCGCTTCCATGCCCGGATTCGGCGCGTCGGACCTTGCGAGCCACCGCAAACTGTCCCACGGCGACATCGGATAGAGCGCTGGCTCGCGCTGTCGTAAGCGGATCTCGCGGCGAACATTGAAGATCAACGACGAGTCGAAGCACGAGATCGGATCGCGGACCGAATGCAGAAACCGCGCGTCTGGAAAATCATCCACCAGACGCCGCGAGAGCTGCTCCCACACTCTATGCTGGGCGTGGACCATGATCGGACGCGGCACCGCCGGATGCCGTCCCAAGGCGAGGGCGTAGGCGACGTGCAGGAATTGAAAAAAGGTTCGGCTCGACGCAAGAAATTCCGGCGACCGATCGCCATAAACCTGGAGCAAGGCTTCGATCGCCGCGCAATACCCGCCGGCGCCAATGGCAAATTCGCCGCTGAAAAAATGATCTCCTGGCCGCGTCGGCGAATCGGCCTCGGCGAAGACGGGATATGCCAGCAATTTCTCGCGCAGAGGCAAGTCCCGATAGGCGTCGAAGAAATCGTAAATGCGCTCGCCGTGCAGGGCTGGCAGCATGACGACATGTTCGTGGCCGTCGAGGAAACTCGACAACAGGAGCGATCCGCTGCGGCCCCAGGTGCAGATGGCGACGACCCGGTCCATCGCCGGTACGTCGAACGCGCGCAGAAGCGCGAGCTTCTCGGGCACGAGATCCTCGCACCCCTTTTCCCGCTCGGCGCGCGCGAGGCGATGGGCACACGCGAGGAGCGCCGCCGGCCCCGCGCCCGGCGGCGCGCTGGTGTCGGCGATCGCGTCGTGACGAGCGATCGACATTGGGCGCCTAGCTGCGTCGCGCTGCCCAGGCGCGGGTCACATAAGTCGTCTCGATAGCCGGCAGGCCGGCGATCTTACGCTCGATATAGTCCAGATACTGTCGAAACAGGTCCGGTCCGAGCTGGACTTGCAGATCGTTGACCGAGCGCCACACGCCAAGATACTGCTCGGGCGTCTGCCGCGCGACGTGGCGGCCTTCGAGATAGACCACGTCATCGAAGCCCGGCTTCGCCCACAGCAATTCGGTCAGCCGCTCCGTCAATCCTGATCGGCCGGACGAGACGCGCCGAATGTCGGGCTTGAGCCTGACGATTTCGCTCTCGATCTCGACGAGCAGCGGATTTGCCTCAACGAGACGTGGATTCCACAAAGCGACGAACCATCCGCCCGGCCGCAACACGCGCTGGAACTCGGTGCAGCCTCGGTCGAAATCGACCCAATGGAAGGATGACGCCATGCTGACGAGGTCGCAGCATTGGGCTCCGAGCCCGGTCGCCTCGCCGGCGCCTTTGCGCCACGAGACATCGCAGCCCTGCGTCGCGAGGATGCCCTGTTGCCGCATTTCTTCGTTGGGCTCGACGGCGGTGACGGATTTGAGGCCGCGCGCGGCGAGCATCATGGTCCAGATCCCGGTTCCGGCGCCGACATCGACGGCATCGATCTCGCCAGGGGGACGGCCGACGAGCGCGAGGAGCGATGTCAGCACACTTGGCGCGTAGCCCGGACGATAGCGCGCGTAATCCACGGCGAGAGCCGAAAAATCGCCGTGCTTCATCGGAGTCTGCGGCATTTCGATCGCTCCCCGTGAGAAACCTGTCACTCGAGCCGAAGCTCGCCCGCGTCGACCATGCGCTCGTACAGCGCGAGGTCGCGCGAATTATCGATCTCGCCCCATTGGCCGTCGGTGGCGTAGGTCGTGATCGAGAAACCGCGGCTCAGCAATCGCCGCAGAAGTCCGGTCATGTCGAGGCGATCGCGCAGCTGTGGATCGAGCCCGGTGAGCAGCGCCTCGATCTCCTCCCACGCCCGGGGCGTGAATTTGAGAAGGCCCATATATTGGCCCTCGATCTCCTCGATGTTGCTGGTCTTGTTGCCGATTTCCATGAGCCGCCCGGACTCGTCGGCGCGAAACGTCTCCGCATCGGCCAGCGGATCGGCGAACCGTCGGCTCCACAGCGCGCGCCATGCGCGGTCATAGGCGATAACGAGGTCACCCGGCGCGCCCGCCAAGCCCCGCACAAGCTCGCGCCGATAAAAGATATCCGCATAGCTGACGATGACCGGACTCGCTGCCAGCCATTCGGCGGCCGCGGTAAGCGAGACCACCATATTGGTCTCGGACCAGCGCGAATTGTGGAAATAGGTAAGGTCGGGAAAATCGATCATGTCGGCGCGATAGCCGCGCACGACCCCGACCGCTTCGACACCGCCGCCGCGCAGCGCTGCGATCTGACGCTCGATGAGCGGCTTACCGACGAGTTCGACGAGGCATTTCGGCCGTTGGTTGCCGATCTCGCCCAAACGGCTGCCGCGGCCGGCCGCCAGAATGATGGCACGCATTCAATGAGACCCGAAGAAGGATCGAAAAAGAGCGATATCGCGTGACGCAAATGGCGTGAGCCGTTCAGGATGCCACATGATACCGATCATGTTCTGGCGCTCGTGGCGTACCGCCTTGATGATTCCGTCCTCGGCCACCGCCCACGATTCGAGCGGAGGCGCGTTCTCGTGTGTGCCGAAATTATGGTAGCTGTTCACTTCTGCCGCTTCGCCATTGATGGAGATAACCAGCCGCGGTGCGACATGTCCGGCGACGCGCTTCAGGCCGATGCCGAAACGGTGCTGGATGATCTGCATGCCGCGACAGACGCCGAGCACAGGCAGTTCCAGGTTTTCCGCGATGTCGAGGAGTGCCGCCTCGGCCGCGTCGCGCTCGGGGGCGTCGCCGCCATAGACGGCAAGGTCGTTTCCCCCGGTGAGGACAATGCCACCAAGCGATACAGCCTCGCAGATCGCGCGCGCGGCCGCGACCGCGTTCGGCACCGGCAGCGGCGTTAAGCCGCATGCCATAAGAAAATCGATCCAGGCCTGATCGAGGCAATCGCGGCGTTCGCCGTGCCGTGGTTCGACCGCGACGCGCTGGCTGACGGCAATGAGCGTCATGCGACGATCCGAACCTGCCGGTTACCGCAATCGAGGCAGAGTCTTTGCGCGGCGCGCCAGTGCTGGTACAGCGCTTCGCCAGCACCGATGACCGCCGGTATGCCCAGCTCGCCGGCCCGGATCGCCATGTGGGAATTGACGCCGCCAAACTGTGTCACGAAACCCGAAATGCCCCGCGTGAAAATCCAATCGAAGCCGGGATCTGCGCTCGGCACGAACAGGATGATTCCCGCAAAGCTCTCCGGCGGGTCGGCGATCGACGAAATCGGCGCGGTCACGCATTTTTGCGTGATGAAGTTCGGCTGCGCCGGAGGCAGATGGAAACCGAAGACGTCCTGCGGCGAGGTGAGGAGCGGCGGCAGGACCAGGCTTCGCGTCAGCGCGTGGCGGCGCTTGCCCTCTGCGATGCTGTCCTTCAGCCGCGCCGCGACCGATCCGGTTTCGTGATAAAGGGCGCGGATGACGTTGATGTCCAGGAAGGCGCAATCCTCGGCCGCGATCCCGTGCTCGTCGCCGACCCGTTGGATCAGCGAGAGCGCGTCACTCAGGCTGCGCGAGAAGACGAATTTCGCGAACTCGCGCCCTTCGATGCCGGCCTTGATGAAGTCGATGAGCCCAAGCACATCATGCTCGAGTCGGTGCTCCTTGAGCAGCCGCTCGATATGACGTAACTGTGGCACGGACAGTGCAAAGCGCGGCACCGCGGGCACGGGCGGCCGGGGCGCCGACCAATCGAAATATCGGTCCGGTGTCTCGTCGTAGCGCGGCGAGAGAATGTCGTAGGTCCCGGGGCGAAGATGGCCATAACGCTCGAGGAATTTCTCCTTGGATAAAGCCGCGAAATCGTGGCCGATGCGCGAGCCTACCGTCTCGAGATTGGCGATGAAAGCCGCGCACTCCGCGCTGTCGAGGACGCCCGCCGCGACGAGTGAGCGCAGGAGCTGGACCGCGATGAAGCCCGCCCGTGCCAGTCCCGCAAAGGGAAGGGTGCCATACCGCTTGCAATCTTCGAGCAGCCAATAGATGCGGCCGATCTTGTCGATTCGCGTATTGCGGATGGTCGAGAGACGCTCGGCGAGGATGTCAATCTTGTCGCGGTCCTGCCGCCACAGGCCGGTCTCGCCGTGGATAATGCGATTGGTCAACCGGCGCAGCGAGTCGGCAAGTGTCGCGACGTCGTCCTTCGAGAAACCGTGCCGCTCGAGTACAGCGATGCGCTCGGGAAGATCGAGCGTATAACACGAGAAGATGATCTCGAATTCGACCTTGTCATGGAGATGGGGCTGCTCGACCAGCCGCTCGATGTAGTAATTGACGAGCCGCTCGGCGAGTTCCCCGCTGACATCGCGAGGGACGAACGAATTGAAACTGACGCGAACGTCGATATAGGGGAGCCCGTGAAAGCTCACCATTAGTGGAAAGCTGCGCAGATTCTTGTAGCCGTAATTATCCCTCTGATAGGCCCAGATCGCGTCGGTGACGAGATCCTGGTAGAGCGTCAGTGCGAGCGGCGTCGGGCGCAGGCCGATCATCTCCGCGGGGTTCCAGTCCGGCATTACGCCGAACGCCGAACGGCTGCCGTGCAGATAGGGATGCGGGCGGCTCAAGAGCTCCAGCTTGCAGGCAATCTCGTCGGCCGCGGTTGCGACGGCGGCGCTCGTGACGGCGGACCTCACGTTGACGACGAGCGGCCGCACTTGCAGCAGGAAGAGCCCCCCGCCGTGGTCGACGGCGAATTCGACGTCGAGCGCGTCACAATCGAGCAGCGCCTCGAGCTCGCCGAGCAGCTCGATCACCGGCGCAAGCGAAGCGGGCGCCGTGTCGTGGCGAGATTTGAGGCAGATATAGGTCTTGAGGTCGTCGCCCGCACCCGAGGTCACGAGATCGGTCCGACCCGAACGGTCGTCATAATTGATGACGATATACGGACCGCCGCCGTTGGGGTCGCGGGTGAAGGCGACACCGGCCATCGAGACGTCGCACAACTGCGGCTGAACGAAAACCTGGTCCTGGTCGTCGCCGCTCTCGAATGACGCAATGACCTGCTCTACCGCGCTCGCCGTCTCTACCGCGCCCACGACACCGAGTACGGAATCATATTTTCCTGCCGCCGAGCCCGCCGCTCGATCTTCGCTTTGTGCGCTGCTGCGGACGACGAGCTTGTCCTTCGCCCAAGGCTCGGCTGCGATGCGCACAAGAATGCGATCACGGTCCTTGCGCCAATGACCGGCCGCGAAGCAAACCTGTGGCAGCACCTTGGCGCGGCGTAACCGAGGCGCGAGACGCTCCAGCGTCTCGGCCTTCGAGCCGAACCGCACCGTGGGCGCCTTGCGTTGCGAATCGCCGTCGCCGGCGACGAACCGGCGCCAGATCAGATCGACGGCCGCGTCCGGGTCGAGCGTGCCGTGATTATCGAGCACGAGATCGGGTGATTCGGGCTCCTCGACGGCGATGTCGATGCCGACGACGTTGGCGATCTCGTGGCGCCGGGCGCGCGCGTAAATGCCCTTGGCGTCGCGGCGCTCGATCTCGGTCATTGGGACGCGAAGATAGATCTCAAAATACCCCGGAATATACTTGCGGTTCCAGCGCTGTACCTCGTGAAACATCGAGATCGTGGCGCAGACGATATCGGTCCCTTGCTGCGACAATAGCCGGCACAGCCGGCCGTTGCGCATCGCCGAGCGACGCCGATCCTCCACCGGATGGCCGAGATCCTCGGCGATCGCCGTGCGCAGTTTGTCGCCATCGAGAAAAATGACCGGGCGGCCGGCTTCGCGAAGCCGGCGAGAAAGTCGCTCGCCAATCGTCGTCTTGCCGGCGCCGGAAAGGCCGGTAATCCAAAATACCCGGCCCGGCAAATCGCTCGCCGGCACCATTTCATTACTTGGCAATCGAAGCATGGCGCGCGACTCCAACCGAATATAGTCGCGTTCACCTGTATAATTGAGGTGCAATAAAATTGCAATAAAATTTCAGCCGGCGTCCCGAGCGGCATTTGCGCCGCTTCGGCATTGCCAACATGGCCGACACGCGCGAATTGCCGCGCGGGCCCGTCGAGGTGAACCGGCCTATGGCCGGGCTTCGCCGCGGCTATGGGCGCAAACGTCGCCGGCGATCCGTCGCAGCAACGCTTTCGCCGCGCTCGGCGGCGGTCCCGCGGGGAAGAGAGATTGGTCGAGCACTCGGCCTGCGCCGCCGACACGCATCGTAAAGCCGTTTTTGCATTTCGCTACACAGTTCGTGAACATCCCGGAGCAAGGTTGGCGGCGCGTGTCGGCCGGGTGGCTCGGCATGAGGGATGCGCCGCATGCGATCGGTCGCGGATATCCCGACGAACGCCGCGAGCCGCGCGATACCACGCGCCGGCTCATGGACCAACTCCTCATAGGCTATTGGCAAAACGCGGCTGTCGGTGGCGAAACCTTGATCGAAGAAAAGCTGGTTACGGCAATACCAAAACAAGGCATTTGCCGATGCATCATCCATGTTCCTGCGGTAATGGCGACGCACGATCCGGTACGTCTCGTCCGACATCCCTAGAGAGCGCCAAGCGCCGGCCGTCCGATCCGCGGCGATTTCATCAATCTCGTTTCGGTAATCAGGCCAACGACGGACGATGGAGCTCACGACATCGGTGCATGCCCGCACCGGCCAGATCGCCTTGGCCGGCGCAAATCGGTCCATCAGCTCCCGCAATTTGTGGGCCTCGTGGAGCGCCTTGACGACCACGGTCTCGGCCCGCGAACGCGCAACGAGCGTCCGTATCACCGGCTCATCTCGCATCAGGTAATTATTGAACGCGCGCGGGTCACTCTCGCCAAAGACGTCGCTCTGCAGACTGGCATCGAGAACGTCCATGACCATATTGGTGCCCGAGCGATGCACGCCCGCGACAAAGACGACGACCGGTCTTTGAGGTCTATGGAGGGTTAACAGCCGACGCGAGCGCTTCGATACGGTGAACGCCCGCCCGCTAAATTCGGACATCAACATGCTGCGGCTTCCACATAATGAGGACATCGCGATTGGCGCGGTTCAACCCTTGCTGTGGTCGGAACTCTCGCTGGCCATGATTCTATATTTAATGCAACAATATCCGCCACGCGACAATTAATTACTTGAACCTTGGGATAAAATTCGGGCGGCCCGCAACCAATAATTGTCACAGAACAGCCCGTTTACCAGGCATGGTGTCCGCGGTGCGGCACGCCCGGCAATCGCGGGGACGTTATGGGGTCGGCTGCCGGCGGCCGCGAAAGGCGCCGATGAGTCCGGTAAGGACGCGCAGGATTTGGGTCTCGCCGCCATCCGGCCGCCCTGCCGCGAACCACAGCGCCAACTGGACCGCGGAGAACGTGGCAAGGCCGACGACGCCGACCACGAAGCCGTGGACCAAGGCCGTGTACGGCGATCCTGGCGGCAGATCCCATCCGAGGCCGGTGGCGTAGAGGACCCCGAGGCCGGCGAGACCCGCCACGAG
>DATKQE010000027.1:0-16866 GCA_035532935.1 Allostellaceae bacterium
GCTTTCTGCTGCTTTCCCCCTGCTTTCGCGCCAGCGTCGGGGAAGCAAAAAACGGCCCCGAAGGACCGTTCTAAGTATCTAATTTTCTTTAGGAATTCTGGAGCGGGCGAAGGGATTCGAACCCTCGACCCCAACCTTGGCAAGGTCCCGAACCGTGTATCCGGCGCTATCCCACTCTATCCCTTGTTCCTATATACCCCTGTTTTCCGGTCATTTACTGATAGACTTAAATCCGCCGATATCCAAAAATGTCCCATCGCCCCACTCAAACTGCTTACAGAGTGCTTACATTAGATCGGCGCTGTGATAATGTAAGCAAATCCGGCGTGCATGGCGAGTGGATCATGAACAAGCTGACGATACAGGCCGTGAAAGCCCTTGAAGTGCCCAAGGCGGGGCAGACCTTCCTGTGGGACGGGGAACTGCGGGGGCTCGGCGTCCGGGCGATCCCCTCAGGGCTGAAGACGTTCGTGCTCCAATATCGCAATGCCGAGGGCCGTAGCCGCCGCATGGTCCTGGGCCGGTTCGGCGTTCTGACGGTCGAGCAAGCCCGGGATAAGGCGAAGATCAAACTCGGCGCCGTCGCGGAGGGTGATGATCCGGCAGAAGAAGTGGGGCGGAGTGAAACGATCACGATGGTCGAGGTCTGCGATTGGTATCTGGCGGAGGCCGAGGCCGGCCGCATTCTCGGAAGGCGAAACCGCCCGATCAAAGCCTCCACCCTGGCAATGGACCGTAGCCGTATCGAGACGCACATCAAGCCGCTTCTTGGCCGTCGACAGATCCGCGCCCTCAAGCTTGCCGACATCGAGGGAATGCAATCCGACATCGCGGCCGGCAGGACAGCGAAGCCGCGCGCCGCCGGCCGTGGCGGTGTCACCACGGGCGGCGGCGGTGTGGCGGCACGCACCGTGTCGACCTTGCAGAGTCTTCTCGCCCACGCCAAGCGGCTTGATGTGATCGCCTCCAACCCAGCAGATGGCGTGCGCAAACTTGCCGGAAAGAAGAAGGAGCGGCGTCTCAGTGTCGTCGAAATCAAGAAACTCGGGCAGACCATGCGTGTTGCCAAACAAAACGGCGAGCATCCAGTGGCGCTCGCCGCCGTGCACCTCATGCTCCTGAGCGGCTTCCGCATCTCGGAAGCCCAGGGCCTGCAGCGGGACTGGCTGCATGCGGACCAGGGCTATGTGCATTTTCCGGACACCAAAAGCGATGGACAGGTGCGTGCGATCGGACCAGCGGCAGCGCGACTCGCCGCCAGTCAGCCGGGCCGCAAGAACTCCCCGTATCTCTTTCCGGCCGACACCGGCGACGGCCACTACACGGCCGCCAAGGGCTGCCTTGCGCGCCTCTGCGCCCGCGCGAAGATCGAGAGTGTTACCCCTCACACGCTGCGTCATACCTTCGCCAGCGTCGCTGGAGACCTCGGCTTCTCCGAACTGACGATCGCCGCCCTCCTTGGCCACGCCGCCAGGGGAACGACGCAGGGCTATGTCCACATCGACGAAGCGCTGAAGCTCGCCGCGTCGCGGACCTGTGAGGAAATCGCCGGCCTGCTCGCCGGAGAGGAAGCCACTGCCGATAACCTCGCGGCCTGAAGCGAAGCGTTCAAGCCAAGTCGACCGCTGGACCGCTACAGGCCTTTTGACGACGCCGTCGCTGTCTCGCAGCGGCGAGACGCGATATGATGCTTCCGGGTTGACGCGAGTTCAACCAACCATCAGGTGAAAGAGTATCGCGACGTGGTCGACTTCAAGAAATTGCGGGAAGCCAAGGCTAAGCCGAAGCCGATCAATCCGCGCGAAATCTTCAACGCGCTACCCAAACCACCTGGCATCAACGACCTCTATGCCAGCCAGGCGGAGGTGCTCGACAATTGGTTCGCACGGCGCACTGACAAGGATGTCGTTGTCAAGCTGCACACGGGTGGTGGCAAGACGCTCGTGGCGCTCTTGATGGCCCAGTCGGTGATGAATGAAATAAGCGAACCGGTCCTCTATCTGGCGCCGACCAACCAGCTTGTCGGGCAAGTCCTGGCCAAGAGCCGCGAGTATGGCATTCCCGCCTTGCCATATACCAAGGGGCAACCGCTTCCCGGTGAATTCTACGACGGCAAGAGCGTCCTCGTCGGGGCCTATGAGACGCTCTTCAACGGTCGCAGCAAATTCGGTGTTCGCGGCGCAGGGCAACCTGCCGTGAAGGTCGGAGCGATCATCCTCGATGATGCCCACGTCGCCCTATCATCGGTAAGAGAGGCTTTCACCCTGACCATCTCGGTGGCCAACCACGGCGAGATTTATTCCGATCTCGCCGGCCGCTTCCGCGTCGCGTTCCGCGAGGTCGGACGCAGCGGCACGTTCGCCGACATCACGACGGGCAAGGACTATGGGGTCGTCGAGGTACCGAGTTGGGCCTGGCATCGAAAGTTGGCCGAGGTGCAGGATTACCTGTCCCAGCAGGTTGAAGATATAGATCCGTTCATTTGGCCGTTCCTGCGCGACAACTTGGCCTACTGCCATTGCCTCTTCAGCCGCGGCGCGGTGGCGATCACCCCCATCTTTCCGCCAGTCGACCTCGTTCCGACCTTCGACGATTGCCCGCGTCGAGTCTACATGTCGGCGACGATCGCCGACGACAGCGAGATCGTACGGACCTTCGGGGCTGCGCCCGATGCAGTCGCCAAGCCGATCACCTCGACCTCGCTCGCCGGCGTGGGCGAACGTATGATCCTGGTCCCTGAATTGATGAAACTCGGCGGCGCGGCGACTACGCCGATGGTCAAGAACATCGCGACCAAGTTGGCGGAACACAAACGCGGTGTCGCGATTCTTACACCCTCCGGGTCCGTCGCCAAGACGTGGACCGATGTGGCCGAATATCCCGAAACGACCAAGGCCGTCGCCGAGCGCGTCGGAGCAATGCAAGCCGGAGCGTCCTTCGGTCCGATCGTTCTCGCCAACCGATACGATGGGATCGATCTCGCCGGAGACGCCTGCCGGTTCCTCGTGATGGACAACCTTCCCCGGGGCACTTCAAATTACGACGTGTTCCGAATGAACGTGGTCGCCGATTCGGCCGTCGCGTCGCTGCTCGCGCAACGCATCGAGCAGGGTATTGGTCGTGGAACCCGCGGCGGCGGCGATCACTGCGTCGTCATGCTGATCGGCAGCAAGCTCGTCGGATGGATCGGCCGCAAGAACAACCTGGCGCATTTGACCGCCAGCACCCGCGTTCAGCTCAAGATGGGCCAGGAGGTGAGCGAGGCCGTCGCCAACGCCAACGAGGTCGGTCAGACCGTTATGAAATGTCTGAAGCGGGACCCGGATTGGGTTGCTTATCACGCCTCCGAACTGGCCGACGCGGCGCATGCGGCTCCGATCGACATGCTTGCGCTCCGTGTCGCGGCGTACGAACGGCGCGCCTTTAGGCAGCAGCGCCTCGGCCAATTCGAGCCTGCCATCCAAACACTGGAGAAACTCATCGGCGACAAGGATCTGGCCGACGATGCCGAACGACGGGCATGGCTTTCGGCCCTTGCCGCCCGAATCGCCTATCAGATGGAGGACGAGGAACGCGGCCAGAAGTTCCAAACGAACGCCTATTCGGTCAACAACAACCACTCGCCGCCGAAAATCCGGCCAGCCTATGTGCCGCGTCCGCTTCCCGGCAAGCAATCAGCCACGATCGTCGCGCGTCTGCTCGAATATGACCGGCGCGGGGCGATGATCGCCGACTTCGATGAAGCCGTGGCCGAACTGGTCCCGGAGGCTTCGGCAGGCCGCTACGAGGAAGCGCTCGCCAACCTTGGGTCCTTCCTTGGATTTGAAGCTGAGCGTCCGGAGAAGGTTCACGGCGTCGGTCCCGATGTGCTGTGGCGAACCGACGGAGTCTTCGATTTCGTCATCGAGGCGAAGAGCGAGAAGGATGAGGACAACCCGCTCTACAAGAAGGACCATGCTCAGCTTCTAGAAGCCGAGCATTGGTTCAAAGGTGCCTATCCTGGACGGGATGCCGTCCGCGTATCGGCATTGCCGGAAGCCGTGGCCGACGCCAAGGCGACACCGGCGGGCAGCTTTGCCCTCCTGCTCAATGAGATCACGAAACTCGTCGGCGCTCTGAGGGTTGTCCTGCTCGAGCTCGTTTCAAGCCCAGGTGGGGCCGATACCCTGCGCGAACGCTGTGAAACCGCACTCACCAAGGCCCATCTGAAGCCGGACGGGATCAAAGCTACGTTCCTTACGGCGTTCGGGAAAAAGGCTACAGGCGGCTGAGTCCCGCTACGCGCAACTTTCATTGCGCGTAGACCGAATTCTTGCGCGTAGGCTTGATTGTTGCGCGAACCCAGGCCATTCTTGCGCGTAGATTCTACGCGCAAGAATGAACCCATTTGGCGAAGCAAATCCCAAGCGATGTGTTGGCCGCCATTGAAGAGGCCGTCCGCCGTTACCCCGACGGCGCGTCGGCGCAAGAGGTCCTGCGCGCCCTTGCAGCCCCTATTCCTCTCCGAACCCTCCAGTACCGCCTGAAATCTCTCGTTGACCGAAAACGCCTGGCAATGGAAGGCGAAGGGCGCTGGGCGAGATACCGAATATCCCGCGCTGCCGCCGCAGTCCCACCAGCCGAGGTCGCTGAGAGGGCAGAGGCCCAAGAACCCGCAATTCCCCTGTCCGAAGCGGGGACATCGATTCGCGACTACGTCCGGCAGGCATCGGAAGCTCGCAAGCCGGTCGGCTACAACCGCAAATTCCTTGACCGCTATCGGCCGAATGCGTCCCTCTACTTGACCGAGCAGGACCGCGCGCATCTGGCGGCTGTCGGCCGCCCACAGATCGCCGAACAGCCTGCCGGCACCTACGCCAAACAAATCCTCAACCGACTGCTGATCGATCTGGCCTGGAATTCAAGCCGGCTCGAAGGTAACACCTACTCGCTCCTTGACACCAAGCGCCTCATCGAGCTGGGCGAAGAGGCCGAGGGCCGCGCGCATCTCGAAGCGCAGATGATCCTGAATCATAAAGATGCGATCGAGTTCCTGGTCGGCGCCGCCGACGAGATCGGCTTCAACCGCTATACCATCCTCAATCTCCACGCGCTCCTTGCCAACAACCTTCTTGCCGATCCCAAAGCGGCCGGCAGATTGCGCTATATCTCCGTCGGCATCGAACGCTCCGCCTTTCACCCGCTGGAGGTACCGCAGCTCATCGAAGAAAGCTTCGATCAGATCCTAGCGACCGCGACCGCGATCACCGATCCCTTCGAGCAAGCATTCTTCGTCATGGTGCAGCTGCCCTACCTGCAGCCCTTCGACGACGTGAACAAGCGCGTGTCGCGCCTCGCCGCGAACATCCCCCTCATCAAGGGCAACCTATCGCCGCTGTCATTCGCCGACGTGCCCCGGCAGACCTATACGGAAGCCGTGCTCGGCATTTACGAGCTAAACAAGGTCGACCTCCTCAAAGACGTCTTCATCTGGGCCTACGAGCGCTCGGCCGCCCGCTACGCCGCCGTTCGCCAGTCCCTCGGCGAACCTGATCCCTTCCGGCTTCGCTACCGTGAACAGTTTCGCGAGCTCATCGCCGAACTCATCCGGGCGCGCGTGGCTCGGAAAGACGCCGCAGCGCGAATAGCCGCTTGGTCAAGAAAAGAGATCGATCCCGACGACCGCCAGCGTTTCGCCGAGCTTGCCGAAACAGAGCTCACAAGCCTGCATGAAGGCAATTTCGCCCGCTATCGAATCCGACCCTCCGAATTCGCCGCCTGGCGGCAAGTCTGGGAGGCGAAATGACCGACACCGCGCCGCCGGCCAAACTGCCGGCCCCAACGATCTACGCCCTCACCATTGAGCGATTTCGCGGCATCACGTCTCTCAAGTGGAAGCCGTCGCGTGGCGTAAATGTCATTCTCGGCGGCGGCGACGTCGGCAAGACTACAATCCTCGAAGCCATCGCGCTCCTCCTCAGTCCGGTCAATCCGACGACGCTCTCCGATCCCGACTATCACGACCGACATATCGAAGCCGGCTTCTCCATCGAGGGTGTTCTGTCCCTACCGGTAGGGGCTGGAATGAGCAGCCAGATGAGACCCTCCTGGCCGTGGGAGTGGACCGGCGAAGAAGCGTTCGTTCCTACCCTCGAACATGATAGCAAACCCGTCGGCGAGCCGGTTTACCGTGTTCGTGTGCGCGGCACCGAAGACCTCGAGCTCGCCTATGAAATCGTCCAGCCCGACGGCTCAGCCGACAGCTTTCCCGTCGCGCTGCGGCGCGCGATCGGCCTAATCCGCCTGAGCGGAGATGATCGCAACGACCGCGATCTAAGGCTGGTCCAGGGCTCTGCACTGGATCGGCTACTCTCCGACAAAGGCCTGCGCTCCCGCATGGCGAGCGAGTTGGCGAAAAATGACGTCAAGAACGAGTTGACCACCGACGCGCAGACCGCGCTCAAGAACCTCGATACTGCGTTCAAGAGAGAAAGCCTGCCTGCCGGCCTCGACCTCGCGATCACCGGCGGACAAGGCGCGTCGATCGCGTCAATGATCGGCCTCACCGCGGATCGCCACGGCGTCCAATTGCCCGTTGCGAGCTGGGGGGCGGGAACCCGGCGATTGTCGGCGCTCGCGATCGCCGAGCACAATCAGGGCGACGCGCCGATCACGCTCGTTGACGAGGTCGAGCGCGGGCTCGAACCCTATCGGCAGCGAACCTTGATTGAGAAGCTCCAGACCGGTTCATCCCAGGTCTTTCTGACCACCCACAGCCCGGCCGCCATCTCGGCTGCGGCGAAATCCTCGATCTGGTACGTGGATCATGCCGGTCAAATCGGGCGGCTCGACGCGACCAAGATCGCGAAGCACCGCACGACCGATCCCGAAGCTTTCTTGTCGCGGTTCGCCGTGGTGGTGGAGGGCGCGACCGAACTCGGATTTTCCACGGCCATCCTTGAGCGCACGTTCGGCTCCCCGCTCGAGCAACACGGCGTGCATGTGAGTGATGGCGGCGGACACGAGGCCACGCTCGGCATCCTGGAAGCCCTCGCGGCCGGTGGCCTGCGGTTCGGCGGCTTCGCCGACGACGAAGGTAAGCATCCCACGCGCTGGGCGAATTTGCACACGAAGCTCGGCGCCTTGCTCTTCCGATGGCCGTCGCGTTGCATCGAGGAGAACATCATCGCCGTCGTGTCCGACGACAAGCTGGAAGCGTTCATCGCCGATCCCGCTGGCGAAAAGACCGGCGTCCGCTTGCGCACCTTGGCCGATCGCCTGGGCACCACCGAGAAGGACTTTGCTTTGCTCAAGGCGAAGGCGGGCGCCGATTTCAAGGCCCGCATCGTCGAGGCCGCTCTCGGCACTGTACCCGCCGGCAAGGAAAGCGAGAAAAACGAGTACAAGGCCCATGCGGGCCGATGGTTCAAATCGGTCGACGGCGGGCGCGAACTCGCGGGCAAGCTCTTCAGCCTCGCGCTCTGGCCGGCGTTGAAACCGCAGCTCCTTCCGTTCTGCAACGCAGTTCGGACAGCCATCGGGCTCGGCGAGATCGCGGACCTGCATGGATGAGCGACGAGTCCGTCCGCGCGGCATTGAGGTCCGACGCACCGCTGGTGCTTGTCGAAGCGCCGGCCGGCTGCGGCAAGACCCACCAGGGCGCCGACTACGCCCGCGACGTCGCCGCTGATCGCTCCGACCGCCTCCTGATCCTGACGCACACACACGCGGCCTGCTCGGTTTTCGCCGAGCGCACCCACCGCAGCGGCAGTCGTGTCGAAATCAGAACGATCGACAGCCTCATCGCCTATGTCGCAACCGCTTATCATCGCGGGCTCGGCCTTCCGGCTGACGTGCCAACTTGGGCGAGGCGAACGCCCGAGGGTTATCGGCATGTGGCGCTTCGCGTTGCAGCCCTGCTCAAGCGGCATCCGATGATCGCGGCGGCTTTGGCCAAGCGCTTTCCCGTCGTTATCTGCGACGAACATCAGGACTGCACCGGCGATCAACATGCGCTCGGCATGGCCATGCTCGGTCAAGGTGCCAGATTGCGAGTTTTTGCCGATCCCGTTCAGCGCATCTACAAGGAAGCACCGCTGGCTGGCTCGAATCCGGCGCACGATTGGGCCGCTCTCACCAAACAGGCTCATGCGTTCGAAGAGCTCGACACACCGCATCGCTGGAAGAGCGGCTGCCCAGACCTTGGGCGCTGGACTCTCCTGGCCCGTGCCGCGCTCAAGAGCGGCGGAAAGATCGATCTGCGTAGCAAGCTTCCGGCTAGCGTCTCGATCGTGGTCGCCGAAAACCAAGCACGCCGGAACATGGAGTATCAGCTTGCTCCAATCGACCGGCGAGCCATAGACGCATTCACACGATCCCACGCCTCGCTGCTCGTGCTGACGCGCTACAACGAGACCGCGCGCTCGTTGCGCGCCTTCTTCAACCGTCGCCTCCCTTTATGGGAAGGCCATACGCGCTCGGCCCTAGAAAAGCTGGTTGACGCGACCGCCGCCGCAAACGCCGATTGTCCGAAGCTGGCCGCCGCCGTGGTCACGTTCATGAACGACATTGGCAAAGGCTTCAGTCCGTCCGCGTTCGGCGATCGATTCGAAAAGGAAGTCCGCGAAGGCTGCACGACGAGGAGCCGAGGCAAGCCCGCCACGATCGAAGAGCTTGGCCGCTTTCTGCTGGCCGAGCCCGATCACCGCGGCGTCGCCAAGCTTCTCGGCCGCCTGGCCGAGTTGAAACAGGGCGACGCGGATTTCTCCGACATCGAGATGGATCACGGCAGGGAGTTTTGGGAGGCGGTCAGGCTCGGCAACTTCGAGGATATCGATACAGGCTTTGCCGAGATAACCCACCGCCGCACCTATGGGCGGCCCAAACCGCCCGGTGCCGCCATCAGCACGATCCACAAAGCCAAAGGGCTCGAATGCGGCAACGTGTTGGCGATGCCATGCGACGCCACCACCTTTCCAGACCGGGAAGATGCCCGGTGCCTCCTTTATGTCGCCCTCAGTAGGGCGAAGGAGCGATTGATGCTCGTCGTCTCTCAAACGAATCCGAGCCCGCTCCTCCAGTTCTGACGTTCCATCGCCCATCAATACCGCAAGGCGGGTGAGTTTATTGACTCAGGGCGGCCCCCATAGAGGGCAAATAAGGAAATTGGCTGTTTATCATTCCTGCCGGCTCTTACGTTATCGTAAGAACCTCAACAACCTGCTCGCAAACAGTAATTCCTCGATCACCGGCGCAGGGTCCGTGTTTCCAACTTTCCTGTGCGATAGCGGGTTCTTGAATGTCCCGATCGCACCGCAGAACAAATCGGCCATTCGCTCGCGCTCTGACATCGGGAGCGCCATGTCGGTCAGTTTGCCCGTGTTCGGATTAAATGCCTCTCGCATGAGCTTCACACCGACGAGTGCCGCCGACAGATTCGCCGTCTCACGCACCACGATCTCAACCTGAACGAAGGCATCTCTCACCGAGGTGTCGTAGTTTCCGCTGGCGAAGTTGTCGTAGACCGATCCCCGAAGCTCGGCATGAAGCATCTCACCGCGCAGCATCTTGCCTCACGACGATCTCCTCGAACTTGACCGAACCCACAGCGTCCCGCCCCCTCTCGGTGAGGGTCATCATCCGGGGAGCCTGGCCGGGCGCCTGCATGATAAGCCCGCTCTGCAGCAACCGCTGCCAAGCCTCCATCAGCACGCTATCGATCGCGATCCGCTGTTCATAGGTCGCCTTCACGCCAACTGGATAGAGCCCGACGATCTCGTCCTCATACACGTACTTGGCGGCAATCGGGTCGGTGCTGTTTGCCCGACCCGCGATACACACCAGGAGGACACCATCAAGTTGCGAAGGCGAAAAAGCCAGCAACTCCTCCGCCGATGGAATACGGGCAACAAGCTCATCAAGCATCGCGGTCGCCCCGCTGCTCCCCTGGGGAGACCTCTACAAAAAAAGGCAGCCACACCTCATCGACATCCGGCGCGTCGCTGACCGTCACTATGTCCTTGGCGACCATCTCCGCGCCGAAATGCTTCAGCCAGACCGCGGCCACAAACGCCTTGGCGAATTCGATGAGGTTGGTCGACGCCGCCGACACCTCGCCCATCAGCTTACGTTGTGTCTGTTCTAGATCGAACCCGGCCGCCTTTTTGCCAATGCCGTGGACGAATATGAGGTCCGATAGAAAAAACAGCGAGTTGAAACCGTGCTGTGAGAAATACAGATTCCAATAATCGTCAAGTTCACCGTCGTTGAACGCCGCCTCGAACGCCGCTTCGGCTTCATCACTCTTGGGGTAGTGGAAGGCATAGTTGTTGCGGACAGCGTTGAGGAGGTTTGATCCGCCGAATTGACGTTTGAGCGCGTCAAAGGCTTGTTGGCCGACGGGATCAAGCCTACCAACGTAATCCTTCGCCAGAGCGTTTTGGATGAAGCGCGTGGTGACGAGCTCCCAGGCCTCGTTGAGCGCACCCACCATCAAGCGCAAAAGCATCTGCGTTTGCGCGCCCGTCGCATGTTGCTCGATTTCGGCATCGGGCGTCCGGTTCGTCGCAAAATTCAGGAGCTTTTGCAGCATAGACAACTGGTTTGCTGCGTAGCCCAAGAGCAGAAACAAAACGCGCTCGTCCTTCGGCATTTTGCGAAGGCCCTCTTTTGGCACCGGTATGCGGTAGACCTGGATCATGGTGGGGCGGACCTTACATCATCTAGAACCAAGCGTGTCGGATCTCATCTGCGCGTAGTGGGGGAAAGCCTTCCCCCTGATCGGCGCCGATGTCGCCGACACACCCCCTTCTGCGGGACACCCCGCAACGCCCCGAGAGTGAGAGTGCGGACGGGGTTTCCGTGACGGGTTGAGGGCTGGGAGAGAGGCTCCCGGCGACCGTCGTGGAGATCCGCGATGTCCAAACATGCCGCACGCGCCCGTTCCGGCCAGGACCGGACGGGCCTTTATCAGGAAATCACCGACAACATCATCGCCGAGTTGGAGGCCGGCCGCGCGCCATGGGTTCAGCCCTGGGGGACGGCGGCGGCCAAAGCGCCGCTCGCCATGCCCAAGAACGCCGCAACCCAACGGCGCTACACCGGGATTAACGTGCTCATTCTGTGGGGCGCCGTCATTGAGCACGGCTTTACGGGCCAGAGTTGGCTGACCTTTCGCCAGGCGCTCAGCCTCGATGGGCATGTGCGCAAGGGCGAGCGCGGCACGACCGTCGTTTACGCCGACCGCTTCACACCGGAGGACGAGCGCCGCCGGGCCGCAGAGACCGGCGACGAACCGCAGGCGATCCCGTTCCTCAAGCGCTTCACCGTTTTCAACGTGGCGCAATGCGAGGGCCTGCCCGAGGAGATCAAGGCGGTCGCGCCGCCGGTCGAAACCAGCCTCATCCTGCCGCAGGCCGAGGCGCTGATCCGGGCGACGGGCGTGGACTTCCGCATCGGTGGAGACAGGGCGTTCTACGATCCGATACATGATTTCGTGCAGGTCCCACCTCCGCAGGCCTATTTCGAACCCATCAACTGGCACCGAACCGCCCTGCACGAGGTTGCCCATAATGCCGTAATCTGGATTATGCCGCATGGCGTTGGGAAATGATGGATTTCCGCCAGCTAGTCATGCAGGCCTCGGCATAATCGAACGATGGGTGACCTGACTCTGAAGATGGGGGACAAGTGAGAGTAGCTTCCGGCGGGCTAATTGCGGCGCCAGCGGTAACACCAAATAAAGGAGATCAGCAATGCATAATGATCCGGTCCAATGGGGGCGTATCCGGCGTCGCGTTGCTAATGGTGAAACCATCAAGGGGGTCTCTCGGGAGGAGGGAATAAGTCGCAACACAGTCCGAAAAATGCTGCGCGGTGATCAGCCCTCCCGATACGTTCGCCCGAGGCGACCGGCGTTGGTCAGCAGCTACGAGGGCTTGATCGATGCGATGCTCGCCGAGGACGGAGCTCGACGGCAATGCGAACGTCGAAGCGTCGCCGCCATCTTCCGCTCTATCCGGGATCATCATGGCTACGACGGAAGCTACGACAGCGTCCGTCGATATTGCCGCAGCGTGCGAGTTCCTCAGATCAACTTCGTCGTTAGGCCGGCTGGTGAGATCGGATTGATAGACAGTCTGACTATAGTGAGGGCGCCACACGCTTACCGGCTCGATCCCCATGCCCCGGAAGGATCGACCAGCATAGCGCTAAGCCTTCACCGCGATCGCCGGTCGGAGCGTGCAGCCGAAGTGACGAACTGGATCGATCGGTTGCGCGGAGACCGCCTGGAATTGCCTTTGCGCGGAGACCCGGACACCATCGATCGGCTCCTTCGTAGCGTCCACGACCCGCGAAGCCGGCAGCGCAATCGAGCCATCGCAGTTTTGGCGCATGAACAAGGCTTCCCCATCAGGCGGATCAGCGCACACATTGGTTTAAGCCGTAATACATGTCGCCGCTATCTGCGAACCTACCGAGAAGCAGGCGTCGAACGGCTTCTGGCGCCAATGACGAGAGGGCCGCGAACGGCCGAAAGTGAAGACCTGAAAACTGCAGTCTTCCGGGTTCTACATGAACCGCCGAAGGATCACGGGATCAATCGAACGTCTTGGATCATGCGCGATCTCAGGGCGGTACTTGCACGCCAAGGTTACCCAGCCTGCTTGCATGTCCTTCGCCAAATTATCCGGGACGCTGGCTGGAAGTGGCGAAAGGCGAGGATTGTCCTCACCTCGCAAGACCCCGCTTACCGTGAAAAGCTCGCCGCAGTCCAAGCGATCTTGTCGAACCTGGCTTCGGACGAGGCCTTCTTCTCGATCGACGAGTTCGGCCCCTTCGCCGTCAAGATGAAGCAGGGCCTGATGCTCGATCCGCCCGGCCCTCACCGAGTGGTGCCGCAATGGCAGAAGTCCAAGGGATGCATGATCATGACAGCCGCCCTCGAACTGAGCGGCAATCAGGTCACGCACTTCTACAGTGACAAGAAAAACACGACCGAGATGATCCGCATGATGGAGGTCCTGCTCGACAGGTATGCGGATCGTCGGACGCTCTATCTTTCATGGGATGCTGCGTCGTGGCACGTGTCCAAGAAGCTGAAGCAACGGATCAATGAGCATAACGCGACAATCGAGGCATCTGGCCTACCACGAGTCGAGACGGCACCACTCCCGTCCGGTGCCCAATTCCTCAACGTCATCGAGTCCGTATTCAGTGGTATGGCGCGAGCCGTAATCCACAACAGCAATTATGCATCGGCTGACGCTGCGCGTGCCGCAATCGATCGCTATTTTGTCGATCGCAACCAGCAGTTCCGCGACAACCCCAAGCGTGCCGGCAAACGCATCTGGGGTAACGAGCGCGTCCCGTCAGCCTTCTCGGATAGCAACAACTGCAAGGACCCTCATTGGCGATGAGATTGCTGGGCATAGCTTCGCCACAGCACCATTCGGCATAATCTTCGTCGCTCCAACAACATGGAGCACGATGATCATGCCTCAATACTTGCAGACCTGCATCGAGCCGTATCTGAACTCGTTCGCCGAGAGCTTTGCGGCGGAGAATTACACCGCTGGCACGGTCAAGACCTACCAATCGATCCTGCGGAAGGTTGGGCACGCGATGGATGTCGAGGGCGTCAGTCCTTCGGCGTTGACGCTCGACATCGCCGAGCATCTGGGACGCAAGGTGCCGCGCAAGAAGACCGGCACGATATGGCCGTGCAGGTTGGCCCGCCGGTTCGCGCAGCATCTGCTCGATATCGGCGTGACGCAGCCGGTGCCGTTGACCGAGGCGCAGCAGGCGCGCGCGACCTTGCTGGCGGACTTCGAGACCTATCTGGTCAAACATCGTGGCCTTAGCCCGCGGACGATCTATCACACCCTGAGGTTCGCCAACCGGTTCCTCGATCATCGCTTTGGTGATGCGACGGTTGATCCGGGGCGGTTGCGGCCCGCCGATGTGATCAGCTTCATCGAGCATGTGTTGGCAGGCGCGCGTCGCGACAAAACGATAGCGACGCATGTTCGCATCTTCCTGCAATATCTGTTCGGCAGTGGCGCGACAGGGACCAATCTGGCGCTGAGTCTGCCCAGGGCGGCGAGGCGCTGGGGTGCCCGACTGCCGCGCCATCTGTCGCCCGAGGGCGTTGAGGCGGTGCTCGCCTGCGTGCGCGACAACCCCCGGCACGGAGCGCGGGACTATGCAATGCTGCTCATCATGGCCCGCCTCGGCTTGCGTGCTGCCGAGGTCATCGCGATCCAACTGGACGATATCGACTGGCGCGCGGGCGAACTGTTGGTGCGCGGCAAGGGCAAGCTTCACGATCGCTTGCCGATCAGCTCCGAGGTTGGCAATGCGCTGAGCCGCTATCTGCGCGAGGAACGCGGACCCGCGTCCTGCCGCGCGATGTTCGTCACCCATCGCGCGCCGCACCGTCCGTTCAGGGACAGCCAGATCGTCAACACCGTCCTCAAGGATGCGCTGAAGGCGACCGGCCAGAAGCCGATAACGCCCTACGTAGGATCGCACCTGCTGCGTCATAGCCTTGCCACCCGGTTGGTGAACACGGGGGCCTCGCTCGACGAGGTTAGTGATGTGCTGCGGCACCGATCACGCTCATCGACCATGATTTATGCCCGGCTCGACATTGATGGTCTGCGGTCCCTGGCAATGCCCTGGCCCGTGGCGGGAGGCGCGCAATGAGCCTCACCTTCCAGCTCGACCGTTATCTGGCTGTGCGGCGCAGCCTCGGCTACAACCTGAGCACCAGCGAGCGCATCCTCCGCCGCTTCACGCGGTTCGCCGACCGCGAGTGTGCGACGCATATCGACACGGCGCTGTTCTTGCGCTGGCACGCCACGCTCGGGGAGGCCAACGGCATGACGCGAGCGGCGCGGCTTACCGTCGTGCGCCTCTTCGCGCAGTGGCTGAGCAGCTTCGATCCGGCGCATGAAGCCCCGCCACGGGGGCTGTTGCCGAACACTGTGGTGCGCTCGCGTCCGCATATCTACAGCGATGCCGAGGTCGCTTCGATAATCGTGGCCGCAAAAGGACTGCCGTCAATCTGCGGGTTGCGTGGACTGACCTGTTCGACGCTGTTCGCACTCATCGCGATCACGGGCTTGCGCGTCAGCGAGGCGCTCGCGCTGGATGGCGACGACCTCGACGCCGATAATGGTGTGCTGCGCGTCCGACAGGGCAAGAACGGCAAGGAGCGGTTGCTGCCGCTCGATCCCAGCACCGTCGAGCGACTGCTCGACTATCGCATCGAACGCGACCGGTTGATCGGTCATCCGGCGTTGCCGCTGTTCGTAACCGACAAGGCGACCCGGCTTACCGACTGCGCGGCCCGCTACAACTTCGCGCGCGTATGCCAGCAGATCGGCTTGCGATCCGAGCAGCAGTACCACCGGCATGGCCGGGGACCACGCATCCACGATCTGCGTCACACCTTCGCTGTGCACACGATGATCGACTGGTACCGGACTGGGAAGGACCCGGCGCGCGAGATGATCCGGCTCACGACCTATCTGGGTCATAGCAACCCCTCCGGAACATACTGGTATCTGGAGGCGGTCCCGGAACTGCTCGATCTGGCGATGGCCCGCGCGACCGCGAGCGGCGGGGAGATGGCACAATGAACGCCATCAGCTTGCCTGCGCTGATCCAGCGCTTCTTCACCGACCGGCTTTGCACGCAACTGGAGGCGAGCCGACATACAGTCGCCGGCTATCGCGATACGTTCCGGCTGCTGCTCAGATATGCGAGCGCTCGCCGCAAAAAGCCGCCGGTCAAGCTGACGGTCGAAGACATCGACGCCGATCTGGTCGCGGACTTTCTCGGCCACACCGAGACCGCGCGGGGTAATAGCGCTCGCAGCCGCAACACCCGGCTCGCCGCGATCCGATCGTTCTTCCGCTTCGTCACGATGACCGATCCGACCTGGCTGCTGCACTGCCAGCGTATCCTCGCCATGCCCAACAAGCGCTATGTGAAGCGTGCGGTCACGTTCCTCGATGCCGAGGAAATGGCGGCGTTGCTGGCAGCTCCGGATCGCACGACATGGGCGGGGCGGCGCGATCATGCTCTGCTGCTGCTCGCGATCCAGACAGGCCTTCGGGCTTCCGAACTGGTCGGCCTCACGCGGGGCGATGTTGTGTTGGGGACCGGCGCGCACATCCGTTGCATGGGTAAGGGCCGGAAGGAGCGCGCCACCCCGCTTCGCCGCGAGACAGCCAAGCTGCTGGCAGCGTGGATCGGCAACGACAAAGATGCGGACAAGCCGCTGTTCCCCTCGATCCGGGGCGAACGGCTGAGCCGTGACGCTCTTGAACATCTGGTCCGCAAGCATTGCCTCACGGCGTCGCGCGCGTGTCCGAGCATCGGCACCAAGCGGGTCACGCCACATACGCTGCGCCACAGCACGGCGATGGACCTGCTTCACCACGGCGTCGATCAAGCGGTGATCGCGCTCTGGCTTGGTCACGAAAACATCGAGACCACCCAGATCTACATTCATGCCGACATGCGGATGAAAGAAAAGGCGCTCGCTCGCGTCGCCGCCCCAGCCACGCCGCCAGGCCGGTTCCGGCCCGACGATCAACTCCTCGCGTTCCTGGAAGCGCTCTGATTATGCCGAACAGCCGCATAGCCAATGCTGGGCTAGCAAGTCTCCAGCGGAGGCTATGCGGCATAATCCGGATCGCGGCATTATGACCGTTATGCCGATATCGGCATAAGGGCCACGCCAGCGGCGCCCCGCACCGGCTGAACCGCGACCTCTCCGGCTCCTTCGGATCCAAGAAGTATGCGTTCGAAGAGCTGGTCGCGGAAATGAATGCCGACTTCTGCTGCGCCTCGCTCGGAATCGTGCCGACCGTGCGC
>DATKQE010000028.1:0-2837 GCA_035532935.1 Allostellaceae bacterium
TATTACGACGTCACCGCCAACGGTGCGTCCGAGGCGATCGCCGTCCCGTTCGCCGCGCCCTCGACCTATGTGTGCCAGAACCCGAAAGGCGTCCCGTTCACGCAGAGCGGGATCGTCGCGCTCGAATCGACCTATGCCTTCGGCTCGAGCTCGAGCGGCATCTATTACACCGACACCGATCCGCCGTCGTTCCTGACGCATGTCTCGGGGACACCGTCGGCGGGGGAATATTCGTTCTCGAACTATACCATCACCTTCGCCGCCGCCGATGCCGGCAAGGCGGTGACGGTGGTCGATCTCGCGGTCAGCCCCGGCGTGTTCTATGGCAGCATCGTGACGGGAGACCTCGTCGCCGGCTCGCGGAATGTCGGGTCGCTTTCGGGAATCACCGGCCTGCCGCCCGGCGCGGCCGTGTCCGGGAGCGGCGTTGCGCCCGGGACGGTGATCGCAGGCCTGTCGGGAGGAACCGGGACGGGCGCCGTCAGCGCCGGCTCGGCAACCGTCACGCTGTCGGGCGGAACGTTCGTGGCGGCGCCGGGCACAGGGATCATCGATTCGGACGCGCTGTTCCCGCCCGGCACATCCGTCTCATCCTATAGCGGGCCTTATTTCGCGACGCTTTCGGCGAGCGCCGCCGGCACGGGGTGGGAAACGCTCGTCTTCACGACGATGCCGACGGCCGCGTCCGATGCCGTCTATCCCGGCGCCGGGACCGTCGGATCGATCACGCTGAGCAGCGGCACGGGCGTGCTCGTCGGCGCGATCATGAGCATCGACGTGTGGAGTTATCCGGTGAACGACATCGCGACGGTCGCAACCGTCGCCGGTGACGTGATCTCGTTCCAGCTCACCGACGCCGCGCTCGGGGCGGGCTATCCGCCGCTCATCATCGGGCAGCCGATTTCGTTCGCCACCAGCAGCACCGGCCATCTCTCCGCCGGCAGCGACGTGATCAACGGCCTGACGTTCGCGCCAGCGACCGGCGCGTCGGTCACCGATCCGCTGGGCTACCTTCCCGCGGACGGGAGCGCGACGGTCTCGGGCGCGGCCCCATCGTCGCTCGTCCTTTCCGCTGACGCGACCGGCTCAAGCGCCGCCGATGTGATCACCTTCCTGTCCGAGCTGGTGCTGTCGCTGCCGGCGACGGCGACGGTCCCGGGAACGAGCCTCACCGTCACCGGCGCCGCGCTGCAGCAGGTGGCGGGGAGCGCGCCCACATCGTCCGGGCAGTTCACGCTCACGCCCCAGGGCCTCTATACGTTTTCGTCCGCCGATGCCGGCAAGACCGTGGTGATCGTCGACGTGCCCGACGCCAATCCGGCCGACGTGGTCGCGGATTTCCTGACCAATCCAACCTACGGCGTGCCGCTGTTCGCGCCGGCGCGGCTCGGCGATCTCTCGATCTTTCGCGCCTGGTGCCAGGCGTCCGGCCTGTTCGTGTCGCCGGTGCTGACGTCGCAGCAGCAGGCGACGCAACTGCTGCAGGACCTGATGACCGCGACCAACAGCGCGGCGGTGTGGTCGGGCGGCAAGCTTACGGTGGTGCCCTATGGCGATGCCGCGCTCACCGGCAACGGCGCCAGCTACACGCCGCCGGCGGCGCCGCTCTACAGCCTCGACGACGACGATTTCCTGGCCAACGAGGCGACCAATTCCGCCTCGGTATCGGCTTCGTCCTCGCCCGATCCGGTGACGGTGACGCGGCTCGATCCGGCCGACCAGGTCAACGACGTGCAGGTCGAATATCTCGACCGCGCCCAGGACTACAACCCGGTGATCGCCGAGGCGCAGGACGACGCGCTGATCAATCTCTACGGCCTGAAGCCGTCGGGGTCGAAGCAGCTCCACTGCCTGTGCGAGCGCAAGGCGGCGATGCTGTCGGCGCAGCTCCAGCTCGGGCGCCAGCAGATCCGCAACCTCTATTCCTTCACCGTCGGGCGCGAGTTCATCCTGCTCGACCCGATGGACATCGTCGCCATCACCGATGCCGGCATCGGCGCGCGCAACCAATGGGTGCGCATCCGCGAGATCACCGAGAACATGGACCGGTCGCTGTCGATCGTGGCCGAGGACTATCTCGCCGGCACCGGGGCCGCGCCGCGCTATGGCCACCAGGCCGGCGCGGGCTACCGGCCGAACTTCAACGCCGATCCGGGCGCCGCGCTGGCGCCGGTGTTCATGGACGTGCCGGCCGAGCTGGTGCAGGCGCTGGGCTGCGAGGGCTGGCTCGCGACCAATGGCGGGGCGCTGTGGGGCGGCTGCGAGGTGTGGCAGAGCTCGGACGACGCCAATTACAGCTATGCCGGGACGCTGCAGGGCGGCTCGGTCATGGGCACGCTCACGGCGAGCTTCGGCAGCGGCAGCGACCCCGACACGACCGATACCTGCGCGGTCGATCTGACCGAATCGCGCGGCGCGCTGCTGCCGGGCACGGCGGCCGACGCCGATGCCGGCAACACCGTCTGCTTCGTCTGCGACCCGGACGGCTCGAACGGCGAGTATTTCTCGTACGAGCAGGCGGTGCTGACGAGCCAGTACCATTACGATCTCGGCAAGCATGGCGCGAGCGCGGGCTATCTCCGCCGCGGCCTCTACGGCTCGGCGATCGCGGCGCACGCAGCGGGCTCGCTGTTCGTGCGGCTGAAGCCCAATGCCGTGTTCAAGCTGCCCTTCGCCAAGGGCCAGATCGGCAACACCATCCACGTGAAGCTGCTGTCGTTCAACATCTGGGGCGGCGGACGGCAGACGCTCGACCAGGCGACGAGCTATGCCCACACCATCGGCGGCAATGCGCCGGCGCTGTCGAGCGTCGGCGCGCTCGGGCTCTATACCGATCT
>DATKQE010000029.1:0-2680 GCA_035532935.1 Allostellaceae bacterium
TGGCTTGAATGCCTGGTTAAAGCGCACGTGCAAGGTGGACGCGCTGCGCTTCCTCGATCGCGACGCGGCAATCAAGGCCATCGAAGGCCTGCGCGCGATGACACGGCGCAAAAAGCGCGACACGGGAGGAGAGACGGCGGCCGAAGGGCCGGACCGTGATCCCGCCGCCTGACCGCTTCGCCGATCGGCGCCAGGCGCGCGCCGTCGCGGCGTGGCGGCGGCGCGGCTGGACCTTCGCCCAGGTCGCGGTCGCCCTGGCCGATCGCTTCGGTCCGCGCGCATGGCCGCTTGCCAAGGTCCGCAACTTCTGTCTTTCGCCGGAGCGGCCGGCGCCCCTGGCGTGGCTTGAACGCAGCCCGGACATATCGGCATTCGTCGAAGATCGGCTCGGCCGCTTCACCACCGCCGAGATTTACGCCGCGGGCGCCCCCGTCTATGGCGCGCGCATGCCGTCGCGCTCGAGCCTCCAGGCATTCGCGCATCGCCACCGCGGCTTCAGGCGCTCGCCGGCGCGACACGGCGCCGGGCAGCCCGCCGCACCTTCCGTTGTCACGTATGCACTTGCCGCCGCGCCGTCGACGGCGATCATCCTGCCGCTTGTCGGGCACGGCACGATCCTCGATGCGCTCTCGCGGCGGGATCGCCGCTTTGCCGACGGCGAGCAGGCGAAATTCATCGGCGCGTTGCCGGGCCGCACGACGTTCAGCGCCGTCGCCGAGGCCTGCCGCGCGCGTTTCGGCGCCGGGGCGTGGCCGCGGGCGCTGATCGCCGAATTTGTCGGCGCCGTGATGGAGCTGCCGAACGGCGAGCTGCGGCGCATGGACTTGCCTACGCAAGCCTTCATCGAGCTTTGGCACGAAGTGTGGTCTCCGGCCCGACTTTCCGCCGAAGGCAAAGCCGTGCTCGGCGACCGCTTCCCCGGCCGCTCCGCCGTCGCCGCCGCCTCGCGCCGGCTTCGGGCCGGTGCTGCGAAGCCGCGCCTGTCCTGGTGGCAGCGCGACGAAATGGCCAATCATTTCGCGCGCAAACTGCTTGTTGCCGGGTACAGCGTCAGGGCGACGCACGCGCTTATATCCGGCGCCATCGATGGGCCGCACATGCCGTCGCGCTCGTCGCTCGGTGTGTTCCGCAAGCGACTCTTCGCCGAGAAGCCCGCGCCGCCGCAGCGGCCGAGCGAGCCGGCGATCGCGCGCGACCCGACCATTGAACGCGTCAGGGCGGCGCTCGCACGCCTCGGCCCCAGGAACGTTCTCACGAGGCCCACCTTGGCCGAACGGGTCGGAATGATGACGGCACGGGATGCCATGCGCCTATGGCATGAGGCTCGGCGCACGGCCGCGTTTGCCCAGGCTGGCCTCCTTCGGATCGGCGCGTCGGCGACATGCGTGAGATGACCGAAAGCGGCCCGATCGCCGGCGCCGGGCGCCGGCCGCCCGGTGGTCCGGCGGCCGGTCCCGCGGGCACGGGCGACGGGAGCTCCAGAGAAGGCCCAGGATCGCGATCTGGCGGAAATGGCACCACGGGGCCGTCCCGAGGGCGAGTCAGGCGAAATTGAACGCTCTCCGGAGCATTTGAACGGGTCGCAGGCGCTGGCCAAGTCCTACCCGACGGCCTCGCCACTCCAACCGGTGCCTGGGGCGCCCCGTCGGCGCCGCCGAGCGGGACAATTTTGCCCCCGTGCCCATTTCGTCCCGGCCCGCTTCAATCGGCGCGCCGGTGCGGAGCGGATCAGCGATCGTGGGCAGCCGAGGCGACGGACGAGCCGAGCGCACATTCGACGGTCTCTATTTTGCGTCGGCCTATTCGAACGCAAAGGTGTCTTATCTCGACGGCCTGAAGCGGCACGTCCCCACCGAGGTGTCGTGACCGCGCCGCCGGCGATCACGCGTCACGCGCTGCCCGGCATTCTCGCCGAGATCGCGGACGCGACCTCGCTGGAGATCGCCGTCGCCGTCGCGCGCGCACTCGGCGGCATCCGCCTGCATCTGCCGAAGCAGCCCAAGTCGGACCACAAGCTCGCGCGCGTGGTCGGCGTCAAGGCCGCCGCGATCATCTGCCAGCGCCTCGGCGCCGGCGAGTATCGGGTGCCGGCGGCGCGCGCGCTGCTGCACTGGCACGACGCCCATTGCCTGCGCGCGCGCGGCTGGAGTCAGAAGCGCATCGCCCGCGCCCTCGCGCTCACGCAAGACCACATCCAGCACATCCTCGCCGGCGCTCCCGCCGGCGCCGCCGCTGCCGATGATCCCGAGGCGCCCGCACGCTGCATCGCCTGCGGACGATTGTTGGCAGCGGCGGCGACGGACGAGCGGAGCGGCCCCGTATGAACGCCGCGCCGTCACGCCGCGTCACGCCCTATGCGCTGCCGGGGATGCTCGCCGAGATCGCGCGCTTTACCTCGGTCGATGCCGCCATCGCCATCGCGCGCGCATTCGGGGGCAGCAACATCTCGCTGCCGCGCGCGCCCAAGCCCGGCCACCGCCTGGCGCTCCTTGTCGGTCCGGAGGCGGCGGTCATCATCTGCAAGCGCTTTGGCGGCGAGCGCTGGGATATTCCGTCGGCGCGGCCGTTTCTGCACTGGCACGACGCGCATCGGCTGCGCGACGAAGGGCTGTCCGTCTCGGCGATCGCGCGCCGGCTCGGCATCGGCGAGCGCCGTGTGCGCAAGCTGCTCGAGGGGCGC
>DATKQE010000030.1:0-69328 GCA_035532935.1 Allostellaceae bacterium
TCGCCGCTGTCGAGGTCGCGGAGCGCGGCCGCGCCGCGGGCCAGTTCGTTGTCGCCGAGAATGACAGCGGCGCGCGCCTTGATCTTGTCAGCGCGGGCAAGGCGGCGGCGCAGATTGCCGGAATAGCCGAGATCGACGGTGAAGCCCGCGTGCCGCAGGTCTTGCGCCAGCAGCACCGCGCGCGTCTCGGCGGCCTCCCCCAGCGGCACCAGCGCGATCGGGCGGGGCGGGGCCGGCGGTTCGGCGATGAGCAGCGCCAGGCGCTCGATCCCCGCCGCCCAGCCGACGCCCGGCGTCTCGGGCCCACCCATGACGCCCATCAGCCCGTCATAGCGTCCGCCGCCCAGCACCGTGCCTTGCGCGCCCAGCGCCCCGGTCACGAACTCGAACGCGGTATGGCAATAGTAATCGAGCCCGCGCACGAGGCGCGGATTGAGGCGGTACGCAATGCCGAGCCGGTCGAGGCCGCTACGCACGGCAGCGAAGAAATCATGCGCCTCGGTGGTGAGGAATTCGGCAAAGGACGGGGCGTCGTCGTTGACGCGCTGATCGCCTGAATCCTTGGAATCGAGAATCCGCAACGGATTGCGCTCGAGCCGCTCGCGGCTGTCTTCGCTCAATTCGCCGCGGCGTCGGTGGTAGAAGGCGACGAGCGCGGCGCGATAGGCGTGCCGGCTCGCCGCGTCGCCGAGCGTGTTGAGCTCGAGCTCGGTCTGGGCGCGCACGCCGAGCGCCTCGAGAACGTGAGCGCCGAGCGCGATCGCCTCGATGTCACCGAGCGGCGTCGCCACGCCGATGAGCTCGACATCGATCTGGTGGAACTGGCGGTAGCGGCCCTTCTGCGGCCGCTCGTAGCGGAACATCGGACCGCTGGCGAAAAGCTTGAGCGGCAGGCTTTGCGTCAGACCGTTGGAGATGATCGCGCGGACGATGCCGGCAGTATATTCCGGCCGGAGCGTGATTTCTTCGTCGCCGCGGTCGCGGAAGGTATACATCTCCTTCTGGACGATGTCCGTCGCCGCGCCGATCGGGCGGGCGAAGACCTCGGTGAATTCGAAGATCGGCGTGGCGATCTCGGCATAACCGTAACGCCCGGCGACCGCGCGCGCAGTGTCGACGACGAAGCGGTGGCGGCGCTGCTCTTCGGGGAGCAGGTCCTGCGTGCCGCGAACCGGCTGAAGGGCGGGCATCGGTCGCGGCGGCGGCTCAGCGCGTCATTCGGCCGGCGCTTCGGCCGGTGCCGCTTCGGTCTTCGCGCGCTCGATCTCGGCCGCCTTCGCTTCGACCAGCGCGACCAGATGATCGACGATGTCCTGATCCTTGAGCCGATGGGCCGGCACGCCGGCGAGATAGACCTGGTGCGTGCCGTGGCCGCCGCCGGTGAAGCCGATATCGGTCTCGCGCGCCTCGCCCGGTCCGTTGACGACGCAGCCGATGACCGACAGCGTCATCGGCGTGGTGATGTGCGCCAACCGCTGCTCCAGCGCCTCAACCGTCTTGATCACCTCGAACTGCTGGCGCGCGCAGGAGGGACAGGAGATGACGGTGACGCCGCGCCGCCTGAGGCCGAGGGATTTCAGGATGTCGAACCCGACCTTGATCTCCTCGACCGGATCGGCCGACAGCGAGACGCGGATCGTGTCGCCGATCCCCGCCCACAACAGCGAGCCCATCCCGATCGCCGACTTCACCGTGCCGCCCATCAGACCGCCGGCCTCGGTGATGCCGAGATGAAGCGGATAGTCGCACGCCTCGGCAAGCTGCTGATAGGCCGCGACAGCGAGAAACACGTCCGACGCCTTGCACGAGATCTTGAATTCGAAGAAATCGTTGTCCTCGAGAATCTTGGCGTGGTGCAGCGCGCTCTCGACCATGGCCTCGGGACATGGCTCGCCGTAGCGCTCGAGCAGATCGCGCTCGAGCGAGCCGGCATTGACGCCGATCCGCATCGAGCAGCCGTGGTCCTTCGCCGCCTTGACCACCTCCTTGACGCGCTCGGAGGAACCGATGTTGCCGGGATTGATCCTGAGGCACGCGGCGCCGCTCTCGGCCGCCTCGATCGCGCGGCGATAGTGGAAATGGATGTCAGCGACGATCGGCACGCTGACCTGGGGCACGATCTGCTTCAGGGCCAGTGCCGATTCCTGGTCGGGACAGGAGACGCGGACGATGTCGGCGCCGGCGCGCTCCAGCGCATGGATCTGCGCCACCGTCGCCTTCACGTCGTGGGTCAGCGTGTTGGTCATCGACTGCACGGTAATCGGCGCATCGCCGCCAACTGCGACAGAACCGACATGAATCTGGCGGCAGCGTCGCCGCACGATATCGCGATAGGGTCTGACGCTCATCGCCTCAACCTCGCCGTTGCCGCGTCCATGACTATGTTATAGCGCGCTTCGACCGAGGCGGCAAAGCGCTGCTGCAATGCGCGATCGGTTTCGAGCCGCTTTACAGAGTCTGAGCGCGCGCTTCATCATCGATGCGTCGGACAATGTTACAGCTTATGTCACACAATCCGGGAACGAGCGCGACACGGCCGCGGCTCTTTATCATTCCTCACGGGCTGCTCGACCTGCATTCCCCTTACCCTGCATTCCCCTTACTATGGCGAGGCCCGCGCCGGGGCGGCGTCGTGCCGGGCGCTCGCGGATTTTCTCGCGCTCGGTACGGATTTCGCCGCGTCCTGCACCGCGCTCGATCAGGACGGCGTCGCGTCCCAGGACATCGTCGTCGTCACCTTTGCAACCGAGCGCGACCTGTTCGGCATGGCGCAATGGCTCGCGCGGCTGGCGGGCGTTGCAATCGGCCGGCGCCCTCCTGAACCGAGCGCTGCGCCACTTTGGCGGGATTCGAGCCCGCGCGCGCCGCCGCCGGATTGGACAGCAAGAGCCGGAGTTTCTCCGCCTGCACCCGCGCGCATATTGCACTCCCGAGACGGTTCTGATGGAGTCGAGCGATGACAGACTATGCGACCGCGGATGAGCGCTGGCAGGCGGTGATGCGCCGCGACCGGTCGGCGGACGGCCATTTCTATTATTCGGTGGCGACGACCGGCGTCTATTGCCGGCCGTCCTGCGCCGCGCGGCGGCCACTGCGCGCGAACGTGCGCTTCCACCGCGATCCGGAAGCGGCCGAGCGCGCGGGTTTCCGGCCATGCCAGCGCTGCCGCCCGAACGGACCCGGGCTCGAGCGCGCGCATGCGGCGGCGGTGGCAAGGGCCTGCCGGCTCATCGCCACGGCCGAGGAACTGCCGAGCCTCGCGGCGCTGGCGGAAGCGGCGGGTCTCAGCCGGTTTCACTTTCACCGCGTGTTCAAGGCTATGACCGGCGTCACGCCGCGCCAATACGCCTCCCAGCACCGCGCCCAGCGGGTACGTGCGGGGCTGCGCGGCGGCGGCACGGTGACCGCGGCGATCTATGACGCCGGCTTCAATTCGAACGGCAGGTTCTACGCCGCGGCTTCCGACATGCTCGGCATGACGCCGCGGCGCTACCGCGCGGGCGGCCCCGGCGCCGCGATCCGCTTCGCCGTCGGCCAATGCTCGCTCGGCGCGATCCTCGTCGCCGCGACCGAGAAAGGCGTGGCGGCCATTCTCCTGGGCGATGATCCGGCAAAGCTGGTCGAGGAGCTTCAGGACCGTTTCCCCAAGGCCGACCTCGTCGGCGGCGACCGCGCCTTCGAGCGCCTGGTCGCAACGGTCGTGGGCTTCGTCGAGACGCCGGCCGCCGGGCTCGACCTGCCGCTCGACGTGCGCGGGACGGCGTTCCAGCAGCAGGTGTGGCAGGCGCTGCGCCGCATCCCCGCCGGCGCGACGGCGACCTATGGCGAGATCGCGCGGCGGATCGATCGGCCCGAGGCGGTGCGCGCCGTCGGCCAGGCCTGCGCCGCCAATCCGCTGGCGGTGGCCATTCCCTGCCATCGCGTCGTGCGCCATGACGGCGGGCTATCGGGCTATCGCTGGGGCATCGAACGCAAGCGCGAACTCCTCAGGCGCGAGGCGGCGTCGTGAGCGTTGCGGCCGGGCATCGTGCCGGGCGCGCCGAGCGCGGCGATGCTGTCACCGCCGCCATCGCCGCGCGCGATTGGCCGCGCCACGAAGCCGAGATCGATGCCGACGGCTTTGCCGTGCTCGAGCGCGTAATCGCGCCCGAGGATTGCACCGCGCTCGCGTCGCTTTATGACGACGACGCGCGGTTTCGCAGCCGCGTCGTCATGGCCCGCCACGGCTTCGGCCAGGGCGAGTACAAATACTTAGCCTATCCACTACCCGACACGGTGGCGCGGCTGCGGGCGGCGCTCTATCCGCCGCTGGCCGCCATCGCCAACCGCTGGAGCGCGGCGCTTGGTCTCGATCTTCGCTATCCTGCCGATCATGCCGCCTATCTCACGCGCTGCCGCCGCGCCGGGCAGACCCGGCCGACGCCGCTGCTGCTGCGTTATGGCCCGGGCGATTACAACTGCCTGCACCAGGACCTTTACGGCGAGCACGTGTTCCCGCTGCAGGCGACCTTTCTGCTATCGTCGCCCGCGGAATTCAGCGGCGGTGCCTTCGTCCTGGTGGAGCAGCGGCCACGGCGGCAATCGCGCGCCGAGGTGGTGCCGCTGGCGCAGGGCGACGGCGTCGTCTTTGCCGTGCGCGAGCGGCCGATGCGCGGTGCGCGCGGCGTCTATCGCACGATCCTGCGCCATGGCGTGAGTCGGGTGCGCGCTGGCCGTCGCATGACGCTCGGCATCATCTTCCACGACGCGCAATGAGCCGGATCGGCGGCGCGGCGGCGGGCGATCTGCTGGGCGATGGCGGCGCCGGCGCGCTCGGACCGTGCGCGGCGGTGCTGCGCGGCTTCGCGGCAGATGAAGCGCCGGCGCTGGTCGCAGAGATTGCCAGGATCGCCGCACTGGCGCCCTTCCGCCGCATGACCACGCCCCGCGGGCATGTCATGTCGGTCGCGATGACGAATTGCGGCCGCGCCGGCTGGATCACCGACCGGCGCGGCTATCGCTATGCCGGCACCGACCCGATGAGCGGCGCGCCGTGGCCGGAGATGCCCGCTCCGTTCCGCACCCTTGCCGAGGCCGCGGCGACTGCCGGCGACTTTGCGGGATTCGCGCCCGACTCCTGTCTCATCAACCGCTATGTCGCGGGGACGCGGCTGACGCTGCACCAGGACCGCAACGAGCGCGACTTCGCCCAGCCGATCGTTTCCGTCTCGCTCGGGCTCCAAGCGGTTTTCCTGTGGGGTGGGCTCGCGCGCGGCGACCGGCGGCTGCGCCTCGTGCTCGAAAGCGGCGACGTCGTCGTATGGGGCGGTCCGGCGCGGCTGGCGTTTCACGGTATCGACCCGCTCGCCGCGGGCGTGCATCCGCTGACCGGAAACTGCCGCTACAACCTTACCTTCCGCAAGGCGCTTTAGCGCGGTTGGCGCGGCTATTGGAGGTTGCTCGTGCCCGCGCGGAGCCGCCCGGGATCGAGCGCCACGTTGCGCACCGTGCCGTTCAGCGCCGGAACGGGTTTGCCGTCGACCAGGACCGCGAGGCCCGAGGCATTGCCGGTCCGCAACACGAGCCCGGGACGGTCCGGCACGCGATAGGTGTCGCCGGCATGGAGCGTCCGCTCGGCGACGACGGTCTGGGGCGCATCGGCTTCGCGCACCATGATCCAGCAATCCTTGACCGCACGGAGGGTGATGCGCGACGGCCCGTCGACTGCCCCGAAGACGTGGGCCGCCGGCGCTGCCGGCGGCGCGGCCGCGGCCGCGGCAATCGACGGCGTCGGCTCGGCCGGCGGCGGCGCAGCAGTCGCGGCGGGCGGCTGCGAGGACGCCGTCACGGCGGCAGGCGGCGGTGATGCCAGCGGCGGTGATGCCGGCGGCGGTGATGCGGGGGTCGTCTCAAGGGGCGGTAGCGTCGCCGTGACCACCGGCGCGGTAACGGCCGGAGGCGGCGAGGTCTCGGCCGGCTGACTCGGCGGTGTCGCGGCGGAAGCGGCGGGTGGTGGCGCGGCGGGGGCCGTTTGAGCCGCAGGCGGCGGCGATGTCGGCGTACCGGCGACCGCGACCGATGGCAGCGTGGCGGCGGGAGCCGGCGCCGGCGTTGCATTCCCGGCGGCCGGGATCGGGGCGGAAGCCGAAGCCGAGAACGAAGCTGGAGCGGGAGTCGCCGCCGGTGCGGGGGCAGGGGCCGAGGCTGCGGCAGGGGCTGGAGCCGGCCCGACCGAGGCCGGCGGCGGCGGCATCAGGTCGGTCGGGACCGCGGCCACCCGCTCCGGCCGGGTGCGGTCGCCGGTCGTGAGGTAGTGCCAGATGCCATAGGCACAGACCGCCAACACGAAGGCTGCCAGCAACATCCGCCCGCCGGGAACGCTGCGCGGCGTGAGCGGCATGGGAAAGGACAGGTCGCGCCGCCGCTCTAGCCGGCCGGCCGCCTCCTGCTTGAAGCGCCGCACCGCCTCGTCGCCGTCGAGGCCGAGATGGAGCGCATAGGCGCGGACGAAGCCCAGCGCATAGACCGGGCCCGGCAGACGGTCATAACGCCCCTGTTCGATCGCAGCGAGATAGGGCGCGCGGATGCGCAGCGAGGCGGCAATGGTCTCGATCTCGACCCCGTGCTCCCTCCGGGCGTCGCGCAGCAGGTCGCCGACGGTGGCCCGCGCGTGCGGCGCCGGTCCCTTGTCGTCGCCAGCAGGGCCCTTCGGCTCCGGAGCGGGAGCAATATTTGCCATGTGCAAGACGTCCCGAACTGCCGAATCCGTTGTACCAAATCACGGCGCGCCGTCAAACGGCGATACCATGATCGGCGCAGAAATCGCGCAGCCTGTCACGGAGACTGTGGGTGGGTCGGGTCTCGCATTCCGCCAGGAATTGGCACAGCGCCGCGAGATCGAGGCTGCGAATTGTCGCCTTCACCCGTCCGAGCGAGGCCGGCGACATCGACAGGGTACGGAACCCGACGCCGAGGAGCGCCGCGGCGCCAAGCGGCTCGCCCGCCATCTCGCCGCACAACGCAAGCTGGACCCGGTGGCGCGCGGCAGCCGCCACGACCGCGCCAAGCGCCCGCAGCACCGGCGGCGACAGCGGATCGTAGCGCTCGGCGAGCTGCGGGTTGCCGCGGTCGCAGGCGAAAAAGAACTGCACCAGGTCGTTGGTGCCGACCGAAAGGAAATCGATCCGCGGCATGAGCGCGTCGAGCTGGAACAGCAGCGACGGGACCTCGAGCATGGCGCCTACTTCGACCACGGCCGGCAGCGGATCGCAGTCGCGGCGCCAGGCGCGCTCCAACTCGAGATCGAGCACCGCGCGCGCCGCCTCGAGTTCGGCGACTTCGGCGATCATCGGGAACATGATGCGCAGCCGCCGCCCTGCAGCGGCGCGGATGAGCGCGCGGAGCTGCTGGCGCAGGATCGCCGGCCGGTCGAGCGCGATGCGGATGGCACGCCAGCCCATCGCCGGGTTCTCGTCGGTGCTCTCGGGCATGTAAGGCAAGAGCTTGTCGCCGCCCACGTCGAGGGTGCGGAACGTCACCGGCCGGTCGCCGACCTGCTCCAGCACGCGGCGATAGAGCTGCGTCTGTTGCTCGACGGTCGGGAAGCGGTCGCGAAGCATGTAATGCAGCTCGGTGCGGAACAGGCCGATGCCCTCGGCGCCGGTCTCATCGAGATAGGGGAGATCGAGGAGCAGGCCGGAATTGAGTTGCAGGCTGACGCGCACGCCGTCGAGCGTTTCCGCCGGCACGCCGCGCAGCGCCGCATAGCGAATGCGCTCGCCGCGCTCGACGTCGATGCGCTGCTCGATCGCCTGCTGCACGTCCTCGGTCGGGCGCAGCACGACCACCGCCTCGTCGCCGTCGACGGCGACGAGGTCGCCGGTCTCGACCCGGCTCAGCACATCGTTGACCCGCCCCACGACGGGAATGTCGAGCGCACGGGCGACGATGGCGACATGGGCCGTGGGCGAGCCCTCTTCGAGCACCAGCCCCCGGAGGCGGCGACGGTCGTAATCGAGCAGCTCCGCCGGCCCCATCGCCCGGGCGATCAGGATGAACTCGTCCGGCAGCTCGGCCGCGGCCGCGGTCAGGTGACGGCCGGAGAGATGGCGCTGCAATCGTGTGGCGAGATCGTCGAGGTCGACCAGCCGTTCGCGCAGATAGGGATCGCTCGCCTGCGACAGCCGCACGCGCGTGTCTTCCTGTACCTTCTGCACCGCCGCCTCGGCCGTGAGCCCGCTGCGCACCGCCTCGGTCATGCGCTGGACCCAGCCGCGGTCGGCGGCGAACATGCGATAGCTCTCGAGCACGTCGCGAGGTTCGCCGTGGTCGGCCACGTCGCTCGCGGCGAGGAGATCGTCGATCGCGCTCTGCATCGAGGCGACGGCGCCGCGCAGCCGCTCGAGCTCCTGTTGCGGGTTCTCGGCGACAACCTGCCGGATGACCACGCGCGGCTCGTGCAGCACTGCCGCGCCCTGCGCCAGCCCGCCATTGATGCGCACGCCCTCGAGCCGCAGCGGCTGGGCGCCCACCGCGTTCGCGGGCTGCAGTTCGAGCGGGTTCACCAATTCGCCGCTCGCCACCATCTCGGCGACGATCATGGCGATGGTCTGCAGCGCCTCGACCTCGTCCTCGGTGTAGTGACGCAGCGTCCGGTTCTGGACCACGAGGACGCCCACCACATGCCCGCCGCGCAGGATCGGCACCCCCAGCAACGAGTGGAAGATCTCCTCGCCGGTCTCGGGCCGATAGGCGAAATCGGGATGGGACTGCGCGTCCGCGAGCGCGAGCGGCCGCGCCGTCGCGGCAATGACGCCGACCAGGCCCTCGCCCACGCGCAGCCGCGTGCGGTGCACGGCCTCGGGCCGCAAGCCCTCGGTAGCGAACAGCTCCAGCACCTCGCCCGCGCGCATGACGTAGCACGAGCACACCTCCGCCACCATCTCGCCGGCGATGATGTGAACGACGGCGTTGAGACGCTGCTGCGCCGTCCCCGCACCGGCCATCGTATCGCGCAGCCGGCGCAGGACGCGGCGGTATCCCGGGACCGCCGCCGTCGGCTCCATCAGGCTTCCGCCTCATAGGGTAAGAACGGCGCCTCGCGCCGGGCAAGCGCTTCCGCCGCCTGGCCCACCAGCTCGGCGATGATCTCGCGCGTCGACTGCGTGCGCGTGACCATGCCGACGCTTTGGCCCGCCATCAGCGAGCCGCGCTCGATATCGCCGTCGATCACGGCGCGGCGCAGCGCCCCGGCCCAGAAATGCTCGATCTCGAGCTGCGCCTCCTTCTGGGCCAACTCGCCGCGGTTGAAGCGGTCGATGACACCGCGCTGCAGCACCATGAATTCCTGCATCCCCTCGTTGACGAGCGCGCGCACCGGGATCACGGGAAAGCGCGGATCGAGCTGCGGCGAGGGCACCGCATCGCGCGCCCCGGCGCGGATGAAGGCCTGCTTGAAGCGCGGATGCGCGATCGATTCATGCGCCGCGACGAAGCGCGTGCCGAGCTGCACGCCGGCAGCGCCCATCTCGAGATAGGCGAGGATCGCTTCGCCGCGGCCGATGCCGCCCGCGACGAACACCGGCACCTCGGTGACATGCGGCAGGATCTCCTGCGCGAGGACCCCGGTCGCGACCGGGCCGATATGGCCGCCCGCCTCCATGCCCTCGATGACGAGGGCGTCGGCCCCCATGCGCACGAGCTTCTTCGCGATCGCCAGCGCCGGCGCGAAGCAGATGACGCGCGCGCCCGCATCCTTGATCCGCGCCACCGCCTGCGCCGTGGGGAGCCCGCCCGCGAGCACGACATGACCGACCCGCCGCGCCGCGCACACCGCGATCAGCGCCATGAGGTCGGGATGGAGCGTGATGAGATTGACGCCGAACGGGCGGTCGGTCCGGTCGTAGGTCGCGACGATCTCGGCATCGAGCTGCGCCGGCCCCATCGCGCCGCAGGCGATGATGCCGAACCCGCCGGCATTGGAGATCGCAGCGACAAGGTTGCGCTCCGACACCCAGGTCATGGCGCCGCCCATGATCGCCGTATCGCAGCCGAGGAAGGCGCGTCCGCGCCGCCACAGCAGGTCGAGCCGGCGCCGCTCTCGGGATGCCGCCTCAGCTTGCATCGAGGCCGTAGGCCGTATGCAGCGCGCGCAGGGCAAGCTCGGTATATTCCTCGGCGACCAGCACGCTCACCTTGATCTCGGAGGTCGAGATCACCTGGATGTTGATGCCCTTCTCGGCGAGCGCCTGGAACATCTGCTTGGCGACGCCGACATGGCTGCGCATGCCGACGCCGATGACCGAGATCTTGACGACGTTGGGATCGGGCTTGAGCGCCGCATAGCCCAATTGCGCGCGCCGCTCGTCGAGCACCTTCACGGCACGGTCGAGGTCGGACTTGGTGACGGTGAAGGTGAGGTCGGTGGTGCGGCCATCGTCGGAGATGTTCTGCACGATCATGTCGACATTGATTGCGTGATCGGCGAGCGGGCCGAAGATCGCCGCCGCCACGCCCGGTCGGTCGGCGACCTTGATGAGCGTGATCTTGGCCTCGTCGCGGCTATAGGCGATGCCGCTCACGACCTGCTTTTCCACGATCTCGTCCTCGTCCACCACTATGGTTCCCGGAATGTCGGCGAAGCTCGACAGCACCTGCACCCGGACCCGGTGATTCATCGCCAGTTCGACCGAGCGCGTCTGCAGCACCTTGGCCCCGAGACTGGCCAGCTCGAGCATTTCCTCATAGGTGATCTTATCGAGCTTTCGCGCCTTCGCAACGATGCGTGGGTCGGTGGTATAGACGCCTTCCACATCGGTGAAGATATCACAGCGGTCGGCGCCCAGCGCCGCCGCCAGTGCCACCGCCGACGTGTCGGAGCCGCCGCGGCCAAGCGTGGTGATGCGGTTGTCGGGGCCGAGCCCCTGGAACCCCGCCACCACCGCGACCTGGCCTTCGCCCATACGGCGCAGCAGCTCCGCCGTCTCGATCGCCATGATGCGCGCCTTGCCGTGCACGCCGTCGGTGCGGACCGGCACCTGCCAGCCGAGCCACGAGCGCGCGTTGACGCCCAGCTCCTGCAGCGCCAGGGCGACAAGCCCGGCCGTGACCTGCTCGCCCGAGGCCACCACGGTGTCGTATTCGCGCGCATCGTGCAGGCGCGAGGTCTCGCGCGTCCAGGCGACGAGCTGATCGGTGGTGCCGGCCATGGCCGAGACCACGACGGCGACCTCGTTCCCGGCATCGACCTCGCGCTTGACGCGATCGGCGACGCCGCGGATCCGCTCGATGGTGGCGACCGACGTGCCGCCGAATTTCTGCACGATGCGTGCCATGGAATCGTGGTTATGCGGTTATAAGGAGTGGATGCCAGCACAGGCTGCATTGCCGGCGGTCGGGCTGCTATTCATACTCAATGGGGCGCCGCCGAAGCAAGAAGCGGGCAGACGGCGGCGTCGCGTCGTGCGTCCGGAACGAGGCCGATCGTCAATGAATTTGGACAAATCCCCGCGTTCCGCCGGCGCCGGACCCGGCACGGATACGGACACCGTCGATGCCGACGAGGTCGAGCGCTTTGCCCGCGCGGCGGCGGCGTGGTGGGACCCCGAAGGCGCGTTCGGACCGCTGCACCGGCTCAACCCCGTGCGAATCGGCTTCATTCGCGATCGGCTGCTGCGGCATTTCGGGCGCGATCCACAGGCGCTGTCGCCGTTTTCCGGGCTGAGCCTGCTCGATATCGGCTGCGGCGGCGGGCTCGTCGCCGAGCCGATGGCGCGGCTGGGCTTCGCCGTGACCGCGATCGATGCCGACGCCAATGCGCTCGAAGTCGCGCGCGCTCATGCCGCGGCGACGGGACTTGCCATCGACTACCGCGCGGCCGCGGTCGAAGATCTCGGCACCGGCGCCGGTTTCGATGCCGTTCTCGCGCTCGAAGTGGTCGAGCACGTGCGCGCGCCCCAGGTGTTCCTCGGCGCGGCGGCGCGGCTGGTGCGGCCGGGCGGCGCCTTGATCGCCGCCACGATCAATCGCACGGCGCGATCTTTTCTCCTCGCCATCATTGGCGCGGAACATGTGCTGCGCTGGGTCCCGCGCGGTACGCATCGCTGGGAGAAATTCTTGCGCCCCGCCGAATTGGCCGCCGGATTGCGCGCCGGCGGCCTGGTGCCGCACGCGGTCTGCGGCCTCGTCTATGTTCCAGGGCGCGGCTGGGTTCTGGCCTCGGACCTTTCGACAAATTTTTTACTAATTGCAATCAAACCAAAGCAGAAATAACCTTAGCGCGTACACCTGGGGGAACGTGCCAGGGATCGCGCTTGGAATTACGAAATCGCCCGCATGGCGTATGGGCACCGCCCATGCCGAGGGGAGGGCGAGGGGTGGACAGATGGTGCATCCATGAATAGCGATTCTGCGCCCGGCGAAGTCTCGCGGCTCGTCGGCAAGATCAAATGGTTCAATCGCAGCAAACGCTTCGGTTTCATCGTCCCCGAGGACGGCACCGCGGACGTGTTCCTGCCGCTGGCAGTGCTGGAACGCTCGGGCTTCGGCGACGCTCCCGACGGCGCGGGCGTGGTGTTCGAATGGGTGCAGGGACCGAAAGGCCGCGCGGCAACGCAGGTCCTCGATCTCGACGCCTCGACAGCACAGGCGCGCCCGCCGCGCGAAAGCCGCTTCCGTCAGCGCGATGACGGCGGCCATGGCGGCGCCGACATGGGACAGACCGAGATGCTCGACGGCGTCGTCAAATGGTACGACCCGGCGCGCGGCTTCGGCTTCATCCTTCCCAATGACGGCGGCAAGGACATCTTTGTCCACGTCACCGCGCTGCGCCGCTCGGGACTCGAAGGGCTGGAGCCGGGGCAACCCGTGCGCATGACCGTGTCACAGGCACGCCGCGGCCGCGAGGCCTCGCAGATCACGCTGCTCTGATCCCGCCCGCGGCCGGCCCTGCCGGCGATAGGGTAGCCCGGACGGAAGCCACCGCCCGGGATGGCGGCGTGCGGCCGTCATCTTTCTTCGCCATCGCGACTACTCGCCCGGATCGCCCATCGCGACAGGCGGTGCCGCCGTCGCCCCGATCGAGCACTTGGGTAGCAGAAAGCATTGGCGGGACCGCCGAGTCGTGCTACTCTATTTAGTAGGCTACGCATGGCCAGACCACAGAATACGGTAGGACGCCATGGACAGCATTTGGACATCCGAGCTTATCGACCGCCTGATCGCGCTGTGGGCCGAAGGCCTGCCGACGGCCGAGATCGGCCGCCGCCTCGCGATCAGCAAGAACGCCGTCATCGGCAAGGCGCACCGGCTGGCGCTCACGTCGCGCCCGTCGCCGCTGAAGAGCCCACCGGTTCGCCGCCGCGTCATCGGCATGCCGCCGCCAGCCTGCACCTGGCCGCAGGGTCATCCCGGCGACAAGGATTTCCGCTTCTGCGGCCGCCGCCCACTGCCCGGCAAGCCTTATTGCGCCGAGCACGCGGCCATGGCCTATCTCCGGCCGAAAAGCCACAGCGCCGCTTAGAATTGCGCCGCTTTACCGGCGCCCGCCGTCGTGCGAGCCTGTGGCGGCGGCATGGTGGCGGAGGAAGCGATGCGAGCATTGCAGGCGGCAACGCAGGACGTCACGATGGCGATTGCCGCCAAGAGCGCGGAGTTGCGTTACGGCGACTTGCCCGCTTCGGTTTGCGACGTGGTGCGGCAATGCGTGCTCGACTGGTTCGCGGTGACGCTCGCCGGCACGCGGGAAGAGCTGTCGCGCATGGTGGCGGAGGAGGCCGCCGCCGAGGGTGGCGCCGCGGCGGCGACGCTGGTGGGATTGGGCGCGCGGGCGCCGATGCTGCTAGCGGCGTTGGTCAACGGCACGACCTCGCACGCCCTCGACTATGACGACGTGCATCTCTCCTATGTCGGCCATCCGACCGCGACGCTGCTGCCGGCGCTCTTGGCGCTGGCCGAGGCGCGAGGGTCCTCGGGCCGCGACATCATCACCGCCTTCGTTGCGGGCTACGAGACCATCTGCCGCATCGGCGTGCTGGTGGCGCCGGGACACTATGCGCTGGGATTCCATGCGACCGCGACCATGGGGAGCTTCGGCGCCGCCGCCGCTTGCGCGCGGCTGATGGGGCTCGATCCGGCGCGCACCGCGATGGCGCTCGGGATCGCCGGGACCCAGGCCGCCGGGCTCAAATCGATGTTCGGCACGATGTGCAAGCCGCTTCACGCCGGCAAAGCCGCGGAGAACGGGCTCATGGCGGCGCGGCTCGCCGCGCGCGGCTTCACCAGCCGCGCCGACGTGCTCGAATGCGCCCAAGGCTTCGCTGCGACGCACGGGCCGGATTTCCATCCCGAAGCGGCATTGGCCGATCCGCCGGGCGGATGGTATGTCCGCGGCAATCTCTTCAAGTATCACGCCGCCTGCTATCTCACTCATGCGCCGATCGAGTGCGCGCGCGACATTGCGGCGCGTCCGGGCTTCGCCGCGAATGCCGTGCGCGAGGCGGTGCTGCATATCGACCGCGGCGCCGACGGCGTGTGCAACATCGCCCTGCCGCGCAATGGGCTCGAGGCGAAATTCTCCCTGCGCCTGACCGTGGCGATGGCACTCGCCGGGATCGACACGGCGAGCCTCGGCAGCTACAGCGAGGCACACTGCCACGAGAAGCGGCTGGTGGGGCTGCGCGACAAGCTCAAGATCGTGTTCGAGGACGGATGGCCGAGCTCGCGCGCGACGCTCGCGGTGACGCTCGCCGACGGGACGACGCTCGAGGCGCGCCACGATTCCGGCATTGCCGCCGCCGACGTGACAGCGCAGGGACGGCGCATCGCGGCGAAATATTCGAGCCTCGCCGCTCCGGTTCTGGGCGCGGCGCGGGCGCGGCAACTCGAGGACACGGTGGCGGCGCTCGACGACGCGCCGTCGCTGGAAGCGATGATGGCGCTCGCTTCCGGGTGAAGACGGGAACGAGCTGACGCGGTGCCGGCCGATTTTCGCTCCGACCCGCATCTTGCAGCGCTCTTCGACTACTGGGAGTCGAAGCGCGGTGCGCGCGCCATGCCGCGGCGCGGCGACGTCGATCCGCTCGACATGCCGGCGTCGCTGCTGCCGCATCTCGAACTGATCGAGTTCCACGAAGGTCGGCTACGCTATCGCCTCGTCGGCACCGCGATCGTCGATGCGATGGGGCGCGATGCCACGGGCCGGTTTCTCGACCAGGTGCTCGAAGGCGAGCACGGGCGTTTCATCGCGCGCTTCCTCGGCACCGTGCTGCAATCGGGCCGGCCGGCGTTCGGCTTTTGTCGGCTGCGCTGCGGCTCGGGCGGCGACGTGGGGCTGCAGCGCGTGGTGGTGCCGCTGGCCGCAAATGCCGGCGAAGTGTACATGATGCTGACCGCGACGGCCCTCGGCGCCGGCCACCGCGGCGCGTCGCCGCCCTTGGCCGCCCGTGACATCGCCGACGCCGCCATCGAACTGCTGTAGCCTCAGGCGCGGCGACCGGTTCGGTCCCGGGACGGCCGAGGATCAGATCTTGCGGCTGTCATAGGCCCAGTGCAGCAGCGCCTGCCGCTGCCGCCGGCGGCAGGACAGATCGCCGGGTGCGCAATGGCGCTCGAGCTGGCGAATGTGGCGGCGCATCGCCTTCCATCGCTTGATCTGCCGCGCGTCCTCCTCGGGCATGCGGCGCCCCATGTAGTAGCGGCAGTACCACTGGAACCAGCCGCGCGGATCGTCCGGATGAATCCAGCCTTTGGCGCGCCAGACCGAGAGCTTCTGGCTCGCATCGACGCCAAAGCAATTGAGCGCGCAATCGCGATGGCCCGGCGACAGCCGAGCGCCCGCGAACCAGTGCTTCGGGAATTCCCGCCGCGAATCGGTCATGTACTTGCCGCAGAAAATGCCGAGGCGCAGCATTTGCTTGGGCGTGAGCTCGGGCCGGAACGCCGGGTCGAAATTGCGGCCCATCGCCTGCGTCAGCACGTAGCGATAGTTCTTCTGCATCCTGTCGTTGACGACGACGACCTTGCGCCGCACGTGCCGCCACGCGCCTCACCCGCGCCGCTTTGCCTTTGACTTCGATTTCGCCTTCGCTTTGGGCTTTTCCTTGCGCGCTGGCGCGGGCGCGGATTTGGCGGCGGGGCGCTTGATCTTGAGGAGGCGCGCAGCATTGCCGCCGAGGATCGCCGCTTGGTCGGCCCCGGCGAGGGCCGCAGTCTCGACGAAGTGCACGGCATGGGGCAGCGCCATGTCGTAGGGATAGTCGGTGCCGAGGAGGATGTGGTCGCTGCCCCACTGCTTCGCCAGGTATTCGAGCTGGTGATGGGTGAAGACGATGGTGTCGAAATAGAGCTTCTTCAGATAGCTCGTCGGCCGCCTGGTGATGACGCGGCGACAATCGGGGCGCGCCTGGTGGCCGTGATCGATGCGGCCGGAATAGGCCGGCAGGTAGCCGCCGCCATGGGCGACGACGATCTTGAGCCGGGGATAGCGCTCGAGCACGCCGCCGAAGATCAGGTGATGCACGGCGACGGTCGAATCGAGCGGGTTGCCGATGACGTTGATGAAGTAGTGGTCGCTGAGGCGCCGCCCGTCGGTGAAGCCGGACGGATGCATGAAGATCAGGATGTCGAGCTCCTGGGCCTTGGCGAAGAACGGGCGGAAGCGGTCCTCGCTGAGCTCGGCGCCGTCGACGTTGGTGCAGATCTCGACGCCGCGCAGGCCCAGGTCCTTCACCGCGCGCTCGAGCTCGCGCACGGCGAGCGCTGGCTCCTGCAGCGGCACCGTCGCCAACCCGACGAAGCGGTCGGGATGGTCATGGCAGATCTGGGCGATGTTCTCGTTGATGAGCCGCGCGGTCTGGTGGGTGAGCTCGGGCTCGGCCCAATAGTAATACTGTCCCGGCGCGGTCGAGATTGCCTGGATGTCGATACCGTTGCGGTCCATGTGGCGGAGCCGCTTTTCGACCGAGGTGAGGTCGAGATAGATCGTCTCCTGCTGCTTGCGGTTCACCGCGCGTGTCGCCTCGTTGGAGAAGATCATCGCGTTCTCGACCGGCTGCCGGTCCGAGGTCTTGATGAGCGCGGCCGCCTCGGGCGTCTCGACGTGGCAGTGGATGTCGACGGTGAAGTGCCGCCGCGGGCCGCTCTCGCGGCGGACGGCGATGGGCGCGCTGCGTGCCGCCAACGGCCTGCAAGAAAACAGCATGATCCTTTCCCCCGATTCAGTAGATGCCCAGATGCTGGCCGAGATCGTCGCGGACGCGTATTTCTTCGACGGTGCCCGCGGCCGCGACCAGCCCGTTGTTGAGGATGACGATGTCGTCGGCGACGGTGAAGGCGAGCTTGACGTTCTGCTCGACCAGCACGATCGACAGCCCCTCCTCCTTGAGCCGGCGGATGGTGGCCATCACCTCGGCGACGATCTGTGGCGCCAGCCCCTCCGAGGGCTCGTCCATCAGCAGCACGCGCGGATTCGACACGAGCGCGCGGCCGATGGCAAGCATTTGCTGCTCGCCGCCGGAGAGATATCCCGCCACCTGGCTCTGGCGCTCGCCGAGCCGCGGGAAGGTCTCGGCGACACGCTCGATCGTCCATCGCGCCGCGCCGCCGCCGGCGGGCGGGCGCGCCGCCACGAGCAGGTTCTCGCGCACGGTAAGGCTGCGGAAGATGCGCCGTCCCTGCGGCACGAGCGCGACGCCCGCCATGGCGATGTCCTCGGGCGGGCGCCGCGTCACCGGCATGCCATAGACCTCGACCGCGCCGCGCCGCGCGGGGACCACGCCCATCGTCACATTCATGCAGGTCGTCTTGCCGGCGCCGTTGCGGCCGAGCAGCCCCAGGAGCCGCCCTTCGCCGAGGCGGAAGCTCACGCCGTGCAGCACATGGCTGTCGCCGTAGAAGGCGTGGATGTCGGCAAGCGCAAGGGCGTCACGCGCCAAGGTAGATCTCCGCGACGCGCGGGTCGGCCACGACCTCGGCGCGATTGCCCTCGACTACCATCCGGCCGAAATGCATCACCGTGATGCGCTCGGCGAAATCGAGCGCCACGTCCATGTCGTGCTCGATCATCACGATCGTCACGTCGCGCGGAATGGCATTGATGAGGGCGAGCACGTCGCGGCGCTCCTCGCTCGAAAGCCCGGCGAACGGCTCGTCGAGCAGCAGCACCTTGGGACCTTGCGCCAGCGCCATCGCGATCTCGACGCGGCGGCGCTCGCCATAGGATGTCTCGGCCAGCGGCCGGTGAGCGAGATGCTTCAGCCCGACGCGCTCGAGCGCCGCTTCCGCGCGCTGCGCCAGCGCCCGCTTGCGCGCCAGCAGCACGACCGGATTCCAGCGCAGCGGATCGATCCCCATGAGCGACAACAGGACGTTGTGGAGGAGCGTGTCGCGCGCGAACAGGGTGATGATCTGAAAGGTGCGGGCGAGGCCGAGATGGGCGCGCGCGCGGCTCGGCAGGCGCGTGAGCTCGCGCCCGAACAGCGCGATCGACCCGGCATCGGGCGCAAGCTCGCCGGCGATGAGGTTGAAGAGCGTCGTCTTGCCGGCGCCGTTGGGTCCGATGATGAGCCGTCGTTCGCCGGGCGCCACCTCGATCGACAGCCCGTCGGTGACGCGCAGCCCGCCAAACGACTTATCGAGGTCGCGCACCGCCAGCGCGGTCATGGCTCGCCTCGCGCCGCCGTCCGCGCCGGCCGGGCGCGCAGGCTGCGCAGCGCCCAGCGCACCAGCCGCGCCGAGCCCGGCACCAAGCCCTCGGGCATGAACAGGACGATGCCGACGAAGATCGCGCCCAGAAGCAGGTTCCAGCGCGCGACATAGGCGCTCGCCACGCTTTTCACGACGACGACCAGCGCCGCCCCCGCGATCGGCCCGAACAGCGTGCCCGACCCGCCCGAGATCACCATCAGCAGCACCTCGGCCGAGCCGGCGAGCGAGATCGCCTCGGGGCTGATGAACTGGTTGTAATAGAGGAAGAGCAGCCCAGCGACACCGCTGACGAGGCCCGAGAACAGACAGGCATAGAACCGGATCAGCCAGACGTGATAGCCGAGTGCCGTCATCCGCCGCGGCTGGTCGCGCGTGCCGCAGAGGCTCGCGCCGAAGGGCGAACGCACGAACACCGCTACCGCCGCGAGCGTCAGCAGAAACACGGCGAGGGTCGCGTAATAAAACGGGATGGCGCCGTCCAGACTGATGCCGAAGGGCGCCGGCCGCGCGGTGACGTTGATGCCGTTGTCGCCGTTGGTGACGCTGAGCCAGCGATAGGCGAGACCCCACAGGATCTGGCCGAGCGCGAGCGTGATCATGATGAAGCCGATCCCGGACGCGCGCAACGCCAGGCCCGCGAACGCCGCCGTGCCCACGAGCGTGACCACCAGGCCGCCCGCCGCCGCCGCCGCCTGGCCCCAGCCATGCGCCAGCATCACCGCCGCGCCATAGCAGGCGAGGCCGAACAACCCGGCATGGCCCAGCGACACCAGCCCCGCATACCCTACCAGCACATTGAGGCCGAGCGCGAACACCGCCGCGATGATGATCTGGCTCGCGACGTTGACGTAATAGGTGCCGCCGATCCAGCGCGGCAGGCTCAACGCCAGCGCCAGCCCGATGATCGCGGCGAGCACGCGCGTCTTCACGGCGCCCGCCTGCCGAAGAATCCTTGCGGCCGCAGCGCCAGCACCAGCACCATCGGCAGGAACAGCACGAAATAGGCCAGCTCCGGCAACAGCGCCTGGCCGAAATTGTAGAGCACGCCGACGACCAGGCTGCCGGCAAGCGAACCGAGGAGACTCCCGGTCCCGCCGAGGATCACCACGACCAGGGCGAGCGGCAGCATGTCGGTGTCGAGCCCGGGATAGACCGAAAGGATCGGGGCGCCGATCATGCCGGCGAAGCCGGCGAGCCCGGCGCCGAGCGCGAACACGATGGTGAAGAGCCGCGAGACGCGAATCCCGACCATGCGTGCCATCACCGGATCATCGACCCCGGCGCGGATCATCGCACCAAGCCGCGTGCGGTCGAGCAGCAGCCACAGCGCTACCGCGACGACGAGCGCGATGACGATGATGGCGAGGCGGTAGATCGGGAACGCCATGCCCAGAATGTGCGTGGTGCCGGTGAGGCCCGCGGGCGTCGCCACCGAGATCGGATCGCCGGTCCATTCCATGAGGCAGAGATCGGCGACCATGAACGATATGCCGAGCGTGACCAGCACCTGAGCCAGCTCGTTGCCGGCAAGCCGGCGCAGCACCAGCCGCTCGATCACGCCGCCGATCACGGCCATCAGCACGCCGGCCGCCAACGCCGAGAGCCAGAAATCGACTTTGTACCAGAGAAAGAAGCTCGCGCCGAAATAGGCGCCCAGCATGAACATCGAGCCGTGCGTCAGGTTGGGAATGCGCATCAGCCCGAAGATGAGCGAGAACCCCGCCGACAGCAGGAACAAGAGCCCACCCAGCGTAATGCTGTTGATCGTCAGCAGCAGCCACAGATTCATCGCACCGTGCCTCTCGCCGCCCGTTCCGCGGCCGCGGGCGGGACGGGAGCGAGGAGCCTCATGCCGGTCGTGCCGAGCCGATCACGATTATGACTTGAGCGGCGGATAGTCGCGCGAATAGACCGGTTGCTCGAGGAACCATTTCTCCGGGAAGGTCCAGAACTGGCTCACGTTGTGATAGGTCTTGATGGTGTGATTGAACAGCTTGCCGTTCTTCTTCTCGGCGCGGCGGATGAAGATGTCGCCGACGACGTTGCCAAAATGGTCGAAGCGGACCGGTCCGCGCAGCGTGTCCTTCAGATCGACGCTGCGCAGCGCCTTGATCAGCGCCTCCTTGTTGTCGGTCTTGCCGCCGGTCTTCTCGAGCCCGGCCTCGATGACCTGGCCGTTGAGCCAAAGCAGCGCCGAATACTGCCCCACAAGGACGTGGTACTCCTTGGTCATCGCCGCGATGAACCGCTCGTTGGCTTCGTTCTGGAGATCCGCGGTGTAGGGCGCGGCGCTGACCAACCCGATCACCTCGTCGCCGAAGCTGTTCATGAGAAAGTCATCGCACCCGGCTTCGCCGGCGAGCACCGGATATTTGAGCCCCTGGTCGGCGTATTGCTTCATGAACTTGACGGGGTTCGAGCCGGCGAATCCCTGGACGACCGCGTCGACCCCGCTGATCTGGGCGAGATAGGGCGTGTAATCGGCGGTGACGAGCGGCGGCCACAATTTCTTCAGGACCCGCCCGCCTTCATCCTCGAACACGCGCTGGAACCCGCCCATCTGCTCGTAACCGAAGGCGAAGTCCTCGGAAATGGTGATGACCTTCTTGTACTTCAGCTCCTTCGCCGCGAAGTCGGCCAAGGGCTGCATCGCCTGCGCCGCGGTCGCCGAGGCGCGAATGAAATAGGGGTTGGGCTTGCGCTGGGTCATGTCCTCGGCGGCGGCGAGGCTCAGCACCGGGATCTTGTGCGCCGCCGTGTAGCTCGAAATGGCCAGCAGTTCGAACGCCGCGAGCGGCCCGGTGATGATATCGACCTGATCGCGCTCGATCAGCTCCTGGGCCTTGGTCTTGGCGCCGGCGGGATTGCCGCCGGTATCGGCGACGATGAGATCGACCTTGCGGCCGGCGAGGGTGAAGTTCTTGCTCTTGAGGAACGACGTCAGGCCCTGTTCCATCTGGATGCCGCCGGCGGCGAGCGGACCCGTCTTCACCGTCAGGAGCCCCAGTTTGAGCGGCGCGGATTGCGCGAACGACACCTGCAGCGGCAGCGATGCGGCGCCAGCGGCCGCCACCGTCCCCGCCATGAATCCGCGACGGCTGATGGATTTGCGCATTCGTTCCTCCCTGATTGGGCCGCCAACCGACGGCATCGCTATTGCCTCACCTTAAGCACAACCGTCTGCGGTCGCCAACCCTTCTTGACCGGGCGCGCCCTCTGCCTAGGATTTGAGCGGCGGGTAATCGCGCGAATAGACCGGCTGTGCCAGGAACCATTTCTCGTCGTAGGTCCAGAACTGGCTCACGTCGTGATAGGTCTTGATGGTGCGGTCGACGAGATGGCCATTCGCCTTGACGACGCGGCCGCCCGGGTCCTCGAACACCCGGTGAAATCCGCCCATCTGCTCGTAGCCGAAGGCGAAATCCTCGGAGATCGTGATCACCCGCTTCAGCTTCAGCTCCTTGGCGGCGTAGTCGGCCAAGGGCTGCATCGCCTGCGAGGAGGTGCCCGAGGCGCGGATGAAATAGGGGTTGGGGCGGCGCTGGGTGATGTCGTCGGCGGCGGCGAGACCCAAGGTTGGAATCTTGTGCTGGGCGATGTATTCCGTGATCGCCAGCAGCTCGAACGCCGCGAGCGGCCCGGTGACGATGTCGACATTGTCGCGCTCGACGAGCTCCTGGATCGTCGTCTTGGCCCCGGCCGGGCTTCCGCCCGATGGGCGACGATGAGACCGATCTTGCGCCCGGCGAGCGTGAAGTTCTTGTCTTTGAGAAAGGCGGTGATCCCTTGTTCCATTTGGATGCCGCCTGCCGCGAGCGGGCCGGTCTTGGCCGTCAACAGGCCGATCTTGAGCGGCGCGCTCTGCGCGAACGCCGCGCCCAACGGAAATGATGCCGCCCCTGCGGCGGCGGCCGCTCCCGCCAGGAACGCGCGCCGATCGACGGATTTGCGCATGGGTGCCTCCCCATTCGTGCGGCTTGAGGCGCCGCCTCGCAGTTGTTGTTGGAGCATAAACGCAATCGCACGCCGTGCCAACGGCGCCGGCATCAACAGGGATCGGCCGGGTTCAGTCTTGTGCGGGAAGCGGCCGCGCCCGCGTGCTGAGCGGGTCGATCGCGCCGGTGCCGAGCCGATGGCCGCCATAGGCCGCCGCGGCGGTGTTCCAGACGACCGAGATATGCGAGGCAGCCGCCTGGATATCGCGCAGGCGTCGCTGCAAATCCGTCCGTGCGTAAAGGGCGCGCCCGCCGGCCGCATTGAAGAGGCGCTGCACCGCGCCGAGCGCGAGTTGCGCCGCAAAGCTCGCCTCGAGCCGGGCGCGCAGCCGCAGTTCATCGCCAAGCCGTTCGCCGCGGGCGAGCGTCGCCATCGCCTCCTGCGCCGCGCCGAGATAGAGCCGCGCTGCGGTATCGATCTCGATCGCGGCTTGGCCCGCGTCGATCTGCGTCCCCATGAGTTCCGCGATGACGAGCCCGCGCGAGTGGCGCCCGCGCGTCCAGTCCGCCCACTCGGCGAGAAAGCCCTCGGCAATGCCGACCGCGACGGCGGCGAATCCGGTCGCGGCGATGCTCGCGAACGGCACGCGAAAGATCGGCGCCTTGTTGACGCGCGTGCCCGGCCCGGCGCCGTCGTCGGCGACGAATGCATCGAGGATGCGGTGGTCCGGGACGAAGCTCTCGGCGATCTCGAAGCTCTTGCTGCCAGTGCCGGCGAGTCCCATCACCTGCCAGTCGTCGATCACTCTCGCTTCGCTTTTCGGCACCAGGAAGAAACAGCGCTCGGTGGCCTTGCCATCCGCGAATATGTGGCCGCCGCAGATGAGCCATTGCGCGTGATCGATGCCGCTCGAGAACCCGTGCCGCCCGGAATAGATCGCGCCGCCCGCGACGCGACGCGCCATGCCGACCGGATCGAGCCCGGCGGCGATCCGGGCATCGGGATTCTCGCCCCAGACATCGTCCTGGGCGCGAACGTCGAAGCTGCCGAGCTTCTGCGAATGATCGGTCAGGATGTGGTGAACCCAGGCCTGCGACCCGCAGCCGCGCGCCAAGGTCTGACACACCTCGCTGCGCACGTCCCAGCCGAGCTCGTAGCCGCCATAGCGCGCCGGCTGGCAGATGCGGATGAGGCCCTGGGCCTCGAAATCGGCGACGGTCTCGTCGGGGCAGCGCCGCATCGTCTCGGCGCGCGCGGATCGCTCGCGCAACGCCGGTACGAGCGCTGCGGCGCGGCGCAACAGTTCCTCACGCACGGGAACGGCATCGCGTGGCGCTGACGACTTCTTCGCATCGGGCATGCGGGAACCCCTGACGGCCAACTCGGCCGATCGGCTTACTAGCACCCCGACCGACGCGGAAGAAGCGACCGCCGCCGCGGCAGCGGCGCTGTTGCTTCTTGGCGCTCTTCGGCGAGAATGGCGCGCCATGCCCGATGCCGAGACCAGCCCGGATGATTGAGCCGCCCGATTTCGCCACGCTCGAAGCACGCGCGCGGGCGCTCGTGCCGATGCTGCGCGAGCGCGCCGGCGAATGCGAGACACTGCGCCGCGTCCCCGACGCGACCATCGCCGATCTTCATGCCAGCGGCCTCTTCCGCATGTTGCAGCCGCAGCGCGTCGGCGGTAGCGAGCTGCCGTTGCGCACGCTCATCGAATTGGGCGCGATCGTGGCCGAGGGCTGCGGTTCGACCGGCTGGGTGCTGACCAATCTCGCGAGTCATCATTGGATGCTCGGCATGTGGCCGGCGGCGGCGCAGGACGACGTATGGTGCCGCTCGGCCGATGCGTTGATCGGGTCGGCCTTCGTCTTTCCCTGCGGCCGCGCCCGCGCGGTCGAGGGCGGCTACGTGCTGAGCGGACGCTGGCCGTTCTCGAGCGGCATCGATCCCTCGGACTGGAACATGGTCGGGGCCATCGTCCGCGACGAGCGCGACCGGCCCCAAGAACACCGCGTCTTCCTGGTCGAGGCCACGGATTATCGCATCATCGACACCTGGTTCGTCGCGGGGCTGCGCGGCACTGGCAGCAAGGACGTGGAAATGGCGGACGTGTTCGTGCCGGCGCACCGCACGCTCCCTTTGAGCGCCATCGCCGGCGGCGCGACGCCGGGCAGCGCGGTCAATCCCGGCGCGCTCTACAAGCTGCCGGCACTCGGCCTCTTCTCGTTCGTGGTCGCCGCCGTGTCGCTCGGCATCGCCGGCGGCGCGATCGAAGGCTACCGCGCCGCGATGCGGGACCGCGTCGGCTCCTATACCGGCAAGAAGCTCGCCGATCTCGCCAGCATCCAGCTTCGCCTCGCCGAGGCGTCGGCGCTCGTCGACATCGCGGCAGCGCTCGTGCTCAAGGACTGCGACGAGGCGACGCGGCTCACCACCTCGGGCGCCGAACCCGACGCCATCGACAAGGCGCGCTGGCGCCGCGACGGCGCCTACGCCGCCGGCATGTGCACCAAGGCGGTGGAGCTGGTCTTCACCGCCTCGGGCGGCGCTGCCATCTATCTCGATCAGCCGATCCAGCGCGCCTTCCGCGACGTGCACGCAGCGAACGCGCATTACGCGCTGAGCTGGGACGTCAACGGCACGCTGTGGGGCCGCGTCGCCTTGGGCCTGCCGCCGGAGGCGACGCTGTAGCCGCCCGTCACGGCGCCGTTCCCGGCCGCGTATAGGGCGAGGCGCGTTCCGCCGCCGTCGGCGTCGCGCCGCCGCCGAAGATGGCGTGCAGAAGGCCTTGCAGCAGGCCGCCGCTGTGTGCTGCCTCAGGTGCGGCCGAAGCGACCCGGGCCGGCGGCGCCTCGTCCATGGGCAGCGGCCGCACCGGCATCCCCGCCGTGGCCTTGACCATGAACGCCTTCCAGGTGCGCGCCGGCAGCGTGCCGCCGGTGACGCGGCGCATCGGCGCGTCGTCGTCGTTGCCGAACCACACGCCGGTGACAAGATCGGCGGTGTAGCCGACGAAGAGCGCATCGCGATAATCCTGCGTCGTGCCGGTCTTGCCCGCCGCCGGGCGGTCGAGCCGGGCGTTCCTGCCGGTGCCATGCGCGATCACGCCCATCAGCATCCGGTTCATCTCGCCGGCCAGACCGGGATCGATAACGCGCCCGGGCCCCGCGCCGCTGCGGCGGTAGAGCACGGTGCCGTGGGTGTCGCGGACCTCGGTAATGCCATAGGGCCAGGCGCCGATCCCGCCCGAGGCGAAGGCGGCGTAGGCCGAGGTGAGGTCGATGAGCGTCACGTCGCTGGTGCCGAGCGCCAGGCTGTCGTCGCGGGTGAGCGGCGTGGTGATGCCGAGCCGGTGCGCCACCGCAATGACGTTGTCGACGCCGGCGCGCTCGATCACCTGCGCCGCCACGGTGTTGATGGAATCGGCCAGTGCCTCGGCGGCGGTGACCTCGCCGACATAGCGGTTCTCGTAGTTGCGCGGCTCCCACTTGCCGATGCGGATGCGGTGGTCGTTGAAGCGGTCGCCGGGCGTCATCCCGCGTTGGAGCGCCGCCAGATAGACGAACGGCTTGAACGACGAGCCGGGCTGCCGCAGCGCCTGGGTGGCGCGGTTGAACTGACTGTCGGCATAGTCGCGGCCGCCGACCATGGCGCGCACGGCGCCGTCGGGCGACATGGCGACGAGCGCGCCTTCGCTTACCCGCGAGGCGGTGCCGTCGCGGTCGAGCGTGTGCAGCACGGCCCCCTCGGCGTCGGCCTGGATGCGCGGGTCGAGCGTCGTCGTCACCACCACGTCGCGGCCGTGGACCTCGTTGAGACGGCCGAGCTGCTCGGCGACCCAGTCGGCGAAAAAGCGGCTTCCCGGCGGCGGCTGGCGGGAGCGGGCGAGATCGCGCCCGGTCGCCGCCGCGGCGCGCGCCTGGGCTTCGTTGATGAAGCCCGCCGCCACCATGTTGTCCAGCACCTGCCGCGCCCGCTCGGCCGCCGCCTCGCTGTCGCGCGCCGGCGAAAACCGCGTCGGCGCCTTGAGCAGCCCGCCGATGACCGCGGCCTGGTAGAGCGTCACGTTGCGGGCGGATGTGCCGAAATAGCGGTGCGCCGCGGCGTCGACGCCATAGGTACCGGCGCCGAGATAGACGCGGTTGAGATAGATCTCGAGGATCTGATTCTTGGTGAACTTGTGCTCGAGCCAGAGCGCCAGCAGCGTCTCGCGGATCTTGCGGCCGAGCGTGCGCTCGTTGGTGAGGAAGAGGTTCTTGGCGAGCTGCTGGGTGATGGTGCTGCCGCCCTCGACGACATGCCCGGCGCGGAGGTCGGCGACGGCGGCGCGCAGGATGCCCCAGGGATCGATGCCGAAATGGCTGTAGAAGCGCCGGTCCTCGGTGGCGATCACCGCCTCGGGAATGTAGCGCGACATCTGGTTGAGCCGCAGCGGCTGGCCGAACAGGTCGCCGAACGTGGCGATGAGCGACCCGTCGGCGGCGAGCAGCGTGACCGATGGCCGCCGCTCGGCGACGGCCAGATGGTCGAGCGGCGGCAGCGTCAGCGCGAAATAGGAGAGCCCGCCGCCGCCCAGGATCGCCGCCCAGAGGAAGCACAACAGCGCCCGACGCCACAGTCGGCCGCGCGGGCGTCCCTTGCGCGGCGCGCCGTCGCGAGCCGCGCTGCGGCGGGCCGGTCCCTCCTGGGGATTGGCACGGAGATCGCCGCCTCGGGTGCCCGCCATCGCCTATAGCCGCTGTCGCCGCACGCGCGCGCTTTTACCATGGAAGCCGCGCGCTGCGAGAGCCCGCGCACCACTGCCGCAAAATTGCCCAAGATATGAAGGCCGGGCCGCGCGCGCTTTGCCGGTTGCGGCCCCGGCGGCCGGCGCGGCAGAGTGGACGGCGCCCCCATCCGGCCGGTCCCGTGCTCGCCGCCCTCATTTTCATCGCCACCTATGCGGTTGTTGCCATCGGGCGTCTGCCCGGCGCGCGACTCGACCGCGCCGGCGCCGCGCTCATCGGCGCCAGCCTCATGGTGGCGAGCGGCACGTTGTCGCTCGACGAGGCCTATCGCGCCGTCGACCTGGGCACCATCACGCTGCTGCTCGGCATGATGATCGTGGTCGCCAATCTGCGCTTTGCCGGGTTCTTCGGACTGGCGGCGCGGGTGATCGCGCAGCATGCGCGCCATCCGCTCATCCTGCTTTTGGGCATCGTCGTGGTCTCCGGCGGGTTGTCGGCCTTTCTCGTCAACGATACGGTGTGCCTGATGCTGACGCCGGTCGTGGCCGAGGCGGCGCTCGCCTTGGCGCGCAATCCGCTGCCCTATCTCCTGGCCGTCGCGATGGCCTCCAATATCGGCAGCGCGGCGACGATCACCGGCAATCCGCAGAACATCATGATCGGCAGCGTCTCGCGCATTCCCTATGTCACCTTCGCGGCGGCGCTCGCGCCGGTCGCCGCGCTCGGGCTCGGCGTGGCCGTGGCGATTCTCGTGGTGTCGTTCCCCCGCGAGTTTCTGACCCGCGCGCGCCTGATGCCGATCCGGCTCCGGGTGCGCGTCAACCGCGTGCTGCTGGTGAAGTCGCTGATCGCCGCGGCGGCCATGGTGGTCTTGTTCTTCGTGGGTCAGCCGCCGGCCAAAGTCGCGATCGTCGCCGGCGCATTGCTGCTGTTCACCCGCCGCATCAAGCCGGCGCGCATCTATGCCGAGATCGACTGGGCGCTGCTATTGATGTTCGCCGGCCTGTTCATCCTCGTCGCCGGCGGCGAGAAGGCGCTGTTCACGCCCGGCTTGCGGGCCGACGTGGCGGCGCTCGGGCTGGACCGGCCGGACGTGCTCGCTGCCGTGGCGGCGATCCTGTCAAATCTCGTGAGCAACGTGCCGGCGGTGCTGCTGCTGAAGCCGTTCGTCGCGGCGCTTGCCGATTCGCACCGGGGCTGGCTGGTGCTGGCGATGGGCGCCACGCTGGCCGGCAATCTCACCATCCTCGGCTCGGTCGCCAACCTCATCGTCGTCGAACGCGCGCGCCGGCACGGTGTCGTCATCGGGTTCGGGAGCTATTTCCGCGTCGGCGCGCCGCTCACGCTCGCGACCATCGCGATCGGCGTGTGGCTGTTGCGCTGACGCCAAAATGAAACGGCCCCCGGCGCCGATGCGCGGGGGCCGAGGCGGGCCGCCGGCGTGTCAGGCCGCGGCGAAGATGTCGCTTTCGACCGCCCGCAGATGGGCGGGATGAAGCATGGCGTGGCGCAGCTTCTCGAGCGCGCGCACCTCGATCTGGCGGATACGCTCGCGCGAGACGGCATAGCGGTGGCTCAACTCCTCGAGCGTCGAGGGGTCGTCCTTGAGGCGGCGCTCGACGATGATGTCGCGTTCGCGCGCGTTGAGGGACTTGAGCGCGGCACCCAGCCGCTCCTTGCGGTCCTGGAACTCGTCGCGGTCGGCGAGCAGGGTTTCCTGGCTCGGCCGCTCGTCGGGCAGGAGCTCGATCCACTCGCTGTCCGCCTCGGCGCCGACCAGCGCGTTCAAGGACGTATCGGCACCGCCGAGCCGGCGGTTCATCTCGACCACTTCGATCTCCGGCACGTCGAGCTCCGTGGCAATCGCGCGCACCGTCACGTCCGGGAGATCGCCCTGCTCCAGCTCTTCCATCCGTCCCTTGAGCTTGCGCAGGTTGAAGAATAGCTTTTTCTGTGCCGCCGTGGTGCCCATCTTGACCAGCGACCACGAGTGCAGCACGTATTCCTGGATGGCGGCGCGGATCCACCACATCGCATAAGTGGCGAAGCGGAAGCCGCGGTCCGGATCGAACTTCTCGGCGGCCTGCATCAGCCCGACATTGCCCTCGGCGACGAGATCGGCGAGCGGCAGGCCATAGCCCGCGAACCCGCGCGCAATCTTGACCACGAGCCGGAGATGGCTGCCGACCAACTCCTGCAACGCCGTGCGGTCGCCCTTGTCGCGCCACAGCAGCGCCAGCTCGCGCTCGCGCTCGAGCGTCAGCATGGGAAAGCGCTTTGCCTCTTCGACGAGGCGGACCAGACTGGTATCGATCTTCGTGTTCATTTTTTGATCTCTCGGAGCGCCGGCGGTGTTACCGCACAACGCCCCTCTCGGGCCTCCCGATAGCGTCGCCCGGTTGCCCAGCCGGGAGTCGGCATGGCGATGGCGACAATGCAAAGATGGTCCGGGGCACGGCGAAAATCAAGACCAGTTCAGTCCTATTTCGCAGTGCAAAATCGGATGGCAGACATGCGCAGCCAACCGCGACCGGAACGCCGGTCGGCGCCGCAGGCCGATTATACCCTTGAGGATTGCTAAGATATTACCGCCGTGCTGTCCAGGCACTCGGCCTGGCCCGTGGGCGTCACCCGCACGAGCGGCTGGAAGGGCCGTTCCTCGGTCACGCGGTGGCCCTCGGGAAGCAGCATCAGGGCCCGTTCGACCCCGTCGTTCCACCAGCCGATGACGAAGCGGGCGCCCTCCCGCTGCGCGGCCCGGTGTGCCGCCTGCATGACCTCGCCGTCGATTGCCGGCACTGCATCGCGCATCTGCATCACCCGGTCTCCGCTTCGTCCGCGGCGGATGATCGGCGGATCGGGGCGTGGCGTGGCGTGTCATCATTCGGGCACGTCAGAGTGAGAGGTCGACCGCCGGCGCCGGCGCGGCCTTTTCCCGCTCCTTTTCGAGCTTCATGTATTTGTCGAGAGCGTCCAGCATCTTTTGCGAGAAGTCGAGCGGCGCGCCTTGCCCTGGCGCCGGTGCCGGTGGTGATGCCGGCGCCGGGGCTGCGGCGGGCGCGGTGGGCGCAGGCATCACGAGCCGCTGCGGCAGCAGGGTTCCCGGGGGGAGTTCCAGCGGCACGGGCTTCGTCTGCAAGTTCACGTGCGAGCCATTGTTGATCTGGCGCTCGAGCGCGGCGTTGCGGGCGAGGAATTCCTGGGCGGCGGTGGGCGGCTGCGTCGCGGCCGTGGCGTGCTGCGGCTGCGCGAAGCCCGGCAGCGGCAGCGGCTTATGGTCGGGCACCGCAGCGGCGACGGGCGGCCCCGCAGCGTCCGCATTCGTCAGGGCGATGCCGCCGAAGAGCGGGATCGGCGCGCGGCTCGACGCCGGTGCCGCGGCGGTAGCGGCTCGCGAGGCGTTCGCCGCGGTCATGGTTGGCGCCGAACCGGCCTCGGTTGCCTGTGGTGCGGGCACGGCCGCACCGGCGGGCGCCGCCGCCGCGGCGACCTGGGTGCCCTGGTCGTGATGGCCGAACAGCGCGGTGAGCGCCTGCTGGCCGAGATCGTGCCCGGCCTTATCCTCGGTGGCGGCGTCGATCAGGCCGAAAGCGACGCCGATCGGGCCGCCATAGAGCGCATCGCCGGCAATCTGGGCCGCCTCGCCCGGCTGGTCGCCGGTGACCCAGCGATAGATCGAGCTGATGATCGGCAGATGCTGCAATGGATTGACGATGTCGAGAAGGTCGCGAAAGCCGAAGCCGCTTGGGCTTCTCCAGGCCGACGGGGGATGGCTCGCGGCTTGCGGGGCGGCAACGGCGGCAGCGGTCATGCCCGATGTTAAGCAAACCTGGTGCCAATTGCCGGGCGTCCCGGCAATTACCCATTTCCGGGCCGTTTCGGCGCGCCGCGGGCGCGCGGGCGGCCACCTCTCGCGCCGTGCGGCAGAAACTGCCGGGCAAGCTCAGAGGTGATGGCCGTGCCGCGTCGCCTTGGCGTGCAGGTAGCGCTCGTTATGGGCGTTGGCGGGGAAGACGTGCGGGACGCGCTCGACCACGGCGATGCCGCAGCGCGTCAGCGCCGCGACCTTGTCGGGGTTGTTGGTCATGAGCCGCACCCGCGTGGCGCCGAGCTGACGCAGCATCTCGGCCGCCGGCAGATAGACGCGCTCGTCAGCATCGAACCCCAATTGCTCGTTGGCGTCGAAGGTATCGAGCCCGGCATCCTGCAGGTTGTACGCGCGCAGCTTGTTGACGAGGCCGATGCCGCGTCCCTCCTGCGCGAGATAGAGCAGGATCCCGCTGCCGGCGCGCGCGATTTCAGCGATGGCGCCGCGCAACTGCGCGCCGCAGTCGCAGCGCAGGCTGCCGAGCAGATCGCCGGTGAAGCATTCGGAATGGAGCCGCACCAGCACGGGCTGCGCCGGATCGGGTTCGCCGATGACGATGGCGATGTGGCCCATGCCGCCGTCGCCGGGACGAAAGGCGATGATGCGGGTGTTCTCGGCCTGCTCGAGCGGCACCTTCGCCTCGGCCACCGGGCGCAGCGACTGCGCCGCTTCCCGCTGATAGGCCATGATGTCGGCCGAGCGCACTGCGTGAATGCCGTCGGCGGCGAGTTCGGCCGCGACCCGGTCGGTGATCCGGCCCAGCATCGCCGCCGGCAACAGGCGGGCGAGCTTGGTCAGTTCGACCGCAGCATCGCCCGCCGCCTGGGGCAGCATGGCGGGGCCGGTCTCGACCGGCGCGCCCGCGGCGGCGGCGGGATCGGCCAGGTCGCGCAGGAACTCGACCTCGCTGCCTTCGGGGATAGGAATGAGGACGCTGCCGCCGGGACCGCTCGGCGCCGGCGCCCAACCCAGCAGCGCCGCCCGTCGCCGTGTCAACGCGAGCACGAGCTTTCGCCCGGTGAGCCGCGCCAATCGCGCCAGATCCTCGGAGGTGAGCGTCTCGGCAGCCTGGAGCACGATGCGGTCGCCGTCATGGACCAGCACCACCAGCTCGCCGCGGCGCAGATCGGCGATGGCATGATCGACCTGGCGCAAGAGGCGCGGGCGCGCCGCTTCGGCGGCGGTATCGGCCAAGGAATTCACCGGCATGGGACGCCATTATAGGGGAACCGCGCCCGCCCGAAAGCAGGACGACGCAATCCCGCGCGAACGATGCCGCCAGCAGCGCCAGCCCGGCCGCGCACAGCTCTTGCCCGGCCCAGGCCGGCACCGCCGGCGCAAGCGCGAGAATGAGAATGGTGGTCTGGGCGACGCAGACGACCTTGCGCCGCCGGCGCGGCGGCAGCGGCGCGGCAAGCGCCGGAACGACCCGGCCGCACGCGACGAAGACATAGCGCATCGCCCCGCTCAGCAGCACGAAGGCGGCGGCCTGATGCGCGGCCAGCACCAGGAGTGACAGCGCCAGCACCAGGAGCGCGTCGGTCTCCATGTCGAAGCGGGCCCCGAAATCGCTGGCAAGGCCGCGTCGGCGCGCGAGCCAGCCATCGACGCCATCGGCGGCGAGCGCGGCCGCGGCCAGCGCGACCAGCACCCAGCGCAAGCCGAGCGAAAACGCCGCCCCGTCGAGCGCCGCCTCGCCCCACACGCCGAACAGCAGCGCCACCGCCGCCGCCCGCGCCGCGGTCACGGCATTGGCGGCGCCGAAGCGGCGGTGCGGGGCATGGCGGCCGAGGCCGCGCAGCGCGACCACCGCGATCATGGCATAAAGCGCGAGCGCCAGCGTCCGGCCCGGCCAGCCCAGCGGCAGCACCGCCGCGATCAGGCCCGCGCCGAGAAGCGCCAGTTGCGCCGCTGCGCCATGGCGCAGCGGCGACGCCGCAGAATCGTCTATGCCTCCGAGCCCGGAATGACGCATAACGGCCGCCGCGAGACGAGAATGGCAGCGCCATTCATATCAGGGGACAGGGGAGACGGCCATCACATGACCGAGCCGGGCGGCCGGGCGCGGACGACGCTTGCCGAGGCGGAGGCCTTGGCTTGGCACGCGCTGCTCGCCTGGCGCCGCGGCGGCAGCCGCACCGCGCTGGCCGCGGCCCGGCCGGCGGCGCGCGGGGCGGCAGCGCTGTTTGCGCTCTATGCGCCGCTCATCGACATGCCACCCGATCGCCCGTTCGCGGTGGCGCATCTGGCGCAGAGCCTCGATGGCCGGATCGCGACCGCGAGCGGCGCCTCGCGCTGGCTCTCGGGCGAGACCGATCTGCTCCATACCCATCGCCTGCGTGCACTGGTCGATGCGGTCGTGGTCGGCGCGCGGACGGTGCTGCATGACGATCCGCAGCTCACCGTGCGGCACTGCCCCGGCGCGCATCCGGTGCGGGTGGTGATCGATGCCGAACGGCGGCTGTCGCCGCGCCACCGCGTCTTTCGCGACGGCGCCGCGCCGACGCTGCTGATCGCCGCCGATGACCGCGCCCGCCCCGGGGATCGCCACGGCGCGGCGGAGATTCTGCCGCTGCCGCGCGCGGCGTCCGGCTTCGATCCCGTGGCCCTGCGCCGGGCACTGGCGCAGCGCGGGCTCAACCGGCTCCTGATCGAAGGCGGCGGCATCACCATTTCGCACTTCGTCGCCGCGCGCGCGCTCGACCGGCTGCATCTCACCATCGCGCCGGTGCTGCTGGGTTCGGGACGGCCAAGCTTGCTGCTGCAAGAAATTGCCGAGCCGCGGCTCGGCCTGCGCCCGCGCATCCGCCGCATGGCGCTGGGCGAGGACGTGTTGTTCGAGTGCATCTTCGATGCTTGAGGCGCGAGCGTTCTGGCTCGCCGCGCCGGGGCGGGGCGAGATCCGCGCCGAAGCGCTGTCGTCGCCGGACGCGGGCGAGGCGCTGGTGCGGACGCGGGTGAGCGCCGTCAGCCGCGGCACCGAGGCACTGGTGTTTCAGGGGTGCGTGCCGCCGAGCCAGCATCGCGCAATGCGCTGCCCGTTCCAGGCGGGCGAATTCCCGGCGCCGGTCAAGTACGGCTATGCCTGCGTCGGCGTGGTCGAGGCAGGGCCGCAAGCGCTGACCGGCCGGCGCGTCTTCTGCCTGCACCCGCATCAGGACCGTTTCGTCGTGCCGGCGGACGCGCTTCGGCCGGTGCCGGAGGGCGTGAGCGACGTGCGCGCGGCGCTCGCCGCCAACATGGAGACCGCGGTGAACGCGCTGTGGGATGGTGCGCCGCGGATCGGCGACCGCATCGCCGTCATCGGCGCGGGCGTCGTCGGCTGCCTCGTCGCCGCGCTCGCCGCGCGGTTGCCGGGCGCGCGCGTCACCCTCGTCGACGTGAACCCGGCGCGCGCCTCCGTCGCGGCGGCGCTCGGCTGCGACTTCACACTGCCGGGAGCGGCCGAGCCCGGCGCGGATCTGGTGTTTCACGCGAGCGGCGCGCCCGCGGGGCTCGCGACCTGCCTCGGCATCGCCGGCTTCGAGGCGCGCATCGTCGAGTTGAGCTGGTACGGCGACCGCGGCGTGGCAGCACCGCTGGGCGAGGATTTTCATGTGCGCCGCCTCGCGCTCGTCTCATCGCAGGTGGGCGCGGTGGCCGCAGCGCAGCGCGCGCGCTGGAGCCGGACGCGGCGGCTCGATCTCGCGCTCGCGCTGCTGGCCGATCCGGTGTTCGACCGCCTCGTCACCGGGACCTGCACGCTCGCCGATCTGCCCGCGACCCTGGCCCGCCTCGCCGCGGCGCCGGGCGACGCGCTGTGCCAGATCGTGCGCTACGATTGACGAGGACGCCATGTACAGCATCGCCGTCGGCGGCCATTTCATGATCGCGCACAGTTTCGTCGGCGAGGCCTTCGGACCGGCGCAACAGCTTCACGGCGCGACCTATGCCGTCGAGATGGAGGTGCGGCGCGCGACGCTCGACGGCAGCGGGCTCGTCTGCGACATCGCGCTCGCCAAGAAGCTGCTCGACGAGGTGCTCGGTGCGCTCGACTACCGCAATCTCGATGATGTCGCCGAGTTCCGCGGCCGCAACACCACGACCGAGTTTCTGGCCGGCGAGATCTTCCGTCGCCTGATGCCGCGGATCGCCGCCGGGGCGCTGGGGCCGGGCACAGCGGGCACGCTCGCGCGCCTGCGCGTCGTGCTGCGGGAATCGCCGATCGCGTGGGCCGCATTCGAGGGCGAACTCGCGTGAGGCAGCTCGCGTTCCTGATTCCCGGCTCGATCCGGCAGCTCACCGGCGGCTATCTCTATGCGCGCCGCCTCGTCGAGGGCTTGGGCGCACGGGGCATCGGCGTGAGCGTGATGGAATTGGCGGGGCAGTTTCCCGCCGCCGATGCCGAGGCGCGCGCCGCCTGTGAGGCCGCGCTCGAGGCGCTCGAGGACGGCGCCGTCACGGTGATCGACGGGCTCGCGCTGGCAGGCTGTGCGGATGGCCTCGAACGCGCGGCGCGGCGGTTGCGGCTCATCGCGCTCATCCATCATCCGCTCGCCGCCGAGACCGGGATCGGCGCCGAGGAAGCTGCGCGCTTCGCCGCGCTCGAGGCGCGGCTCTTGCCGCTGCCGGCCGGCGTGATCTGCCCGAGCGCTTGCACCGCCGCTGCGGTTGCCGCCTATGGCGTCGCCGCTTCGCGCATCGCCATCGCCCCGCCGGGAACGATGAAGCCGGCGCAGCCGCCGGTCCGCGCCACCGACGGCGCGTGCCGGCTGCTGACGGTCGCGACGGTGACGCCGCGCAAGGGCCACGACGTGCTGATATCGGCCTTGGCACGGCTCGGCGAGCGGCGCTGGCGGCTTCGTCTCGTCGGCAGCCTGACACGCGATCCGGCCACGGCCATTGCCCTGCGCACGACCATCGCCGCGTTGCGCTTCGGGGAACGGGTGTCGCTCGAAGGCGAATGGCCGCACGAGCGGCTCGCCGCCGCCTATGCTTCGTCGGACGTGTTCGTGCTCGCCTCGCATCACGAGGGCTACGGCATGGCGTTTGCCGAGGCGCTGGCGTTCGGTCTGCCGGTCGCCGCCACCACCGCCGGCGCCATCCCGGGCACGGTACCGGCGTGCGCGGGGCTGCTGGTGCCGCCGGGCGACGCCATGGCGCTGGCCGCGGCGCTGGCGCGGCTCATCGACGACGCGCCGCTGCGCGTGCGGCTCGCCGCCGGCGCGGCGGCAGCGGGCGCGGCGCTCCCGGATTGGAACCAGGCGGTGCAGGGCTGGCTCGATGCCGCCCGGCGACTGATCGGATGAGCCGCCGCTTTGCCGCCGAATGGTTGGCGTTGCGCGAACCCGCCGATGCCGCCGCGCGGGCGCGCTCGCCCGGGTCCGCCGCCTTGGCGCGGCGCTTTGCCGCAGCCCTGCCACGTCCGGCCCGGATCATCGACCTGGGTGCCGGAACCGGCGCCAATGCGCGTGCGCTCGCTCCGACAATCGGCGGCGACCAGGAATGGTGGCTCGTGGACTCCGATCCGGCGCTTGGGGCCGTCCCGGTCACTTTCCCCGCCGCCGCAGGCGGTTGCCGGCAATGCCGCCGCCTTGCGCTCGATCTCGGCGCGGACTGGGACCGGATCGCCGCGATGCCGGCGGATGGCGTCACCTGTTCCGCCTTTCTCGATCTGGCCTCGGCACCCTGGCTGGAACGGCTCGCCGCCTGGCTGGCCGAGCGGGAGTTGCCGTTTCTCGCGGCGCTCAGCGTCGATGGGCGGCGGCAGTGGTCGCCGCCGGCGCCCGAGGACGCGGCAGTGCAGGCCGCCTTCCGCCGCCATCAGGGGCGCGATAAGGGACTGGGGCCGGCGCTGGGCGACATGGCGGCGACCGTGATCGGGGACCGGCTTCGCACCCGCGGCTTTGCCGTGACCACCGCGGCCAGCGATTGGCGCCTCGGCCGCGCGGACGCTACGCTGCTCGCGGCGCTGGCCGCGGGCGAAGCCAAAGCGGCAGCGAAAGCGGTGCCCGACCGGTCCACAGCCATTGCCGCCTGGCGGGCGCGGCGGCTGAACGAGGCGGCAGCGGGAACGCTTTCCGTCACCATCGGGCATTGCGACGTACTGGCGCTGCCACCCCGAATTTGCGAAAAGGGGCCAGCAACGCACAGCGGGGAGGCACCGCCGGCGGACCGCCTATAAGGGGTGGGCAGGGATCACGGAGACAGAACGGCATGAGCGCCGGGCGAAGAATCCTCATTGTCGACGACGACCCGGCCTTGCGCCAGTCGCTCGCCGAGCAGCTTCAGCTCCATGAGGAGTTCGCGACCGACGCGGCGGCGACGGCGGGTGAGGTGCTCGAGTTCGTCAAATCCCATCATTACGACGCCATTCTCCTCGATGTCGGGCTCCCTGACATGGACGGGCGCGAGCTGTGCCGGCTGATGCGGCGCAACGGCGTGCGCGCGCCGATCCTGATGCTGACCGCCGCCGACGGCGACGCCGACGCGATATTGGGGCTCGATTCCGGCGCCAACGACTACATCACCAAGCCGTTCCGCCTCAACGTGCTGCTCGCGCGCTTGCGGGCGCAACTGCGTCAGCACGAGCAGTCCGAGGACGCGGTCCTCAACATCGGCCCCTACAGTTTCCGTCCCGGCGCGAAGATTCTGGTCGACGAGAGCGCGCGCAAGAAGGTGCGGCTCACCGAGAAGGAGACCGCTATCCTCAAATATCTCTATCGCGCCGGCCACCGCATCATCGGCCGCGACGTGCTTCTCAACGAGGTCTGGGGCTATAATTCGGGCGTCACCACCCATACGCTCGAGACCCACGTCTATCGCCTGCGCCAGAAGATCGAGCGCGACCCGGCCAAGGCGGAGATCCTCGTCACCGAGCCCGGCGGCTACCGGCTGGTGCCGTAGCCGCTGCGCGTCAAGCGGCGGCGGCCTTGAGCGCGGGATAGCGGGCCAGCAGCCCGGCGCATTCCGCCATTTCCTCGGCACTGTTGAACGTGGGAACGCCGGCTTCCTCCAACGCGGCGAACCATTCCGCCTTGCCGGGGAGCGTTCCCATCATGCTGTGGAGATAGGGGATGGGAACGCCGGGCGCGAGCGCGGCGAGGCGCCGGATGATGGGCGCGGCATCGACCATGAACGGCACGACGTGGATGCCGAGAATGGCGTCGAACGCGCCCGCGCCCTCGCGCATGACGGTCTCGAGCGTCCGGCCGAAGCGGTCCTCGCGCGCATCGGCCAGGAGATCGACCGGGTTGGCGACCGCGGCCTCCGGCGGCAGGTCGGCCGTGAGCCGCGCCGCCATCGCCACCGGCAGCGGCGGCAGCTCGAGCCCCTGCGCCGCCGCTTCGTCGGTCGCCATCACGCCGGGCCCGCCCGAATTCGACAGCAGGAACACGCGCCGGCCGATCCCGTGCGGGAACGCGCCGAAGCCTTTGGCCGCGAGCAGCAGCTGGCGCAGGCTGGTGACGCGCAGCAGCGCCGCGGCGGATGCGAATTCCGTCGCCGCGTCCTCCGCCATCGCCGCCGCCCCGGTGTGCCGCCGCGCAGCGCCCGCCCCGGAAGCGGTGCGCCCGCCGATCAACGCCACCACCGGCTTGGCGGCGGCGACGCGCCGTGCGATCGCGGTGAAGCGCGCCACGTCATCGACGCTCTCGATGTAAAGCAGCACCGCCGAGGTGCCGCGGTCGCCGCCCAGATGCTCGAGATAATCGGCGACGCCCAACTGCGCCGCGTTTCCCACCGACACGACCGTGCCGAGGGGAATGGCGAGCCGGTGCGCGGCGGCGATCAGCTCCTCGCCCAGCGCTCCCGACTGGGTGATGAAGGCGCAGGCGCCGTGGCGGTTGGGCCCGGGCGGCAGGTCGCGCAGGAACGTCGCGGCAAACCGCGTGCGCGCGCCGAGATGAATGATGCCGGCGCAATTCGGGCCGACGATGGTGAGGCCGTGCGCGGCGATGAGGCGGCGCAGCGCCTCGTCGCGCACGCGCCCTTCCTCGCCCGCCTCGGCAAACCCGCCCGGCAGGATGACGAGATGGCGATGGCCGCTCGCCGCGGCCTCGCGGACGGCGTCGAGAATGAGGTCGGGACGGATCGCGATCACGACCACGTCGGCGGGATCGTTGAGCTCGGCGAGGCTGCGGCGCACCGGCAGGCCGAACATGGTGCCGCCGCGCGGATTGACCGGAACGATCGTGCCGGCGAAGCCCGAGATGCGCAGCATCTGAAGCACCGCGCCGCCGGTCGAGCCGGGCCGGTCGCCCGCACCCACCACCGCAACGCTCGCCGGCGCGAAGAACGGCGCCAGCGAGCGCCGCCCTTCAGCCATCGAGCCGCACCGTCACCGGCACATGGTCCGACGCCTTGTCCCAGCCGCGGATCGAGCGGTGGACCTCGGCCGCGGCGAGATGGCTCTGGATGCCGGGCGTGACCCAGACGTGGTCGAGACGCCGGCCGCGGTTCGAGGCGGCCCAGTCGCGATTGCGATAGCTCCACCACGTGTAGAGCTGCTGCTCGGGCGGGACGAAATGGCGCACGGCATCGATGAATTGCAGCGACCGCTGCAGCCGCCCGAGCTTCTCCACCTCGACGGGCGTGTGGCTCACCACGGTGAGAAGTTGCTTGTGCGACCATACATCGGTTTCGAGCGGCGCGATGTTCAAATCGCCGACCAGGATCATCGGCCGCTGCTTGCGGCGCTGCCCCGAAAACCACCGCGTCAGCTCGTCGAGGAAACGGAGCTTGTGGGCAAATTTCGGATTCGCGTCGGGATCCGGAATGTCGCCGCCGGCGGGCACGTAGATGTTGTGCAGCTCGATGCCGCCCGGCAGACCGGCGATGGCGTGGCGGCAATCCTCGCGCTCGCACCAGCTCTCGACCCGCGGGTTCTCGAGCGGCACGCGCGACAGGATGGCGACGCCGTTATATCCCTTCATGCCGTGGATGTGGATGTGGCGGTAGCCCAGCGCCTCGACCGCGGCGCGCGGAAAATTCTCGTCTTGTGTCTTGGTCTCCTGGAGACAGATCACGTCGGGGCGCACCGTTTCCGCGAGGCGGCGGAGATTGTCGATGCGCAGCCGGACCGAATTGATGTTCCAGGTGAGAACGGTGAGCGCCATTTTATGCCGCTTGGGGATGCTAGGGACGGTCGGGTCCGAGCTCTTTGAGCGCCGTCTCGACGAAGCTCGTATCGACCACCCGGTCGAGCGAAATGGGGCCGTTGATCAGCCCCTGCGACCGCCACAGGTCGAGATCCTGCTGCAGGCTCTTGCGGTTGACGCGGCCGTCGGGATCGACGCCGTTGGGCGTGATCGCGCGAAACACCGCGGGGTCCTTGATGCGCGTCGAGTGGGTCAGGATCGAGATCACGTCATCGGCATTGGGGCCGGCGAGCTTCCCGTCCTTGAGCCCCCCGTGATAGTAGCGCACGCTGCGCAGATAGGCCTTGGTGAAGCGCACCGCCAAATCGCGCTGGGCGGCGAATTTCGGCGAGAACAGCAGCACGGCGATCTGGTGGCCGGGATCGACCGTGGCGTCGTCGGATTCGACGACGCCGACACCCTCGCGCACGGCGATGGTCGCCAACGGCTCGACCGTGAAGGCGGCATCGACCGCCTTGTTCTTCAGCGCCACGACGTGGTCGGGAAACGGCAGATCCACGGTCTTGACATCGCTGTATTTGAGCCCCGCCTTCTGCAGCGTGTAGGCGAGGGTGGCGACGTTGGTGTTGCCGGCACCGTTCAAGGCGACCGTCATGCCCTTGAGATCGGCGAGCGTCTTGTAGCGTCCGCTGTCGACGAGGTCCTTGCGCACCAGCATCTTGTTGACGGTATAGCCCGGCTGCGAGGACGCCTTGTCAGCGACGATCTTGAGGGCGATGCCGCGGATTACGGCATTGTAGAGCCCGGCCGACGGCGCGCCGGCCCCGACCTCGAGCTGGCCCGCGCTCAACGGCGCCACCATGTTCGCGGCCGAGGGAAAGGCCATCGTGTTCACGGTGATGCCCTCGGCGGCGAAATATCCCTTCTTCTCGGCGATGAAGATAAGGCCGTCGCTGATGGCATTGACGATGCCGACATTGACGGTGACGGGCTCAGCCGCCGCCGCCGCCGCCGAACGCAGCGCGGCGATGATGCAGCACGTCGCTAGGATGAGATGCCGCTGTTTCATGGTCCCCTCGCTCGAGCCGCCAAGCGGCTCTCTCCCCGCCCCGGAGAGGTGCCGCTACTAAAGCACGAAGAATTGGCCGCCGACAACACCGAGCGGCCAGCGGCCGGCAGCGAAGAGTCGGAGCTTGACCGCGAAGAAATGGCCGGCGGATTCGCCAGCGGCGCGCGCCAGAGCGGCCTGGTGGCACGCCTGAGCCGCGGCGCCGGCCGCGACGCGATGCAGCGCCTCGTCGGCGATGCCGCTGCGCGCGAGGCCGATGGCGGCGGCGCCGGCGAGCCCCGACGCCGCGAGCGCCACCCGGCTCAAGCCGATGTTGAGCGGCGCCGCACCGAGCGCGGCCGCGGCCATGGCGTGAAGCCGCGCCGCTTCCGTTTCCTCCCGCTCCCACCAGGCGCGGCTCCAATCGGGGCGCTGCGTCACCGAAGCCGCCGCGCGCCAATCGCCGACCGGCGTCACCGGGCAGGCGGCGAAGCCGAGCCCTGCGACATAGAGCGCGGCATCGTCGCGCTCATCGGCGGTCAGCGTTTCGCCGCAGGCCGCGAACCACGCGCCGGCGGCGATCGCGGCGAGAAGATCGTCGATCGCGGCAGCGAACGCCGCGCTCACGCGACCTCGGCCGGCACCTCGGGGAGCTTGAGGCCGAGCTGCGTTTCGACCACGTCGCGCGCGCGGGCGATGAAATCGGCGCGCATCTCGGCATTGGTGCGCTGCTTGATGCCGCAGCGGCGGAAGAGCGCGTTGTTCTCCGAATCCGCCCGGCCGAAGAACGGCAGCATCATCGGGAAATAGCGGTCGATCCCCTCCTGCACCGCTTTGCGTCCTTCCGCCGTCCGGCACAGCTCCTTGCCGAAGTCGCGGCCGAACTGGGCGTGAAAGGTTTCCTCCGGCATGGTCATGCGCGCGAGGTTGCGCAGCGGATAGAAGCTGCAGTGCAGGAGATCCTCCACCTGAATGATCTCGGCGAGATCGGCCAGGAGCTTGATGACGCAGAATTCCTCCCACGTCGTCAGGGGAAATTCGAAGATCGACAGCGGCCGGCGGCCGGTGGGGGTGAGCTCCGGTTCGGGGATGCCGAGCTGGCGGCCGAGGTCGCGGAAGCGCACGTGGTGGCCGTATTCCTCCATCGCGACGCGGCAGGTGAGCCATTTGGCGTAGGGATTGGGCGCCAGCGCGATCGCCGGCTCGTCGAACACCTGCGCGCCGTAAAGCTCGTTCACGGCATGGCTGCGCACGATCTTGCGCACCGCGGTCTGGTATTCGGGCGGGGCGGACTTGAACGCCTCGACCGAGGTCACGGGCGCGGCGGCTGCGGTGGACATGGGCTTATCCTTACACGGCGAGAACGGGCGCGGTGCCGAATTCCTCGAGATCGGTGGCGAGCGCGACGAAATGCGGGGCGAGAAGCTGGTTGACCGCGGCGCCGAGCCCGGCAGCGTCGGCGACGGCGGTGGCGAAGGCGGGGCGCGGCTGCGAGAACAGCATCAGTTCGCATCCGCGCACGCCGAAAAGCTGGCCCGAGACCTGCGCCGCGTCCGGTCCCGCGAGCCAGGCGACGAGATCGGCGACGGGCTGTGCCGGCACCTGGAGCGCATGCTCCTTGTAGGTCTGTTGTGCCGGATTCTGCGGGTGGATGCTGCGCGTGACGCGGGTGGCGGCGAACGGCGCGACGGCGTTGCAGGTGACATGACTGCGGGCCATGTCGAGCGCGGTGACGCGAGTGAGGCCCAGGAGCCCCGCCTTGGCGCTCGCATAGGCGGCTTGGCCGTAATTGCCATAGAACCCCGCGGTCGAGACGATGTTGACGATGCGGCCCCAGCCATAGGTGCCGCCGCCGCGGCCGGACTTGGCCTGTTCGCGCATCACCGGCGTCGCCGCGGCAAGGATGTAGAAGGGCGCGGAAAGATTGGTGCGGATCGCCGCGTCCCAGTCGAGCGGATCGGCTTTGAAGATGAAGGCGTCGCGCAGGATCGCCGCATTGTTGACGATGATGTCGATGCCGCCGAAGGCGTCGACCGCGCGTGCCACCGCGGCGGCGGCGGCGGACGGGCTCGCGATGCTCTCGGTGAAGGCGGCGGCGCGCCCGCCCAGCGCGTCGGCGAGGTCGCGGGCGACGCGCGGATCGGCCCCGATGCCGTCCATGCCCGTGCCGGAATCGGCGATCACCACCGCCGCGCCTTGGGCATGGAGCGTCTCGGCGATGGCGCGGCCGATGCCGCGGCCGGCGCCGGTAACGAGCGCCACGCGGCCTTCGATTTCGCCGCTCATTCGATCCCTCCCGGTGCGCGTTCGGGCACGCCGCACGGGGCGGCGGTCCGGTTTCGATTGCGAAATCCGACGGCGCGCGGCGGCGGGACGTGCTCCATAGCGCTGAATATCCGCATATTAAACAATTGTAACAGCGGCACCTTCTGTCAAGACTCGCCTTGCATCGCCGCGCTCAGGTGGTAAATCTGCGCGAATTCGATCGGTTCGCCCATGCCTCGCTCCTCCCGTCTTGCGCCGGTCGGCGCGGTGAAACGCCCGCCCTTCGACTGCGTCGCGCTGCTGTTGCAGGGCGGCGGCGCGCTCGGTGCCTATCAGGCCGGCGTCTATGAGGCGCTGGCCGAGGCCAAGATCCATCCCAACTGGGTCGCCGGCATTTCGATCGGCGCCATCAATTCGGCCCTCATCGCCGGCAACCCGCCGGGCGAGCGGGTCGCCAAACTCAAGGCGTTCTGGGAAGGCATCACCGCGAGCCCCTATGGGAACATCCTGCACGACCCGCTGTCGCGTATCGCGCGCGGCACCGATGCGCGCATGATGTTCAACCAGGCGAGCGCGACCGCATCGATGTTCGGCGGCGCCAGCGGCTTCTTCTACCCCCGGGTTCCCAGCCCGTGGCTGCACCCGCGCGGCACGGTCGAGGCGACGAGCTATTACGACACCTCGCATCTGCGGGCGACGCTCGAGCGCCTCGTGGATTTCGATCGGATCAATTCGGGCGAAACCCGTTTCAGCGTCGGCGCCGTCGGCGTACGCAGCGGCAATTTCGTCTATTTCGACAACACGACGCACCACATCGCGCCCGCCCACGTCATGGCCAGCGGCTCGCTGCCGCCCGGGTTTCCCGCCACCGAGGTTGATGGCGAGTTCTACTGGGACGGCGGATTGGTCTCCAACACGCCGCTCCAATGGGTGCTGCAATACGGGCCGCGCCAGGACACGCTCGCGTTCCAGGTCGATCTCTGGAACGCCGAGGGCGACTTTCCCGAGAGCATCGCCGAGGTCGGCACCCGCCAGAAAGAGATCGTCTATTCAAGCCGTACCCGCGAGAACACCGACCGGTTCAAGAACATGCAGCGCATCCGCCACGCCCTCGCGGCGCTGCTGGAGAAGATGCCCACGGACTTGCGGTCGTGCGCCGAGTGCAAATTCCTCCAATCCTATGCCGACCACAAGGTCTACAACATCGTCCATCTGATCTACCGCTCGCGGCACTACGAGGGCGACAGCAAGGACTATGAGTTCTCGCGGCTGAGCATGGAAGAGCATTGGCGCATCGGCTACAACGACACGGTGCGCACGCTGCGTCATCCCAAGGCGCTGTCGCGCCCCGCCAATTCGCTGGGCGTCGCCAGTTTCGACATCTGGCACGAGGGCGAGATGCCGGGGGTCGAATAGAGGACCGCGCCGCCGGCGCCGGCCGGAGCGAAGGCGCGAGCCCGATCTCGCGCGACGCGCGGTTTTGCGGCAGAGCGGCCGGACATGCCCACGAGAGGGAGGAACGCCCATGACGCGATCGAAGCCGCCGTTTCGCGCCGATCATGTCGGCAGCCTGCTGCGCACTGCGCCGCTGCGCGAAGCGCGCGCCAAGCGGGACAAAGGCGAGATCACCGCCGCCGCGCTCAAGGCGGTGGAAGACCGCGAGATCGAGAAGATCATTGCCAAGCAGTCCGAGATCAGCCTCAGGGCGATCACCGACGGCGAATACCGCCGCTCGTGGTGGCACCTCGATTTCCTTGCCGGCCTGGCCGGTACCGAGTGGTACGAGATGGACCAGGGCATCGGCTTCAAGGGCGTGCGCACCCGCGCCCAGGGCATCCGCGTCGTCGGCAAGCTCGGCTGCAACGGCCATCCGATGATCGAGCATTTCAAGTTCGTTCAGGCCCGCACCGACCGGACGGCGAAGATGACCATCCCGGCGCCGTCGGCGCTTTACGGCCGCTCCGGCCGTGGCCCGATCAGCCGCACGGCCTATCCCGCGATCGACGAATTCTTCGCCGATCTGGGCGCGGCCTACCGCAAGGTCGTGCGTGCTTTCGCCGACGCGGGATGTCGCTATCTTCAGCTCGACGAGGTGTTCATCGCCATGCTGTGCGACGACGCCTATCGCCAGGCGGTGAAGGACCGCGGCGACGATCCGAACAAGCTCGGCGAGATCTACGGCGATCTCATCAACGAGGCGATGGCGGACATTCCCGCCGACATGACGATCACCATGCATCTTTGTCGCGGCAACTATAAATCCACCTTCATGGGCTCGGGCGCCTACGATCCGGTCGCCGAAGTCCTGTTCGACCGGATCAAGGTGCACGGCTATTTCATGGAATACGACACCGACCGCGCCGGCGGGTTCGAGCCGCTGCGCCATCTGCCGAAGGACAGGATCGCCGTGCTGGGTCTGCTCACCACCAAGACCGGCGCGCTCGAAAGCAAGGACGCCATCAAGCGGCGCATCGAGGAGGCGACGCGCTATGTCGATCTCGACCGGCTCTGCCTCAGCCCGCAATGCGGCTTCGCCTCCACCGAGGAGGGCAACGTCCTGTCCGAGGAAGAGGAATGGGCGAAGCTGCGGCGGATCGTCGAGATTGCCGACGAGGTCTGGGGATAGCGCGCATCCCGTCGAGGTGCGACCGCGGTCAATTTCGTGCCCGCGGGTTGGCCGGACATATGCGGCCGTGCGATCGGTCGCCGCCGGCTCCGTCAGCCGCTATTCCGCGACGAACTCGCCGGAGCCGCCGAACTCGGCCGGGAAGTCTTTCAGCTTGGGCAGGCCATCCCGCATGGGCAGCACCGTCTCGGCGTAGTTGACGTGAACGCCGGGGGCGAAGGTAAGCGTCGGGATCGTCGCGGCGAACACGTCCACGAGGCCCAGGGTCGGATGATTGGTCATCAGGTGACCGCCGCACTTCGCGCAATATTGCCGTTGGCTGAGCGCCGTTTTCTGGAACGTCGCGACATGCTCGGCCCCCGCTGTGATCCGCACGGCCTCCGGCTTCCACAGGGTGAAAGCGTTCACGGGTCCGCCGGACCACGACCGACAAGAACGGCAATGACAGTAGCCCATGGCCTCCGGTGACCCGGCGACCTCCAGTGTGACGGCGCCGCAGAAGCAGCTTCCAGAGTGAGTCATGTCGACCTCCTTCGCGTTCATTCGTGATCGGTCAGCCGCAAGCGCAAGGGAACGGTCCGAGGCCCCATTAAACATGCCAATCGGCGCTTTGAAAAGAGAGAGTTGCCGGGCTTTCGTGACGGGTCGCATGCTGGTATCGCCGAGGACGTGATCGCATTGTGGCGGGATTCGCCCTGGAACCTCGCCGGGCCGATGAGCTGCGGCGCCAACACCCTTGACGCTGCGCTTTCGCGGGGCCTAGCTTCGCATCCTCGCCCATGGTTCGATGCTTCACCCGCATGACCGAGACATTTCTGCCGCGGCGCCGCCGCGGCGCCATGACGATGCCCGCCGCCGGGCGTTGAGCGCGGACATCCGGCATGGAATTCGGGGTCTTCGACCATCTCGACCGCAGCGACCTGCCGCTTAGGGATTATTACGCGAGCCGGCTCGCCCTCATCGCGCAATACGATCGCGCCGGCTTCCACGCCTATCACGTCGCCGAGCACCACGCGACGCCGCTCGGCATGGCGCCGTCGCCATCGGTCTTTCTCGCCGCGGCGGCGCAGCACACGCGCCGGCTGCGCCTGGGAACGCTCGTCTATGCCCTGCCGCTGCACCATCCGCTGCGGATGATCGAGGAAATCTGCATGCTCGATCAGATGAGCGGCGGCCGGCTGGAGCTCGGCTTCGGCCGCGGCTCGTCGCCGATCGAGCTCGAATATTACGGCCAGGATCCCGCGACCGCGCAGCAAGCGTATGAGTCGGCGCTCGACCTCGTGCTGCGCGGCCTCGCCGCGCCCTCGATCGATTTCGCCGGCCGCGAGGTGCCGCTGGTGTTGGAGCCGCTGCAGCGTCCGCATCCGCCGGTGTGGTACGGCGTCCATTCGCGCGAGAGCGCCGAGCGCGCGGCGAAGCGCGGCTTCAACATCGTCTGCAACGAGCCCGCCGCCGCCTCCCGCCTTTACATCGAGCGCTTTCGCGAGGCGTGGCGCGCGGCACAGCCGGCCGGCGCTTCCCTGCCCAGGATGGGCGTGACGCAATTCGTCGTGGTCGGCGAAAGCGACGATAATGCGCTCGCCGTCGCGCGGCGCGCCTATAGCGTCTGGCATGCGAGCTTCCACTATCTCTTTCGCCGCCTCGGCCGGACGCCGCGGATCAGCGGCGGCGAGCCCGATTTCGACGCGCTGCACCGGAGCGGCAAGGGCGTCGCCGGCACGCCGGATCGCGTCCGTGATTTCCTGGCGCGGCGGCTCGACGCCGCCGGCGCCACTTACTGCATCAACCGCTTTGCCTTCGGCGATTTGTCCCTCGACGAGGCGCAGCGGTCGGTAGCGTTGTTCGTAAGCGAGGTCATGCCGCGTCTCGCGACGCAAGCGCCGATCGCAGCGGCCTGACCGGAGGGACGGGAGAAACGAGAATTATGAGTGCCGATGCCGCCCCGCCGCCGCCGCTGTCGCGGCGAAAGATCGCCCTCGCGACCGTCGAACTCGACGTGATCGAGGGCGGCGCCGGCCGCACGCTGATGTTCCTGCATGACGCCAACGGCGTGGATGCGAACGCGCCGTTCCTCACGCAGCTTGCCGCGCGCTTCCGCGTGATCGCGCCGCTCGCGCCGGGCTTCGGCGGCACCGCGCTGCCGGCATGGATGAACGCGATCGACGATTTCGCGCACGCCCATCTCGAGCTGGCGCATCGCCTCGGCCTCGACCGCGTCATCCTGGTCGGCGCCTCGATCGGCGGCTGGATCGCCGCCGAGATGGCGACGAAGGCGACGCGGCTCATCGACCGCCTCGTCCTCATCGGCCCGGTCGGCATCAAGGTCGGGCCGGTCGACCGTCTCGACGTGCCTGACATCTTCGCCATGCCGCAGCACGAGGTCGATCGCCTGTTCTATGCCCGGCCGGAGCAGGGACGGCTCGACCCCGCGACCAAATCCGATGCCGAGCTTGCGGTCATCGCCCAGAACCGCGAGACGCTCGCGCTCGTCACGTGGGAGCCCTACATGCACAATCCCAAGCTCAAGCATCGCTTGCCGGCGATCGACCGGCCGACGCTGGTGCTGCGCGGCGCCGAGGACGGCTTCGTCGCGCCGGCCTATGCCGAGAACTTTGCGCGCCTCGTCCCCGGCGCGCGGCTGGCGACCATCGCCGGCGCGGGACATTTTCCGCATTGCGAGCAACCGGCGGCGCTCGTCGAGAGCATCGTGCGCTTTGCCGACGAATAAGGAGGCGGGTCGATGAAGATCTGGCATTTTTCCGAGGGCGCCTACCCGTTCCTGCCACCCGAGGACGCCTACAGCTCGGTCCGGGTGACGCTGCCGAACCGGGTCTACGACCCCAAGATCGGCGCCGATCTCTATCACCGCTTCCTCGACGAATGGCTCTATGCCGACGAGGAAGGGCTCGACATCCAGATCAACGAGCATCATCAGACGCCGACCTGCGTCGATCCGGCGGCGCCGATCGTGCTCGGCATCCTGGCACGGCAGACGAAGCGTGCGCGCCTCCTGATCCTCGGCAATCCCATCGGCAACCGCAGCCAGCCGGTCCGCGTCGCCGAGGAGATGGCGATGGTCGATGTGCTGTCGCGCGGGCGGGTCGAATGCGGCTTCGTCCGCAGCGTGCCCTTCGAGATCGCGGCGGGCAACAGCAACCCGGTGCGACTGCGCGAGCGCATGTACGAGGCGCTCGATCTCATCGTCAGGGCATGGACGAACCATGACGGCCCGTTCTCGTTCGAAGGCCAGTACTACCACCACCGCATGGTGAACATCTGGCCGCGTCCCTATCAGCAGCCGCATCCGCCGATCTGGATCGCCTCGACCAGCCATCAGGGCGTCGGCATGGTCGGCGAGCGCGGCTACACGCTCGGCACGTTCTTCGTCGGCCATGTCGAGGCGAAGAAGATCTTCGATGCCTACCGCGCCGGGTGGACGCGCGCCGGCCGCGGCGAGACCACGCCGCTCGATCGGCTCGGCTATGCCTGTCTCGTCTATACCGGCGACACCGACGAAGAAGGCCGCGCCGGCGGGCAGAAACTGTTGTGGTACTTGAGCCACAACAAGATCCCGCTGCATTTCCGCAATCCGCCCGGCTACATCCCCGCCGCCGCCAACGTGCAGGTGCTGCGCGACGGCACGGTCGGCCGGGACGAGCATTACGTGCCGGACCTCGACGACCTGATCGAGCGCGGCCTCATCTTCTGCGGCAATCCCGATACCGTCTATCGCCAGATCAAGCGCTTCTACGACTATGTCGGCGGCTTCGGCCACATCCTGTCGATGGGCCAGGCCGGATTCCTCGAGCACCAGGAGACGATGAAGGGCATCCGCCTCCTCGCACGCGAAGTCTATCCCCGCCTCAAGGAGCTCGCGCCGGCGCCGGCGGCGGTGGCGTGATCGCGCACGACGGCGCGGCCGGCGCGCCGTTGACGATGACGCAGCGTTCGGGCGGCAGGCGCAGCGTCACCTGCGCACCGATGTCCCAGCGCGTCGCCGAGGTGCATTGCGCCCGGACCGTAATGGCGGCGACGCGCACCACGTATTCGATCAGCCGGCCCGAGAAGGTCTCGCGCTCGACCACGCCAGCGATTTCGTTCGCCGCCGCGCGCGGGACGGCAGCGCCGATCTCGATATGCTCGGGCCGCACCACGAGCGAGGTCGTGGGCTCGAGCGCATCGGGAAAACAGCGGCTCTCGAGCCGCCCCAACGGCGATTCGACCATCATCGACCCCTCGCTGCGCGCGACGGCGCGGCACGGCCAGACCTCGGCATGGCCGATGAACTGCGCCGTGAAGGCGGTGCGCGGCGCGTAATAGAGCTGCGCCGGGGTGTCGAGCTCGGCGATATGGCCGTCCTGCATGACGGCGATCCGGTCGGACAGGCTCAGCGCCTCTTCCTGGTCGTGGGTCACGTAGATCGTGGTGATGCCGATGCGACGCTGCAGATCGCGCAGCTCGCACCGCATCTGTTCGCGCAGATGCGCATCGAGATTGGACAAGGGCTCGTCGAGCAGCAGCACGGCCGCGCCCTTGACGATGGCGCGCGCCAGCGCCACACGCTGCTGCTGGCCGCCGGATAGAAGCGGCGCCGGCCGTCCCGCCAGGCCGTCGAGCCCGACCATCTGCAAGGCGTGCCCGACGCGGCGCCGGATCTCCGCCGCAGGCACTCGCTGCGCCTCGAGCGGAAAGGCAACGTTCTCGCCGACGGTCATGTGCGGCCAGATCGCGTAGGACTGAAACACCATGCCGATATCGCGTTTTGCCGTCGGCACGCGAATGCCGCGCGCCTGCGAATAGGCGGGGCGGCCGCCGATCTCGATCTCGCCGCCGCTCGGCTCTTCGAGACCGGCGATGCAGCGCAGCGTCGTGGTCTTGCCGCAACCCGAGGGGCCGAGGATGGTGAAGAACTCGCCCGCCTCCACCGTAAACGCGATGCCGCGGACGCCGCCCGCGCCGGTGCCGCCGCCGTAAAGCTTGGTCAAGCCCGCGACGCGCAGCATCAGCCCGACCTCTGGACGCCGGCCCGGCGCGCCGCGGCGTGCCACAGCGCGAGAAACAGCACCAGCACCGCGGAAAGCCACAGCCCGCCCGCCGCCGTGTGGGTCGGATCGCCGCCGGACCAATAATCCCACAGCAAGGTCGGAATGACGCCGTTGTCGTGCCCTTGCAGCATCAGCGCCGAGGACAGCTCGCGCAGCGCATGCGCCACGACCCAGATCCACACCGCCGCGAGGGCCGGCCATACCAGCGGCAGCGTGATCCGCCGCAAGATGCGCCCGCGCCCCGCACCCGAGGTGAGCGCCGCCTCTTCGATCTCGGGATGGATCTGCACCATCACGCCACCGACGGTGCGCGAACCGAACGGCAGAAATTGCGTCAGATAGGCGATGGCGATGATCCAGATCGAGCCATAGATCGGCAGGATCGGGTTGAGCGCGATATAGACATAGACCAGCGCCACCCCGATCATCACCCCGGGAATGGCCAGCGGGACGAAGGCCAGCACGTCGATGAGCCGCGCACCCGGCACCTTCAGCCGCGTCGTCATCCACGCTACCAGGAGCGACAGCACGGCCACCGCGGTCGCCGCCGTGACGGCGATGACGAGCGAATGCTCGGTCGCGGCGGCCACGCGCGGATTGGCGAGAAAGTCGCGGTGGTTCGCGAAGGTGATGAGCTTGAACGTGGCGGCCGAGATGACGGTCTGGTAGGGCATCAGGCTGGTCCAGCCCAGCATCACCATGGGTGCGACCACGCTGAGAAGGAAATAGAGAACGAGCGCGGCGATCGCCACGGCCCGCAAGCGGCCCAGGGGAAAAAGGCGCGGGCGAAATCCCTTGCCCGTCACGGTGCGATAGCGCTGCGCCTCGCGCGTCAAGCGATGATAGCTCCAGCCGAGCCCGAGCAGCAGGACAAGAAAAACCATCGCCAGCGCGCTCACCTCGCCGTAGAGCGGCATGCCGGTCGGACTGTCGGAGACGAGGTAATAGATCTGCGTGCTCAGGACGAAGATGCGGCCCGGCGTGCCGAGCGTGCCGGGAATGTCGAACACCACCAGCGTGACGATGAGGATGAAAATCGCCGCCGACAGGATCGACGGCCGGAGGATCGGCAGCAGCACGCGCCGGATCAGCATCCAGTTGCCGGCCCCGGAGGCCATCGCCGCCTCCTCGAGACTCGGGTCCATGTTGGCAAAGGCCGGCGCGAGGAACAGGTAAGCCGTCGGCACCAGCGCCATGCCCTGGACGAAGACGAGACCGGGCAGGCTATAGATGTTGAAGGGCGCACCGGCAAGCCCGAGCGTGTCGATCAGCAGCGTGTTGATGGCGCCGTTGCGCGGGCTCAGCAGCATCGACCAGGCGATGGCGAGCAGCAGCGGCGGCGTCGCCATGGGCAACAGCACGAGGCCGCGCAGCACCCCGCGGCCCGAAAAGTCGGACCGCTCGATCAGCCAGGCAAGACCGATGCCGAGGCCGAGCGCGACGCCGGTCGATCCCAGGCCGAACAGCAGCGTGGTCTCGACCAGCCCCCAGAACCGCGGATCGCCGTAGGCGGCGGCGTAATGGCGCAGCGTGAAGCCGGGATCGAGCGGGAACCCGCCCGGCCGAACGCTGCTCACCACCATGAGCACGAGCGGCACGACGACGAGATAGCCCAGCACCAGCCCCATCGCGACTGCCGGCAGAAAGCGCAGCCGCCAGCGCCGACCCGCCGCGCGGTCGCGCGGCCGCGCCGGCGCTGCTGCGAGCCGAACCGCGCTCACGTCACTGGGTCGCGCCACTTTCGAGCAGCTTGTTGAAGCGCTCGACGACTTCGGCCTCGCGCTTGGCCTGGTCGGGCGGATACTCCGCGATCGTGCGGCCGCGCAGCAGCGCCTCGGTCTTGGTGCCCTCGATCAGCGGATTGCCGCGGTCGGTCGCGTCCTCGTAGGCCCTGGCGCCTTCGGGCGTGGCAAGCCAAAGCGCCACGAGTTCACCGCCGCTCGGGTTCTTGGCATGGGTCGGAACGATGTCGTAGAGCATGTCGACGGCGGCCGGATTGGTGATCACCACTTTGATCGGCGCGCCCGCCCGGAGCGGCGGCTGCGCCGTGTGATAGATGCCAAGGCCGAGCAGAAGCTCGCCCGCGGCGACCTGCTGCGCCAGCGGAAACGTGCTCTTCTCGAGCACGGGATGGTTGGCGTTCAACTTCTTGATGTAGGCGGCGACCTTGTCCTCGCCCCAGACGGACGAGAGCGCCGCCTGGCCCTCGGCCCGCACCCACACGCCGAGCTTGCCGTTCCAGCGCGGGTTGAGCAGGTCGTCCCAGTTCTTGGGCGCGTCGGCCGGCTTCACCAGATTGGTGTTGTAGACGATGACATAGACGACTGCGGTGCAGGTGATCGCGTAAGGCGACGGCGTCAGCTTCGCCGCTGCACCCAATCCCTTCCAATCCACTTGCCGCACCAGCTTGCGCGCGATCAGCGGCATCAGGATGGAGTTTCCGACGGTGGCGACATCCGCGGTGCGGGCATCGCCCTGGCTCTCCTGGACGATGCGGGCGCCGATCGAATTGCCGCCGGTATCGCGAATGTGTTCGAGCTTCACATTGGGAAAACGCTTGTTGAAGGCGGCGACGATCTTTTGCGCCTGTTGGTCGGGCGAGCTTTCATACCAGATCACGCTGCCGGATTTGGCGGCCGCGGCGGCAAGCTTGTTCAAGGAATCGTCGATTGTCGCCGCACCGGCCGCCGCCGCCATCGACAGGCCGATGACGAACGCCGCAGCCCCTGCGATCCATACTCTGGCACGCATTACTTCTTCCTCCCTTGGACCTGTTTTCAGACCGGAAAGCTCTCGAGCAGATCGACCGGATCGCCATAGCGCCGCGCCGTCTCGATCACGGCGGGATCGCGCAGCGCCTGGAGAAAGCCTTCCTCGATGACCACCCGGTTCCCCGCCGTGACCGTCGTGTCGAAGGTCACGAGGTCCATGTGGACATGCGGCTCTTCCCAGTTCGGCATGATCCGCTGCAGATAATCGGATGGCGCGAGCGCGTTCACGCCGAAATGCAAGGCGCCCGGCGAATTGGGCCCGGCCGGATAGATGTCGAAGCGCGGCGCCTTCGGATTGTGGCCGCAGCCCAGTTCCTCGAGCACGCCGCCGACGATGAAGCGCAGGATATGCGCCTCCTCGCTGTTGCCGTGGATGGCCGCCACCCGCCCGTCCTTGAACTCGACGCCGATCTTCTCCTCGAACGGCCGCTCGAAACCCACGGCCCATTGCGGATAGAGGATGCCGTTGACGGGCATGTGCGGATTGATGTGGCTGCCGCCGACCATCTTGACCTCGTAGAGATTGGGCCCGTGGGTCGGCAGGAAATGGATATAGCATCCGTCCTCGTCGGCGACGTTGTGGCCGCGCCAGCGATTGTCCGACTTCATACGCTTGCGCATCTCCTCGGTGAAACGCACCGCCACGTCGGTGCCGCGCGCGTCGCTGAAGCGCAGATCGAACGCGCCGGTGTCCGGATAGGCGCGCGAGGAGGCGCGGATGATCTCACCCAGTATCTCGAGCGGAAACCGCGCCTGCGGCGTCTGCAAGAGATCGAGGTTGCGGAAGAACGTGATCTTGATCCAGCGCTGCCCCTTGTCGCGGCGAAGATCGATGCAGAACGGATCGATCACCGAGGCGAACCAGCTCGAGACGACGAAATCGGCGCGCTCGACCAGCGCGCGGGCCTCGTCCGGAACCGCCATCAGCCGCGTCGACGGGCCCATATAGGAGGTGAAGGTTGCGCCGCGCGCCCGCGCCAGGCCATAGACCGCCTGCACCACGCGCGGATCGAGCAGCGGATCGGTGAGCATGACGACATGCTCGCCGGGCCGGATCGCGAAGACGCGGTGGAAATTGTCGTTGCCCTGAACATGGCTTGCCACGTCGGTCGTGCCGTAATCGACCGGACGCGGCAGGCCGCGCGTCGTCTTGGATTTGAGTATGTCCGCGACGCTATTCGGAATCTGAGCCAAGCGTTCCTCCCTTCGCGCATCGTTCTGCGCCATCGTGCGCGCGAGTATGGTTCAAAACCGGCGGCGCGACCAGACGTCGCTTCATCCCCGGCGCGGCAAAACGTGCGGCGCCGGATCATGCTTCGCTTCAGCGCGAATAGGTGCCGACGAGCTCCGCCTCGGCGATAACGTAAGGCTGCGCCGCTCGCCACAGCGCGGCGACGTCGGCATCGGCGCCGACCACGAGCGCGGCACGATCGAGCGCGGCAAGGCGAAAGCGATAGTGATGCACGCCGGTCCCCGGCGGCGGACACGGGCCGTCATAGCGCGCATGGCCGAAATCGTTGATCGCGCGCGCCAGCCCTTCGAGACTGGCACCCTGGGAAAGTGCCGTGCGGTCGGCCGGGATGTCGTACACGCCCCAATGGCGGAACACGCGTCCGGGCGCGTCGGGGTCCTCGACGACGAGAACGAAGCTCCGCGTCCCGGACGGCGCATCGCGCCACATGATCGGCGGCGAGATGTTGGCGCCGACGCAACTATAGAGAGCGGGGATCGGCTGGCCATCGGCGAAGGCGGGGCTCGATATCGCAAAGGGCATGGCGTCGGCATCGTATCGCGGCGCATGGCTTCCGTCTGCGGCACACGCGGTCCGGCAAACGAAAAGCGCCCGGCCAAGGGGGGATTGGCCGGGCGCCGGAAGCCCACCCCAAAGGGGGAGCCCAGCTTGGCGCCGGGCCGAGGGCAGCGGGGCCGCCCGTCACTTCTTGAGAAATAGGTGGGAGCGCCCTGGCTGCCGGTCAAGGTGTGCATGCCTTGTCCGCATCTCCGGCATGGGTCAAGGCGCCAGCCGCTACAGCAATAGTGCCGCGCAGCGGTCCGGCGCCACCAGGATCAGGAGATGCCCGGTACCGGGCACCGTGGTCGGCCACACGCCCGGGTTGCGTCATTCGGCGCCCAGTTCCCACAGCCGGTTCTTGAGCTTCCAGCCGTCGGGGCCGGCGGCCAGGATGTAGAACTGGTAGCGGCGCGTGTTCCGGCCGGCGCGGTCGGCCCAGTCGGTGCCGAGGAAGATCGCCCCCTTCTCCTTGTCATTGCCCACCTCCGCGATGCAATTGGCGAGCACGCCCGAGCCATAGCCGTTGGTGGTGATCGACATGATCCTGAAGCTGGGCTCGCGGTAGAAGGCGTTGCGCGCGCTGATCCCGAGATGCAGTTCGGCGGTCGCGAGCTTGGTGAACTCGGCGTCGCCGCAATAGGGCACGTAATCGTCCAGCGAAAATGTACCGTCGTCATCGGCGGGATGGGTGCGGATGCGCAGGCTGAGCGCGCGGCTCGCCTCCTCGGCCGCGGTCGTCTCGTGCGACTGCACGACATAATCGGTCCGGTTGTTGTCGCGCCAGTCCGCGGTGTAGGTCAGATGGAGCGACTCGTCGGCGTAATGGGCCACCCCGGTGCAGATGCGGGCGAGCGGCGAGGAACTGACGTCCTCGACGATCTCGTCGACCCGCAGGATATGCAGGCCACTGCGCACGAGCGCGGGGCTGCGCTGCAAATCCGGCACGAGGCCGCTGCACGACGGCAAGGCAATGAGCTGCGCCCGGGCCGCCGGCGCCGCCGCGACGCAAGCGAACGCCACGACGCAAGCGAACGTCAGCGCGACGGCGAAGCGTCCCATCACGCCGCGAGGCGGCGGCACAAATGGCCGTAGCATGCTTCGCCGAACAAGGCGAAGAGCGCGCGCGAGAACGGCTCCTCGGCGAGCCGGTGCTCGGGATGCCATTGCACGCCGATGACGAACCGCGCCGTGGGCAGGCGCACCGCCTCGATCTGTCCGTCGGGCGCCGTGGCTTCGACGACGAGCCCCGGCGCGAGGCGGTCGATGCCCTGCTGGTGCAGCGAGTTGACGATCAGGCTCGGCTGCCCGGCGATGCGCTCGAACAGCCCGCCGGGAGTCAGCGACACCGCGTGCGCATCATAGGCATAGCGCACGTCGAGCGGCTCGCCGCGGCGCCCGGAGCGATGGTCGAGGCGGCCGGGAAGCTCATGGACGCGCTGATGCAGGCTGCCGCCGAGGGCGACGTTCAACTCCTGAATGCCGCGACAGATCGCCAGCACCGGCACGTCCGCCGCGACCGCCGCGCGCAGCAGCGGCAGCGACATGCCGTCGCGCGCCGGGTCGTGGGGGGTCTCGGGCAGGCTCGCCTCGCCGCCGTAGTGGTGCGGCTCGACATTGGAGCGCGAACCGGGGATCAGCAGGCCGTCGAGCCGTGCCGCCGCTTCCTCGGCCGCGACCCGGTCGCCGATGGCCGGCACCAGCAGCGGCAGCCCGCCGGCGCCCTCGATCGCGGCGACGACGTATTTCTGCGATACGGTGTGGAGGACGTGATCGCCGTCCAGGCGGGAGCAGCAGATGATGCCGATCACGGGTGGCGGCGTGCGGCCGGACGCGGCGGCCCGCGCGGAAGTCGTTGGCATGGCTTCTCTATCTATGTACCGAGATCGGTAAATATTCAAGCCAGTGCCGTGGCATCACAGGGGAATCGCCGATGGCCGGCGTTCGGTCGCGGGTCCTTCGACCGCCGCGGCTGCGGACGCTTCGCGCGACGGCCCCTGCGGCCGGCGAATTGACGGACGAGACGCACCAATTGCTGGAATTCGCCTGATGCTGGAATTCGCCTGACGCCCTACCCGCGCGGATCGGTCCAATAGAACAGGTTGGGGTTGAGGGCGACGCCGAATTGCGGGTCTTGCAGCGTCACCGTCACCTGCTTCTTCTGCGCGTCGAGGATGATCCATTGCCGCAGGGCGAGCGGCTGTTCGCTCAGCACCAGCGTGACCTGCCCGAGATCGACATTGTCGGTCTCGACCAGCGTCACCCGCACCGTGTCGGCCGCGCGCGCGTAGTGGGTCAGCGTCACTTCGCCGCCGAGCGTGATCCGATCGCGCAACAGGAACCACGCCGGCGTGTCGTTGACGGTGGTGCGTGTCACCTGCTGCAGATTGCGGTCGTAGTAATAGACCTGCCCCCCGGTGGCGACGATGAGGATCGTCGACGGCGGGTCATAGACGATCCGCATGCGGCCGGGCCGGTCGAGATAGATCGTGCCCTGGGCGACGCCGCCATTGTCCGCGACCTGCTCGAAGCGCGACTGCATGGTGCGGATGCCGTTGAGATAGGCCTGGACGCGCAGCACCTCCTGATAGGCCGCCTCGTCGAGCGGCGCGGCCTGCGGCACCGCCGCCCGTGCCCGCGACGCCGCGGCCGCCAGCGCGGCCGCGAGCCCCGCCAGCGCGGCGCGCCGCGTCATGCTGCCGGATCGACCTGCTGCCCATATCGGCATCGACGAAAATCCCTCAATCGAGCTTGCGGGCCAGGACTTCGCGCTTGCCCACGTGGTTGGCGCCGCTCACCACGCCTTCGCCTTCCATGCGCTCGATGATGCGCGCGGCACGGTTGTAGCCGATCTGGAGATGGCGCTGGACGAAGCTCGTCGACGCCTTGCGCTCGCGGCACACGAGCGCCACCGCCTGATCGTAGAGCGCGTCGCCCGATCCGCTGGCCTCGTCCTCGCCGACGAAGGCGGCGGCGCCCTCGGCGTCGTCCTCGGTCACCTCGTCGAGATAGGTCGGCTCGCCGCCGTTCTCCTTGAGGAAGCGCACCACCGCTTCGACTTCCTCGTCGGAGACGAAAGGGCCGTGGACGCGGGTGATGCGGCCGCCGCCAGCCATGTGCAGCATGTCGCCGCGCCCCAGGAGCTGCTCCGCCCCGGCCTCGCCGAGGATGGTGCGGCTGTCGATCTTGGACGTCACCTGGAAGCTGATGCGGGTCGGGAAGTTGGCCTTGATGGTGCCGGTGATGACATCGACCGAGGGCCGCTGCGTCGCCATGATGATGTGAATGCCGGCGGCCCGCGCCATCTGCGCCAGGCGCTGGATCGCCGCCTCGATATCCTTGCCGGCCACCAGCATCAGGTCGGCCATCTCGTCCACCACGACGATGATGAGAGGCAGCGGATCGGTGTCGAGCGGCTGCTCCTCGAATACCGGCCTGCCGTCGTCGTCGAAGCCGGTCTGGATGCGGCGCAGCAGCGCCTCGCCCTTGGCCGCCGCCTCGGCGAGGCGCTGGTTGTAGCCCTCGATGTTGCGCACGCCGAGCTTCGACATGGCGCGGTAGCGGTTCTCCATCTCCCGCACCGTCCATTTGAGCGCCACCACCGCCTTGCGCGGCTCGGTCACTACCGGCGCCAGCAGATGCGGGATGCCGTCATAGACCGACAGCTCCAGCATCTTGGGATCGATCATGATGAACTTGCACTCGCCGGGGGGCAGCCGGTGCAGGATCGACAAGATCATGGTGTTGATGCCGACCGACTTGCCCGAGCCGGTGGTGCCGGCGATGAGGAGATGCGGCATGCGCGCGAGGTCGGCGACCACCGGCGCGCCGCTGATGTCCTTGCCAAGCACGAGCGGCAGCCTGGCGGTGCCGCGCTCGTAGGACTCCGAGGCGAGCAGCTCGCGCAGATAGACCATCTCGGTGCGCTGGTTCGGCAGCTCGATGCCGATCACGTTGCGGCCGGGCACGACCGCGACGCGCGCCGAGATCGCGCTCATCGAGCGGGCGATGTCGTCGGCGAGCCCGATGACGCGCGAGGCCTTGATGCCCGGCGCCGGCTCGAGCTCGTAGAGCGTCACCACCGGACCGGGCCGCACCTTCACGATCTGGCCGCGCACGCCGAAATCCTCGAGCACGGATTCCAGGAGCCGCGCGTTCTGCTGCAGCGATTCCTCGTTGATCGCGGCGGCCTTGGCCGGCGGTACCTCGCGCAGGAGCTCGAGCGGCGGCAGCAGATGCTCGCCGGCCTTGCGCAGATCGAGGCTGGCCTGGCGCGCCGGATCGGCGCGGCGGCGCGCCCGCTGCGGCAGGTCGACCGCGGCGGCGCGGCGCGGCGCCGGCGCGTCCTCGGCTTCGGGCGCGGCTTCGGGCGCGGCGTCGGCGGCAGCGGCCGGCGCGTCGAGATGCGGCTCGCGCCGCAGCGGCAGATTGGCATCGATCGCCGCGGCCGCCTTGCGCCAGTCGGCGATCCGGGCGCGAAGGCGGGCGATGCGGCCCGGCCGTGCCGGCCCGGCCGCGGGCTCGCCCACGGCGAGGACGCGCGCCGCCGCCGCGAGCGAGAAGCCCATGACATAAAACAGCATCAGCCCGACCAGCCCGGCCGCGGCCATGGCCGCGAGCGGCGGGGCCAGATTGGCGGCATCGAGCGCCGTCTTGCCGAGGCGGCCCGCGGCGCCGCCGAGCCCCGCTGCCACTGGCCAACGGGAAGGCGCCGGAAAGATCGACAGCGCCAGCGCCGCCGCCGCCAGCATCGGCGGCAGTACGGCGAGCCGCAGCCACAGCGGCTGGAGCCCGCGCCCGAGCAACAGCCGCACCGCCCAGTCGAACAGGATCGGCGGCAGCAGCCAGGCGCCGAGCCCCAGCCCCTGCAGCAGTGCATCCGACAGCCTGGCGCCGGCCGGCCCCAGCGCGTTCAATACCGGCGCATCGACCGCATTGTCCCAGGACGGATCGGCGCTGCTGTAAGTGGCGAGGGCGAGCGCGAGCAGGACGGCGGCGACGAAGAGCGCCAGCCCGGCGCCTTGCACCACGTAGCGACGGAGCGAAAATCCCTCCGGCACCAGCGGCGCTTTTCGCGTCATCTCGCCGATCAACGCCATTGCCGCTCTCCCTGGCCCAGCAACTTCACCATGCGGGTGAGGCCCGCCTCGATGATCGCATCGTCATGAACGAGGGCGACCCGGATATAGGGCCGTCCGGGGTTCTCGCCGCGCGCATCCGCGCGCGCGGTATAGGCCCCGGGCAGCGTTCGCACCGCCGCCTCGCGCCACAGCCGGCGCGCCGCCGCCTCGCCGTCGCCGACATCGAGCCACAACAGGAACCCGCCGGGCGGGCGATAGAACCCGAAGCTTCCCGCGAGGATGCGCTCGGCGACATCGAACTTGCGGCGATAGAGCACGCGGTTGGCCTCGACATGAGCCTCGTCGCGCCACAGCCACGTCGCCGCCGCCTGGATCGGCAGCGGCACCTGGGCGCCGCCGAAGCCGCGGAGCTGGGTGAAGGCGGCGATGAGGTCGGCATCGCCGGCGACGAAGCCACAGCGCAGGCCGGCGCCGTTCGACCGCTTGGACAGCGAATGGAATACGAGGACATTGCGCAGATCGCCGCCGAGCGCGGCACAGGCCTCGAGCGCGCCCGGCGGCGGCGCCCGATCGTAGATCTCGCAATAGCACTCGTCGACCGCGAGCACGAAATCATAGGCGCGCGCAAGCGCGATGGCCCGCTTGAGATAGGCCAGATCCGCGATCGCACCCTGCGGATTGCCGGGACTGCACAGATAGAATAGCGCGGTGCGCGCCAGCACGGCCTCGGGAATGGCGTCGAGATCGGGCAGGAATGCCGTCTCGCGCGTGGCGTCGAGAAAGACGCTCTCGGCCCCGGCCATCGCCGCCGCGCCGTTATAGACGAGATAATAGGGGTTGGGCATGAGCACGACCGGCGCCTTGCCGCCTTTGTCCTGCGGCACGACCAGGGCGGCGACGAGATAGAGCCCCTCCTTGGTGCCGTTGAGCGACAGCACGTGGCGGTCGCCGGTGATCATGCCCGCGGGCAGGCGATAGCGCGCCGTGAGCCAGCCGGCGCAGGCGTCGCGATAGGCCGGCGTGCCCCACATCGGCGGGTACTGGTTCCAGAGATGCGCACTGTCCGCGATGATGCGCGCCACCTGGGGCGGCGGCTCGTGCTGCGGCTCGCCCAGGTGCATCAGGACGTGCGGCAGGTTGGCGCGCGGCGGCGTGCCATCGAGAAGCGCCCGCAGCCGGGTGAAGGGGTTGACGTCGATCCGCGCGAGGCGGGGGTTCAGAGGCAAGGGCAGGTCCTTAGCACAAACGGGCGAAATCATACGCAAATCCCCAGGCGCCGCCAAGGACCCCCAAGATATTGGGGACGCGGTGCGGCCCGATACCGGGTTTCACGGGTATCTCCCGGGACTCAGGACGGCGGCGGGGCGCAGGACGGCTTCAGCCGACCGGCTCTTCGACCGCGATGGTGAACGTCCAGCCGAGCGACTCGAGCGTGCGCACCATCTCCGGCCCGTGCGCGTGGGCGATCGCCGCCGCGGTCTCGGGCACGCGGTCGACGTCGTCGAACGCCTCGGCCTTGCCGTGGATGATGACCAGGAGGTGCGCGCCTGCGGCCTTTCGGGCAACAAGGCGCGCTCGCCGCATTGCGCGGCGTCGATCACGCCGAGCGCTCGGCACAGCTCTGCCGGATCTGGGGCATCGGGCCGTGGAGTTGCGCCATGCTCGCCATCTTCTATTGCCGCGAGACCGACATCTGGCCCGTGGGCGATCTCGCCGTGCAACGCGTCTTCCGCGACTATATCGGGCGGCGCCGGCCGGCCAAGGCCGCTGCCCGGTTCGCGCCCTATCGCTCGGTGCTGGCGCTCTACATGTGGCGCATGATCGGCGGCGCGCTCAAATGAAGAGGGGCGGCCCGAAGGCCGCCCCCATCGATCGCCCCGCGGCGCGCGGCTACTGCACCGCCTCGCCATGGAGCGCAAGATCGAGCCCGTCCTGCTCGATCTCGGCATCGACGCGGAGCCCCACCATCGCATCGACGATCTTCAGGATGATCAGCGACACCACCGCGTCGTAGATGACGACGACCGCGACGCCGTAGATCTGGTTCAGCACCTGGTGCGCATTGCCCTCGATCAGCCCGGGCGTGCCGCCGTACTCGCTGAGGGCGAAGACGCCGGTGAGGATGGCGCCGGTCGCGCCGCCGATGCCATGGACACCGAAGCAGTCGAGCGCGTCGTCATAGCCGAAGGCCGATTTCATCGCGGTCACGGACATGTAGCAGACGATCCCCGCCACGATGCCGATGACGAGCGAGCCGATCGGGCCGACAAAGCCCGAGGCCGGGGTGATGGCGACGAGCCCCGCGACCGCGCCCGAGCAGATGCCGACGACGGTGGGCTTGCCGCGATGCGCCCACTCGACGAACATCCAGGTGAGGCCGGCCATCGCGGTGGCGAGCTGCGTCACCGTCATCGCCATGCCCGCCTGCATGCCGGCCGACACCGCCGAGCCGGCGTTGAAGCCGAACCACCCGACCCACAGCAGCGAGGCGCCGATGAAGGTCAGCACGACATTGTGCGCCGGCCCGGTGTCCTTGCGCTTGCCCAGCATCAGCGCGCACATCAGCCCGGCGACGCCGGAATTGACATGCACCACCGTGCCGCCGGCGAAGTCCAGCACCTTGAACACGGCGTCGTTGTTGGCGCTGTTGAACATGCCGTCGGGGCCCCACATCCAGTGCGCGACCGGCGCATAGACGAAGATCGACCACAGCCCGATGAACCACAGCATCGCCGAGAACTTCATGCGCTCGGCGAAGGCGCCCGCGATCAGCGCCGGCGTGATGATCGCGAAGGTCATCTGGAAGCACATGTAGACGGTCTCGGGGATGGTCGGCGCGAGCGGATTGGGATTGCCGATGCCCTGCGAGATATCGCTCAGGATTCCTTGCAGGAAGGCGCGGTCGAGGCCGCCGACGAACGGCGTGCCGGCGCGGAAGGCCATGCTGTAGGTCAGAACCGCGAACAGCACGGTGACGAGGCAGGTGATGGCGAAACTGGTCATCACCGTGTCGCCGACATTCTTCTTGCGCACCATGCCGCCGTAGAAAAGGCCGAGACCGGGCACCGTCATCATCAGCACGAGCGCCATGGAGGTGAGCATCCAGGCGGTGTCGCCCGAGTTGGGCGTGCATTTCTCAAGCGTCTTGGCATCGCACGCGGGCGGGGCCGGCGCCGCGGCCGGAGCGGCGGCCGCCGCCGGCGCCGGAGCCGCGGCCGTGGCCGCCGGCGCCGGGGTCTGAGCCTGGACCGCGGCAAGCGGCAAAGCCACGGCACAGACGAAGAGCACAAGCGGCAGTAACCGCACCGCCGCGGACCATACTGGGCGAAAGGACATGAGCCGACCTCCAAACCATCCACGCGCCTTTTCCGGTCGAGCCGACGGCGCGAGGGAGACGGTAAACAAGATTCATGCCAAGGCGCCGCAACCCGATCCGGCCCGGCGTGGGCCTGTCCCGCCGCGCTGGCGGGCCTGCGGGCATGATGAAATTTTAGGCAGTCCGTTAACCCCTGCCTGATTGCCGGGCATCCCCATTTGGAGTCAGGCAGGAAGACTTGTCGACCCGGGCCGCGCGCGCCATTGTCGGGCCATGGCCGAGTTGCGGGTCGAGCTTCTGGTCGTGGGTGGCGGTCTTGCCGGCATGGCGCTGGCGGCTTCCTGTGCCGGGGCCGGGATCGAGACCGCGCTGGTCGATCGCGAGGATCCGGCGCGGATGCAGGACGCGGCCTTCGACGGCCGCACCACCGCGCTCGCCTATGGCTCGCAGCGCGTGCTCGCCGCGATCGGCCTATGGCCCGCGCTCGCCGCCGACGCCGAGCCCATTCTCGAGATCCGGGTCGCCGATGGCGAGTCACGGCTTCACGTGCATTACGACCATCGCCTCGCCGGCGACCATCCGCTCGGCTTCATCGTCGAGAACCGCGTGCTGCGGCGCGCGCTGCTCGGCCATATCGCGACCCTGCCGGCGCTGCGCCATCTGGCGCCGCTCGCGGTCCGCGGCGTTGCCTATGGCGCCGACTTCGCCGAGGCGGAGCTTGGCGACGGGCGGCGCATCCGCGCGGCGCTGGTGGCGGCGGCGGACGGACGGACATCGCCGCTGCGCGCGGCTGCCGGCATTCCCGCCTTGAGCTGGTCCTATCCGCAGACCGGCATCGTCTGCACCGTGCGCCACGCCGAGCCGCATCGCGGCATCGCGATCGAGCATTTCCTGCCGGCGGGACCCTTTGCCATCCTGCCGATGACCGGGCGGCGTTCGTCGATCGTGTGGACCGAGCGCGCCGCGCTGGCGCCGGCGCTGCTGGCGCTCGACGACGCGTCGTTCCAGGCCGAGCTGGCCCGCCGCTTCGGCGATCATTGGGGCGCGCTCGAGGTGGTGGGGCCGCGCTGGTCCTATCCCTTGTCGTTCCTGCATGCAGCGCGCTATGGCGGGCCGCGCCTGGCGCTCGTCGGCGAGGCGGCGCATGTGATCCATCCGATCGCGGGGCAGGGGCTCAATCTCGGCATCCGCGACGCGGCGGCGCTGGCCGAGATCGTCGTCGATGCGCGCCGGCTCGGGCTCGACATCGGCGCCGGCACGGCGATCGAACGCTACGAGCGCTGGCGCCGCGCCGACGCGGTTCTCCTGGGTGTGGTCACCGACGGGCTCAACCGGCTGTTCTCGAACGCGCTGCCGCCGCTGCGGCTGGCGCGCGATCTCGGCCTCGCCGCGGTCGACCGGATGACGCCGCTGAAGCGCCTGTTCATGCAGCATGCGATGGGCACGATCGGCACGCTGCCGCGCCTCGCTCGCGGCGAGCGGCTTTAGCGCGCCGCTATGCGCCGAACACGGTGGCGATGCGGCGCTGGATGTCGTCGGCCGCGCGTTTCGGGTCGGCGGCGTTGCGGATCGGGCGGCCGACGACGATGTAGTCCGCCCCGGCGCGGAACGCGTCCTCGACATCGACGGTGCGCTTCTGGTCGTCGACATTGGCCACCGGCCGGATGCCGGGCACGACGACGAGAAAATTTTCGCCCAAATATTCGCGCAGCCGGGCGGCCTCGAGACCCGAGGAAATGACGCCGTCGCAGCCGATTTCGAGCGCCCGCCTGGCGCGCGACAGCACCAGTTTCTCGACCTCCACCGTGAAGCCGAGATCGTCGAGATCGCCCTGGTCGAGACTGGTCAGCACGGTCACGGCGAGGATCTTGAGATCGCCCTTCTCGCGGCAGGCGGCACGCAGGATCGCGTCGTTGCCGTGGACGGTGGCGAAGGTCGCGCCCTTGCCGCGCAACTGCCGCACCGCGCCGGCGACGGTTTCCGGCACGTCGAAGAATTTGAGATCGGCGAATGCCTTCTTGCCGCGCGCGGCGAGCCATTGCAGCAGGCCGAAATAACCGTCGGCCATGAACAGTTCGAGGCCGAGCTTGTAGAAGGCGACGCTGTCGCCGAGCGTCGTGACGAGACGCTGCGCCGCGCCCGCGTCGGCGACGTCGAGCGCCAGGATCAGGCGTTCATTCGCCGGTATGTTCTTGGTCGACAGCATGGCCATGATCCGCCCTAGCGTGCCCGCTCCGGCTCGCGCGCGAGGCCGGCGCGGGCCAGGGCAGCGAGATATTCCGGCCAGCGCCGTCCCTGCTCGCGCCCCAATTCGTAGAGATAGGTCCAGGAAAAGATGCCGGTGTCGTGCAGATCGTCGAACACGATGCGCACGGCGTAGTTGCCGACGGGCTCGAGCCGCAGGATGCCGACATGGGCGCGGCCCGCGACCACCTGCTTCTGCCCCGGTCCGTGGCCCTGGACCTCGGCCGAGGGGCTCTCGACGCGGAGATATTCGGCCGGCAGGCGGAAGGACGCGCCGTCGTCGAAATCGATCTCGAGCGCCTTTTCTTTCGTCTTGAGACGCAGCTCGACCGGCCAGCGGTCGGTGCCGAGTCCGGCGCTCATCGCGCCGCGCCCGGTGGCGCGTGCAGCCGCGCCTTTTCCTCCTCGGTGAGCGCGCGCGCCTCGTCCACCAGCATGATCGGGATGCCGTCGCGGATGGGATAGGCGAGCCCGGCCTGGAGGCTCACCAGTTCCTGCGCCGCGCGGTCATAGCGCAGCGGCCCCTTGGTCAAGGGGCAGACCAGGATCTCGAGCAGCTTGGGATCGACCGCGGGACCGGATGCTTCGTTCATGGCAGCTCTCAGTGGCGCGCGCCGTCGCCCTCGCCGCCGCTCATGGCCGACATCTCCATGAGCGTGATGAGGAGCTTGGCGCGTTCGGTGCCGGTGGCGGCCTCGAGCAGCGCCTGCTTCTCGCTCGGCGCGAACGGGCACAGCATGGACAGCGAGGTGACGAGGCGGTCGGCCGGCGCCGCGGCGATGGCGGCAAGATCGGCGGTGATGCTGTGGTGGCGGAAAAACGGCTTGAGCGCCGCCACCAGCCGGTCGCGGTCGAGTTCGGTCGTGCCGGCGGCGAGGTCGCCGTGATACCGGCTCCAATCGGCGGCGACGATGCGGAACAGCTCATGGCGCGGCGGCTCGGCGGCGATGTCGAAGCGGGCGCCGCCGACGAGCGTGATGTGATAGCGCCCGTCGTCGGTCTCGCGGAACTCGGCGATGCGGCCCGTGCAGCCGGTGCGGTAGAGCGGCGGGTCGCCGGCATCGCCCTGTCCGTCCTGGGGCTGGATCATGCCGACCATCCGGCCGTGGCCCAGGGCATGGCGGGTCATGGCGAGATAGCGCGGCTCGAAGATGTTGAGCGGCAGCCGGCCGCGCGGCAGCAGCAGCACGCCGGTCAAGGGAAACACCGGCAGGAGCGCCGGCAGATCGGCAATGGCGGGATCGAACGGTCCCGGCATCACGAGAACAGGATCGCGGACAGCCGGCGCCGCGCCGCCACCGTGATCGGATCGGCGAGCCCGATCGCCTCGAAGAATTTGAGGAGCTGCTTGCGCGCCGCCTGCTCGTTCCATTCCCGATCGCGCCGCACCAGATCGAGGAGCTGATCGATCGCCGCCTCGCGCTCTCCGGCGGCGAAGAGCGCGCCGGCGAGGTCGTAGCGCGCCTCGTTGTCCTTGGGGTCGCGCTCCAATCGCGCCTTGAGCTCGCCGACCTTGCCCGCCGCCTTGCCGCCGGCCTCGGCCAGCTCCAGCGCCGCGCGGGCCGCGGCGACCTCGGCATGGCTCGCGAGCTCCTTGGGCGCACGGTCGAGCAACTGCTTCGCCTTGGCCAGGTCCTTGCGCGCGACCGCGGCGCGCACCAGGCCGGCGATCGCGTCGGCATTGCCCGGGTCGTGCTGCAGCACCTGGGTATAGATGTTGGTGGCGCGGGCATGGTCGCCGGCGGCGACCGCCTCCTTGGCGAGCGCCACCGCCTCGGCCACCGGGTCGGGACCCGCCGCCGCGCCGGCGAGCCGCGTCACGAACTGCTTCACCTGGCTCTCGGGCACCGCGCCGACGAAGCCGTCCACCGGCCTGCCGTCCTTGAAGGCATAGACTGCCGGGATCGACTGGATGCGCATCTGCTGCGCCAGCTCGGGGTTCTCGTCGATGTTGATCTTGACCAGCCGGACCTTGCCGCGCGCGTCGCGCACCGCCTTTTCGATGGTGGGGCCGAGCTGTTTGCACGGGCCGCACCACGGGGCCCAGAAATCGACGACCACCGCCGCCTCGTGCGAGGCGTCGACCACGTCGGCCATGAAGGTCGCGGTTGACCCGTTCTTGATGACGGTGGCGCCGTCCGCAGACGCGGCAGCAGCGCCGATGATCGGTTCCATGGGGCGCAATTCCCTGAATTCAGACCCCTAGAACATGGCGGGGCGCGCGCGCTCTGGCAAGCGCCCTCGGGCCGGTTTTCACGCCGGCGCGGCGCGGCGCGTGGCGGATGCCGAGCGCATCGAGCCGCGCGAACAGCGCCTCGGGCGTGGCGGACATCGCGGCCCGCCCTGCCGCCTCAGCGCACGGTCGCGCCGTAGCACGCCGTGGCGGCTCTGGACGCCGTGGCGAAGACCGCCTTGTCGGCGGGGCCGAGCCCGCTTGCGCCCGAGGCGGCGAGCGCCGCGTCGGCGTGGCGCCAATCGGCCCAGGCGATGGTCTGCTGCACCCGCCCGACATAGCAGCGGCAGAAGGCCGGCGATGCCGCCGGCGGCACGTCCTCGCGCGCGGCGCAGGAAGCGGCAATGCCGCGCAATGCGGCGGCGGGATAATCCGCCGCCCGGGCCGCGACGACACCGGCCATCGCCGGCGCCGCCGCCAGGACAATGCGCACCCCCAAGCCCATCCGCGTCCTCCCTTCGCCCGCACCGCGGGGTGCGGACCCTAGCCCGGCCCTCCGCCCTTGCAAACGCGCCGGCCGCTTGTATCATGCGCGGCCTCGGAGCGCGGGCGTAGCTCAGGGGTAGAGCACAACCTTGCCAAGGTTGGGGTCGAGGGTTCGAATCCCTTCGCCCGCTCCAA